>NZ_CP113431.1:1208750-1813125 GCF_030506255.1 Nocardioides sp. Arc9.136 | reverse complement strand
CGGCGCCAACGGCGCGGGCAAGTCGACCCTGCTCGGGCTGCTCGCGGGTGCGGTGCCGCCCATGGCCGGGACCGTCGAGCTCGCCCCCACCGACGCGTTCGTCGGCTACCTCCCGCAGGAGCACGAGCGGGTGCCCGGCGAGACCGTCGCGCAGTACCTCGCGCGACGCACGGGTGCCGCCGAGGCCACGGAGACGATGGAGGCGACCGCGTCGGCGCTCGGTTCGGGCGAGGCAGGTGCCGACGACGCGTACGCCGCGGCGTTCGACCGGTGGCTGGCCAGCGGCGCTGCGGACCTCGAGGACCGGGTCGGGCCCGTGCTCGCCGACCTGGGGCTCGCGCTCGGTCCCGACACCCTGATGACCTCGCTCTCCGGCGGCCAGGTGGCGCGCGTCGCGCTGGCGGCGCTGCTGCTGAGCCGGTTCGACGTCGTGCTCCTCGACGAGCCGACCAACGACCTGGACCTCGACGGCCTCGCGCGGCTGGAGGCCTTCGTCCAGGGGCTGCGGGGCGGGGTGGTGCTGGTCTCCCACGACCGGGAGTTCCTGGCGCGGTGCGTCACGCGGATCGTCGAGCTCGACCTCGCCCAGGGGCAGGTGACGGTCTACGACGGCGGGTACGACGCGTTCCTCGAGGAGCGTGCGGTCGCCCGCCGGCACGCCCGGGAGGCCTACGAGGAGTACGCCGACACCCGCGCCGACCTGGTCAAGCGGGCCCGGGTCCAGCGCGAGTGGAGCTCCCAAGGCGTCCGCAACGCGATGCGCAAGAGCCCGGACAACGACAAGATCCGCCGCCGCGCCGCGACCGAGTCCTCGGAGAAGCAGGCGCAGAAGGTGCGGCAGATGGAGTCCCGGATCGCCCGGCTCGAGGAGGTCGAGGAGCCGCGCAAGGAGTGGGTGCTGCAGTTCGACATCGCGGCGGCACCGCGGTCCAGCTCGGTGGTCGCGACGCTGAACGAGGCGACGCTCCGGCTGGGCGACTTCACGTTCGGACCGGCCTCGCTGCAGGTCAGCGCCGGCGACCGGATCGGCATCACGGGTCCCAACGGCGCCGGCAAGACCACCCTGCTGCGGCTGCTCCTCGGCCGGACCGCGCCCGGGACCGGGTCCGCGTCGCTCGGCGCCTCCGTCGCGATCGGCGTCATCGACCAGGCCCGCACCGGCCTCGACGACGACCTGCCCCTCGGGGCCGCCTTCGAGGCGGTGGTGCCCGAGCTGACCCAGGCCGAGGTCCGCACGCTGCTGGCGAAGTTCGGGCTCAAGGCCGACCAGGTCACCAGCCCGGTCGGCCGGCTCTCCCCCGGGGAGCGGACCCGCGCGGCGATGGCGCTGCTGCAGGCCCGCGGGGTCAACCTGCTCGTGCTCGACGAGCCCACCAACCACCTCGACCTGCCGGCGATCGAGCAGCTCGAGCAGGCGCTGGCGTCGTACGACGGTGCGCTGCTGCTCGTCTCCCACGACCGCAGGCTGCTCGAGAACGTCGACCTCGACCAGCGGTGGGAGGTCGACGCCGGCCGGGTCGTCGTCCGGCACGGCTGACGCCGCCCACCGCCGGTCACCCGGGCGGCCGCGCGGTGCTCAGGTCTTGTGGTTGTAGAGCCGCAGCGCGATCGGCGCGAAGACCGCGGTGATGGCGACCGACATCAGCACCACGACCAGGATGTCGCCGGCGTCCGCGGCGTCGTTCATCAGCCCGCGGGCGGCCTCGACGAGCAGCGTGATCGGGTTGATGTCGACGAAGGACTGCAGCCAGCCCGGCATCGTCTCCGGCGGGGCGAACACCGAGGAGACGAACGTCAGCGGGAAGAGCACCATCATCGAGGTCCCCATCACCGCGTTGGGGGTGCGGACCTTCAGCCCCACGATCAGCCAGACCCAGGTCAGCGACACGCAGAACAGCACGAGCAGGACCACCGCCGCGAGCACGCCCAGGACGCCGCCCGGCGCGCGGTAGCCGATGGCCAGGCCGACCGCCAGCACGACCAGCGACGCGATTGCGTAGCGGAGCGTGTCCCCGAGCAACGCGCCCACCAGCAGCGCCGGACGCCACACCGGCAGCGAGCGGAACCGGTCGAAGACGCCCTTCTCGATGTCGGTGTTGATGGTGAGCGCGGTGTACATCGTGATGAACACGACCGTCTGGGTGAGGATCCCGGGCAGGGCGTACTGGAGGTACTCCCCCGGTGAGCCCGCCATCGCCCCGCCGAAGACGTAGGTGAACATCAGCGTGAACATGATCGGGAACATCGTCACGTCGAAGAGCTGCTCGGGGACGTGCTTGATCTTCAGCAGCGCCCGCCACCCGTAGGTCACCGACGCCGAGACCGGGCCGGCGTGGCGGGGCCGCTCGGCGCCCCCGACGACGGCGATCACCGAGGCGTCGAGGGACGGGGCGTGGTCGGTGCTGCGGCCGTGCTCGGTCCGCGCGGTCGTCGTCATGCCGGGACTCCTTCGGTGGTCGGCTGGTCGGTGGCGGTGGCGGCGGTCGGGTCCTCCGCCGGGCGGCCGGTGAGGGCGAGGAAGACCTCGTCGAGGCTGGGCTGGCCGAGGGAGTACTCCGAGATCCCGAGGCCCCGCTCGCCCGCCCGGTGCAGGGCACCGGCCACCCGGGTGGGGTCGGTGACCCGGAAGGACACCGACGCCGGGTCGGAGTCGAGGACCGGGTCGGCGCCGAGCTCCTCGGCCAGGAGCGCGGCGAGCGGCTCGCGGTCGGCGGGGTCGGCCACCCGCACCTTCACCGCGCCGGACCCGACGGAGGCCTTGAGCTCGCCGCTGGTGCCCTCGGCGATCACCCGGCCGTGGTCGATGACGGCGATCCGGTCGGCGAGCTGGTCGGCCTCCTCGAGGTACTGGGTGGTCAGCAGCACCGTCGTGCCCGCGCGCACCAGCGCCCGGACGATCTCCCACACCTGGTTGCGGCTGCGGGGGTCCAGGCCGGTCGTCGGCTCGTCGAGGAACATCAGGTCGGGCCGGACGACGATCGAGGCCGCGATGTCGAGGCGCCGACGCATGCCGCCCGAGTAGGCCTTGACCTGCTTACGCGCCGCTGCGCCCAGGTCGAAGGCCTCGAGCAGCTCGGTCGCCCGGCGACGTGCGCCGGAGCGGTCGTAGCCCTGCAGGCGCGCGACGAGCACGAGGTTCTCCTGCCCGGAGAGGTCCTCGTCGAGCGAGGCGAACTGGCCGGTCAGCGCGACGCGGGACCGGACCGTCGCCGCCTTGGTGGCCACGTCGTGGCCCAGCACGCGGGCGGTGCCGCCGTCGGGCGGCAGCAGCGTCGCGAGCATCCGGATGGTCGTGGTCTTCCCGGCGCCGTTCGGCCCGAGCACGCCGTACACGCCGCCGACCGGGACGGTGAGGTCGACGCCGTCGACGGCCCGGGTCTCACCGAAGGTCTTGACGAGGCCGCGGGTCTCGATCGCGAGGTCTGGTGTCATGTGGATCACAGTGGCACCGACCACCGACAGTGCGGCAACTCATCGGTCCGCCGGCGAGGAGCCAGGAACCTCGGACCGGCCGCCCGGACCGGCTCAGACGCTCGCGGCGCCCTGCGGGCGGGGTGCCTGCCACCCCCGCAGCAGCGCGAGCAGGCGCCACACGAGGCACACCGCCGCACCCACCACGCTGACGAGCACCCGGTTCACCTCGAGCTCGGTGCCGACCACGGCGACGAGCGCCCCGGCGAGCGCCGGCGTCGCGTACAGTTCGCCGCGGAACACCACCGGCACCCGCCCGGCCAGCAGGTCGCGCAGGACGCCGCCGCCGATCCCGGTGGTCATCCCCAGGAGCGCCGCCGGCACGGGGCCCAGCCCGTGGTCGAGCGCCTTCAGCGCCCCGGCGACGCAGAAGAGCGCCAGGCCGAAGGCGTCGAAGACGTTGACCGTCCGCTCCATCCGGCCCAGCACCGGGTGGTAGCCGAAAGTCAGCAGGCCGGCGACCGCCGGGACCACGAGGTAGCGCCAGTCGGCCAACGCCGTGGGCGGGGTGACCCCGATCAGCACGTCGCGGACGAACCCGCCACCGAGACCGGTGGTCCCGGCCAGCAGCAGCACGCCGAAGACGTCGAGGTCCTTGCGGACGGCGACCAGGCCGCCGGAGATGGCGAAGACGAAGATCCCGACCAGGTCGAGGACGACGAGTGTCGGCACGCTCGGAGGTTACCCGGCCGCGCGGGTCGGCTGGCGTAGGCTCTGGGCCCACGACCAGCAGGAACGACCGGGCAAGGACCAGACACCCATGGCGCACCTCGAGCTCACCGGAGTGAGCGAGGACGGGACGCGTCTGCTGCTGACCGACGACGCCGGTGGCGAGCACGAGCTCGACATCGACCAGCGCCTCCGGAGCGCCCTGCGCCAGCACCCGCCGAGACGTATGGAGAAGCAGATGGAGAGCACCCTCCGGCCCCGCGACATCCAGGCCCGGATCCGGGCGGGGGCGTCGACGGAGGACGTCGCGGCAGCCGCGGGCACCTCGGTCGAGAAGATCATGGCCTTCGCCGGGCCGGTGCTCGACGAGCGCCGCCACGTGGCCGACCGGGCCCAGCGGTCCTCGGTACGTCGCCGCGCCGGTGAGGCCTCGGGGACGGCCCGCACCCTCGGCGAGGCGGTGGAGGCCCACCTGCGCTCGGTGCACGGCGACGCCGGGACCGTCGAGTGGGACTCGTGGCGCCGCGACGACGGCCGCTGGGCGCTGGTCGCGGCGTACGAGACCACCCAGCGCAGCGGGATCGCCGAGCTGGTCTTCGACATGCCGGGCAACTTCGTGCTCCTGGAGAACGACGACGCCCGCTGGCTGGTCGGCGAGGCCCTGCCCGAGCCCGAGCCGGCGCGCGACGACCTCCAGCAGGCCCGCCAGCGCCGGCTCACCACCGTCGACCTCGTGGACCAGGAGCTGCCGCTCGGCGGCGAGCCGGGCGACGAGCTGGGCGACGACGCCATCCAGCTGGTCAACGACGACCAGCCGGTCGAGGCGTTCCTGGACACCGCCCCCGCCACCGAGCCGGGCGCCGCCGAGCAGGAGCGCGCGCTGGCCGAGGAGGCCGCCGACGCGGCCGCGCTCGACCGCGGGTCCGCCGACGCCGAGGCACCGACCACGGAGCAGCCAGCCGTGCGCGACGAGCCCGAGCCGGACCCCGAGCCCGCCGAGCAGCCGCCGCCACGGCGAGCGGTCCGCAAGAAGGGCGGCCGCGCCTCGGTCCCCAGCTGGGACGAGATCATGTTCGGCGGCGGCAAGCAGGAGTGATCCGGGAGTAGCCTCCCGCCATGTCGTACTTCGTGACCGGCGCCACAGGCTTCATCGGCCGCCGGCTGGTCCAGGAGCTGCTGGACCACCGCGAGGGCGACGTGCACGTGCTGTGCCGGGCGGCCTCGCTGCCCCGGCTGGAGGCACTGCGCCAACGCTGGCGCAGCGACCGGGTCGTCCCCGTGGTCGGGGACCTCACCGAGCCACGGCTCGGCGTCGACCCGACGTGGGTGAGCGAGCACGCCGGGAGCGTCGAGCACTTCTTCCACCTCGCCGCGGTCTACGACATGACCGCCGACGACGCCGCCAACGAGGCGATGAACGTCGAGGGCACCCGGCACGCCCTCGAGCTCGCCGAGGCGCTCGGCGCGGGCCGCCTGCACCACGTCAGCTCGGTGGCGGTGGCCGGCGACTTCGTGGGCCGCTTCGACGAGACGATGTTCGACGAGGGCCAGCGGCTGCCCTCGGCGTACCACCGCACCAAGCACGAGGCCGAGCGGATCGTCCGGGCCGAGGCGGCGGTCCCCTGGCGGGTCTACCGGCCCGCGATCGTCGTCGGGGACTCCGCGACCGGCGAGATGGACAAGGTCGACGGGCCCTACTACTTCTTCCCGCTCCTCAAGACCCTGCGCGACACGCTGCCCGCCTGGCTGCCGATGGTCGGCCTCGACCTCGGCGCGACCAACGTGGTGCCGGTCGACTACGTGGCCTCCGCGCTGGACCACCTCGCCCACCTGCCCGGGCACGACGGCGAGGCCTTCCACCTGGTCGACCCCGAGCCGCGACCGGTGCTCGAGGCCGTCAACGCCTTCTGCGCCGCCGCGGGGGCTCCCCGCTTCGTGACCTCGGTCGACGGACCCGGGCTGCTCCCGCGCGTGCTGCGACCGGCCGCGCTGCTCTCCGGCGTCGTGGGCAACCCCGCCGTGCAGCGGCTCCTGGACCCGGTGACCAGCCGGGTGGGCATCCCGGCCGAGGTGCTCGCCCACACCTCGTTCACGGCCGTCCTCGACTCCCGGCGCACCGAGCGAGCGCTCGCGGGCTCGGGGATCAGCGTGCCCGACCTCGAGGGGTACGCCCGCACCCTGTGGACCTACTGGGAGGACCACCTGGACACCTCCACGGCGCGCGACCCGCGCATCCGGGACGCGCTGCGGGGCAAGCACGTCGTGATCACCGGCGCCTCGTCCGGGATCGGCCAGGTGACCGCGCTCAAGGTGGCCCAGGCCGGCGGCGTCCCCGTCCTGGTCGCACGTGGCAAGGACAAGCTGGAGGACCTGAGGTCGGTCATCGAGCTGCGCGGGGGCACCGCCCACGTGCACCCCTGCGACCTCTCCGACCTCGACGCGATCGACGACCTCTGCGCGGCCCTGCTGAGCGACCTGCCGTCGGTCGACGTCGTCGTCAACAACGCCGGCCGCTCGATCCGACGCTCGCTGAGGCTGTCCGAGGACCGGTTCCACGACTTCGAGCGCACGATGCAGCTCAACTACTTCGGCGCGATCCGCCTGGTGACCGGGCTGCTCCCGGCGATGCGGCAGCAGCAGGACGGCCACGTCGTCAACGTCAGCTCGATCGGGGTGCAGACGAACCCGCCGCGCTTCTCGGCGTACGTCGCCTCCAAGTCGGCCCTGGACTCCTGGAGCGACGTGGTGGCCAGCGAGCTGGTCGGCGACGGCATCACCTTCACCACCATCCACATGCCGCTGGTCCGGACGCCGATGATCGCGCCGACCAGGCTCTACGACCGGTTCCCCGCGATCTCCCCCGCCCAGGCCGCCGACCTCGTGCTGGAGGCGATCGTCGAGCGGCCGCACCGGATCGGCACGCTGCTCGGCACCGCCGGCGCGATCGCCCACACCGTGGCGCCGCGGACGACGTTCCGCGTGCTGAACCTCGCCTACCAGGTGTTCCCGGACTCGACCGCCGCCGCGGCCGGCACCGGGGGTGACGGGTGCGCGGCGACGCGCGGGTCCGAGCAGATGGTGCTGGCCCGGGTGCTCAAGGGCGTCCACTGGTAGCGCCGGTCGCCACCGGACGCCCCGGCTCGGCCACCCACTCGCTCCAGCTCCCCGGCCACAGCGCGGCCCGCACACCGGCCACCTCCATCGTCAGCACGTCGTGCGCCGCGGTCACGCCCGAGCCGCAGTACGCCGCCACGTCGGCCCCCGGCGTGGCGCCGACCGCTGCGTAGACCTCGCGCAGCGATGTCGCGTCGCGGAAGCGCCCGTCGGCGGCGAGGTTGCTCGACGTCGGGACGTTGACCGCGCCGGGCACGTGGCCGGCGACCGGGTCGACGGGCTCGACGTCGCCCCGGTACCGCTCCGGCGCCCGGGCGTCCACGAGCACCTCGACGCCGGGCACCCCCTCGACGTCGACCACCGGCATGCCGCCGGGCCGTGCGGTGAAGTCGCCGGCCGGCACCGTCGTCGGGCCCTGCTCGACCGGCCCGCCGGCGGCGAGCCAGGCCGGCCAGGCGCCGTCGAGCACGCGCACGTCCGTGTGGCCGTGGAAGCGCAGCAGCCACCACGCCCGCGCCGCCGCGTGCCCGGACCAGTCGTCGAGGACGACGACCGGGCGGCCGTCGGACACCCCGGCCGCCCGCATCGCCCGCTGCAGGTCCTCGGTCCGCGGCAGCGGGTGGCGGCCCCGCGGGCCGGCCGGCCCGGCGAGGTCGCGGTCGAGGTCGACGTACGCCGCACCCGGGACGTGACCGCGCCGGAACTCCTCGGCACCGGGCGGTCCGCCGAGCCGGTAGCGGACGTCGAGCACCGTGACCCCCGCGACTTCCTCGGCGAGGAGCACCTGCAGCGCCTGGGCAGTGATGAGCGGTCCGGTCACGGGACCCATCCTGCCGCGTGCCGGCCCACGACACGTGGGAGGATCCGCCGGTGGCGGAACTGCACTTCTTCACCGGGACGATGGAC
This sequence comes from Nocardioides sp. Arc9.136, assembly GCF_030506255.1. Lineage (NCBI taxonomy): Bacteria > Bacillati > Actinomycetota > Actinomycetes > Propionibacteriales > Nocardioidaceae > Nocardioides > Nocardioides sp. Arc9.136. The sequence continues at coordinate 1,804,965 of NZ_CP113431.1, read as the reverse complement.
TCCGGCAAGTCGACCCTGGCGCTCCAGACGAACCACAACCACGCGGCCCGCGGCCGCGCCGGCCGGATCTTCACCACCCACGACCGGGCCGGCGAGGCACTGATCTCCAGCCGGCTCGGGCTGACCCACGACGCGATCGAGGTCGGCCCGGACTTCGACTTCTGGCGCTACGTCGTGGAGTCGCTGACCCACGGCGGCCGGATCGACTACCTGATCTGCGACGAGGCGCAGTTCTACACGCGCGAGCAGGTCGACCAGCTCGCCAAGGTCGTCGACGAGTTGCAGATCGACGTCTTCGCCTTCGGCATCCTCACCGACTTCCGGACCGCGCTGTTCCCCGGGTCACAGCGCCTGGTCGAGATCGCCGACCGGATGAACGTGCTCCAGGTCGAGGCGCTGTGCTGGTGCGGCAAGCGCGCCACGCACAACGCGCGCACCGAGAACGGCGCGATGGTCGTCGAGGGCGAGGTCATCGTCGTCGGCGACGTGGACGAGGCGGGCGTCGTGCCGGCCGACGTCGCCTACGAGGTGCTGTGCCGCCAGCACCACCGCCGCCGCCTCACCGCGGCCCGGGCGAAGGCGGTCTCCCTGGCGCCCGAGCCGCTGCCCTTCGGGTAGCCCCCCTCGTCGCGTCGTCCCGGTCTGCGGGATCGGCCCTCGCGCCGGCCCATGCCCACCGGGTGCAATGCCGACGTGACCGACGCCACCATGCCCGTCCTGCCCCACGCCACGATGGCCGAGCTGTTCCTCGCCCGCGCGGGGGACGACGGCACCGGGCTGGTCTTCGAGGGCCGCCGGTGGACCTGGCGCGAGGTGCTGGCCGAGGCGGCCGTGCGGTCCGCGGTGCTCCAGGAGCTGCGCCCGGCCGACGCCCCCTGGCACGTCGGCGTGCTGCTCGAGAACACCCCGGAGTACCTCTTCCTCGTGGCCGGCGCCGCCCTCGCCGGCGCCACGGTCGTCGGCGTCAACCCGACCCGGCGCGGGGCCGAGCTCGCCTCCGACGTACGCCGGACCGACTGCGCGGTGATCCTCACCTCCGCCCCGCACGACGCGCTGCTCGAGGGCCTCGACCACGGCGCGGGGACGGTGCTCGACGTCGAGGGCGAGGAGTACGCCGCGCTGCTGGCGCGCCACGCCGGCGCCCCGGTCGAGGCGACGCCCGAGGGGCTCGACCCGCGCAGCGTGCTGCTGCTGCTCTTCACCTCCGGCTCCACCGGCGCGCCCAAGGCGGTCATCTGCTCGACCGGTCGCTGGGCGACGGTCTGCCAGCTGACCCCGATCCCGGTCGGGCCCGAGGACGTGGCGTACAACGCGATGCCGCTCTTCCACGGCAACGCGCTGATGGCCGCCTGGGGCCCGTGCATCAACCACGGCGCGGCGTTCGCCCTGCGGCGCCGGTTCTCGGCGTCCGGCTTCCTCGCCGACGTCCTCGAGACCGGCGCCACCTTCTTCAACTACGTCGGCCGCTCGCTGGCCTACGTGCTGGCCCAGCCCGAGAGCCCCGACGAGGGCCGCACGAAGCTGCGCTTCGGCTTCGGCACCGAGGCGTCGACGCGCGACCGCGAGGAGTTCCTCCGGCGCTACGGCGTGGCCGTCTCGGAGTCCTACGGCTCCTCGGAGGGCACGTGCTACATCATCCGGACCCCGGAGACGCCCGGCGCGGCCCTGGGCCTGCCCCAGGTCGGCTTCACCATCGACGTCGTCGGCGAGGACGGCCGGCCGTGCCCGCCGGCGCGCTTCTCCCCCGACGGTGAGCTGCTCAACGCCGCGGAGGCGACCGGCGAGATCGTCTCCCGCGGTGCCGCGGCGCGGTTCGAGGGCTACTACAAGAACCCCGAGGCGAGCGCCGAGAAGTTGCGCGACGGCGACTTCTGGACCGGTGACCTCGGCTACCGCGACGAGGACGGCTTCTTCTACTTCGCCGGCCGCACCGCCGACTGGCTGCGCGTGGACTCCGAGAACTTCGCGGCCGCGCCGGTCGAGCGGATCCTGTCCCGCTTCCCCGGCGTCGCCGTCGCGGCGGTCTACCCCGTCCCCGACCCGCGGACCGGCGACCTGGTGATGGCCACGCTGCAGGTCACCGACCCCGCCGCCGTGGACGGCTCCGACCTCGCGGCGTTCCTCGACGAGCAGGCCGACCTCGGCACCAAGTGGGCGCCCCGGCTCGTGCGGCTGACCAGCGACCTGCCGGTCACCGCGACCCGCAAGGTGGACAAGCCCTCCCTGCGCCGCCTGCTGTGGCGCGGTGAGGACCCGGTCTTCGAGCGCGTCGACGGCGCCTACCGGCCGCTCACGGCCGAGCGGGTCGCCGACCTCGAGGCGGAGTACGCCGAGCACGGTCGGCTCGCGCTGCTCGGCTGAGCGCCTCCCGGTCCGCCCCGGCGGCGCGAGTGCCCGCCGTGGTCAGTCGACCAGGACCGGGATCAGCATCTCCTCGGGCGTGAGCGACCCGTGCAGGCCCACGAGCGTCTTCTCGTAGGAGAAGTCGGTCGTCGAGAACACACCGTGGTCGCCGGTCGAGGCGACGACGACGTCGCCCAGCCGCGGCAGCACCGAGGCGTCCACCGGCCCGAACCACCCGCGCCGGACCGCCTGCTCGCGGGTGAGCACCTCCGCCCGCTCCCCCAGCACCGACGACCACGCCGCGGCCACGTCGTCGACCGCGCCGCGGTCGACGTAGAGGTGGCGGAAGCGCGCCTCGCCGCCGAGCAGCCGCACGCCGTCGCGGAGCTCGGGGTGGTCGTCGACGTCGAGGCGGTGCTCGGGCGGGCAGTCGACCATCCCGTGGTCGGCCACGACGACGAGCCGCACGTCGGCCGGGAGCACCTCGCGCAGCTGCTCGGCCTCGGAGTCGATGCTCGAGAGCTGCTGGAGCCACTGGCTGGAAGAGACGCCGTACCGGTGGCCCGTCCAGTCCAGGTCGCTGTCGTAGAGGTAGGTCAGCGACGGCCGCTCGACGCAGGCGGCGACCGCCGCCGCGACCCGCTCGCCCACCTTGTCGGCGGCGACGTACTCGGCACCGCGGGAGCCGGCCAGCGTCAGCCCGCTGCTGGCGAACTCCCGCTTGTTCACGACCCGGACCGAGACGCCGGCCGAGCCGAGCCGCGCGAACGCGGTCGGGTGCGGCTGCCACTCGAGCGGGTCGACGTCCTTGGACCAGGCCAGCGCGTTGAGCAGCCGGTCGGTGCCCGGCACCCGCGTGGTGAACCCGACCAGGCCGTGCACGCCCGGCACGAGGCCGGTGCCCAGCGAGGTGAGGCTGGTCGCGGTGGTCGACGGCACGCCGGCGGTGGCGGGCGCCTGCCCCAGCAGCGAGGAGAGGTACGGCGCGGCGTGGCCGTGCCGCTCCAGCAGCCGGTGCCCGAGGCCGTCGACCAGGAACAGCACGTACGACGAGGCCGGCGGCAGCTCGAGGCCGGTCGGGGTCGGCCCGCCGAGGTCGACGCCCAGCGCGACCGCGACGGCGGGCACGACGTCGGAGAGCGAGCGCTGGCCGTAGGCCGGCTCGTGGAAGTCCACCGGCGAGGGGCTCGAGGAGGACACGGTCGTCGGCGTCAGGCGTGGGTGGCGGCCGAGAGCGACTCGGCGAAGGACAGCAGCCCGTGGACCGCGTCGGCCCCGTCGGCGGCGGCGGAGACCCGCAGGGAGAAGTCGTCGGAGGACAGCACGCCGGTGTAGCCGTGGTCGGCCTCGCAGCTGGGGTCCGAGCAGCCGGCCGGCTCCAGGTCGATCCGGGCGACCCCGCCCCAGCCGATGGTCATGACGACCTCGGCGGGCCGCGAGGGACCGGAGGTCGGGTTGGCGATGTTGCGGGTGACGACCACGGACTTGACCGCCGAGAGGCTGACCGCCTCGGTCGAGGTCGAGGTGTAGGGCTCCGGCAGCAGGTCGTCGCCGGGGTGCTCGTCGGTGTGCGCGAGCACCAGCCGGCTGGGGGTCAGCACCACGACGCTGAGGTGGCGACGTACCTCGTCACGCTCGAAGGTCGGCTCGTGGTGGACGAAGAACGACAGGACCTGCTCGCCCGCGACCGCCGCCGCCACGCCGTCCCCGACGACCTCGGGGTAGTAGCCGGTGCGGTCGATGGCGTGCCGGAGCTCGGTGGCCCGGTCCCGGTCGTCGGTGGTGCGGCTGCGCATGCGCGCAGTGTGTCACGCACCTCCCCCACCGGCTCAGTCCGGCCGGGACCGGTCCGCCCGCGCCCGGGCCCGCCTCAGCTCGGGAGCGTGTCCCCCGGCAGCGACGGCAGCCGGCGCACGAACCAGTCCGAGCGCGGGTCGGTCACCGGCTCGACCCGCCCGGCCGCGGTCAGCACGCTGGCGCCGTGCGCACCGGCCAGGACCAGGGAGAGCTCGAGGGAGCGCACCTGGGGCAGGTCGTTCTGCAGCTGGGAGACCCGCAGGATCAGCCGCTCGACCTCGGCCACGTCGACCACCTCGCTGCCGCGGTAGCCGAAGAGCATCGGCGCGGCCTTGATCTCGCGCACCATCGCCGCCGCGTCGCGCTCGCTGAGCGGCGGGATCCGGTAGGAGCGGTCGGTCAGCAGGTCGGTGATCGGACCCGAGATGCCGAAGGACACGACCGGGCCGAAGAGCGGGTCCTCGATCGAGCGGATCGAGACCGGCACGCCGGGCTGCGCCACCTTCTGGACCACGAAGCCCGCGCCGGCGGGGTCGCCGATGACCGAGGACAGCGAGTCCCAGGCGTCGGTCATCTCCTCGGGATCGTCGATGTTGCGCCAGACGTGGGCCAGGTCCGGCCGCTCGCGGAGGTGGTCGGCGGTCGCCTTGAGCACCACGTCCCACCCGAGCGACTCCCCGGCCGCGCGGGCCTCCTCGAGACTGGCGACGCGGTGCACCGGCCACAGCTCCACGCCGTACGCCGCGAGCAGCTCGGCCAGGGTCTCCTGGCTCAGCTCGACGCCCTCGGGGTGCTGGGTGAGCACCCGGTTGACGACGGCCTTCGCGGTGCGCGGGTCGACCGTGTCGCCGACGCGGGGCGGGGCGTCGGGGGTGCGCAGCCACACGGCGTACTCCACGACGCGGGCGAGCGCGCGCACGGCGTACTCCACGGCGGGGTACGACGGCACCGAGCCGCGACCGGCGGTCGAGCCGGCCACGTCGGGCACGCGCAGCAGCTCGGGCACGCCCTCGGCGCCGAGGAAGGAGGAGACCAGCGGCTTGTCGGACTGCTCGCCGACGGCCGCCAGGACGTTCGCGACGTCCTCGCCGGAGACGTTGAGCGGCGGGATGTAGACCGCGACGACCGAGTCGATCTCGGGGTCGTCGATGGCGGCGTCGAGGGCGTCCTCGAAGTCCTCGGCCGTCGCCTCGGCGCCGAGCGCGACGGACTTGTTGACCACCAGGCCCACGGCCGCGGCGGCGTCGGCGGCGAGCAGGCCGAGCGCGTCGGAGTTGCCCACGATCGCGACCCGGCGCCCGCGCGGCAGCGGCTGGTGGGCCAGCAGCTGGGCGACGTCGAACATCTCCTCGAGCGTGTCGACCTGGATCACCCCGGCCTGGCGGAACATCGCGTCGACCGCCTGCGGAGGGGCGGAGATCCGGCGCACCGCGTGGCCCATCGGCACGCCCTGGGTGGTGCGCCCCGAGCGCACCGCGATGATCGGCTTGCGCAGCGAGACCCGGCGCGCGATGCGGGAGAACTTGCGCGGGTTGCCGATGGACTCCAGGTAGAGCAGGACGACCTCGGTGGAGTCGTCCTCCTCCCAGTACTGCAGCAGGTCGTTGCCCGAGACGTCGGCGCGGTTGCCCGCGCTGACGAAGGTGGACAGGCCGAGGCCGCGGTTCTGGACCTTCTCCAGGATCGCGGAGCCGAGCGCGCCGGACTGGCAGAAGAACCCGGCACGACCGCGCGGCGGCATCACCGAGGACAGCGAGGCGTTGATCGAGACGGAGGGGTCGGTGTTGATGATCCCCAGGCAGTTCGGGCCGATCAGGCGCAGGCCGTAGGAGCGGGAGAGCCCCACCAGCCGGCGCTGGCGCTGGCGGCCCTCCTCGCCGGTCTCGGCGAAGCCCGAGGAGATCACGACGAGGCCGTGGACGCCCTTCGCGGCGCAGTCGAGCACGACGTCCTGCACCGACTCCGCCGGCACCGCCACGATCGCCACGTCGACCTCGTCGGGGATGTCGCCGACGGTCTTGTACGCCGGCATGCCCGAGACCGCGGCGGCGGTCGGGTTCACGACGTACACCCGCCCGGTGAAGTCGCCGGTGACCAGGTGGCGCACGAGCGCCTGGCCGATGGTGTCCTGCCGCCGGGAGGCGCCGATGACGGCGACCGAGCGGGGGTTGAAGAACCGCTCGATCGAGGCGGCCTCGGCCTTGTGCTCCCGGCCCTGCATCAGCCCGATCGCGGTGTCGGTGGGGGTGATCGGGAACTCCAGGACCAGCACGCCGTCCTCGTACTCGCTGGCCACGTGGTAGCCGGCGTCGCGGAAGGTCTGGATCATCCGGGTGTTGTCGGGCAGCACCTCGGCGACGAACCGCTCCACCCCGCGCTCGCGGCCGGCCTGGGCGAGGTGCTCGAGCAGCAGCTGGGCGATGCCCCGGCCCTGGTGCCTGTCCTCGACGAGGAAGGCGACCTCCGCCTCGCCGGGCCGGACGACGTCGTAGCGACCGACGGCGATCATCTGCCCGCTGAGGGTGAGCACGAACGCCACGCGGTCGCGGTGGTCGACCTGGGTGAACCGCTTGACGTCGCGGTCGGAGAGGCGCGGCATCGGCGAGAAGAACCGGTAGTACTTCGAGGTGTCGGAGACCCGGGCGTAGAACTCCACCAGCAGGTCGGCGTCCGCAGGGCCGATCGGCCGGATGTGGGCGGTGCGTCCGTCCCGGAGCAGGACGTCGGCCTCCCAGTGCCGGGGGGCGGTGGGGACGTCCTGCTCGGTCACGGGAGGAATCTAGCCGGTCCCGGTGTGCCCCCGACCCCCGCGACCACCCCGCCGGGGAGAATGTCGCCATGGCACGACGTACGACTCCCCCGCCGCCCGAGGACTTCGAGGAGCACATCCTCGACACCGACATCAAGCAGGAGATGGAGTCGTCGTTCCTGGAGTACGCCTACTCCGTCATCTACTCCCGGGCGCTCCCCGACGCACGCGACGGCCTCAAGCCGGTCCAGCGCCGGATCCTCTACACGATGAACGACATGGGCCTGCGCCCCGACCGCGGCCACGTCAAGAGCGCGCGCGTCGTCGGCGAGGTCATGGGCCGGCTGCACCCCCACGGCGACGGCGCCATCTACGACGCGATGGTGCGGATGGCGCAGCCGTGGTCGATGCGGCTGCCGTTCATCGACGGCCACGGCAACTTCGGCTCGCCCGACGACTCCCCCGCCGCGATGCGCTACACCGAGGCCCGGATGGCGCCGGCCGCGGTCGCGATGACCGCCTCGATCGACGAGGACACCGTCGACTTCCGGCCCAACTACGACAGCCGCGAGCTCGAGCCGTCGGTGCTGCCTGCGGCCATCCCGAACCTCGTGGTCAACGGCACCACCGGGATCGCGGTGGGCATGGCGACCAACTGCGCCCCGCACAACCTGGTCGAGGTGGTCCAGGCGCTGCGCCACCTGGTCAAGGACCCCCGCGCGAGCCTCGACGACCTGATGCGGTTCATCCCCGGGCCGGACCTGCCCACCGGCGGCAAGATCGTCGGCCTTGACGGCATCCGCGACGCCTACGAGACCGGCCGCGGCACGTTCAAGATGCGCGCCAGCGCCCGCATCGAGAACATCACCAACCGCCGCAAGGGCATCGTCGTCACCGAGCTCCCCTACGGCGTGGGCACCGAGAAGGTCATCGAGCGGATCAAGACCCTCGTGCAGGTCAAGAAGCTGCAGGGCATCTCGGACATGAAGGACCTCACCGACCGCGAGCACGGCCTGCGGCTGGTGATCGAGATCAAGAACGGCTTCGTCCCCGAGGCGCTGCTCGAGCAGCTCTACCGGCTCACGCCGATGGAGGACAGCTTCGGCATCAACAACGTCGCCCTGGTCGACGGCCAGCCCCGCACGCTGGGCCTCAAGGAGATGCTCGAGGTCTTCCTCGCGCACCGCTACGACGTGGTCCGCCGCCGCTCGACCTTCCGACGCGGCAAGGCCGCCGACCGGCTGCACCTGGTCGAGGGACTCCTCGTCGCGATCCTCGACATCGACGAGGTCATCCAGCTGATCCGCTCCAGCGACAACGCCGAGCAGGCGCGCGGGCGGCTGATGGACGTCTTCGAGCTGACCGAGCCGCAGGCGACGTACATCCTCGAGATGCAGCTGCGCCGGCTCACGAAGTTCTCCCGGATCGAGCTGGAGAAGGAGCAGTCCGAGCTGCAGCAGACCATCGACGAGCTCGACGCGATCCTCGGCGACGAGAAGCTGCTGCGGCAGGTGGTCTCCGACGAGCTCGCCGAGGTCGCCACGACGTACGGCACGCCGCGCCGGACCGTGCTGCTGGAGTCCGCCGGCTCGCCGGTGAGCAGCGCCGTGCCGCTCGAGGTCGCCGACGACCCCTGCTTCGTCTACCTCTCCTCCTCCGGCCTGCTGGCGCGCACCGCGACCGACGAGCCCCCCGGCCAGGGCGGCGGCCGCGCCAACCACGACGTGGTCGTCTCCGCGGTCCGCGGCACCGCCCGCGGCGAGGTCGGCGGGCTGACCAGCACCGGCCGGCTGGTGCGCATCGGCGTGCTGGAGCTGCCCCAGCTGCCCGGCACCGCGAACGACCCGCACCTCGCGGGCGGCCTGCCCGTCAGCGAGATCCTCGCCCTCGAGCCGGGCGAGCGGCTGCTCGCGCTGTGCACGCTCGGCACCGACGGACCGGGCCTCGCGCTGGGCACCAGGCAGGGCGTGGTCAAGCGGGTCAACCCCGAGGTCCTCAACCGGGACGACTGGGAGGTCGTCCGGCTCGCCGACGGCGACGAGGTCGTCGGCGCGGTCGAGCTCGTCACCGGCGAGGAGACCCTCTGCTTCGTGACCACCGACGCCCAGCTGCTCCACTTCGGGGCCGACGGCGTCCGTCCGCAGGGCCGGACCGGCGGCGGCATCGCCGGCGTCCGGCTGACCGCCGGCGCCTCCGTGCTGTGGTTCGGCGCGGTCGACCCCGCCGCCCCCGAGGGGTCGGTCGTGGTGACCGCCTCCGGCTCCTCGACCGCGCTGCCCGGCACCGAGCCGGGCGCCGTGAAGGTGACGCCCTTCGAGGAGTACCCGCCCAAGGGCCGGGCCACGGGCGGCGTGCGCTGCCACCGGTTCCTCAAGGGCGAGGACGCGCTCGTCTTCGCCTGGGTGGGCACCGCACCGGCGCGCGCCGCCGCCGACAGCGGCGCCCCGGTCGAGCTGCCCGAGGCGACCGGCCGCCGCGACGGCTCGGGCATCCCCGGGACGCAGCCGATCGCGGCCTGCGCGGGCCCCGTGTCCGCGCGGTTCTCCGGGACCGGGGCGCCCACCCCCGGTGTGGAAGGCTGATCGGCATGCTCCGCTCCGTCGTCGGTCCTGTCCGTCCTGCCCGCACGCTGGCCGCGCTCGGCCTCGCCGCGACCCTCTCCACCGCCCTGCTGACCGGCTGCTCCGGCGACGACGACGGTGGCTCGGGCCCCGCCGCGGACGACCAGACGCCGGAGGAGGTCCTGGCGGCGGCGAAGACGGCCTTCGACGAGACCTCCGGGCTCTCGATCCGGCTCAGCACCGACGACCTCCCCGAGGGCGTCACCGGCATCGTCGACGCCGCCGGCACCGGCACCCACGCCCCGGCCTTCGAGGGGTCGCTGACGGTGCGCATCTTCGGCCAGGAGGCCGAGGTCCCGGTCGTGGCGGTCGACGACAAGGTCTTCGCCCAGCTGCCGCTGACCAACGGCTGGCAGGACATCGACCCCACCGAGTACGGCGCGCCGGACCCCGCCGACCTGATGAGCCCCGAGCGCGGCTTCTCGGCCCTGCTGCCGGCGACGACCGGCGTCGAGGAGGGCGAGTCGGTGCGCGGCGGGGAGAAGAACGACCAGGTCCTCACCGAGTACACCGGCACCGTCCCCGACACGGCCGTCGCCAACGTCATCCCGGGCGCCTCGGGCGACTTCGACGCGACGTACACCGTCGACGACGACGGCCTGCTGACCTCGGCGGTGCTGACCGGCGTCTTCTACGCCGACTCGCCCTCGATGACCTACACGATCGACTTCGCCGACTACGGCACCGAGCAGGACATCACCGCCCCGTGAGCGCCCGGTGAGCGCCCCGGCGAGCCGGCTCGGGTCGCCGCGCCTGCTGCTCGCCCTGGCAGCGGTCGCGGTGGCCTTCGCGGCCGCCGACACCTACGTGGTCGTGCTCGCGCTGCCGGACATGATGGCCGGCGCCGGCGTCTCGGTGGAGCAGCTGCAGAAGGCCGCCCCGATCATCTCCGGCTTCCTGCTGGGGTACGTCGCGATGCTGCCGCTGATCGGGCGGATCGCCGACCTCCGTGGCCGCACGCCGGTGCTCGTGGCCGCGCTGGTCGTCTTCGCGCTCGGCTCGCTGGTCACCGCGGCGGCGTACGACCTGCCCAGCATGGTGACCGGCCGCTTCCTCCAGGGCGTCGGTGGCGGCGGCCTGGTGCCGGCGACCCTCGCCCTGGTCGCGGACCTCTACCCCGCCGAGCGCCGCGGCGTCCCGCTGGGGCTGGTCTCGGCGGTCCAGGAGGTCGGCAGCGTGCTCGGCCCGCTGCTCGGCGCCCTGGTGCTCGCGGTCGCCGACTGGCGCGCGATCTTCCTGCTCAACCTCGCCGTCGGCCTGGTGCTCGCCGCCGCGATCCGCGCGCTCGGCCGGGACGGCGCCTCGCCACCCGGCCACCGCGGCCTGCCCGACCTCGTCGGGATGCTGCTCGCGCTGGTGGCCCTGGCGGCCGGCGGGCTGGTCTTCGTGCGGCCCAGCCAGCTGCTGCGCGACCTGACCTGGGGCGAGATGTTCGTGCCGTACGTCGGCGACGGCCGCTGGCTCACCCCGGTGGGCCTGGTGGCGATCGTGGCGGCGCTGCTGCTCCTCGTGCGGTGCGCGACCGCCCGCCGCCCGCTGGTCGACCTCCGCGGCTGGTGGCGCAGCGCCCGCGACGCCGACCTGACCGGTGCCCTGCTGCTGGCCGTCGCGCTGGGCGGGGTGATCCTCGCCTTCGCCACCGCCGACCCGAAGGTCCAGGTCTTCTCCGACCAGGGCCTCTGGTACCTCCTCGGCGCGGCCGTCGGCGCCGCCGCCTTCGTGGTCCACGTCCGTCGGTCCGACGCGCCGATCGTGCCGGCCGGTGCGCTGCGGCGTACCCCGGCCTGGGGCGCGGTGCTGGTCAGCTTCTTCGTCGGCGCCGCGCTCATCGCCGCCCTCATCGACATCCCCCTGTTCGCCCGCACCACGATCCACCGCGACTCCCAGCTGATGGCGGCCCTGGTGCTGCTGCGCTTCCTGGTCGCGCTGCCCGTCGGTGCGGTCGTCGGCGGCTGGCTCACCCGTCGCGTGGGGGCCGGCGTGATCACCGCGGTCGGCATGGCGCTGGCCGCGCTCGGGTTCGCGCTGATGACGCAGTGGGGCGTCGACAGCCTCGAGCACCTCACCTCCGACCTCACCCTCGTCGTGTGCGGCTTCGGGTTCGGGCTCGCGCTGGCGCCGGTCAACGCCGCGGTCCTGGCCAGCACCGACGACGACGTGCACGGCGTGGCCAGCGCGATGGTGGTCGTCGCGCGGATGGTCGGCATGCTCGTCGGCATCTCCGCGCTCACCGCGCTGGGCCTGCGCCGCTACTACGACCACCTCGAGGACAACCCGCTCCCCTCGGCGCGCGAGGTGTGCGGGGACCGCACGCGCTGCCAGGAGTACTCCGACCTGATCGCGGCCGCCGGGATCCCCCAGGAGCACGCGGTCTTCGGCGGCGCCGCGGTGGCCGCGGTGCTCGCCGGGCTGCTCGCGCTGGTGGTCTTCCGCGGCGCCGCCACGCGGGCCGTCTCGCCGGTCGAGGCCCTCCGCACGGGCGTCTGAGCGGTTCGGTAGGTTCCGGTCCGTGGCTGACTCGGACTTCGACGACCTGCTCGCCGCGAACCAGCGCTTCGCGGAGACCTTCGACCTCGCCGGCTTCGACGGCGTCGCCCATGCGGGGGTCGCGATCGTGACCTGCATGGACTCGCGCATCGACCCGCTCGGCATGCTCGGCCTCAAGCCGGGCGACGCGAAGATCTTCCGCAACCCGGGCGGTCGGGTGACCCCCCAGGCGCTGGAGGCGCTCGTCCTGGGCGTGCACCTGCTCAACGTCGACCGGATCCTCGTGGTCCCCCACACCCGCTGCGCGGTCGCCTCGAACACCGAGGAGGAACTGCGCGAGCGCGTCGCCGCCTCGGCCGGCCAGGACGCCGCCTGGCAGCCGTTCAACGTGGTCACCGACCAGCAGGCCGCGCTCGCCGACGACGTGCACAAGGTGCGCAGCCACCCGCTGGTGCCCGAGTCGGTCAAGATCGGCGGCTTCATCTACGACGTCGACAGCGGGCTGCTCGAGCGCGTCGTCTGAGGCCGCGGCGCTCGAAGCGGCTGCAACGCGACGTTCGCCGCTGTGTCGGCACGCTGCAGCGTGCCGACACAGCAGCGGACCTGTCGTTACAGCCGGCACCCCCGCCGCTCGACCCCGACCACCGGCACCGGGAGCCGCCCGGGAGCGGAGGCCTCACCGCGGAGCACGTCGACGAGGGCGCCCATGGCGCCCGGCGTCTCGCCGTACGTCGCGATGCGGACGCCCGCGGCGGAGGTGCCGAGCACCCAGGGACGGTCGGTCGCGACGACGATCCCGTCGTCCGGCGCGGTGCCGCCCGGACCGACGAGGTGGACCGGAGTGCCGTGCACGACCATGCGCGGCTCGATCCGCCGCCAGGCCGCCAGGCGCCGGCGGTCGCGCTTGCGGTCGCCCGTGCGCTGCGGCCGCGGCGGCTTCACGTACGTCACGTGGCCGAGCTCCGTGCCGGCCGCCGAGGCGGCCGTGCGGAACGCCGCCACCGCGCCGTCGTCGCCGAGCGGCACGACCGGTCCGTCGACCAGAGCCCCGGAGCAGGGTCCCGCGGCGACCGTGACGGCCTCCGCGGACAGCTCGCGGGAGGCGGCCGCCGCCGAGCCCGGCGCGGCGGGGCGGCCCCGGTCGGCGGTGTGCTCGAGCAGCGCGACCATGCGGGTCGCCGCCTGCTCGAGGCGCCGGCGAGGGAGCCGGCCCTCACGCACCGCCGCCATGATGGCCGCGCGGGCGGCCGCGGGATCGCTCGGCATCAGCACCACGTCCCCGCCCGCGGCGAGGAAGCGGACCGCCGGCTGCCGCACCGACCGGACCGCGGCCATCTCCAGCGCGTCGCTCACGACGAGGCCGTCGAAGCCGAGCCGCTCGCGCAGGAGGCCGTGGACGACCGGTCGCGACACCGTGGCCGGCACGCCGCGGTCGAGCGCCTGCACCGCGATGTGGCCGACCATCACCGCCGGCAGGCCCGCCGCCACGGCCGCCCGGAACGGCACGAGGTCGGTGCGCAGGAGCTCGCGCAGCGAGCGGTCCTGGACCGGGAGCCCCACGTGGCTGTCGGTCGTCAGCGAGCCGTGCCCGGGGAAGTGCTTGACCACCGGCACGACGCCGGCGGCCCACATGCCCCGGGCCGCGGCGACCGAGTGCTCCGCGGCCACGGCCGGGTCCGCGCCGGCGGACCGCGAGCCGATCACGGGGTCGCTCACGCCGCCGGTGACGTCGGCGTCGGGCGCCAGGTCGACGTCGATCCCGAGCCCGCGCAGCTCGCGCGCCGCCGCCAGGTAGGCACGACGGGTGAGCCGCTCGTCGTCGGCCGCCCCCGCCGACATGAAGGCGGGGTACGCCGTCACCGCACCGCGCACGCGCTGCACCAGCCCGCCCTCCTGGTCGACGGCCGTCATCAGCGGCCACCGGCGCCCGGCACCACGCTCGAGGGCCCGCAGCGCCTGGCGCAGCTGGTCGGGCCCGGCGACGTTCTCGTCGAAGACCACCACGCCGCCCAGGTGCAGCCGGCGCACCAACCGGGTCGGCGCGGCCGTGCCGGCGTACCGCGCCACGATCACCTGGCCGGCGAGCGCCGGGAGCGGCAGCCTGCCCACCTGTCGCGCGGCGCGGTCCAGCTCGGCGCGGGTGGGACCCCAGCCGGGGGCCAGGCCGAGCCGCTGGGACGGGCTGGGCGCCGGAGCCTGCTCGGCGGACGTGGCGTCGCCCGCGGGGCCGCCCTGCGACGTACCGTCGTCACTCGTGCAGCCCGCCGTCAGCGCGAGCGTCGCCAGCGCGGCGACCAGGGCACGGGCGGGACGTCGTCGGTGGCGGAGCACCCGCCCATGCTGCCAGCCGGGACCGTTCGTCCCCGGATCGCCGACCCCGACGCCCGCGGTCAGCCCGCGCTGGGCTCGTGCTCGGCGCGGACCTGGGACTCCACGACCAGCACGACCAGCGAGTTGCCCACCAGGAGCAGGCCGAGCACCGCCAGCACCCACACCGCGCTCGCGTGCGTCCCCTCCGGACCGCCGGCGACGTGGCAGACCAGTGCGACGACGAGGGTGAGGATCCCGGAGAGCAGCAGCGAGGCGCCGAGGGCGCGCGCGAGTCGGTGGTTCATGCCGACGACCTACCCAGCCGACGCCCGGCTCACGCGTCCAGCGCCTCCACGTCCACGTCGTAGGCGCCCTGGACGATGAACTCCTTGCGGGGCGCGACGTCAGAGCCCATCAGCAGCTCGAAGACGTTCGCCGCCACGTCGGCGTCGTCGACGGTGATCCGGCGCAGCGTGCGGCGGCGCGGGTCCATGGTGGTCTCGGCCAGCTGGTCGGCGTCCATCTCACCGAGGCCCTTGTAGCGCTGGACCGGGTCCTTCCACTTCACGTTCTTCTTCTTCAGCTCCGCCAGCGTCCGCTGCAGCTGGTCGTCGGAGTAGGTGTAGACGTACTTGTCCTGGCCCTTGCGCGGGTTGGAGATCTCAATGCGGTGCAGCGGCGGGACGGCCGAGTAGACCCGGCCCTCGCGGATCAGGTCCGGCATGTACTTGAAGAACAGCGTCGCCAGCAGGCAGCGGATGTGTGCGCCGTCGGAGTCCGCGTCGGCCATGAAGATGATCCGGCCGTAGCGGCGGGCGTCGAGGTCGAACGTGCGGCCCGAGCCGGCGCCGACGACCTGGATGATCGAGGCGCACTCGGCGTTCTTGAGCATGTCGCCGACCGAGGCCTTCTGGACGTTGAGGATCTTGCCGCGGATCGGCAGCAGCGCCTGGAACTCAGAGTTCCGCGCCAGCTTGGCCGTGCCGAGCGCGGAGTCCCCCTCGACGATGAACAGCTCGGTGCGGTCGTTGTCGGTGGCCCGGCAGTCGGCCAGCTTGGAGGGCAGCGCCGAGGACTCCAGGGCGTTCTTGCGCCGCTGGGTCTCCTTGTGCTGGCGCGCGGCGATCCGGGTCTTGGCGGCGCCGGCCACCTTCTCCATGACCAGCTTGGCCTGCGCCTTCTCCTGGCGCTTGGTGGAGGTGAGGAAGTCCTTCAGCTCGGCGGCCACCACGCGTCGTACGACGGTGCGCGCGGCCGGCGTGCCCAGGATCTCCTTGGTCTGCCCCTCGAACTGCGGCTCGGCCAGGCGCACGGTGACCACCGCGGTCATGCCCTCGAGCACATCGTCCTTGGTGACGTCGTCGTCGTTGACCTTGAGCACCTTCGCGGCCTTCATCGCGTCGTTGAAGGTGCGGGTGACGGCCTGCTCGAAGCCGCTGACGTGGGTGCCGCCCTTGGGGGTGGCGATGACGTTGACGAAGGACCGCAGCTCGGAGTCGTAACCGGTCCCCCACCGCACCGCCACGTCGACGCCGAGCTCGCGCTCGACCTCCTGCGGGGTCATGTGGCCCTTGTCGTCGAGCAGCGGCACCGTCTCGGTGAACGTGCCCGACCCCTGCAGCCGCAGGATGTCGGTGACCGGCTCGTCGGCGGCCAGGAAGTCGGTGAACTCGGTGATGCCGCCGTCGTGGCGGAACTTCTCCTCGACCAGCTCGGGTCCCCGCAGGTCGCGGATGACCAGCTCGAGCCCCGGCACGATGAACGAGGTCTGCCGGGCGCGGGTGACGAGCTCGTCGTAGACGAAGCCGGCGTCCTTGGTGAAGATCTGCCGGTCCGGCCAGAACCGGATCCGGGTGCCGCTGCGCCCCTTCGCGACCCGGCCGCCCTTGCGGGTCAGCCCGGACCGCGGCTCGAAGTCGGCCGCCGGGTCGTCGTCGGCGGCGAACACGCCGGGCACGCCGCGGCGGAAAGAGATCCCCTGGGCCGCCGGCGACCGCTCGACGTCGATGTCCATCCGGGTCGACAGCGCGTTGACCACCGACAGGCCGACTCCGTGCAGGCCTCCGGTGGCGACGTACGACCCGCCGCCGAACTTGCCGCCCGCGTGCAGCTTGGTCGCGACGACCTCGACACCGGGCAGCCCGGTCTTGGGCTCCTTGTCCGTGGGGATGCCCCGGCCGTCGTCGTGGACCTCGGCGGAGCCGTCGGCGTGCAGCGTGACCTCGACCCGGGCCGCGTGGCCGCCGAGGGCCTCGTCGACGCCGTTGTCGATGATCTCCCACAGGCAGTGCATGAGCCCGCGGGTGTCGGTCGAGCCGATGTACATCCCCGGGCGCTTGCGCACCGCCTCGAGGCCCTCGAGGACCAGGAGGTGCGCTGCGTTGTAGGTGTTGTCGGCGATCGTGGGGCTCCTGCGGTACGGCGGGTCCGACGGCCGGCCCGGACCGGTTGCGGCGTCCAGGGAAATCCGTCGGTGGTCTGGTCTCCGAATCTACCCACGACACGCCGCACGCCCGAGGAGCCACGCCCGGTCCCCGCGCCACTACGGTGAGCCGCAGCACAGCAGCACCACCGCAGGACGTCACGATGCGGACACGATCCACGCCACGTCGGGTGGTTCCGGCACCGGGGCGACCAGCACCGCGTCACACTTCGTAGGACCAGTCGTTATCCCCTGAACGGGTGAACGTGGGCCGGACACCGCCGTCCGGAGCATGGAAACCCCGGGATCGGGCAACACTGTCCGTGATGAGATCGACGTGTCGGGCACCACGTGGCCGCGGGAATCCTTGGCCCCGCCTCTACGTTGAGCAAGACACCGAGACACAAGAAATGAGGCCGATGTGACCACCACCGTTGCACCCAGCGCCCCGCTGACGGCTGCGGACCGCTGCGACCGCTGCGGAGCCCAGGCCTACCTCCGTGTGGAGCTCCAGACCGGCGGAGAGCTGCTGTTCTGCGCCCACCACGCACGCGAGCACGGCGACAAGCTCAAGGAGATCGCGGCGAACGTCGTCGACGAGACCCACAAGCTCTCCGGCACTCCAGCCACCACCACCGACGAGGGCTGACCAGACCAGCTCCCAGACTTCGACGGCCCCGGACCCATGTCCGGGGCCGTCCGTCATTTGCCCTCCTGCCACGCCTGCGGACCCCGCGTGCGAGGGTGGGCCGGTGAGCCTGGTGGAGGTCCTCGTCGCGATCGCGATCGCGGTCGGCGTGGCCGGCGTGGTCGTCCCCGTCCTGCCCGGGACGCTGCTCGTCCTGGCGGCGGTGCTGGTCTGGACGCTCGAGGTCGGCGGCACGACCGCCTGGACGGTCTTCGCCGTGGTCACGGTCCTGCTCGCGCTCGGCACGGTCGTCAAGTACGCCGTGCCCGGGCGCCGGCTCAAGGACGCCGGCATCCCCACCTCGACGCTGTGGGCGGGTGGTGCCCTGGGTGTCGTCGGGTTCTTCGTCGTCCCGGTCGTCGGGCTGCTCGTCGGGTTCGTCCTCGGCGTGTACCTCGCCGAGCACCGCCGGGTGGGCGGGACCGCCGCCTGGCCGTCGACCAGGCACGCGCTGCGCGCCGCCGGCCTGAGCATCCTGATCGAGCTGGCGGCCGCGCTCACCGCCTCTGCGGCGTGGGTCGTGGGCGTGGTCCTCACGTGAGGCGGGGCTGATGGGAGCGCTGCTCGCCCTCGGCGCGGCGCTCGCCTACGGCCTCGGCGACTTCGTGGGCGGCTTCGCCTCCCAGCGGGTGACCGCGTGGTCGGTCGCGCTCACCGCCCAGGCCGGCGGCGCGGTCGCCGTCCTCCTGGTCTCCACGACCGTCGACGGCTCCCCCACCGGCACCGACCTCGCCTGGGCGGTGCTCGGCGGCGTCGGCAACGGCCTGGGCACCGCCTTCCTCTACCGCGGGCTCTCCTCGGGCCGGATGGGCGTCGTCGCGCCCGTCTCCGGCGTCGCGGCCACACTGCTGCCGGTCGCCGTCGGCGTCCTCGGAGGCGAGCGACCCGGTGCCCTGGTCTGGCTCGGCGTCCTCGCCGCCCTGCCGGCGATCTGGCTGGTCGCCCGGCGACCACGGACCACCACCGCCGGAGCGCCGACCGGACGCGCCGGCGTGCTCGACGGCGTGCTCGCCGGGCTGGGCTTCGGCACGCTCTTCGCCGCGCTCGCGGAGGTGCCCGAGGAGGCCGGCCTGCTGCCGCTGGCGCTCAACCAGGTGGTCGCCGGGCTGGCCATCGTCACGGTGGCGGTCGTCGTCCGTGCCCCCTGGGTGCCGCGCCAGCGCGGGGCTGCCCTGGGGGTGGTCAGCGGGGTGCTCGGCGCGACCGCCACCGGTGCCTTCATGCTGGCCACCCGGGAGGGCTACCTCACGGTCGCGGCCGTCCTCACCTCGCTGTACCCGGCGGTGACCGTCGTCCTCGCCGCGGCCGTCCTGCGCGAGACGATCCACCGAAGCCAGGCGGTGGGGCTCGCCCTCTGCGCGGCCGCGGTGGCCCTGGTCGCCAGCGGCTGACCGAGGTCGCGCGGGAAGCGGCGAGCCCCGCACCTCCGAGGAGGTACGGGGCTCGCTGCGGGTGGCCGGCTCGCGCCGTCCGGTCAGTCCAGGTAGTCGCGCAGGACCTGCGAGCGCGACGGGTGGCGCAGCTTCGACATGGTCTTGGACTCGATCTGGCGGATCCGCTCGCGGGTCACGCCGTAGACCTTGCCGATCTCGTCGAGGGTCTTGGGCTGGCCGTCGGTCAGGCCGAAGCGCATGCTCACCACGCCCGCCTCGCGCTCGGAGAGCGTGTCGAGGACGGCGTGCAGCTGCTCCTGGAGCAGCGTGAACGACACCGCGTCGGCCGGGACGATGGCCTCGGAGTCCTCGATGAGGTCACCGAACTCGCTGTCGCCGTCCTCGCCGAGCGGGGTGTGCAGCGAGATGGGCTCGCGGCCGTACTTCTGGACCTCGATGACCTTCTCGGGGGTCATGTCGAGCTCCTTGGCCAGCTCCTCCGGGGTGGGCTCGCGGCCCAGGTCCTGGAGCATCTGGCGCTGGACGCGGGCCAGCTTGTTGATGACCTCGACCATGTGCACCGGGATGCGGATGGTGCGGGCCTGGTCCGCCATGGCGCGGGTGATCGCCTGGCGGATCCACCACGTGGCGTACGTGGAGAACTTGTAGCCCTTGGTGTAGTCGAACTTCTCGACCGCACGGATCAGGCCGAGGTTGCCCTCCTGGATCAGGTCCAGGAAGAGCATGCCGCGACCGGTGTACCGCTTGGCCAGGGAGACGACGAGGCGCAGGTTGGCCTCGAGCAGGTGGTTCTTGGCGCGGCGGCCGTCCTCGGCGATCCACTCGAGCTCCTCGAGGAGCTTCGGGGTGATCTTGCCGCCCTTGGCCAGCTTCTCCTCCGAGAACAGGCCGGCCTCGATCCGCTTGGCGAGCTCGACCTCCATCTCGGCGTTGAGCAGCGGGACCTTGCCGATCTGCTTCAGGTAGTCCTTCACCGGGTCGGCCGTCGCGCCGGCGACCATGACCTGCTGGGCCGGCTCGTCGGTCTCGTCCGCGGACGAGACGACGAAGCTGGAGGTGGCCGTGGCCTCCTCCTCGTCGGCCTTGATCGTCGGGTCCTGGGCGACGTCCTTCTCGAACTGCTCGTCCGGGACGTCAGGGAGGATCTTCTTGCCGTCGGGGCCGATGACGGTCGGCGCCTCGGCGACCGGTGCGGCCGGAGCCGCCGCGGCGGCCGCGGCCTTCTTCGCCGGAGCGGCCGCGCCGGTGGTGGCGGCGGCCTTCTTGGCCGGCGCCTTCTTGGCGGTCTTGGCCGTGGTGGTCTTGCGGGCGGTCGTCGCGGCGACGGCGCGCTGGGCGCTGGCGCTCACGTCGACCGAGATGCCCAGGGAGCTCAGGTGCGCCAGCAGCGACTTGAGGTGGCGCGGCTCGACGGCCGCGTCCTCACTGGCCTGGCGGACATCCTCCGGGCTCAGGCTGCCCGACGGCTTACCCCGCTCGATGAGGGCCACGACGGCTGGGTGCGAGAGCACCTCGGCAGGGATCTTGCGCGCGGTCGAGGACACGAACACCTCTCGTCAACTGACTGTGGAGCAACGGCGGGGCGACTCTCGGGCGCAGCAGAGCCCGCACACGTCAAGAGCCGCGGTTTCATTCTGCCACGGGGTGGGTGACGGCACGGCATCAGCGTCCTGTTCCGCAGCACGACGGGGCGCACTGGTCCAGAACACACGGCGTCGGCCGGATGAACGAGCGGCCACGCGCTCGTGCCGGACCGCCCCATGGAGTGGTCCTGCCCCCGATGACCGCCGGCCAATCCTGGTCCGGCCGCGGACGGACGGCGACGGACGTCGGGGGCGCACGCTCAGGCCTGCTGCTTGGCGGCTGCCTTCTTCTGCTTCTTGAAGTCGCGCACCTTCTGCAGCGTCTCGCCGTCGACGACGTCCGCGACGGAGCGGTGGCCCTCCAGCGCGTAGTCACCGACCGCTTGCTCCCAGCCGTCGGGGCGCACCCCCAGCTGCTTGGCGAGCAGGGCGACGAAGATCTGCGCCTTCTGCTTGCCGAAGCCGGGCAGCTCCATGACCCGCTTGAGCAGCTCCCTGCCGGTCGTCGCCTCGGTCCACAGCCGCTCGGTGCGGCCGTCGTACCGCTCCTCGACCAGCGCGGCCAGCGCCTGGAGGCGGGCCGCCATGGAGCCCGGGAAGCGGTGGATCGCCGGCGGGGTCGAGCACAGCGCCGCGAACTCCTCGGGGTCGGCGGCGGCGATCCGGGCAGGGTCGAGCGTGCCGAAGCGGCCCAGGACCTTGGCGGGACCACGGAAGGCGTGCTCCATGGGGTACTGCTCGTCGAGCATCATCCCGACGAGCAGCGCGAAGGGGTCCTCGGTCAGGACGCGGTCGGCGGAGTCGTCACCGGTGATGTGGATGCTCATGGACCCAGGATGCCGGACCTTCCGGACGTGCCTGCCACCCCGGCCGTCGTGGCCACGAGGCCCGCTCGGCGAGCCGGGCCCCCGGGGTCAGCTCGGGGGCCGGGTGCCGACCGCGACGGTGAGCAGGACCGCGGAGTCCTCCACCGCCTCGAGGTCGTGGCGCGCCACCGGCACGACCGCGTGGTCGCCCGCGACGCCCTCCCACGTCTCGTCCCCTGCGTGCAGCCGCACCCGGCCGCGCAGGACCTGCAGGGTCGCCTCGCCGGGGCTCTCGTGCTCACCGAGGGACCGGCCCTCCGCCAGCGCGATGAGGGTCTGACGCAGCCGGTGCTCCTGCCCGCCGTAGAGGGTGTGCGAGCTCCGGCCGGCACCGGCCGCACGGGCCGCCGCGAGGTGCTCCTCGACGGCGCTGGTCAGGGATGTCGTCTGCATCGGTCGTCCTCCTGGGGGCGGGTGGTGCCGCCATCGTGCGCCCTCGAGGCGCCTGTGCACAGAGGCGGACGAGTCGCGCTGAAGCGGGAGTGCGCCGGGTCGGGCGTTAGGTTCGGTCGGTGCACGACAGCCGCCCCCGCCGTACCTTCGCCGTCATCAGCCACCCCGACGCGGGCAAGTCCACGCTGACCGAGGCGCTCGCCCTGCACGCGCGGGCCATCAACGAGGCCGGTGCCGTGCACGGCAAGGGCGACCGCCGGGCCACCGTGTCGGACTGGATGGCGATGGAGAAGGCGCGCGGCATCTCGATCACGTCGGCCGCGCTGCAGTTCGTCTACCGCGACCACGTCGTCAACCTGGTCGACACCCCCGGCCACAGCGACTTCTCCGAGGACACCTACCGCGTGCTGTCCGCGGTCGACTCCGCGGTGATGCTGGTCGACGCCGGCAAGGGGCTGGAGCCGCAGACCCTCAAGCTCTTCCGGGTGTGCGCGCTGCGCGGTATCCCCGTCATCACGGTCATCAACAAGTGGGACCGCCCCGGCCTGTCGGCGCTGGAGCTGATGGACCTCATCCAGGAGAAGATCGGGCTGCGGCCCACTCCCCTGACCTGGCCGGTCGGCGAGGCCGGGGACTTCCGCGGCGTCCTGGACCGGCGTACCGGCGAGTTCGTGAAGTACACCCGCACCGCCGGTGGTGCCACCCGCGCGCCCGAGAAGCGGATGCGTGCCGACGAGGTCGAGGAGAACGACGCGCCGGTCTGGGCGGATGCGGTCGAGGAGCACGAGCTGCTGGGCCTCGACGGCGCCGACCACGACCAGGAGCGCTTCCTCGCCGGGGCGACCACGCCGGTGATGTTCGCCTCGGCGCTGCAGAACTTCGGTGTCGCGCAGCTGCTGGACCTGCTGCTCGACCTCGCGCCGGAGCCTGGTGACACCCCGGGTGCGGACGGCACGGTCCGTGCGGTCGACGACGAGTTCAGCGCGTTCGTCTTCAAGGTGCAGTCGGGCATGAACGCCGCCCACCGCGACCGGCTCGCCTACGCCCGGGTCGTCTCCGGCACGTTCGAGCGCGGCATGGTCGTCACCCACGCCGCCACGGGACGCCCGTTCGCGACGAAGTTCGCCCAGGCGGTCTTCGGCCGGGAGACGACGTCAGTGGAGAACGCCGAGCCCGGCGACATCATCGGCCTGGTCAACGCCACCGCCCTGCGCGTGGGCGACACCATCTACGTCGGCGACCCGATCGAGTACCCGCCGGTCCCGACCTTCGCGCCCGAGCACTTCGTGACGGCCAGCGCCGGCGACATCGGCCGCTACAAGCAGTTCCGCCGCGGCATCGAGCAGCTCGACCAGGAGGGCGTGGTGCAGGTGCTCCGGTCGGACCTGCGCGGCGACCAGAACCCCGTCCTCGCCGCCGTCGGACCGATGCAGTTCGAGGTCGTCGAGGACCGGATGACCAACGAGTTCAACGCCCCGATCCGCTTCAGCCGGCTGGACTACCAGCTCGCGCGGCGCACCGACGCGGCCGGTGCCGCCGCGCTGGCGGGGATCCGCGGGGTCGAGGTCCTCCAGCGCAGCGACGGCACGCACCTGGCCCTCTTCGTCGACCAGTGGCGCGCCAAGGTCACCGCCCGGGACAACCCCGACGTCCTGCTCGAGGCCCTCCCGGCCGGCGGCAGCTGATCCCGCCGACCGACTACCCGAAGTGCGGGGTCGGTGGCGTCCGACCAGGTCGGCGTGGCGCACCGGCCACTTCTGGTCGTCCGTCGTCGCGGTCCCGGCGATCTCCGGACCGGCGACCGGGGCTGCGTCAGTCGCCGCCCTTGACCGCCAGCAC
The DNA here is from genome assembly GCF_030506255.1 of Nocardioides sp. Arc9.136. Classification (NCBI taxonomy): domain Bacteria; kingdom Bacillati; phylum Actinomycetota; class Actinomycetes; order Propionibacteriales; family Nocardioidaceae; genus Nocardioides; species Nocardioides sp. Arc9.136. The sequence continues at coordinate 1,781,473 of NZ_CP113431.1, read as the reverse complement.
CGGGCACTTGGCGTCGAGCAGGATGCGCTGGGCGTTGCTGCCCAGGATGAGCTTGCCGACCGGCGAGCGGCGGCGCAGGCCGATCACGATCAGCTCGGCGTCGTTCGCGTCCGCGATGCTGATCAGGTCCTCGGCGGGCTCGAAGCCGCGCACCAGGTGGCGCACCTCGTGCTCGACGCCGCTGCCCTCGAGGCGCGACTCGACGGCGGCGAGCTCGGACTCCGCGGCCTGCGCGGCCGCGCGGTCGAGGTCGGGCCCGCCCCGGTGCGAGTTCACGACGACCAGCTTCGCGCCGCGGAGCCTCGCCTCGGCGATCGCTGAGGCCAGCGCGGCCTCTCCCTCGGGCTTCGGCACGTAACCCACCACCACGGTTCCCATGCTCGGCACCGTAGCCCATCACCGGGCCTGTGGAGAGGCCCGGCGGGACCGATCGTCCCCGGGAGAGGCTGGTGCCGTGCAGCCGCCTCCACCCGACCAGGGTCCCGGGGTGCCCGACCCGGTCCCCCGCGACCTCGGGCGCCTCCTGCGTCGCGCCGTGCTCGACCACGCGCGGTCCGAACGACGACGGGTGCACCTGCCGCTCCTGCACGTCGGCGTCCCGGGCGGTGCCGAGCGCGTGCTCGCGGTGCGCCCCGAGGACCGGCTCGACCACGCGTTGCGGGCCGACGCCGTCGCCGCCATGCGGGCAGTCGTCTCCCGCGCCGGCGGTCCGCTCGAGCCGCTGGTGTGGCTCACCCGGACCGGTCCGCTGGAGCTGCAGGACGTCGACGCGCAGTGGCTGGCGGCCGCCCGGGCGGCGTACGCCGAGGCCGGCGCGCCGCTGGTCATGGTGGTCGCCGGCCGCAAGGGCTGGTGGGACCCCCGCTCCGGGGCCCGGCGCACCTGGCAGCGGCTCCGCGAGCGGTGAGTCGCCCGGACCACGACGGGGCCGCCCCGGCAGTCAGTCCCAGGTGTGCACGGGCTCGTTGCTGTGCATCCGCTCGCGGTACTCCAGCAGCGTCGCGCGCAGGGCGTCGTACCGCTCCTGGTCGCCGCGCCCGTGCATCCGCCGCGCGAACCACTCGGCGCCGTTGACGCCGGTCAGGCAGCGCTGCTCGATGATCCCGAGCAGCCGGTCGGACTCCTCCCCCGGCACGCCCCACGCCTCCAGGCCCGCCCGCGCCATCGGCAGCAGGCGGCGCAGCACCAGCTCGGTGGCGCGCACCTGGCCGACGCCGGGCCAGTAGACCTGCGTGTCGATGCCCTGCTGCGCCGCCGCGTGGAAGTTCTCCTCCGCCGCGCTGAACGACATCTGCGACCACAGCGGGCGCTCGCTCTCCGCGAGGTGGCGGACCAGGCCGAAGTAGAACGCGGCGTTGGCCATCGTGTCGGCGACCGTCGGGCCGGCGGCCAGCACCCGGTTCTCCACGCGCAGGTGGGGGACGCCGCCCGCGATGTCGTAGACCGGCCGGTTCCAGCGGTAGATCGTGCCGTTGTGCAGCCGCAGCTCTGACAGGTTCGGGGTGCCGCCGCCCTCGAGCACCGCGAGCGGGTCCTCCTCGTCGGTGATGGGCAGCAGCGCCGGGAAGTAGCGGACGTTCTCCTCGAACAGGTCGAACACCGAGGTCACCCAGCGCTCCCCGAACCAGACCCGCGGCCGCACGCCCTGGGCCTTGAGCTCCTCGCTGCGGGTGTCGGTCGCCTGCTCGAAGAGCGGGATCCGCGTCTCCCGCCACAGCTCCTTGCCCAGGAGGTACGGCGAGTTGGCGCCGACGGCGAGCTGCACGGCCGAGATCGCCTGGGAGGCGTTCCAGTACGACGCGAACTGGGCCGGTGAGGTCTGCACGTGGAACTGGGTGCTGGTGCACGCCGCCTCCGGCACGATCGAGTCGGTGGTGGTCACCAACCGCTCGGGCCCGCTGATGCCGATCGTGATGTCCTCCCCGCGCGCGTGGAGGATCTGCTCGCTCAGCAGCTTGTACCGCGGGTTGGGGCTGAGGCTCGCCGGGTCCATGTGGTCGCTGGTCAGGGTCGGGAGGATCCCGATCATCACCAGGTGGGCACCGACCGCGGCCGACTTCGCCTCGGCGTCGTTGAGGCTGCGGCGCAGGGTGTCCTCGAACGTCGTCAGGCCACCCTGGCGCAGCCGCGCCGGCGGCACGTTGATCTCGATGTTGAACTGGCCCAGCTCGGTCTGGAAGTCCGGGTCGGCGATCGCCTCGAGCGCCTCGGCGTTGCGCAGCGCCGGGTCGCCGAGCTCGTCGACGAGGTTGAGCTCGACCTCCAGCCCGGTCATCGGGTCGTCGGTGTCGAACCTCGAGTCGCGCAGCATCCGCGCGAACACGTCCAGGCAGCGCCGCACCTTCTCGCGGTGGCGCGTGCGGTCCGCGCGTGAGAACTCCTGTGCGTCGACCTCTTCACCCATGACTCACCCGTTCCCGGATCCTGGGTGTTCCCACACCTGCTCGCTGCGCCCGACCAGGTCGTCGACCACTCCGCGGACACCGACGAGCGTCCGGTCCTCCCCCGGGGCCGCCCGGTGCGCGGCCCGCTCGTACGCCGCGCGCTGCTGCGTCGCACCGCTCGCGCGCAGCACCCGCGCCACGCCCTCCTGCACCCGTTCGAGGTCACCGGCGCGCTCCAGCCACGGCAGCACCGTGGCCACCAGGGAGTCCAGGACCTCGCCGGCGGGCAGCGGCTCGGTGCCGCGGGGGTCGACCAGCCGGCCCGTGGTGCCGTACCGCGACGCGCGCCAGTGCGCAGCGCGCAGCAGCTCGGCCCGCGGGCGTGCCACCGGCGCGCCCGCGGCGTGCTCGTCGGCCGCCCAGGACACCAGGGCCCGCGCCAGCGCCGCCGCCAGCAGCGCGTCCTCGGGGTCGGTGCACACGTCGAAGACCCGCAGCTCCACGGTCGGGTGCTCCCGCGAGAGGCGGGCGTCGAAGTAGAGCATCCCCTCGTCGCGCGCCGCCCCCGTCGCGAGCAGGTCGCGGCAGGCGCGCTCGTAGCCCGCCAGCGAGCCGAACGCCTCGGTGGTGCCCGCGCTCGGCCACCGCGACCACACCTGCGCCCGCCACGAGGCGTAGCCGGTGTCGCGCCCGGCGGCGTACGGCGAGTTCGTGCTGATCGCGAGGAGCGCCGGCAGCCACGGTGCGACACGGTCGATCACCGCGACACCTTCCTCGGGGGACTCGATCCCCACGTGGACGTGCATGCCGCAGGTGCCCCCGGAGCGGGCGACGTCCCCGAACTGCTCGAGCATCGCGCGGTACCGGTCGTCCGGGCTGACCTGCGGCTCGAGCGGGCCGAACGGCACGATGCCGCTCGCGACCGCTGCGGCCCCGGCCGCGCGGGCGGCCTCCCCGGCCGACCGGCGCGCCGCGCAGAGCTGGCCGAGCGCGTCGTCGAGGACCGTCACCGGCTCGGTACGGGTCTCCACCTGGTGACGGAACAGCTCCTGGTCCAGGGTGTCGTCACCCGGGGCGCGGTCGCGGTGCGCCTTGAGGGCCGCGCGGGACCGGGGCGCCACCTGGCGGGTCTCCGGGTCGAGCAGCAGCAGCTCCTCCTCGATGCCCACGGTGCGGACCTGGTCGCGGGGGCTCGTCGTCACGGCGGAGCGGTACCCAGTCGGCGACGCGGACGGCGCGGCGAGCGACGAGCGGCGTGACGTCGTGCACGTCCGGTCCCGGGTCATCCCGCGTCGGCGTCGTCCCACACCGTCGGCGGGACGGCGTGGGTGAGCGCGTGGGCGAGGTACCCCGCCAGCCGGTAGCCGGGCGCCGCCTCCTCGCACCGGTCCAGGGCGCACCACGCCAGCGCGCCGTGGCCGGCGAGCCAGGCGGCGAAGGCCAGCAGTGCGGCCGGGGCGGCGAGGAGGCCCGGTGGCGTGCGGCGGACGACGTCGACCCAGAACCGCTCGTGGCGGTCGGCACCGTCGCGCCGCATCAGCTCCCAGGCGCCGTCGCGGACCGCCACGTCGAGCATGCCGACGACCAGCCTCGCGACGTCGGCGTCGCTCGGGCGGCTGCCGGCCCGGACGTGCCGGGCGACCAGGTCGACCGCCCACGCACGCTCGGCCGCCACCGGTGGTGCACCGCCGGGCAGCTGGGCCAACGCCTCGGTCACGGCGCGCACGGCCGGGGGGTCGGGTGCGACCGTCTCCGCCAGCGCCTCGCGCGAGCCGTGGGTGACGCGCCCCTCGAGGACGGCCTGGGCGGCGAACGGGTGGACCGAGACGTCGTAGGGCACCCCGTGCTCCGGCACGGCACCGCGCGGCCCGGAGGCGACGTACCACCGGCCCTCGTGCGCCCGGATCGCGTCGAGGACGTCGACCCCGCTGGTCGTCAGGCCGCGGACGAGCGCACGGGCGGCCCGCGCGGAGGACCGCTCGTCGCCGGAGTAGACCAGGACGACGGCCCTGCGCACGCCGTGGCGCCGGCACGGGCCGACGAGCTGCTCGACGAGCTCGTCGGTCCCGGCCGGGGTGGTCGGCAGCGCGACCCGCGCGTGGAAGGGGCGGTCGGCGCCGAAGGTCAGCAGCACGACGGAGTCCTGCGGGTGGAAGCCGAGGACGACGGGCACGACCGCGAGGAGGTCCTCGGGCGTGCGGGCGGTGTAGGTCGGGACGGCCGGAGCCGGGTGCGAGGTGGTCATGGCACGACGCTCCCCGCGACCGCCCACCGCGTCGGCGGCCGCCGGCGGGGGCTGTGGAGGACGGCTCCGGGCACCGGCGTGTGGACGACGAACGGGCACGAGCGGGCAGTCCGCGAGCAGCGGGGGGCCGGCCGGGGTCGGCGAGGCGGGCGACGGGGGTGCCCGGAGGTAGGTTCCCGCCCATGACCGGCCGGACGGGGCGCTGAGGTGCGCACGCAGTCCTCGGTCATGCACCTCGACCTCGACGCGTTCTTCGCGGCCGTCGAGCAGCGCGACAAGCCCTCCCTGCGCGGCAAGCCCGTCGTGGTCGGCGGGGTCGGCGGGCGAGGCGTGGTCTCCACCGCCTCCTACGAGGCCCGCGTGTACGGCGTGCGCTCGGCCATGTCGACCCGCGAGGCGCGGTCGCGGTGCCCGCACGCGGCGTTCCTGAGCGGCCGCTTCCACGCCTACCGCGAGGCCTCCCACGCGGTCATGTCGCTGCTGCGGTCGGTCTCGCCCCTGGTCGAGCCGTTGTCGCTCGACGAGGCGTTCGTCGACCTCGCCCGGGCCGGCCTGCCGGACCTCGAGGTGCCGACCGTCACCGCCTTCGCCGAGGAGCTGCGCGGCCGGGTCACCGAGGCGACGCACGGGCTCACCGCCTCGGTCGGCATCGGCACCAGCAAGTTCATCGCCAAGGTCGCCAGCGACCTCGACAAGCCCGACGGCCTGGTCGTGGTGGCTCCCGGGACGGAGCAGGAGCTGCTGCGGCCGATGAAGGTCACGATCATCCCCGGGGTGGGTCCGGCCACCGCCGAGCGGCTGCGCCGCGCCGGGATCCAGACCGTCGCCGAGCTGGAGTCGGTCGAGCTGGAGGAGCTGGTGCGCCTGGTGGGCAAGGCCCACGGCACCGGCCTGTTCCAGCTCGCCCGCGCCCTGGACGACCGCCCGGTCGTCGCGGAGCGCGAGGCCAAGTCGGTCAGCGTCGAGGGCACCTACGACACCGACCTGACCGACCGGCGGCTGATGGAGGGCCTGCTCACCCGGCAGGCCGGCGAGGTCGCCGGGCGGCTGCGCAAGCACGGCCTGTCGGGGCGGACGGTGACGATCAAGGTCCGGCTGCACGACTTCACGACGCTGAGCCGCTCCAGCACGCTGCCCTCCCCCACCGACAGCGCCGCGACCGTGGCGCGGCTGGCGCGCACCCTGCTGGCCGACCTCGACACCTCCGGCGGCGTGCGGCTGCTGGGCGTCGGCGTCTCGGGCCTGGCCGACTGGGTGCAGGAGGACCTGTTCGGCGAGACCGAGCCCGAGGAGGAGCTGCCCGAGATCGAGGTGCCGCACCACTCGCGGCGGACCTGGGCGCCGGGCATGGACGTCGTCCACGCCGAGATGGGCCGTGGATGGGTCTGGGGCGCGGGACGCGGCGTGGTGACGGTGCGCTTCGAGACCGCGGAGACGCCGGCCGGGCCGGTCCGGTCCTACCCCGACGACGACCCGGCGCTCAGCGCGTGGGTGCCGCCGCCCCTCCCCGACGAGCAGGGGTGAACCGGACCTCGTCGCCCGGTCGCAGCTGCGCGCAGCGCCAGAGGTCGGCGGGCTCGACGACGGCCACGACCGGGTAGCCGCCGGTGGTGGGGTGGTCGGCGAGGAAGACGATGGGCTGCCCGCTCGGCGGCACCTGGACCGCGCCGTGCACCATGCCCTCGCTGGCCAGCTCGCCGGTCCGCACCCGTTCCAGCGCCCGGCCCGCCAGCCGCAGCCCGACCCGGTCGGAGGCGCCCTCGACGCGGTACGCCGCGCCGCACAGCGCGGCGACCGGGTCGCCGGCGAACCAGTCGGCCCGGGGGCCGGGGTGCAGCCGCAGCGGGCCGGGAGCCGGTGGCCGGGGCGTGTCGTGGGGGGCCGGCTCGCCCGGCCCGCTCCCGACCGGCAGCACCGTGCCGTCCTCGACCCGCGGCGGGCCCACCCAGGCGAGCGTGTCGGTCGACCGGGAGCCGAGCACCGGCTCGACCGCGATCCCGCCGCCCACGGCGAGGTAGGAGCGCACGCCGCGCCACGGCGTACCCACCTCGAGGACGGCGCCCGCCCGCAGCCGCTCGGCCTGCGCGTGGGCGCGGGCGGCCCCGTCGACGGTGACCGGCCCCTCGGCCCCGGTCACCGCCACCCAGCAGTCCCGGTCCGCGCGGACCACGAGGCCGCCGAGCGTCACCTCCAGGACCGCGGCGTCGACCGCGTTCCCCACCAGCCGGTTGGCCAGCGCCGCGGCGGTTCCGTCGAGCGCCCCGGCGCGGGCGACGCCGAGGTGGGCCCAGCCGGGCCGGCCGCGGTCCTGGACGGTCGTGAGGTGGCCGGCCGCGAGCACCTGGAGGCTCATGCGGGGACGAACCGCACGCGCGTGCCGGGCGCGAGGAGGGCGGGCGGCTCCCGGCCGGCGTCCCACAGCGCCGTGCCGGTGCGGCCCAGCACCCGCCAGCCTCCCGGCGAGGTGGTCGGGTAGACCCCGCACCAGGTGCCGGCCAGCGCGACCGACCCCGCCGGCACGCGGGGGCGCGGGGAGTCCAACCGGGGCACCGCGAGCTCCTCGGGCAGGCCGGCGAGGTAGGCGAAGCCCGGGGCGAACCCGCAGAACGACGAGACGAAGGTCAGCGCCGCGTGCCGCTCGACGACGCCGGCGACCGACGTGCCCCAGTGCTCGGCGACGAGCTCCAGGTCCTCGCCGTCGTAGGTGACGGGAACCTCCACGAGGTCCCCCGCCGGGGGCTCCGCCGTCGGCGACCACTCCGCCAGCGCGCGCTCGAGCGCGGCGGGCTCGGTGCCGTCGAAGAGCACCGTCTCGGCGGCGGGGACCACCTCGACCGCCGGCACGCCCCGCCGTCGTGCCCAGGTCGCGAGGGCCAGCGCAGCGGCCGCGCCCTCCACCTCCACGAGCACCGCGGACGGGCCGACGCTGCGCATCCGCACCGGGCCGCTCACCTCACAGCCCCCGCAGCGACCAGCCGGCCGCCGACAGCGCGGCGCGCACGGCGTGCGCGTGGGCCACGGCACCCGGGGTGTCCCCGTGCAGGCACAGCGAGTCGACGCGGCCGGCCATCCCCACCGCCGCGGTGGAGATCGCCGTGGCGTCCTCGAGCACCGCTCCGGGCGCGCCACGGGGCACGAGCCGCCCGTCCGCGCCGTACGCCCGGTCGGGGAAGCCCTCGTGCCACACCGGGCGCCCCGCCGCGAGCGCCAGCTCCAGGAGGCGTCCCGGCATGCCGAGCACCGGCAGGTCCCCCGATCCGGCGAGGACGGCCGCGGCCTGCTCCTCGTCGGCGATCACGCGGTGGTAGAGCGCTCCGTGCGGCTTGACGTACCGCACCGACGTGCCGGCGGCCCGTGCGAGCTCCGCCAGCGTCCCGACCTGGTCGGCGACCTGCTCGCGCAGCACCTCGCGAGGTACGTCGCGAGCGACCCGGCCGAAGTTCTCACGGTCGTCGTAGGAGACCTGCGCCCCCACCGACACCCCGCGTGCCGCCGCCTCGGCGCACACCGCACGCATGATCGCCGGCGTCCCGGCATGGTAGCCGCAGGCGACGTTGGCGCTCGTGACCACCGCGAGGAGCGCGGCGTCGTCGGTCACCTCCTCGCCCAGGTCGGCGTTGAGGTCGACGGTCGCGCGGCTGCCCACGGGGCCGACGCTATCGTCGCGGCCATGCCGTCCCCCGCCGACCAGGCACCGTCCGTCCAGGCCTCCACCATCCAGGCCCCCACCGTCCAGGCTCCCACCGCCGAGCGCCGTCCGACCAGCCGGGAGATCCACGGGCACACCCGTGTCGACGACTACGAGTGGCTGCGGGACAAGGACTCCCCCGAGGTGCTCGCCCACCTCGAGGCCGAGAACGCCTGGACCCAGGACCGCACCGCCCACCTCGCCGACCTGCGCGGCGCGATCTTCGAGGAGATCAAGGGCCGCACCCGGGAGACCGACCTGTCGGTGCCGACCCGCAACCGCGGCCACTGGTACTACGGGCGCACCTTCGCCGGCAAGGAGTACGGCGCCACCTGCCGGGTGCCGGTCACCGACCCCGACGACTGGACCCCGCCCACCCCGGCCGAGGACTGCGCCCCCGACGAGCCGGCACTGCCGGGCGAGGAGGTGCTGCTCGACCTCGACGCGCTCGCGGAGGGCCACGAGTTCTTCTCCCTCGGCGGGTCCGCGATCAGCCCCGACGGCACCCTGCTGGCCTACTCCACCGACACCGTCGGCGACGAGCGGTACACCGTGCGGGTCAAGGACCTCGGCACCGGAGCGCTGCTCGACGACGAGATCACCGGCGTCATCGGCGGTGCCACCTGGGACCGCGAGGGCACCGAGCTCTACTACACGACCGTCGACGACTCCTGGCGCGCCGACAAGATCTGGCGCCACCGGCTCGGCACCGCGCAGGCCGACGACGAGCTGGTCCACCACGAGACCGACGGCCGGTTCTGGGTCGGCGTCGGCCGGACCCGCACCGACCGGTTCATCGTGGTCGCCGCCGGCTCGAAGGTCACCTCGGAGTACCGCTACCTCGACGCCGACCACCCCGAGCTGGGGCTGCAGGTCTTCGCCGAGCGCGTCGAGGGCGTGGAGTACTCCCTCGACCACGCCGTCATCGCCGGCGAGGACCGGTTCCTGGTGCTGCACAACGCGACCGGGCCCGACTTCGAGATCGGGACGGCCCCGGTCGAGCCGACCCCGATCGCCGAGCTCGCCCCGCTCGTCGCCCACGACCCGGCCGTCCGCCTCGAGGACGTCGACGCCTTCGCCGGCCACCTCGTGGTGCACCAGCGCAGCAACGGGCTCACCCAACTGCGCATCATCGAGCTCGGTCCGGACGGACCCGGCGAGGACTACCTCGTGGAGTTCGACAAGCCGCTCTACACCGTCGGCTCGGGCGGCAACCCCGGGTTCGCCCAGCCCACCGTGCGCATCGGCTGGACCACGATGGCCGTGCCGTCCTCGGTCTACGACTACGACGTGCGCACCCGGGAGCTGACGCTGCTCAAGCAGGCGCCGGTGCTCGGCGGCTACGACCCCGCCGACTACGAGGAGCACCGGCTCTGGGCGACCGCCGACGACGGCGAGCGGATCCCGATCTCGATCGTGTGCAAGCGCGGCGCCCGCGAGGACGAGACCATGGGCACCGCGCCGGTCCCCACGCTGCTCTACGGGTACGGCGCGTACGAGGCCTCGATCGACCCCTACTTCTCCGTCGCCCGGCTCTCGCTCCTCGACCGCGGCGCGGCGTTCGCGATCGCCCACGTGCGCGGCGGCGGCGAGATGGGCCGGCGCTGGTACGACGACGGCAAGCTGATGCGCAAGCAGAACACCTTCTCCGACTTCGTCGCCTGCGCCCGCCACCTCGTCGAGCGGGGCTGGACCACCCCGGAGACCCTGGTCGCCGAGGGCGCCAGCGCCGGCGGGCTGCTCATGGGGGCGGTCGCCAACCAGGCGCCGGAGATGTTCGGCGGGATCGTGGCCGGCGTGCCGTTCGTCGACGCGCTCACGACCATGCTGGACGCGACGCTCCCCCTGACCGTCACCGAGTACGACGAGTGGGGCAACCCCGAGGCCGACGCCGAGGTCTACGAGTACATGGCGTCGTACGCGCCGTACGACAACGTCGCGGAGCGGTCCTACCCGCCGATCCTCGCCGAGACCTCGCTCAACGACACCCGCGTGCTCTACGTCGAGCCGGCCAAGTGGGTGGCCCGCATCCGGGCGTCCAACCCCTCGGCCGACGTCCTGCTGCGCACCGAGATGTCCGCCGGGCACGGCGGCGTGTCCGGTCGGTACAAGGCCTGGCACGACCGGGCCTTCGCCCTCGCCTGGATCCTCGACCGGATGGGGCTCGCCGACCGCTGACCCGCTCGGCGGTCGCGTCCGTCGTCCACCCATCCGCACGCCCGGTCGGCACCGAACACCCGGTGACGAGAGGCCCTCCTGAGAAGTCGCTGAGAGTACCTCTGACGTGCAACTCGGGGCGTTCCCCGCTCGTCGTCCAAGGTGTAGGCACTCAGGTTTGGTCCGGGAATCGCCGGGACACCGGGTGCGTTGTAGACGGCGTGAGGACCTGGGCAGGCCCTCACAGTGAGGAGGGGCATCGCATGGCAACACGCACCGCACAGTCCGGGGCTCGGGAGATCGAAGGACGTGACAGCGTCGGTCTCTACCTGGACGAGATCGCCCGCAACGCCCTTCTCGACGCCGCCGCCGAGGTCGAGCTCTCCAAGGCCATCGAGGCCGGACTCTTCGCCGAGCAGCTGCTCGCCGAGGGCCGGGTCGGGCGCCGCAAGGGCGGCGCACCGATGTCGGCCTCCCGCGAGGAGCTCGAGTGGCTCGCCGAGGAGGGCCGCAAGGCCGTCGACCAGTTCATCACCGCCAACCTCCGCCTCGTCGTCTCCATCGCCCGCAAGTACGGCCGAGCCCAGATGCCGATGCTCGACCTGATCCAGGAGGGCAACACCGGCCTGATCCGTGCGGTCGAGAAGTTCGACTACACCAAGGGCTACAAGTTCTCCACGTACGCGACCTGGTGGGTGCGCCAGGCGATCACCCGGGGCATCGCCCAGCAGGCCCGCGTCGTCCGGCTCCCCGTGCACGTCGTCGAGGAGCTCAACCAGGTCGGTGGCGCCCGCCGCACCCTCGAGCGCCAGCTGGGTCGTGACCCGGAGCCGCACGAGATCGCGACGGAGCTCGGCATGGACGTCGACCGGGTCCTCGACCTGATGTCGTGGGGCCGCGAGCACGTCAGCCTCGACTCTCCCGTCGACGAGGACGGCGACACCTCGCTCGGTGACCTGATGGCCCAGGAGACCGCGCCGGGTCCCGACCTGACCGTGCTCGACACCGAGTCCCGGGACCGGCTCAACAGCCTGGTCGGCCACCTCGACGACCGTGCCGCGGACATCATCCGCTCGCGCTACGGCCTGACCGACGGCCGCCAGCACAAGCTGGCCGACATCGGCGCCAAGCACGGCATCTCCGCCGAGCGGGTCCGGCAGCTGGAGCGCGAGGCGCTGCAGAAGCTGCGCCGGATCGCCGACCCGGACCTGGCCGCCTGACGGCTGCCGGCCGCCGGCCCGGTCCAGCGCCGGTTCAGTACGACTCGTCGAGCTCGCGGGAGGCCTCTCCCGCGAGCTCGACGACGTCCGGGGGCACGTCGACCTCGCCGGCGAGCCGCTGCTGCCACAGCTGGAGGGCGACCACGGTCGCCGCCGCCTCCTCGGCACGCTCGCGGGTGACCTCGCCGGACTCGATGGCCTCGGTGACCACCGTGTGGGTGTGCCGCGTGTCGGGAGGCATCAGCAGCAGGTCGGCCCCGGCGTTGAGCGCGGTCACCGCCGGCTTCTCGCGGCCGACGACGGCCCCCATGCCCAGCGAGTCGGTGATGGTGACGCCCTCGAAGCCGACGTCCTCGCGCAGGAAGTCGTAGACCTCCTCCGACAGGCTCGACGGCACGCCGGGGTCGAGCGCCTCGACGTCGAGGTGGCCCACCATGACGGCCGGCGCCTGGGCCCGGACCGCCGCCTCGAACGGCGGCAGGTCGGTCGCCGCCAGCTCCTCCGCGGTCCGCCCGAGCACGGGCAGCGACTCGTGGCTGTCGGAAGTCACCGAGCCGTGGCCCGGGAAGTGCTTGGTCGTCGAGACGACGCCGGCCTCGTTGTAGCCGGTGACCGCGGCACGGACGGCCGCTGCGGCCAGGTCGGGGTCGGTGGAGGGCGAGCGCGTGCCGATGGTCGGGTCGGCCGCGCCGACGGTCACGTCGGCCACGGGGGCGAAGACCCAGGTGAAGCCGAGGTCGCGCAGCTCCAGCCCGGTCGCCTCGGCCGCGCGGCGTACCACCTCGCGACCGGGGCGGCCCTGCTCGACCGCCGCACCGGCGTGGGCGAAGGAGGGGAACTCGGTCGCGATGCCCCGCAGGTGGCTGACCACGCCGCCCTCCTGGTCGACACCGAGCACCGCGGGGATCCCGCGGCCGTCGGCGGCGACGGCCTCGCTGACGGCGGCGTTGAGCGCGCGGACCTGCTCGGCGTCCACGACGTTGCCGGCCGTGACGCAGAGGCCGGAGAGGTGCAGGTCGCGCACCAGGGCTGCCGCCTCGGTGGGGTCGGAGCCGTTGAACCGCCCGACGATCACCTGGCCCGCCAGCTGTGCGGCGTCCCAGCCGGAGACGATCCCGCGGGCCTCCTCGAGCTCTCCGGCGGTCGGCCCCCATCCGGTCGGCTCGTCGGGGTCGGCCGCGGTCGAGGTCGTGCCGGCGGTGCCCGGCGTGGCTGCCGGCCCGGCCTGGTCGCCTCCCGATCCGCTGCCCGACCCGCCGCCGTCGGCACCGGAGCACGCGCCGAGGGCCAGCACGGCGGAGACCGCGAGGGCGGGCAGGGCGCGCCTCACGAGGCCTCCCCGGTCAGCGCCGCGTGGACCTCGAGCACCCGGCGGCGCAGGTCCTCGAGGCTGCCGGTGTTCTCGATGACGTGGGTGGCGATCGCGAGGCGCTCCTCCCGGGTCGCCTGGGCGCGCACGCGGGCCTCGGCGTCCTCGCGGGTCATGCCGCGCTGGCCGAGCATCCGCTCGACCTGGGTCTCGACCGGGACGTCGACGACCACGACGGCGTCGAACGTCGGGGCGCGGCCCGACTCCGCCAGCAGCGGGATGTCGTGGACCACCAGGTCCTCGGGACCGGCGGCCTGCTCGAGCTCGACGATCCGCTCGAAGACCAGCGGGTGCACGATCGCCTCGAGCTCCTTGCGGCGGGCCTCGTCGGCGAAGACGACCGCGCCCAGCGCCGGCCGGTCCAGCGCGCCCTCGGCGGTCAGCACCTCCGGGCCGAACGCCTCGACCACCCGCTCCAGCCCCGGCGTCCCGGGCTCGACCACCTCGCGGGCGAGCAGGTCGCCGTCGATCACGATCGCACCCAGCTCGGCGAGGATCGCCGACACCGTGCTCTTGCCCGAGGCGATGCCGCCGGTGAGTCCCACGCGCATGGGCGCCAACGTACGTCACCGGGACGGCCCCGCCCGAACCCGCCCGGGCGTCTCCCGGAGGCCGCCGCTCAGCCGCGGCCGGTGGTGAAGACGGCCGAGAGGGCGTGCCGGCGACGCGCGGCCAGGTCGGCCAGGAGCTCCGGCGCGTCGGACAGCGGGAGGACGTCGGTGAGGAGGTGCTCGCGCAGCGGGCCGCCGCACCGGCGCAGGAACCCGACGGTGCAGGCCGAGAGCCGGAGGCGGTCCCAGGCGCCGCCGGTGCCCCGGGGCACCCGCCCGATCTGCGCGCACACCAGCCGCAGCCCGTTGTGGTGGTACTCCTCGCCGAGCCGGACGTCCGCGGTCGGCTCGGTGTAGAACGCCAGGTCGACGACCGTCCCCTGCGGCCGGGCGGCGCGCAGGGCGGTGGCGAGCGCGGCGGTCCGTCCGCGGCACTGCAGCACGAGGTCCGCGCCGTGGTCGGCCGGCCCGTGGCGCCACCGGGTCTTGGCCCAGACCGCCGGGTCGCCGTCCAGCGGGACCGGGACCAGGCCCAGCGCCGCGGCGACGTCGAGCCGGCGCGGGTCGGCGTCGGCGACCGCCACCTCCTCCGCGCCCAGGTCGGCGGCCATCACCGCGGTGAGCAGGCCGATCAGGCCGGCGCCGACGACGAGCACCCGGCGGCCGGCCACGCCGTCGCCCAGCCGGGCCGTGGAGGGTCCGACGGCGTCCGCCGCGGCGTGCAGCAGACCGTTCGCGCAGATCGGCCCGACGTGCGCGACGTACACCCCGAGCAGCGGGTCGAGGTCGTCCGGGAGGGGCACGACGTGCTCGCGGAGCGGGTCGGCGACGTGCGCGGTGGCGTGGCCGTACGCCGCCGCGACGAGGTCGCCCTCGCCGAACGCGGCGGTCCGCGAGCGGGCCACCCGGCCGACCTCCATGTAGCCCAGGCGGCGCACGGGGTACGCCGGGGCGCCGCCAGGACGCTCGCGGAACAGCCCGAGCTCCACGTCGTGGTCGCGGTGCAGCCCCGGGTGGTCGCCCTTGACGAAGGTGAGCTCGGTGCCGGCCGACAACCCGGTCGCCACCGTCTCCAGGAGCAGCCCGCCCTCCGGCACCTCGGGCAGGTCCTCCTCGACGAGCACGACGCGCCCCGGTGCCTCGACGACGAGGTTGTGCCGTCTCACGACGCCGTTCCCCCCGCTCCGGCGGACGGGGCGTCCAGGCGGACGGGCCCGCCGGTGCGCGCCGACTCGCTGACGGCCCAGGCGAGCCGGTGGCTGCGCACCGCCTCGGCGTACGGCGCGCGCGTGGCCGCCCGCTCGCCGCGGACCGCCTCGAGGAACTCCCGGTCGACCGCCACCCGGGGGTCCTCCGACCACGCCTCGGGCCGCCGCCCGCTCCCCTCGTCCCAGCACACGCCCGCGTCGTCGACCTCCGCCCACCAGCCGGGGCCGCACAGCTGCAGGGAGGCCTGCCGCTTGGCGGCGAGCAGCGACGTCGCCGTGAAGGACGCCACGGCGCCCGAGTGGAACCGCACCAGGGCAGCGGTCGCGTCGTCGACCGGGTCGTCGACCGGGTCCGGCTGCCGGTCCGGAGCCGTCGGTGCGCGACGCACGCCC
This sequence comes from Nocardioides sp. Arc9.136, assembly GCF_030506255.1. Lineage (NCBI taxonomy): Bacteria > Bacillati > Actinomycetota > Actinomycetes > Propionibacteriales > Nocardioidaceae > Nocardioides > Nocardioides sp. Arc9.136. The sequence continues at coordinate 1,766,258 of NZ_CP113431.1, read as the reverse complement.
ACGGCGTGCACCTCGGCCGCCTCGCCGAGCAGCGAGCGGGCGAGGTCGAGCACGTGGGTGAGCTGCTCGACCACCTGCCCGCCGGACAACCGGGCCGATCCCCACCAGGCGACCGGCGGCCGCTTGTCGAGCCAGGAGCCGACCGCGAGCAGCGGCGGTGCGGCGGCGGCGCGCTCGCGGAGCGGGTCGAGGGTGTCCAGGCAGCGCCAGTGGTACCCGGTGCCGGACACCACCCCCGCGCGCTCGACCAGCCCCGCGACCTCCTCGGCGACCGCCGGGTCCAGGCCCACCGGCTTCTCGACGAACAGCGGGAGGCCGCGGGCCAGCACCGCTCGCTCCGCGGGGCCGTGGGCGAACGGCGGCACGCAGACGTACGCCGCGTCGGGACGTCCGTCGTCGAGCGCCTGCTCCACGTCGGTCGTCGCGGTGGCCCCGCAGGCCGCGGCCAGCCGCCCGGCGGCGGCCTCGTCGGGGTCGACCACCCCGACGACACGGGCGCCCAGCCCGGTGAGCACCTCGACGTGCCGGCGTGCCACCGACCCCGCCCCGACCACGACGATCCTCATCCGGCGGCCTCCAGGAGCGCGTCGTACAGGTCCAGGTAGCTCCGGGCCATGGCCTCCGGCGTCCAGCGGGCCGCTGCGGCGCGGCAGTCCTCGGCGCGGATCCGGCCCACGTCGCGCAGGCAGGCGGCGAGGCCGGCCTCGGTGTCGGCGAGGAAGCCGGTGACGCCGTGCTCGACGAGCGTCGGCAGCACGCCCAGCGGCGTCCCCACGACCGGGACGCCCCGGCCGAGGGCCTCGACGACGGCCGTGGCCCCCGGCTCGGCCCAGCGGATCGGGGTGAGCAGCGCGCGGGCGGAGCGGAGCAGCCGCTCCTTCTCCTCCCCGCCGACGCAGCCCACCCAGCGCACCTGCTCGCCGTCGACGTGGGGAGCGACCTCCTCGCACCAGTAGCGGACGTCGGGGTGGGCGAGAAGCCGCTCCTCGCCCGCGGCGAGGCGCTCGCGCAGCTCGCCGGGCTCCCCGATCCCGGCGACCGGCCCGGCCAGCACGAGCGGCACGCCCGCGGCGCGGGCCACCCGCACCGCCACGTCCTGCCCCTTGTCGGCGGTGATCCGGGCGAGCACCAGCGCGTGCTCCCCGGGCGCTCCCCCGCTGCCGCCCGCCGCTCCCGCCGGGGTCGGGACCGCCAGCGGGACCACGCCCATCGCCTGCGCCCGGAGGTTCTCCGGCGCGCGCTCGAGCTGCGAGCGGGAGACCGCGGCGAACCGCACGCGGCCGCCGCCGTCGAAGCGCTCGTAGAAGTCCGCGTGCTTGCGCAGGTCCCAGTGGAGGGTCTGCAGGGCCGGTGGTGCGCTGCGCCCCATCGCTGCCAGCACCGCCGGACCCACGACCTCGAGGTGGTCGTGGACGACGTCGACGTCCGTGCGCCGGCGGAGCTCCGCGGCCACCTCGTGCATGTGGGCGTGCGCGATCCCCGAGACCTGGTTGTACGGCGCGGCGACCGACTCGAACCGGGGGCCCGCCAGCGGGCACAGGAGCTCGTCGACCTCCAGCTCGCTGGTCCCCACGGTCGCCAGCACCACGCGCACCCCGAGCCGGCGGAGCTCGGGCACCAGGGTGGCGACGACGTTCTCGATGCCGCCGTAGCCTCCCGGGGGCACCGGCAGCCACGGGCCCGCGTTGACGAGGACGGTGGTCACGGCCGGCCCGTCGCGCGGCCGGGGTCGGACGACACGGCGAGCCGGGCCATCGGCGGGCGCTCGCTCACCGCCACGCACGAGGTCGTGGGGACGAACTCGTCCTCCACCCGCGCGAACTGGGTGATCAGCGGGGTCGGCGGGTCGTGGACGACGACGTGCCCGTACCGCTCGAGGCGGGACAGCAGCGCGAGGTAGACCTGGCAGGCCATCCGGCCCAGCGCGGCGTCGCCGGAGTTGCGGTGCCGCCGGAGGCCGAGGTCGACCTGGGCGATCGCGTCGATCCCGACCTCGTGCAGGACGTCGACGAGCATCGCGATCTCGACCCCGTAGCCGGAGACGAACGGCAGCCGCTCGAGCAGGGTCCGGCGGCCGGCGTACTCCCCCGCCAGCGGCTGCACGATGCCGGCCAGCTCGGGGAGGTGCATGTCCAGCAGCGGCCGGGCGAGGATCTCGGTGACCCGGCCGCCGCCGGCGGGCAGCACCTCGCCGCCGGTGTGCAGCGGCCGGTCGTAGAAGCCCTTGACGAACTCCACGCGCGGGTCGTCGAGCAGCGGCCCGAGCAGCCCGACCGCGAACTGGGCGTCGAACTCGCACAGGTCGGCGTCGACGAAGGCCACCACGTCGCCGGTCGTGACGTGGAGCGACTTCCACAGCGCCTCGCCCTTGCCCGGCCGGTCGCCGAGCTCGGGGAGGACCTGGTCCTGGCGCACCACGGTCGCCCCGGCGGCGCGCGCGACCTCGCTCGTGGCGTCGTCGGACCCCGAGTCGACGACGAGCACCTCGTCGACGAGGTGGACCCGCTCCACGAGCTCCTCGAGGAGCCGCTCGACGATCGCACCGACGGTCGCCGCCTCGTTCCGCGCCGGGAGGACGATGCTCACGGTGGTCGCGCCCTTGCGGTCGGCCAGCCGGTGCCGGTCGTGGTCGGCGCTCGTGCTCGTGCGGTGGGCGAACCACGCCTGCACGTCGGGGCGCACTCAACCCACCGCCCCCGAGGGGACCGGCACCCGGTGCAGCGGGACCTCGCGGCGCACGGACCACTGGTAGTGCCGGTCGCGCCTGGTGACGGCGACCAGGCTGAGCCGGTCGACCTGCGCCTGCCCGGCGACCTCCGGCAGCCGACGGGCGAGCGAGTCGAGCTCGGCACCGGTGACCGCCCGGTTGGCGTAGCCCAGGCTGAGGTGCGGCCGGAAGCGGTGGCGGTGCACGAGTGGCCGGCCCGGTCCGAGGACCAGCTCGGTGGCGTCCCGCACGGTCTGCTGGAGCGCGCCGACGGCCGCGGACGGCCCCACGCGCAGCGCGACCGCGCTGGCGAACCGCTCGTAGGGCCCGCAGTCGAGGTGCAGGGCGCCCGGAGGGGACCCACCCGCGGCCGCGGCCACGGCCTCGGCGACCGACGCGCCCACCCGGTCGACCACGGAGGGGTCCAGCTCGTCCTCGAAGCCGACGTCGCACACGGTGACGTGCCACCAGGCCGGTGGGACGACGTCGAGCCACGGCGTGCGGCGCAGCTCGGCCAGCACGGGCTCGCAGGCCTCGGCCAGGCCGGCCGGTCCCACCGCGAGGTACCAGTAGAGGCAGGGGCGCTCCCGGACCCACTCGGGCCGCCACGCCCAGTGCTCGCGCAGGCCGTCCATGTCCATCTGTCGACGATCGCTCACCGCAACCCTCCCAGCGACGACCGTCCAGGTCGGCCTGCCCTGGGACTCCAGCGTCCCCGTCCCGAGTCGTCGCTCGTCGGGGCAGTACCCGGTGTGACAGGGGTCATAACTGCCGCTCGAGCAGCGCGGGTGGTCCCGTCCGGGCGGTCGCCTCAGCGGAAGCGTGCGCTCGGCCAGAGCCGCTCGAGGTCGACGTCGGGGAACCGCCGGGCCACGGCGTCGTACACCGGGGCGTACGTCGCCGCCACCTCCCGCACCGTCGCCTCCGGCAGCACTGCGTCGGTCGGGGTGGCGTTGACCCGCTTCCCGACCTGCGCGGGGTGGGCGTCGATGCGGAGGAAGCCGCACAGCTCCTCGACGGCCTCGGGCCGGAACAGGCGCTCGTAGAGCTCGAGGTGCACCAGGCCCGGCGCGAAGGCGGCATCGAGCCGGTCCAGGGTCAGGTCGTAGCGCGAGCGGAGCCGGTGGTAGTCCTGGCGGTGCACCTCGAGCGTGCGCTCCTCCGCCGTCCGCCCCTCCGTGCCCCGGCCGCGGTCGTAGGACATCCGCACCGAGGACCACACCCGGTCGACCGGGTCCCGCATCAGGAACACCGCGACGCAGCGCACCCCGCGCTCCTCGAAGGACCGGCGCACCGAGGCCAGCCGCTCCTCCCCCAGCAGCGCGTACGACGGGGTGACGTCGGCCGTCAGCCGGGTCCCCGGCGCCCGGAGCAGGCCGGCGAAGTAGTCGGGGTAGGCGCCGGGATCGGTGTAGAACGACGCCCGCAGCAGGCGTCCCTCGTCGTACGGCTCGCCGGCCTCCCGGGCGAGCCGGGCCCGCTCAGCCTGCCGCAGCACCCGCTCCCGGACGTAGGAGGAGTGGGGCAGGTCGAGCCCGTCGAAGACGTGGTACTCCTTGCGGAACCCGGGGTCGAACTGTGGGGACGCCTGGAGGTAGTCGTGCAGCCAGCTGGTGCCGCCCTTCTGCGCCCCGACACCGAGCAGGAAGGTCCCCGGGTCGTCCGTCACGCGGCCATCATGCCGGGGCCGGAACCGCGAACTGCCGCCGGTACCGCTGGGGGCTGACCCCGCGCACCCGGGTGAAGTGGTGCCGCAGCGTGGCGGCGTTGCCGAAGCCCACCTCGCCCGCGATCCACTCGACGGGGCGGTCGGTCTCCTCGAGCAGCTGCTCGGCGCGCAGCACCCGCTGACGGGTCACCCAGGCGTGCGGGGTGGCCCCCGTCTCGGCCCGGAACCTCCGGGCGAAGGTCCGTGGCGACATCAGGGCGCGCCGCGCGAGCGTCTCGACGTCGAGGTCGGACCCGAGGTTGGCGACGATCCAGGTGAGCAGGGGACCCAGCGTCTCGGCGTCGCAGTCGGGCACCGCCCGCGCGATGAACTGGGCCTGTCCCCCGTCGCGGTGCGGCGGGACGACCATCCGGCGGGCCGCGCTGGCGGCCGTCGCGGCGCCGAACGTCTCGCGCAGCAGGTGCAGGGCCGCGTCCAGCCCGGCGGCCGACCCGGCCCCGGTGATCACCGAGCCGTCGTGGACGTAGAGCACGTCGCCGTCGACCTGCGCCCGCGGGAACCGCTCGGCGAGCCGGTCCGCGTGGCGCCAGTGGGTCGTGCAACGCCGGCCGTCGAGGAGCCCCGCCTCGCCGAGCACGAAGGCACCGGTGCAGTGCGCGAAGACCGTCGCTCCCCGATCGTGCGCCGCGCGCACGGCCGCCGCGACCTCCGGCGAGGGCTCCAGGTAGTCCCGCTTGGGGCAGACGCAGACGAGGTCGGCCGCCGCGACCACGTCGAGCCCGTGCTCGACGTGCAGGTCGAAGCCGGAGGCGCCGCGCACCCGCCCGGGCCGGGTCGTGGCGACCTTGAAGTCGAAGACCGGGTTGTCGTCCTCGGGGTGGTACGGCTCGGCCCACACCTCGCACATCGACCCGAGGCCGAACGGCTCGGCGCCGTCCTGGACCAGGACCACGACGTTCCTCATGGCGTTGCCCACGTGCGTGCTCTCCACCGGCACAGCATGCACCCGGACATGGCAGGAAATCAATGCACCCTGGCGTCTCTGCCACTCGTGGCGGGATCTTGGCAAGAGCAGGATTCCTGCCATGACCTTCCTGATGCTGCTCCTGCTGGTCGCCACCGCCCTGGCCGTCGCGACCGTCCTCCGCACCCGACACGACGGCCGCGGGCCGTCCCGGCCGCCCGCCTCCCACGTCGAGGACCCGCGGTTCCGCGCCCCCGGCGTCTGGTGACCGGCCCGCCACCCAGCCGTCCGGACACGACGAAGGCCCGGCCACCGTGAGGTGGCCGGGCCTTCGTGCGTCTGGTGCTGCTACCTGCTGGTCAGCGGGTCACTGACCGCCGGTCAGCTTCTCGCGGAGCGCCTGCAGCGCCTCGTCCGAGGCGAGCGAGCCGCCCTCGGTGGAGGCGGTGTCGTCGGTGCCACCGCTGGAGTACGAGGTGGCCTCGCCGGCCTCGACCTCGGCCTTGGCGGCCTCCTGCTGCTGCTTGACGTGGGCCTCCCAGCGGGCGTGCGCCTTGGCGTACTGCTCCTCCCAGGTCGCGCGCTGCTCGTCGAAGCCCTCGAGCCACTCGCCGGTCTCGGGGTCGAAGCCCTCGGGGTAGACGTAGTTGCCCTGCTCGTCGTACGTCGCGGTCATGCCGTACAGCGTCGGGTCGAACTCCTCGACGTCGGCGGCCGTGGCGGTCTCGTTGGCCTGCTTGAGCGACAGCGAGATCCGGCGACGCTCGAGGTCGATGTCGATGATCTTGACCATGACGTCGTCGTTGACCTGGACGACCTGCTCGGGGATCTCCACGTGGCGCTCGGCCAGCTCGGAGATGTGCACCAGGCCCTCGATGCCCTCCTCGACGCGGACGAACGAGCCGAAGGGCACCAGCTTGGTGACCTTGCCCGGCACGATCTGGCCGATCTGGTGGGTGCGGGCGAAGTGCTGCCACGGGTCCTCCTGCGTCGCCTTCAGCGACAGGGAGACACGCTCGCGGTCCATGTCCACGTCGAGGACCTCGACTGTGACCTCGTCGCCCACGGCGACGACCTCGGACGGGTGGTCGATGTGCTTCCAGGACAGCTCGGAGACGTGGACGAGGCCGTCGACGCCGCCGAGGTCCACGAACGCACCGAAGTTGACGATCGAGGAGACGACGCCCTTGCGGATCTGGCCCTTCTGCAGCTGGGTCAGGAAGCCGTGGCGGACCTCGGACTGGGTCTGCTCGAGCCAGGCACGGCGCGACAGGACCACGTTGTTGCGGTTCTTGTCGAGCTCGATGATCTTGGCCTCGAGGGTCTGGCCCACGTAGGGCTGCAGGTCGCGGACGCGACGCATCTCCACCAGCGAGGCGGGCAGGAAGCCGCGCAGGCCGATGTCCAGGATCAGGCCGCCCTTGACGACCTCGATGACGGTGCCCTCGACGACGCCGTCCTCCTCCTTGACCTGCTCGATGGTGCCCCAGGCGCGCTCGTACTGGGCGCGCTTCTTGGACAGGATCAGGCGGCCTTCCTTGTCCTCCTTCTGGAGGACGAGGGCCTCGACCTTGTCGCCGACCTCGACGACCTCGGAGGGGTCGACGTCGTGCTTGATCGACAGCTCGCGCGAGGGGATGACGCCCTCGGTCTTGTAGCCGATGTCGAGCAGGACCTCGTCGCGGTCCACCTTGACGATGGTGCCGTCGACGATGTCACCGTCGTTGAAGTACTTGATGGTCGCGTCGATCGCGGCGAGGAAGTCCTCTTCGGACCCGATGTCGTTGACCGCGACCTGAGGCGCGTCGTAGTCCGGAAGAGTGGAGATGGTGCTCGTCATGTAGAGACAGATCCTTGGGTGGGCAGATGTCGTGCGGGCGCGCGCGGGAGGTCGTTTTCACTACCGGTGGTGTCGTGCCCGGCACGCTGCGGAGCAGCGGGTGGGCTGATAGCGAGCGAGGGTCCGCTCCGTCCGGGACGCAGGCAGACCTCTGGCGCGTGGCCAGCCTACGCCGCGGCGCGAGGCGGAGCCAACTCCTACGGCGACCCCCGCAGGTACCCACCGCCGCCGGCACCGGTCAGGGTCCTCGCAGGACCGGCGCATAGCGGGGTCCGCGCCGGGTACGACACCAGCAGCGACGTGCCACCCCGCCCCTGACGTGGTCCTCTCCCCCAGGCGCCGGTCCGCCCCCTCGCTCGGCGCCCCCGTCGTGCCGTGCCGCTCCGGCGCGGTCCCCCGGCGTGCGGGCGCCGTCCCCCCGACCCCCGCCACAGGAGACCCCCATGCCTCCCATGCCCCCCGAGCGACCCCTGCCACGACCGGTCCGCACCGGCCGGTCGTCCCCGGCCGCCCTCTCCCTGACCGCCCTCTCCCTCACCGCCCTCTCCCTGACCGCCCTCCCGGCACCGGGCGCGGCGGCCGCCCCCGAGCCCGTGCCCACGACCGTCACCTCCTCGGTGACCGGCGAGGTCCTGCACGTCGACGCCCTGGACCTCGGCGGGGTGGTCACCGCCGCCGAGGTCGGCCTGGGGCCGGTCCGCGGCACGGTCGGTGCCGGCAGCCCCCGGGTCACCGCCCGGGCCGCCAACCTCGACGCCGCCCTGCTGGGCCAGGCACTGCCCGGCATCCTCGCCGAGGCCGAGCAGTCCGCCCCGCCGGACGCCGGGGCGCCGGACACCGCGTCGATCGTGCCGACCAGCTCGTTGCCCGGCGTCCTCTCCCTCGGGGTCTCCCAGGCCTCCGCCCGGGCGCGGATCGGCACCGGCGGCCAGTGCCTCCCGAGCGTCCCCGACGTCTCGAGGTCCTCGGTCAGCACCGCCGACGCCACGGTCCTCGACGTGCCCGGCGTCGGAGCACTCGTCGAGGTCCCCGGCACCGTCAGCGCCTCGCAGTCCACCCGTTTCGTAGCCAACGGCGAGGCGAACGGCGGCCGCGACGTCGTCGCGGAGGTCGTCGGCTCGGCCGCCGACCTGCGCCTCCTCGGCGGCAACCTGGTCGTCCGGGTCGCCTCCGCCCCGCGCCTGACCGCCACCGTCACCGGCGACGCCGGCGCGTCGACGGTCGACTACGAGCGCCCCGTCGTCACCGTCGCCGCTGCGGGCCGGGCGGCCGAGCCGCTCGCGCCGGGCGTCCCCCAGGACTTCGCCGTCCCGGGCAACCCGCTGCTGCGCCTCGAGCTCTCCCTCGGCGGCCAGACGGAGACCGTCGCCGCCGACGGCACCCGCGCGGTCGGCGACGCCAGCCTGCTGCACGTCGAGCTGGAGCTGCTGCCGGTGCTCGGCGACGGCGTCGTCGTGGCCGCCGTCGACCTCTTCCCGATGCACGTCGAGGCCACGGCGCCCGCCGGGGGACTGGCCTGCGGCACCGAGACCGGATCGGCCGACTCCGACTCCGACGGGCTCACCGACGCCCAGGAGACCAGCGGCAGCGAGAACCCCTTCTCCTCCCCCGGCAACCCGACCGGTGCGACCGACCCGCGGAAGGCCGACACCGACGGCGACGGCCTCGGCGACGGTCGGGAGGTGCAGGTCGGCACCGACCCGAACCGGGCGGACACCGACGGCGACGGGCTCTCCGACGGCGCCGAGGTGGTCACCCACCGCAGCGACCCGCTGGTCGGGGACACCGACCGGGACGGCCTGGGCGACGGACGAGAGGTCAAGGACACGCGGACGAGCCCGACCGACGCGGACAGCGACGACGGCGGCGTCGACGACGGCACCGAGGTGGGACGCGGCACCGACCCGAACAACCGGGCCGACGACCGCCCGGCCGCCGACGCCGACGGCGACGGGCTGACCGACGTCCAGGAGACCTCCGGCTCGGCCAACGGCCTCTACGGCGGTCGCCCCACCAACCCGGCCGTGGCCGACAGCGACGGCGACGGCCTCGGGGACGGGCGCGAGGTCCAGCTCGGCACGAACCCGAACGACGCCGACACCGACGACGACGGCCTCACCGACGGCGCCGAGGTCACCACCCACCGCACCGACCCGCGGGACGTCGACACCGACAACGGCGGTGCCAGCGACGGCCGCGAGGTCGCCAACGGCACCGACCCGCGCGACGTGCCGGCCGACGACTTCCGGACCGCTCCGCCCGCGGGGCAGACCGACCGGGACGGCGACGGCCTCTCCGACACCCAGGAGGCCAGCGGGTCGGCCAACGGCGGGTTCGGCGGGAAGGCGACCGACCCCGCCGACGCCGACACCGACAACGACGGCCTCGGCGACGGCCAGGAGGTCACCGGGTCCGCGAACGCCTCGGGCGGCCGCGCGACCGACCCGAACGACGCCGACACCGACGACGGCGGCGTCATCGACGGGGTCGAGGTGCGCAACGGCACCGACCCGCGCGACCCGCGCGACGACCTCGCCGGGTCCCCCACCGACGGCGCCGGCGGCACCGACGTGGACGGCGACGGCCTGACCGCCGTCGAGGAGGCCGCGGCGGGGACCGACCCCACGGACCCCGACACCGACGGTGACGGCCTGACCGACGGCCGGGAGGTCGAGCAGACCCGGACCGACCCGCGGGACAAGGACACCGACGACGACGGGCTGAACGACGGCCGCGAGGTCAAGCAGACCCGGACCGACCCGCGCCGGAAGGACACCGACCGTGACGGCCTCAAGGACGGCGCGGAGGTCAAGAAGCACCGGACCGACCCGCGCCGGAAGGACACCGACCGGGACGGGCTGACCGACAAGCAGGAGGTCACGGGGTCGGCCAACCGTCGCTACGACCGGTGCCCGACCAACCCGAAGCGGGCCGACAGCGACCGCGACGGCCTCAAGGACGGCGCGGAGGTGAAGCGGTACCGGACGAACCCGTGCGACCGCGACACCGACGACGGCGGCCAGAACGACGGCAAGGAGGTCCGCGCGGGCAGCGACCCGCTCGACCAGGGCTCCTGGCCGAGCAACCCCCGGCAGACCGGTCGCACGAGCGGCTGACGGGCACCGACCGCACCATGGCGGGGCGGGGGCGGGCGCGGACCACGGGGTCCGCGCCCGCGTCGCCGTCCCGGGTGCCCGCCGCGCGGCGCTACGGTCGGTGCATGCCCCTCCTGCCCACCCTCGTCGGCGCCGCGACCCTCCCGGTCCGGCTGGCCGCCGCAGCCACGCAGACCACCCTCCAGCTCGGTCGTCTCGCCTCGGCCGACGGCCCGGTCCGTCGCCCGGGCGGGTACGCCGACCTGCTGATGCGGGTCATCGGCGAGCACGGGTACGCCGAGCAGCTCACCCGCCTGGTCGCCGACGAGGACGGGCCGCTGCGCCTGGCCGGCGCGCTGGCCGACCTGCTGGCGCCGGACCGCCCGCTGGGCCGGGTGCTGCAGGCCGACGGCGTCCTGGACCGGCTGCTCGCCGAGGACGGGCCGGCGGTCCGCCTGCTCGCCGACGGCGGCGCCCTGGAGCGGCTGCTCGCCGACGGCGGCGTGCTCGACCAGCTCGCGGCGCAGGACGGCGTGCTCGACCGGCTGGTCGCCGCCGGCGGCGCCCTGGACCGCCTCACCTCCGAGGGCGGGGTCCTGGACCGGGTCCTCGCCCCCGGCGGGCTGGCCGACCGGGTGCTCACCGAGGACGGGTTCGTGGAGAAGCTCGTCGCCGACGGCGGCACGCTCGACCAGCTCGTGGCGCTCGGGGAGACCCTGGAGTCGATCCAGCCGCGGCTGCAGGAGCTGGCCTCGCTGATCCCCTCCCTGGCCGACTCCGCCGACTCCCTCGGGCGAGCCGTCGGCCCGCTCGGCGAGCTGGCCGGCCGGTTCCCGCTGAACCGGCGCCGCGCGCTCGGCGCGGGGCCGTCGTGAGCGGGTCGCCGGACGCACCCGACTCCCGCCACCACCCGCCGATGCCGCCCGTGCGCGTGGAGCGCCGCGCGGTCGACGAGGCCGAGTCCAGGCGTGCCAACGGCCCCGACTGGGACCGCTACGCCGACGAGTACCAGGCCACCCACGGGGAGTTCCTCGGCGACGTCGGGTTCGTGTGGGGACCGGAGGGCTTCACCGAGGCCGAGGCCGGCGTCCTCGGCGACGTCGCGGACCGCGACGTGCTCGAGGTGGGCTCCGGCGCCGGCCAGTGCTCGCGCTGGGTCCGGGCCCGGGGTGGTCGGGCGGTCGGCCTGGACCTCTCCCTGCGGCAGCTGCAGCACTCGCGCCGCATCGACGAGGAGACCGGCGTCGTCGTGCCCTCCGTCCGCGCCACCGCCACGGCGCTGCCGTTCCGCGACGCGTCGTTCGACGTCGTCTTCTCCTCCTTCGGTGCGCTGCAGTTCGTCAGCGACCTCGAGGTGGCGGTGGCCGAGACGGCCCGGGTGCTGGGGCCCGGAGGCAGGTACGCCTTCTCCATCACCCACCCGACGCGGTGGATGTTCGCCGACGACCCGAGCGAGGCCGGCCTGGTGGCGAGCCAGTCCTACTGGGACCGCACGCCGTACGTCGAGGTCGACGACGCCTCCGGGGAGGTCTCCTACGTCGAGCACCACCGCACGCTCGGCGACTGGGTCGCGGTGCTGTCCGGCGCGGGGTTCGTCATCACCGACCTGCTCGAGCCGGAGTGGCCCGAGGGCCATGACCGGGTCTGGGGCGGCTGGTCGCAGGTCCGGGGACGACTCACCCCCGGGACTGCCGTGTTCGGCGCGACCCGGGGGTGAGCGAGGGGCTGGTGCTGCGGGCGGTGCGACCGCCTCGAGGCGCTGGCCTCAGGCGGGCTGCGGCGCGACGTGCGCCTTGGTCGCCCGGCGCGGGCGACCGACGAGCAGCAGCAGCGCGCCGAGCAGCAGGGCGACGGCGCCGCCGATGAAGCCGATGCGCGGGATGGTGCTGGTGATCAGGTCGAGGTTCGCGGCGTTGTCCTTGGCCTCGCTGACGCTGGTGGCGAGCTGGTCGTCGGTGAAGGCGACGTTCAGGTCGAGGACCTGGGTGCCGTCGGCCAGGTAGCGCTGCTGGGACTGCTCCTGGTTGACCACCGCTCCGGTCTTGGGCTCGACGTAGATGTCGACGGCCTGGCTGTAGGTACCCGACGTGCCCTCGGCGATCTCGATCTCCTCGTCGGCGACGGCGGAGGAGAAGTGGTAGACGGGCAGGCCGTCCATCTCGGTCGCCTCGACGTACTCCATGTCCACGGTGCGCCCGAGCGTGCCGTCCCAGTAGGGGTAGTCCTTCTTCTCGGTGTCGAAGGGGAACTTGTTGACGATCCCCTCGTACGGCGTGGAGCCCTCCGGCAGGTTCTCGTGGTCGCGGGCGAGCGCGGTCACGCGGTCGGTCGCGAAGGTGCCGACCGTGGCCGAGACCAGCCGCGGGTCCTCGCCGTCGACGCAGTCGGGAGCGTCGCCGTCGGCGTTGCTCACCACGCAGGAGGTGTTGACCCAGACCGTCGTCCGGTCGGTGGAGGCCTCGCTGTCGGCCTTGGTGATGCTGGTGACGTTCACCGGGAACGTCTCGCCCAGCTTGGTCGCCGTCCCGTCCAGCCGCGTCGTCTGGTCGACGTCGACCGGCGTCTTCTTCACCACGCCCGGCGCCCACAAGGTCGTCAGCACTCCGGCCACGACCAGGAAGCCGCCGACGGCGATGAGCACCCGTCCGATGATCTTTCGCACCGCATTCCCTCCCCAGGAAGTCTTCTGGCGCTGAACGTAACCTGCGTCACAGCGTTCGTGCACCAATTCGGCCAAATGCCGTCCGTACTTCCTCCGAACCGGGTGCGGCCGGGCAGACTGCGCCGCGTGCGTGGAGCGATGAGGCGGCTGACCAGGCCAGCGACGACCACCCGGCGACCGCCCGTCGACACCGGCCGGGCCGTCCTCGGCGCCGCGGTGGCGATGGTCCTCGCGCACGTCGGGTTCCGGACCTGGGCGCTCTCCGGCGGGTTCTTCTACGGCGACGACTACCAGCTGGTCGACGAGGCGCACGCCGAGGGCGGCCTCTCCGCCGGCCAGCTCGTCGAGCCGTACGCCGCGCAGTTCATGCCCTGGGGCCGCTTCCTCGCCTGGCTCGCCTCGACCACCGACCAGCTGAGCTGGCCGGTGCTGGCGACCACCAGCATCGCGATGCAGGCGGTCGCCAGCGCCTGCTGCCTGTGGATGCTGCTCACCCTCTTCGGCCGGCGCGCCGGGACCCTCGTGCCGCTCGCGCTCTACCTCACCACCTCGATGACGATGCCGGCGATGATGTGGTGGGCGGCGGCGCTCAACCAGGTGCCGATGCAGGCGGTGTTCTTCGCCGCCGTCGCCACCTGGGTGAACTACCTGCGCTCGCGTCGCCTGCGCTGGCTGGCGCTGACCCTCGTGGTCCTCGGTCTCGGCCTGTGCTGCTACGTCAAGACGCTGCTGGTCTTCCCGGTGCTGGCCTTCATCGCCCTCGCCTGGTTCGCCTCCGGCGGCCCCGTGCGTCGGCTGGTCGCCGTCGTGCGCGCCTACTGGCCGGCGGTCCTCGTCGGCCTCGCGGGCGGTGTCGCCTTCCTCGTCTACTACGTCGTCGAGGTGCCGCAGATCTCCTCGGGCGAGCGGCCCCAGGACCCCGGCGGCCTCGCGGACCGGATGCTCGGCGACTCCTTCACCACCGGCGTCCTCGGCGGGCCCTGGCACTGGAGCACCGACATCGCCCCCGTGGCCCGCGCGACGCCGCCGGACTGGGCGGTCCACCTGGCGTGGACCGCGATCGCGCTGCTCGTGGTCGGCATCGCGCTGCGCCGGGAGCGCACGCTGCGCGCCTGGGCGCTGCTCGCGCTGTACCTCGGCACCGACTACGTCCTGCTGCTGACCACCCGCGCCCAGGTCGTCGGGTCGGTCAGCGGCACCGAGTACCGCTACCTGACCGACGCCGCCTGCGCGACGGTGCTGTGCCTGGGGCTGGCGACGATGGGGCTGGTCGGCGCCGAGCAGCCGAGCCGGACCCGGGCGGAGCCGCTGCTGGCACGGGTCCCCGGGCCGCGCCTGGTGGCGGCCGCCACCGTGCTGGTCGCCGGCTCCGGCGTGGCGAGCTCGGTGGCCTACGCCCGGGTCTGGCACGACCAGCACCCCGGCAAGGCCATGCTCGGCGGGGCGGTGCGGGAGCTGGCGGACGTCGGCTCCATCGACCTGGCCAACGACTCGCTCGCGTCCGACGTGAGCGGCGCCTTCGGCCCGCCGTACAACCAGCTCGACGTGCTCCTGCCCATGCTGACCCCGGCGGCCCGCTTCCCCGACGCCAGCGAGCGGCTGCACCTCGTGCAGACCGACGGGGAGGTCGTCCCGGCCGACCTGGACGAGGTCGTCGAGGCGGAGCCCGGACCGGTCGCCGGCTGCGGCTGGCGGGTCCGCGGGGCGGGTACCGACGTCGTGCTCGAGGGACCGGCGATCGGTGTCCCGTGGTGGGTGCGGATCGACTACCTCGCCTCGGCCGACACCGGTCTGCGGGTCGGGGCCGGCGGCGGCTCCACCACCGCCGACCTCGTGCGCGGGCTGGGCACGGTCTACGTCCGCGTCGAGGCCGACGACCAGTTCGAGGAGATCACGCTGGACGGCCTCGACCCGGGTGTCACGCTGTGCGTGGACGAGCTCGCGGTCGGCGACCTCGAGCCGGAGGAGGACGAATGACCACCGTCGCGGCGGCACCCGTCGAGCTGGACACCCACGTCGCGCCGCGCTTCCCCGCGCTGGACGCCCTCCGGGCGGTCGGCGCCCTCGCGGTGCTCACCACGCACGTCGCGTTCTGGTCCGGCGACTACGGCCAGCACGGCTTCTGGGGCACCCTCCTCTCCCGGCTCGACGCGGGGGTGGCGGTCTTCTTCGTGCTTTCCGGCTTCCTGCTCTCCCGGCCCTACCTCGCGCGCGCGGCCACCGGCCTCCCCCGCCCCTCGACCCGCTCCTACCTCTGGCGACGGCTGCTGCGGATCGCCCCGGTCTACGTCGTGACCGCCGTGCTCGCGCTGGCGCTCCTGCGCGAGAACGACGGCCTGGGGGTCGGTGACTGGGTCAGCACGCTGTTCCTCGCCAACACCTTCGTCGACCCGCTCCCGCCGGCCGGCCTCACGCACATGTGGAGCCTGGCGGTCGAGGTGTGCTTCTACCTGCTGCTCCCCCTGCTGATGCTGGTCGCCACCGGCCGCGGAGCCTCCGGCCGGCTCTCCCCCGCCCGGGTCGTGGCGCTGCTGGTGCTCATGGCGGCCGTGACGGTCTGGTGGCACCTGGACGGGGGCGACCGGGTGGGCGACCGGGTCGACGGCGCGACCGGGCAGTGGCTGCCGGGCTACCTCACCTGGTTCGCCGCCGGGATCGGCCTCGCGCTCGTGCACGTCCTGGCCACGCGCGGCGGCGCGACCGCACGCCGGCTGCTGGCGCCAGGACGGCAGGCGGGCGCCTGCTGGGCGCTCGCCGGCGGGCTGCTCCTGGTCTCCGCCACCCCGCTGGCCGGGCCGACGCTGCTGGTGGCGCCCACGACGGCGGAGTCCCTGACCAAGAACCTGCTCTACACCGCCATCGGGGTCCTGCTCGTGCTGCCCGGCGTCGTGGCCGACGAGCGCAGCGGCTTCGGCCGCACCTTCGGCCACCCGGTCGCGCGCCGGCTCGGGCTCACGTCGTACAGCCTCTTCGCCCTGCACCTGCCGGTGCTGCACCTGGTGATGTGGGTGACGGGCTGGCGGATCTTCACCGCGCCCGGACTGCCCCTGTGGCTGCTCGTCCTGGCCGGCAGCCTGGTCGCAGCCGAGCTCGGCTACCGGCTGCTGGAGGTCCCGGCGATGCGCCTGAAGCGCCTGGTCCCGCGCACGCGGCCCGAGCCGACGGTCGACACCGCAGCGACCAGCGTCACCACCGACAGGTAGCCCACCCAGGCGTCCTCGCCGGCCCACCCCGAGCTGCTGCCCCAGGGCGTCAGGGCGTACGCCGCGGCCGCGACGAGCAGCGGTGTGGCGAGGGCCCACGGGGACACCTCAGGTGCCCGGCGATCGAGCACCAGCACCGCCGCGACCGTCAGCGCACCGACGACCAGGCCGCCGGTCCCGGCGACCAGCCCGGCGCCGAGCAGGCCCAGCACGACCGCGACCGGACGAGCCACGCGGCGGTCGGCCAGCGGCTCCGGCACCGGGCCGGCCCAGCGGCGCCGGGTCAGCCCGACGACCGCCACCAGGCCGAGGAGTGCCAGGGCGCCGCCGAGGAGGCCGGCGCGGTAGGTGGTGTCCGGAGCGAACCGCACGGAGACCGGGCCGTCCCCGGCCAGCCGGAACCCCTGCTGCCAGCCGTCGACGACGACCGGGTCCAGGGCCGCGCCGTCCTGGGTGGCCGTCCAGCCGGCGTTGGCGTTCTCCCGGAGCGCGACGAGCGTGTCGCCGGGTGCGGGCTCGAGCACCCGCTCGACCGGCCCGGAGAGGTCCTCGACCGCCGACGTGGGCGCCGGGGCGGGGCCGGGGTCGTCGACGGCGGTGAGCACCACCGAGGCCGCCTGGGACGCGTCGCCGCGGGCCGCCGCGACGTCGACCGCGCCCGCCGAGAGCAGGAGCGGCCCGCGGACCGGACCGCAGGGCACGGCCGGGACCTCCACCCCGCGCAGCAGCTGCAGGGGCGAGGCGCGCAGGGCGGTGCGCGTCCGCCGCGTGCCGATGCGCAGCTCCGGGCCGGTGCCGCACGGCTGGCGGACCTCGGTGTCGGAAAGACCGAGGGGCAGGTACGGCACGCCCTCGAGGCCCACCTCCCCGATGCCCACCGGGACGTCGGAGCCCGATCCGTCGAAGGACAGGTCCGAGGCCCGCTCCGCGGAGAGGACCTGGATCGTCACCCCGTCGGCGCGCACGGCGGGGAAGCGGGCACGCCCGGCGCGCCCGAGCTCGAGCTCGCGGAGCGCGACCACGCGGCCCTGCCGGGTGAACGAGAGGAGCACGCTGTCGGGCAGCCGGGCGGCCACGTCCGCGTCGACATCGAGGTCGATGCCCCGCACCGGGCGGCGGCCCAGCCAGGAGAGGGTCAGCTCGACCTGCTCGTCGTCCGGGGCGGCCAGCCAGGTGCTGGCGGGGTCGCCGTCGATCGTCGCGACCGCGCCGGCCCGCGGGTCGGCCAGGGCGGTGGAGGACGCAGCGGCCGAGGCGGGCTGGTCGCGCAGCACGAGCCGGTCGAGGGCAGCGCCCGCGCGGGGCCGGGCGGTCAGCGACGCGTCGTACGCCCGCGCGGCGGGGAGCTCGAAGGAACGCCGCACGACCGGCCCGTCCTCCGAGGTGCGGTCGCGCCCGGCGGCGCACCGGTCGCGGAGGGCGACCTGGACGCAGCCGGTGCGGCCGTCGAGGCCGGCACGGAGCACGACGGCGTCCGGCGCGCCCCACCCGGCGGGCACCGACGGCAGGTCGAGCACGCGGCGCACGGTCAGGCCCGGCACGTCGACCTCGGCGATCGCCAGCTGGCCCTGGGACGGTCCCCCGGCACCCTCGACGCGCACCCAGCCGACCTCGGTGCTGCCGTCCTGGCCGGCCGGGAGCAGCACCCGGCGCGTGCCGCCGGCGCTGAGCTCGACCGGCTCGGAGGCGCCGTGCTCGGTGACCACGCGCAGCCGCTGGCGGCCGTGGCCGGCCGCGGCGGTGACGGTGAGCTGCTCGACGTCGAGCGGCTCCTCGAGGTCCACCCGCCACCACGGGGTGCCGTCGCGGAACCCGGAGTCCCAGGCGGTGTCGGGGGCGCCGTCGAGCGCGGCGTAGGGCAGCGCTCCGCGGTCGCTGCCGCCGGAGGTGTCGGCGTCGGAGAGCGAGGACGAGGCGGAGACGGCGCGGGCCCCCTCGAGCCGCGCGGTGGTCGTCCAGCGGTCCATGTCGTCGAGGGGGTAGTCGCGCACCGGCCGGTCGCTGCGCGGGACGTCGCCGGGGGTGGTCACCGCGGACGTGCCGTCGTGGATCCGGGCGAAGGAACGCTCGCGCTCGCGCAGGCCGTCGGTGAGCACGACCCGCCCCGGGCGGCCGTCGCCGGTGGACAGGTCCTCCGCGTCCGGGGCGAGCACGGTCGGACCGCCACCGAGGACGTCGAGGTCGAGCAGGTCCGGGAGGTCCTCCGGTCCCGCGGCCAGGACGGTCGGGTCGCCACCGGAGACGGCGGGCGAGGCGGCCGGGGACACGGCGTACACCTCGACGGCGGGGCGCTCGGCCTGCCAGCCGCCGTTGACCAGGATCCGCTGGCCGTCGTCGCGCAGGTGGGCGTCGCCGCCGATGGCCGGACCGAACTCCGCCACCCGCTCGATGCCGGGCGAGGCGTCGATCGCCTGGTGCACCAGCACCGGGTCGGGGACGTCGTCGGAGCGCTGCAGGTCGTTGCGGACCACGAGGTGCTCGACGCCAGCGCGCCGCAGCGCAGCGGTCAGGCCGGCCGACCCGTCACCCTCCGCGAGCCGCTGCTCGATGCCGTCGAGCATGCGGATGGTCGCCGGCGGCGTGAGCGGGATGACGTTGCGCACCGCCCACCGGGAGTCGGCGAGCCACTGCATCGGCTCGTCGGCGGTGTCGCCCCACAGGTACTCGCCGAACGGCGAGCCGGGGACCAGCAGCGCGGTCCCGCCGGCGGACTCGTCGGCGACGTAGTCCGCGACCTCGTGCCAGTAGTCCGGGACGCCGAGCGTGGCGCCGGCCGGCTCGACGCGGCCCTGGAGCGCCGGGGCGGCGGTGCCGACCACGGCCACCACCGCCGCCAGGACCAGGACCCGCCGGTTGACCCGGTCGGCGCGGGGGGCGTCGCGGTGCTCGCGCAGTGCGGCGAGCGTGCGGTCGACGACGAAGGCCAGGCCCAGCACGAGCGGCAGCCGGAGGACGGGGTCGAACTTGTGCACGTTGCGCAGCGGCGCCAGGACGCCGTCGAGCAGGTCGGCCACCGGCTCGGCGAACCAGCCCTCGACGGCGCCGCGGTGCCCGGCGGTCACCATGAGCGCGCCGACCACCAGGGAGAGGCCGAGGAAGGCGCGGTGGGGCGTGCGGCGGTCCAGGAGGCCGGCCGCGCCGAGCAGGAGCAGGACGCCGCTGAGCACCAGGACCCAGGAGGTGCGGACCAGGTCGTTGCCCGCACGCGAGCCGGCGTCGGCGTACGGCACCCAGTTGGAGGTCCCGCGCAGCGCGTCGAAGAGGGTCGTCGGGAACGTCGTCACCGACGTGGTCTCGATGAAGTCGAGGAACGGCGGGCTGTAGGCGCCCATGACGAACAGCGGCACCAGCCACCACAGCGTCCCCAGTGCGGTGAACAGCGGCCACCACAGCATCAGGGAGCGACGACGGGGACCCGGCGTGCGGGTCAGCAGCCACACGATGCCCAGCGGCAGCACCGCGAAGGTCGCCGCGGCGTTGACGCCGCCGACCATCGCGACCGCCAGCGCGGAGAGGGCGGCCGCGCGGCGGGGCGAGCCGTGCGTGGCGCCGCGGACCAACGGCAGCAGCACCCACGGGGCGACCGCGCTCGGCCACGCCTCGATCGAGATCGGGCCGAGCGTCGTCAGCAGCCGCGGGGACAGCGCGAAGGCGAACCCCGCCACGAGGCACGCGAGGTCCGAGCGGACGCCGAGCGCGCGGGCGACCTTGGCGGTGCCGACGAGCGCCACGGACATGACCAGCCCCTGCCACAGCCGCTGCACCACCCAGCCGGGCAGGTCGACGAGCCAGCCGAGCAGGAAGAACGGCCCCATCGGCCAGAGGTAGCCGTAGGCCTGGTTCTGCAGCTGGCCGAAGGCGCCCTCGGCGTCCCACAGGTGGAGCGCGCGCGAGAGCCAGTCGGCCGGGGCGAGCGCGAGGTCGAGCTTGGTGTCGGCGGCCAGCAGGCCGGGGTCCTGGACGAAGGCCAGGCCGACCAGCAGGACGCAGGAGGCGAGCAGGCGGAAGCGGAAGGTCCCCGGCGTGCTCGCGAGCGGCTCGGTGGCGGTCACCGCTTGCGCAGGACGATCACGAGGTTCCACGTCACCACCTCGCGCGCCACCGGCACGTGCAGCAGGAACCGGGACCACCGGGGGTTGTACCGAGGGGTGAGGTC
The DNA here is from genome assembly GCF_030506255.1 of Nocardioides sp. Arc9.136. Taxonomy (NCBI): domain Bacteria; kingdom Bacillati; phylum Actinomycetota; class Actinomycetes; order Propionibacteriales; family Nocardioidaceae; genus Nocardioides; species Nocardioides sp. Arc9.136. Next base: position 1,745,962 of record NZ_CP113431.1, on the reverse strand, counting down.
GACGACCTCGGCGACGCCGAGCTCCTGCTGCGCGCGCGCCCAGCGCATCCCGGCGCCCGCGGTCACGGCGAACAGCGACTCGCCGTACCGGTTCTTCGGCTCGTGGCCGTGCCGCGCGGCGTAGCGCCGACGCGCTCGCCGGCCGCCCAGGTAGTGCCACGGCGCGGTCTCGTGACCGCCCCACGGCCCCCACCAGAGGGTGTAGGAGATGAACACGGTGCCGCCGGGCCGGGTCACGCGGACCATCTCGTCGGCCATCCGCCACGGGTCCGGCACGTGCTCGAGGACGTTGGAGGAGTAGCAGACGTCCAGGCCGTCGCTGCGGAAGGGCAGCTCCATCCCGCTGCCTACGACCGTGCCGGAGGCGATGCCGCCCAGGCCGGCGAGCTCGCCGACGTCGGCGTCGAGGGCCCAGTACGTCGCGCCCGCGGCGCGGAAGGCGTCGCGGAAGTAGCCCGGCCCGCCGCCGACGTCGAGGAGGACCGAGCCCTCCAGCGGCACGTACGTCGAGAGCTGGTCGACCGAGTCCTCGGCCAGCGCGGTGTAGAACCGCGCGGGGTCGGGCTGCTCGTACCGGAACTCGCGGAACAGCCGCACCGAGCGCCGCAGCGTCGCCCGCCACGGCCGCCGGGGGCGGGTCGCGGACGGGGTCTGGCTCGGCACGCCGGAACCTTACCCACTGGTACCTTCCCGCGGGTGGGAGACCGAACAACCGGTGCCGACGGCGCCCTGGAACCGCTGCGGGGCAAGCACGTCGCCTTCCTCAGCTGGCGCGACACCCGCAACCCCGAGGGTGGTGGCGCCGAGCGGTACCTGGAGAAGATGGCCGCCGGACTGGTCGCCCGCGGCGCCCGGGTGACCATCTTCTGCGCGGCGCACGCCGCCGCGCCGCCGGAGGAGGTCGTCGACGGCATCCGCTTCGTCCGGCGTGGCTCGAAGCTCTCGGTCTACCCCGCCGGCATGCGCGCGCTGGCCGGCGGCGAGCTCGCCCGGGGCGGCTCCGGCGAGGTCGACCTCGTCGTCGACGTCCAGAACGGGCTGCCGTTCTTCAGCCGCCTGGTCACCCGCAAGCCGGTCGTCGTGCTCGTCCACCACGTGCACCGCGAGCAGTGGCCGGTCGTCTACAGCGGGCTGACCGCACGCGTCGGGTGGTGGATCGAGCGCAGCCTCGCGCCGTGGCTCTACCGCCGCTGCCAGTACGTCGCGGTCTCCCGGGCCACCCGGGCCGAGCTGCGCCGGCTCGGGGTGCGGGGTCCGCGGGTGGCCGTCGTGCACAACGGCACCGATCCCGTCGTGCCGGTCGACCCCGGCAAGGCACCGACCCCCGTGGTGGCGGTGGTCGGACGCCTCGTGCCCCACAAGCAGGTCGAGCACGCGATCGACGCGGTCCTGGCACTGCGCGCCGAGCACCCGGACCTGCGGCTCCACGTCGTCGGCGACGGCTGGTGGGAGGCCGAGCTCCGCGAGTACGCCGCGAGCCGCGGCGCCGGCGAGGCGGTGGTGTTCGAGGGCCACGTCGACGAGGAGCGCAAGCACGAGGTCTACGAGCGGGCGTGGGTCCTCGCGCTGCCCTCGCTCAAGGAGGGCTGGGGCCTGGTGATCGGCGAGGCCGGCATGCACCGCACGCCCGCGGTGGCCTACCGCTCGGCCGGCGGCACGCAGGAGTCGATCGCGGACCACCGGTCGGGCCTGCTGGTCGAGACCCCCGAGGAGCTGACGGCCGCCATCGGCCTGCTGCTGCGGGACGCCGCGGAGCGCGAGCGGCTGGGGAAGGGCGCGCGGGAGATGAGCCAGGCCTACACCTGGCAGCACGCCCAGCAGTCGTTCGCGCTGGTCGTGCAGGCGGCGCTCAGCGGGACGCTGGTCGACACGCAGGACCCGGAGGTCCCGGAGGAGGTCCTCCCGGCGAGACGCCGGGGGTGGCGGCGCGGGTGACGCGCCGCCGGGGGCTCAGCCCTCGGAGCCGTACTGGATGACCGGCTGGTTGACGTTCGCCGGCGACTCGCCGCTGGGGCTGGTCTGCGACGACACGACACCGACGATGGTGGCCGAGGCGACGATGCCGCCGATGGCCAGGCTGCCGATGGTGCTCAGGATGCTTCCCACGATGAAAACCCCTCCCTAGGTCCGGCCCGAACCGTAACAGCGCCGGCTCGCGAGCGCCGCATTTCCGAGACATCGGTCACGTCGCGGTCCGGTCGCGCCGGGTGCGCAGTGCCCGGCGGTGCAGGGCGAGGCCCCCCGCGAGCACGGCGCAGGCCCCCCAGAGGCCCCACGCGGCCCCGGCGGCGACCACCCACGAGGTCGGCACCGACCGCTCGACCACGTCGGCGAGGGCGACGACGAGCAGCTCCTCGCTGTCCAGCAGCACCCGGCCGGCGACGTCCGGCGCCTCGCCCGGCGCGAGCCGGTCGACCACCACGAAGCCCACCCCCATCGCGGCGAGCCGCTCCGCCCGCTCGCCCGGCGACGCGGCCGCCAGCGCGGCGGCGGCCCGGCGCACGCGCGGGTCCTCCCCCGCGACCGTGCGGTCCGAGACGACCAGCTCGTCGCTGGCGACCACGTCCCTGGTCAGGTGCCGCCCGAGCGGGTCGAGCACCTTCCGGTCGTGGTTCCACGACGGCTGCCGGTAGCTCGACAGCGGCAGCGCGAGCACGTCCCCGGGCCCGGCGGCGTCCACGGCGTCGCGCGCCGCGGCGTACGACGCGGGGTAGGTGGTCGGCTCCAGCCGCCCGGACAGGCCCAGCGCGGCGTCGGGCAGGAGGGTGACCGGCAGCACCGCGAGCGCGCCGGCCAGCACCAGCCGCGGGGTGGGGTCCGGGACCCGGCGCAGCAGGGCCGCCGCGCCGGAGCCGGCCAGCACGGCCACGAGCGGGGCGCACAGCACGAGGAGCCGCGACCCGTCGCGCACCAGGCCGGCCCCGGGCACGTGCTCGGCGAGCCAGGCGACGACCCCGGGGACCACCCACGTCGCCAGCGCGAGCACCAGCCCGACCGTCCAGCACACCAGCAGCGCGACGGCGTCGCGGCGCTCGGTGCGGGCCAGCCAGCCCCGCGCCCCCGCGGCCGCGAGCGCGACGAGCAGGAGCAGGCCGAGCCAGGCCAGGGCGCCGTCCCGGGACGGCAGCACCACCTCGGCGTTCCAGGTACCCCCGAGGGCCAGGGCGGCCAGCGGGGGCGGCAGCACGCCGTCCGGCCCGAGGGCGAAGACGTCGGCCCCCGTGCCGTCGGTGCGGGCGTCGGCGGCGTGCAGCGCGCCGGTCACCAGCCACGGGAGGTTCGCGACGAGCGCGAGCAGCACCACCGGCGCCGTACGTCGCCCGCCGACCGCGACCGCGACCAGCGCGACCGCCGTGGCCAGGCCGGCACTGGCGCTGAGGCAGCCCAGCGGCGCGAGCACCAGCAGCGACGCGGGCACCACGCCGGTCTCGCGCCACCGGCGGCCCGCGACCAGGACCCACGGCAGCACGCCGTACCCCACCAGCACCGGCCAGTGCCCGATGAGCAGCCGCTCGGCGACGTAGGGGTTCCACTGGTAGACCGTCATCGCCACCAGCTGGGCGGGCAGCGGCACCCCCGGCAGCAGCCGGCGCACGCCCAGCCCGCCGGCGACCAGCGCGCCGAGCAGGACGAGCTCCTGCAGCCACGCGCCGGGGACGACCTCGTCGAGCAGCGCGACCACGGCGTCCGAGGGCACCGCCCGAGGGAGGCCCGAGCCGACGCCCCACACGTCGGGGCGCACCGCGAGGTCCGGCACCCACACCATGTCGTAGGACAGGACGTAGCCCGGCGCGAGCTCGGGCCCGAGGAGGAGCAGCGCCAGCGCGAGCGACCACGCGCGCGGCACCCACCCTCGCCAGTCGGACACGCGGTGATCCAACCATCCGCCGTCGGGCGCGGCGCCGCTCCCCTTAGGCTTCCCCGCGTGTCCGAGACCGCCGGGGGCTTCCGCGCGCTGCTGAGGAGCGGCGCGGCGATCGCGGTCGCGATGGCCGTCATGAACGTCGCGACGTACGGCTACACCGTGCTCGTCGCCCACCTGGTCGGCCCCAGCGACTTCGGCGCCTTCTCCGCGATCATGGGCGTCCTGCTCGTCGTGAACGTGCTGTCCCTGGGCCTGCAGGCCACCGGGGCGCGCCGGATCTCGGCTCAGCCGGAGTCGGTGGTCGCGGTCGAGCGCGTGGTGCTCAAGGTCAGCTACCGCAGCGCGCTCGTGCTGTCCCTGGCGCTGCTGGCGCTGGCGCCCGTGCTCGACGCCGTGCTTCGGCTGGGCAGCCTGCCGACCGCCGCGCTGGTCGCGATCACCGCGGCTCCGCTCACGATCATGGGCGGCCAGGCCGGCGTGCTCCAGGGCGAGCGCCGGTGGGCGCCGCTCGCGCTCGTCTACCTCGCCCAGGGCGTGGGTCGCGTCGCGGCCGGCGTCGGCTTCCTGCTGGTGTGGCGCACCGAGTTCGCCGCCGTCCTCGGCGTGGCGATCGGCGCCTGGCTGCCCGTGCTCATCGGGTACGTCGCGCTGCGGCGGCCGCGCACCGACGCGGGGTCCTCCGACGTGTCGGCGGTCGAGCTGATCCGCGAGGTCGCCGGCAGCAGCCAGGCGCTGCTCGCGTTCTTCGCCCTCTCCAACGCCGACATCCTGCTCGCCCGCGCGGTGCTCGACGACCACACCGCCGGGCTCTACGCCGGCGGGCTGATCCTGGTCAAGGCGATCCTGTTCCTGCCGCAGTTCGTCTCCGTCATCGCCTTTCCCTCGATGGCCACCCGCGGCGCCGACAGCAGCACGCTGGTCAAGGCGCTGCTCGTGGCGCTCGCGCTGGGCCTGTGCGGGATGGGCGGCACCCTGCTGCTGCCGGACCTCGCCCTGGTCTTCGTCGGAGGCTCGGACTTCGAGGAGGTCAAGGACCTGCTCTGGCTCTTCGCGCTGGTCGGCACCCTGCTCTCGATGATCCAGCTGCTGCTCTACTCCGCGCTGGCGCGCCAGCAGTGGCGGGCGATCCTCGCCATCTGGGCGACGCTGGTCGCCCTGCTGTGCAGCGCGCCCTTCGTGCACTCCGTCGACGGCCTGGTCGCGCTCGTCCTGGCGCTCGACGCCGCGCTGTTCGTCGTCCTGGTCACCGTCGCCCTGGTCGGCCGGCCCGCGGCCGCCGACCGCGAGCCGGCCGACGCCACGGCCTAGCGCCGGCCTAGCGCCGGCCCTGCCCGGTCACGAACCACCGCGGGCTGCCGGCGATCGCCAGCGACTGCTGGGGGTCGAGCACGGGCTGGTCGGCCACCAGCTCGCCACTCTTCTCGGCGGAGGTGTTGTAGGAGTCGACGACCACGACGTAGCCGTCGTCGGTGTAGAGCGCGACGAGCAGCTCCTGGTAGGTGTCCGGCATCGCCGCGCCCTGGCTCGGGCGCATCTGGGAGTACCACCCGCCGTCGGTCGGCGTGCACTCGATCGGCGGGAACGAGCGGTAGGCACCGGCACAGGCCTCGCGCGCGGTGGTGGCCGCCTTCCTCTCGGGCTCCTCCTCCCCCGGCCCCGGCAGGGAGGCGACGCCCACGGCCGCGTAGCCGTCCCAGCGCTGCAGCGTCACCGACGCCCCGGCACCGTCGAGGGTGAAGGAGACGAGGCGCCCCTCCCGGGTGCGGTCGGCGCGGTGGGAGACGATCGACGTCGCCGTCTGCTCGACACGCAGGTCGGCGACGACCCCGTCCGGCGGCAGCAGGTCCCGGGCGACCGCCGCCAGCACGCGCTCGTCGGCGATCCGGCGGTCCGTGGCGACCACCGGCCCACCGGGCACCTCGGTCGCCGACCCCTCGGCGTACGTCGGCTCGGGGTCGGCCGGCCCCGGGCCGACGGTCTCCACCGGTCCGGTGCCGGTGCTCGCGGCCGGGTCGCGCGCCGTCGTACCGCCGTCGCGGTCACCCAGGGCCAGCCCGGACCCGGCCACCGCGGTGGCCGCCGCGGCGGCGCAGGCGCCGACGGCCAGCCGGCGACCACGTCGTCGCCGGGCGCCCGCGGCGAGGGCGTCGCGCAGGATCCGCTCGCTCGAGCCGCGGTCGAGCGGGTGCTCGTCGGCCTCGCGGCGCAGCAGGTCGGTCAGCTCGGTCTCGGGCATCAGGGGGTCCCTTCGGCGATCAGGTCGGTGAACGGCAGGTCGAGGTGCTCGCGCAGCCGGCGCAGTGCCCGCATCAGCCGCTTGCGGACGGCGCCGCCGGTGAGGCCCAGCAGCCGCGCGACCTCCTCGGTGGAGGCGTCGTCGAGGTAGCGCAGGACGACCACCGCGCGGTCGAGCGGCTCGAGCCGGTCGAGCGCGGCGAGCAGCGTCAGCCGCAGGTCCCCGTCGGTGCCGGCAGGGCGGGCGGCGCGGGTGGCCTGCGCCTCGGGGACCGCCGCCACCGGGCGCTCGTGCGTGCTGCGCCGCCGCTGCTGGCTGATCCAGGTGCGGGTCAGCGTCGTCTGGGCGTACGCCGCCGGGCTGGCGATGGCGCCGCCCCACCGGGCGTAGACCTTGGTGAGCGTCTCCTGCACCAGGTCCTCGGCCCGGTGCCGGTCACCGCAGAGCAGCCACGCCGTCCGGTGCAGCTGGGGCATGCAGGAGCGCGCGAAGGCGGTGAACTCCGCCTCGCGGGCGGCCCTGCTGGCGTCGGGCATGGTCCTCCTCGATGGGTCCTCACCCCATCTGACGCCGCCGGGCCCTCCCGTGTCCCGCGGTCAGCGGCTCAGCCGAGCAGGTGGACCGCCACCAGCACGACGTCGTCGCTGCCCCCGACGTCCTCACGGGGGTCGGCGAGCGCCTCGATGACCTGGTCGGTCCGCACGCCTGGTCCGGCGGCGACCGCCACGCGCAGCCGCTCGAAGCCGACGTCCAGCGGCTCCCCGCGCCGCTCGACCAGGCCGTCGGTGTAGGCCACCACCGTCGTCCCTGGCTCCAGCACCACGCTGACCTCGCCGCGGGTGACGATGTCGAAGCCGAGGATGGGTCCGCGCGCCCGGTCGGGGTCCAGGAGCTCGGCGCGGCCGTCGGGGTGGCGCACGACCAGGGGCGGGTGCCCGGCGCTGGAGACGGTCAGCTGCCACGAGCCGCCCGCGAGCGGCTCGAAGTGCGCGAAGAGCATCGTCGCCAGCGGAGAGGTCACGTTGAGGGCGGGCAGCAGCTCGTCGACGTGCTCCAGGACCGCCGCCGGCATCAGGCGCTGCGAGGTCGCGGTCGCCCGCAGGACCCCCTTGAGCTGGCCCATCGCGGCGGCGGCGTACACGTCGTGCCCGGCCACGTCGCCGACCGCGAGCCCGAAGGGGGTGCGGCCGTCCGGCGCCGCGTCGCCGGTCGGGTCGCCGGCCGGCAGCTCCACGACCTCGTAGAAGTCGCCACCGACCTCCGCCCCGTCGGCGCCGGGCAGGTACCGCGCCTCGATGCCCACACCGGTCAGCTCGGGCAGCTGCGGGAGCAGGCTGCGCTGCAGCGTCTGGGCGATCAGCCGCTGCGCGGCGTAGAGCCGCAGGTTGTCCAGGATCAGGCCCGCTCGGCGGCCGAGGTCGACCGCGACGTCCGCGTCGTCCGCGGTGAACGGCGAGCGGTCGGCGGTGCGGCCCAGCAGCACGAGGTCCCGCACGCCGAGCCGGCCCGGGAGGGCGACGGCGAGGGCGGACCCGACGTCGAGGTCGCCGGCGACCTCCGGCGGGAAGGCGTCCAGCTGCCGGTAGGGCCGGCCGTCGAGGAGCGCGACCACGAGGCCCTGGGGCGGTACGACGTCGGGCACGCGGGCGGCGACCCGGCCCAGCGCCTCCGACCGGTCGGGGTCGCGGTGGACCGCTCGGTGGTCGGTCACCGCGCCGTTCTCGTCGACGTGGACGAACACCGCCATGTCGGCGAGCGCCGGCACGAGCAGCTGCAGCAGCCGCGTCCGCGCCTCGTCGATGTCGAGCTCGCCGCTGAGCGACTCGCTGGCCCCGGCCAGCAGCCGGAGGCGGGCCTGGCTCTCCTCGGCCCGCGTCCGCGCGCGCTGCTCGGCCGCCAGGGCCGCGTCCCGCTGCCGGTCGGACTCGATCCGACCGCTGACGTCGCTCTGCACGCCGACGAAGTGGGTGACGGTGCCGGAGTCGCCGAGGATCGGCGACATCGTCACCTGGTTCCAGAAGGCCAGCCCGTCCTTGCGGTAGTTGAGGAGGGTCGCGGTGACCGCCTCCCCCGCCTCCAGGGCGGTCCGGACCCGGCGGACCTCCGCGCGGTCGGTGTCGGGCCCCTGGAGGAAGCGGCAGTTGCGGCCGACCGCCTCCCCGAACTCGTAACCAGACGTCGCGGTGAAGGCGGGGTTGACCCAGATCAGTGGCAGGTCGGGGTCGGAGGCGTCGGCCACCGTGAAGGACAGCCCCGTGGCCAGCACCGCCCGGTCGCGCACGCGGGCGTCCTGGTCGGCGAACGCCTCGACCGCAGCGGTCGCGTGCCGCTCGCGCACCGGGAGGAACACCACGAGCGCGTGGTCGTCCAGCATCGGCGCGCCGGTCATGGGCAGGCCCACCACCCACAGCGGCTCGCGGGACGCACCCAGCTCGCTGCGCCGCTCGGCGGACACGCGCTGCCCGGGCACCGGCTCGGAGCGCAGCAGCCGGGTGAGCGGGTGCTCGGAGTCCGACAGCTCGGTCCCCGCCGGGTCGCGGAGCCGCGCCGCGTCGGACCACCGGTCCAGGGCGACCGGCAGCCGCAGCGCCGGGGCGAGCTGCTGGGCCACGTCGTTGGCGTGCACGACGGCACCCCGGGCCAGGTCGACGACCAGCACGGCCGCCGGCGCGTCCCCGATCACCGCGTGCAGGTCGGACGCCGCCTCGGCGCTGCTCATCGTCGATCGCCTCCTGGCGTGGTCATCGGGGTCGGTGCGGCCGGCGGTCCCGCCGGGCCGGGGCGGCCCGCCTCGGGCACGGGGTGGACGAGGCGGGCCGCGCTCCGGCGTCCCCGTCGGGATCTCCCCCGCGGATCTCCCGGTGCGTGGACACCTCAGGTGCTTCGGTGCCGGCGCGCAGGCGGATGGGTGGCCGGTCCCGGGCCGGACCGGGGCCCCGGGTCAGTGCGCGGCCTCGTGCCAGCTGCGGCCGGTGCCCACCGACACGTCGAGCGGCACCGCGAGCTCGGCGGCGCCGGCCATCTCGCGACGCACCAGCTCCTCCAGCGCCTCGCGCTCCCCCTCGGCGACCTCGAGGACGAGCTCGTCGTGGACCTGCAACAGCATCCGCGAGCGCAGCCCGGCCTCGCGGACGGCGCGGTCGACGTTCAGCATCGCGATCTTGATAAGGTCCGCAGCAGAGCCCTGGATGGGGGCGTTCAGCGCCATCCGCTCGGCCATCTCCCGCCGCTGGCGGTTGTCACTGGTCAGGTCGGGCAGGTAGCGCCGACGGCCGTAGATCGTCTCGGTGTAACCGGTGCGCCGGGCCTCGTCGACCACCCCGCCGAGGTAGTCGCGGATCCCGCCGAAGGTCTCGAAGTACTCGTCCATCAGCACCCGGGCCTCGGCGGGCTCGATGGTCAGCTGCTGGCTCAGGCCGTACGCCGAGAGCCCGTAGGCCAGGCCGTAGTTCATCGCCTTGATCTTCGCGCGCTGCTCAGGCCCCACCTCCTCGGCGGGCACGTCGAAGACCCGGGCGGCGGTCACGGAGTGGAAGTCGTGGCCGGAGCGGAAGGCGTCGATGAGCAGGGCGTCCTCGGAGAGGTGCGCCATGATCCGCATCTCGACCTGGCTGTAGTCGGCCGTCATCAGCGACTCGTGGCCCGGGCCGACGACGAACGCCTCGCGGATCCGGCGGCCCTCCTCGGTGCGGATCGGGATGTTCTGCAGGTTCGGGTCGGTGCTCGAGAGCCGGCCGGTCGCGGCGATGGTCTGGTTGAACGTCGTGTGGATGCGGCCGTCCGGGGCCACCGTCTTGAGCAGCCCCTCGATCGTCTGGCGGAGCCGGGCGACGTCGCGGTGCCGCAGCAGGTGCAGCAGGAACGGGTGCTCGGTCTTGACGTACAGCGCCTGCAGGGCGTCCGCGTCGGTGGTGTAGCCGGTCTTGGTCCGCTTGGTCTTGGGCATGTCGAGCTCGTCGAAGAGCACGACCTGCAGCTGCTTGGGCGACCCGAGGTTGATCTCCTTGCCGATGACCGCGAAGGCGTCCTCGGCCGCGAGCTTCACCTCGCCGGCGAAGTGCCGCTCGAGCTCCTCCAGGTGCTCGATGTCCACCGCGATGCCGGTGCGCTCCATGGTCGCCAGCAGGTCGACGAGCGGCAGCTCGATGTCCTCGAGCAGCCGGGTGCCGCCGCGGTCGGCCAGCTCCTCGTCGAGCGCGGCGGCGAGGTCGAGCACGGCACGGGCGTGCAGCATCTCGACCTCCCCGGCCGTCTCGTCGGTGATGCCGTCGAGGCTCAGCTGGCCGTCGTCGGCGCCGCCGGTGCGCAGCTCGCGCTTGAGGTAGCGGACGGTGAGGTCGGCGAGGTCGTAGGAGCGCTGGTCGGGCCGGGCGAGGTACGCCGAGAGCGCGGTGTCGCGGGTGAGGCCGGCCAGCGGCATGCCCCACGCGTCGAGCGCGAGGATCGGACCCTTCGCGTCGTGGAGGACCTTGCGCCGGGCAGGGTCGGCCAGCCAGGAGCGCAGCGCCTCCTCGTCGGCGGGGTCCATCGTCTCGGCGGTGACGTACGCCGCCGCCCCCTCGACCGTGGCCAGCGCCAGCGCGTCGACGTCCCCCGTCCCGGCGCCCCAGCGGCCGGCGACGTGCACGCCGACGCGGTCCTCGCCGGAGGCGTGCTCGGCCAGCCAGGCGGCGAGCTCGCCGGCGCCCAGCCGGCTCATCGCCACGTCGAAGCCGGAGTCGTCGATCTCCTCCTCCGAGCTCAGCGTCTCGAAGAGCCGGTCGCGCAGGACGCGGAACTCCAGCCCGTCGAAGAGGGTGTGGACCTCCTGCCGGTCCCACGGCCGGATGAGGAGGTCCTGCGGGCCGAGCTCGAGGTCGAGGTCGCGCACGAGCGCGTTGAGCCGGCGGTTGCGGATCACGTCGCCGAGGTGCGCGCGCAGCGACTCCCCCTTCTTGCCGGTGATCTTGTCGGCGTGGGTGATGACGTTGTCGAGGCCGTCGTAGGTGTTGATCCACTTGGCCGCGAAGCCGACGCCCACACCGGGCACGCCCGGGAGGTTGTCGGAGGTCTCCCCCACGATCGCGGCGATCTCGGGGTAGCGGTACGGCGGCACGCCGTACTTCGCCTCGACCGCGTCGGGGGTCATCCGGGCCAGGTCCGAGACGCCCCGCATGGGGTAGAGCACGGTGGAGCGGTCGGTGACCAGCTGCAGCGCGTCGCGGTCGCCGGTGAGGATCAGCACCTCCATCCCCGCGTCGAGCGCCTGGGTGGTCAGCGTCGCGATGATGTCGTCGGCCTCGTACCCGTCCTTCTTCAGGAACGGGACCCGCAGGGCGCCGAGGACTTCCTCGATCAGCGGCAGCTGGCTGCCGAACTCCGAGGGCGTCTTGGCCCGCTTGGCCTTGTACTCGGAGTACTCCTCCATGCGGAAGGTCTGGCGGGAGACGTCGAAGGCGACGCCGAGGTGGGTCGGCTGCTCGTCGCGCAGCACGTTGATGAGCATCGAGGTGAAGCCGTACACCGCATTGGTGTGCTGCCCCGTGGTCGTGGAGAAGTTCTCCACCGGCAGCGCGAAGAACGCCCGGTAGGCCAGGGAGTGGCCGTCGAGCAGGAGCAGTCGCGGGGTCACGGCATCAGTCGCGGCGTCGGGCACCCGTCGACTCTATCCGCCGTCGCCGACAGTCCCGGGGTCGGCAAGAATGCCCGGCATGGACGTCGAGGAGTACATCGCCGCCATGCCGCAGGGCATGGGCACGCTGAACGAGAAGATGGGCATCGAGCTGCTCGAGGCATCCCCGGACCGGGTGGTCGCGACCATGCCGGTCGAGGGCAACCAGCAGCCCTACGGCCTCCTCCACGGCGGCGCCTCGGTCGTGCTCGCCGAGACCCTCGGCTCGATCGGCTCGGCGCTGCACGCGCACCCCGACCGCGTCTCGGTCGGCGTCGACATCAACGCCACCCACCACCGCTCGGCGACATCGGGGACCGTCACCGGGACCGCGACGCCGATCCACCTCGGCCGCACGTCGGCGTCCTACGAGGTCGTGGTCACCGACGAGCGCGGGAAGCGGGTGTGCACGTCCCGGATCACCTGCGCGCTGGTGCCCAAGGAGCGGGTCGGGTTCTGAGGGCCGGCCGGGCCCGGGGGGTCAGCCCGCGGCCTGGGCGCGGCGCTGCGAGCGCCGGGCGGCCAGCACCTGGGTGAGCTGGCGGCCGCCGCGCTCGTGCGCGGGCCGCAGCGCGGTCAGCCGGGCGCGCAGGGCGTGCGTGGTGGCCACCCGCAGGACCGCCTGCGGACCGAGCCCGAGCCGGGCCATGAAGCGGTTGGCGTCCCGCGACCCGGAGGTCGCCGCCGTCGCGACGTGGCCGACGCCCTGCTCCTCGGCGAAGGTGACGGCCGCCTCCATCAGCGCCCGGCCGACGCCGTGGCGGCGGTACTGCGGCAGCACGTGCGGCGAGAGCGCCTGCACGGTGAGGTCGAGGTTGATCGGGCTCAGCGTGGTCACGCGCAGGAGGACGGCCCCGGCGGGGTGGCCGTCGAACTCCGCCACCACGATGCGCTGCTCGGGCGACTCGGCCGCGGCCTTGATGATCAGCTCGAGGTCGGCGACGTGCTCGCTCCGGTCGGCCCTGCGCATCGCGTCCGCCCACACGTCGGCCAGGAGCGGCGCGTCCGTGAGCTCGGCGCACCTCAACGTCACCACTGAGCGGTGCATGGTGCCCCTGCCTTCCCCCGGCCCTCACGGGCCACTGACGGAACCAACCGGTCGGCGTCCGGTCCCCGAGGACCCGACCTGCTCGGGCGAGACTACGCTCCCACCGCCGTCTTGTCAGACCCGTGTGAGGAGAACCGTGGTCCCCGGAGTCGGAACGCTGGTCAACGTGCTCGCCGTGCTCGCCGGTGGCCTCCTGGGCCTGCTCCTGGGCAACCGGCTCCCCGTCCGCACGCGCGAGGTGGTCACCGACGCCCTCGGGCTGGTCACCCTGCTCATCGCCGGCACCTCGGCGATGGCCGTCCTCGACGTCGAGCTCTCCGACGTGGTCGGGGACAGCGCCCCGATGCTGATCGTCCTCGGCGCCCTGCTGGTCGGCGGGATCACCGGCTCGCTGCTCGGTCTCGAGCAGCGGGTCGAGCGGCTCGGCGGGTGGCTGCAGCGCGTGCTGGCCGGCGACCGCGGGTCGGCGGAGAAGCAGCGCTTCGTCGAGGGCTTCGTGATCTCCTCCCTCATCTTCTGCACCGGTCCCCTCACGATCCTGGGGTCGCTCAACGACGGCCTCGGGAACGGCGCGGACCAGCTGTTCCTCAAGTCCGCGCTCGACGGGTTCGCGGCCATCGCGTTCGCCGCGTCGTTCGGGTGGGGAGTGCTCGCCGCGTCCCTCACGGTCGTCGTCGTGCAGGGGTCACTGACCCTGCTCGGCGTCGGCCTCGGCGGCGTGCTCCCCGACGCCCACCTGGCGGCGGTCACGGCGACCGGCGGGCTGCTGCTCGTCGGCGTCGCGCTCCGGCTGCTGCGGGTCCGCGAGGTCCCGGTCGCCGACCTGCTCCCGGCCCTGGTCGTGGCACCGCTCCTGGTCCAGCTCGTCGCCCTCGCCCGGTGACGCGCGGGACGGCTCGTCCGCCGGATCCCGGCCGCCGCGCCGCCCGGCGTCGTTGACGTAACGGTTTGGTGACGAGAGGGTGCCGTTCGCCACACCGCCTCTCCACCAGTCCTACGGTGACGGAGCCATGACCGGCCTTCCCGGGGGTCGGGAACCTGCGGTTAGTGCACCAACCTGACAGAAAGGTTCACCACGTGAATCGCTCCACCACCACCGCCTCCTGGGTGAAGCTGATGGCCGGTACCGCCGTGCTGTCCCTCGCCCTGGCTGCGTGCGGCTCCGAGGACGAGGGTTCCCCGGAGGCCGGCGACAGCCCGTCCGCCTCCACCTCGGAGTCCTCGGACACCGCCGCGCCGACCGGCGAGTTCACCAACGACAAGTGCGGCAACGGCACCACCAGCGCCGACACGTACAAGGTGGGCGGCATCCTGCCGCTGACCGGCAACCTGGCCTACCTCGGCCCGCCGGAGATCGCGGGTGTCGGCCTGGCCGTCTCCGAGATCAACGCCGCCGGCGGCGTGAACGGCGCGGACGCCTGCCACCAGGTGCTCGACTCCGGTGACACCACCGACCTCGCGGTCAGCACCGCCTCCGCCGACCGCCTGGTGAACGCCAAGCCGTCGCTGGTCGTCGGCGCCGCCTCCTCCAGCGTCTCGCTGAACGTGGTCGACACCTTCACCGACGCCAAGATCGTCCAGGTCTCCCCCGCGAACACCGCGGTCGACCTGTCCGGCTACTCGCCGTACTACTTCCGCACCGCCCCGCCGGACGGCATCCAGGGCTCGGCGCTCGGCACCCTGATCTCCAGCGACGGCTACTCGCGCGTCGGCTTCCTGGTCTTCAGCGACACCTACGGCACCGGCCTGCGCAACGCGGTCCAGTCGACCGTCGAGGCCTCCGGCGGCGAGTGCACCTACGGCTGCAAGGGTGACGGCAACGAGTTCCCCGCCGGCCAGACGACGTTCTCCTCCGACGTCAGCGCGGTGCTCGCCACCAACCCCGACGCGATCGTCATCCTCGCGTTCGACGAGACCAAGGCGATCGTGCCCGAGCTCGTCTCGCAGGGCTGGGACATGTCGAAGACGTACCTGACCGACGGCAACACCGCGGACTACTCCAAGGACTTCCCGAAGGGGACCATGGAGGGTGCCCAGGGCACCATCCCCGGCGCCGACGCCTCGGACGACTTCAAGCAGCTCCTGCAGGGCTGGAACCAGCAGGTCAACGGCAAGGAGCTCACGGACTACGCCTACGCGGCCGAGTCCTACGACGCCACCATCCTGGGCGCCCTCGCGGCGGTCAAGGGCGGCGCCACCGACCCGACCACCATCCAGGAGAACTACGCGGCCGTCTCCGGCGGGACCGACGGCGAGGAGTGCTCCTCCTTCGCCGACTGCGTCGCCCTCCTCGAGGACGGCTCGGAGATCCGCTACACCGGCCCGTCGGGCATCGGCCCGATCGACGACGAGAACGACCCGTCCTCGGCGTTCGTCGGCATCTACACCTACGACGGCGACAACAAGAACGTGTTCGCCTCCACCGTCGAGGGCACCAAGTGACCGAGTGACCACCTGGTCGCACGGTGACGAGGTCGGCTGACCTGATCGGCTGGCCACCCGCACCACCCAGCACCACGGCGAGGCCCCGGACCGGATCGGTCCGGGGCCTCGCTGCGTCCCGGGTCCGGGCGTCCCACGACGGGCCGTCCAGGCGGCACCGTCCGATCGCTCCACCGCCGTTCCCCCGCCGACGCTTGCCACCTGGTGGCTCCGGCAGGGCGGGTAGCGCGCCTCGTGCTCGCCAGCGGCCAGCGCCGATCGCGCCCGGCAGGCGCAGCGTCGGGGCCCCGGCCCGCGGCGGGGGGGCGGCAGCACCGGCAGCAGGAACAGGAACAGGAACGACGGGAACGACGGGAACGACGAAGCCGCCCACCCGCCTCGCGGGTGGGCGGCTTCGTCGTACGCCGTGGTGAGGGCTCAGGCGCCGGTCTGGCGCTCCTCGTCGACGTCCTTGGCGAGGGTGCCGAGGTAGAGCTCGATGACCTTGGGGTCGTTGGCGAGCTCGCGGCCGGTGCCGGTGTAGGCGTCCCGGCCCTGGTCGAGCACGTAGCCGCGGTCGCAGATCTGCAGGCAGCGGCGGGCGTTCTGCTCGACCATCACGACGCAGACGCCGGTCTTGTTGATCTGGCGGGTGCGGATGAAGGTCTCGTCCTGGCGCACCGGGGAGAGACCCGCGGAGGGCTCGTCGAGCAGCAGCACCTTGGGCTCCATCATCAGCGCGCGCGCCATGGCGAGCGACTGGCGCTCACCGCCGGAGAGCGCGCCGGCGCTGCGGTCCCGCCGCTCGTGCAGCGTCGGGAAGAGGTCCCACATCGCGCCGAGGCGCTCCTGCAGCTTCTTGGGCCGCAGGAAGAGACCCATCCGCAGGTTCTCCTCGATGGTGAGCGAGGGGAACACGTTGTTGGTCTGCGGGACGAACCCGACGCCCATCTGCACCAGGCGGTTGGCGCGCGAGTTGGTGATGTCCTCGCCGTGCAGCGTGACGCTGCCGGAGTGGATCTTCACCAGCCCGAACATCGCCTTGAGCAGCGTGGACTTGCCGGCGCCGTTGGGACCGATGATCCCGATCATCTCGCCGGGGTGGGCCACCAGGCTGCACCCGTTGAGGATGTTGACGCCGGGGAGGTAGCCGGCGACGAGGTCCGTGGCCTCGATGACCGGCTGGGCGGATCCCGCGGCCGGCGAGGTGGTCTGCGTCTGGGTCACGACTTGTCTCCCTCGTGGTCCTGCTTCTCGTGCGCGGCCTCGTCGGCGCGCACCTCGGCCTCGATCTCCTGCAGGGCGTCCTCGGTCAGCAGGTCGTCGTCTCCGAGGTCGGTGTCGTGGTGTGCGCCGAGGTAGGCGTCGATGACGGCCTGGTTCGACATCACCGTGTCGGCCGGGCCCTCCGCGACGACCCGACCCTCGGCCATGACGACCACCCAGTCGGAGATGTGGCGGACGACGTGCATGTCGTGCTCGACGAACAGCACGGTCATCCCCTCGTCGCGCAGCGCCTGGATGTGGCCGAGCAGCGACTGGGTCAGCGCCGGGTTCACACCGGCCATCGGCTCGTCGAGCATGATCATCTTCGGGTCGCTCATCAGCGCCCGCGCCATCTCGAGCAGCTTGCGCTGGCCGCCGGAGAGGCTGCCCGCGTAGTCGTCCTTCTTCTCGAGCAGCTTGAAGCGGGCGAGCAGCTCCTTGGCCTTCTCCTCGACCGCCCGCTCCTGGCCGCGCCACAGCGGCTTGAAGACGGACTTGAGGAGGTTCTCCCCGGCCTGGCCCTGGGCGCCCAGCATCATGTTGTCCATCACCGTCATCCGGTTGAGGGACTTGGTGAGCTGGAAGGTGCGGACCATGCCGGCCTTCGCGACGCTCGACGCGGACGTCTTGTCCAGGGCGCGGCCGTCGAACTCCCAGTGCGCGCCGTTGCCGGCCGAGCTGGGCTTGTCGAAGCCGGTGATCAGGTTGAAGAACGTCGTCTTGCCGGCACCGTTGGGGCCGATCAGCGCGGTGATGACACCGCGCTGGACCTCGAGGTGCTCGACGTCGACGGCGGTGATGCCGCCGAACCGGCGCTCGATCTTGTCGACCTTGAGGATCGGGTCGACCTTGGCCGAGCCGGGCTCGGGCGCGACGCCCGACATCAGCTCGCGGCGGGCGGCCGGGTCGGCCAGGTGCGACGTACCGCTGACGGTGGTCTCAGACATTGAACCGGAGCTCCCTCTTGTCGCCCAGGATTCCCTGCGGTCGGAAGATCACGAGCAGGACCAGCGCCACACCGACCACGATGAACGAGAACTGCTCGGTCTGCTGGCTGCTCATGATGCTGTCGGGCACGTAGGCGCGCGCCGACTCACGGATGAGGATGCGCGCGGAGAAGAACAGCACGGTGCCGAGCACCGGGCCGAGGATCGTCGCCGCGCCGCCCAGGAGCAGGGCGGTGTAGGCGAAGAACGTGATCTGGCGGCCGAGGGCGTCGGGCTGCACGGTCGAGGCGAGGACGTAGACCATGCCGCCGAGGGCGCCGAAGAGGCCACCGATGACGAGCGACTGCATCTTCACCGCGAACACGTTGCGGCCGAGGCTGCGCATGGCGTCCTCGTCCTCACGAACGCCCCGCAGGAGGCGGCCCCAGGGGCTGCGCACCAGCAGGAAGACGATCAGCGTGCTGAGCGCCACGAGGGACCACGCCACGGCGCGGACCCACCAGCCGTTGACGCCCGAGCGGCCGTAGGTGACCGGCATCGCGAAGAACACGGCGTACAGCGCGACGACCACGAGCAGCGCGACCAGCAGCTTGCCGGGCAGGCCGTTGAGCCCCTTGCGCGGCACCTCGGAGGTCGGGTCGTCGGCACGCTTGGTGCGCCGGACGAGGACGACGATCGCGACCACGCAGGCGAGGAAGACCAGGCCGCCGAGGGCCCGGACCCAGCCGGCGCCGTCGGCGACGTCGGTGTAGTTGAACGGCGCCAGCGTGAAGCTGCCGTCGCCGAAGAACGAAAGGTTGACGAAGGCCGGCTGGTAGGTGCGGCCCTGGATGCCCTGCGCGCCACCGGTGAGGTCCTTGAGGTTCGCCAGGCGTCCGACGAACCGGATGATCTCCGCTGCGGAGATCGTCACGATCGCGAGGTAGTCACCGCGCAGCTGCAGGGTCGGGATGCCCAGCACGAGCGCGAAGACGAAGGCGAGACCGAGGCCGATGAGCACGGCGATCGGCAGCGGTATGTCGTGGACCAGCGAGATGGCGAAGCCGTAGGCACCGAGCAGCATGAAGCCGGACTGGCCGAAGTTCAGCAGGCCGGTGTAGCCGAAGTGCAGGTTCAGGCCGATGACCGCGATGGCGACGGCGGCGGTGCCCGGGCTGATCATCTCGCGGATGACGGCGCCGAGGATTTCGAGGATGGTGTCCATGGATTGAGTCCCTCTCCCTCTCAGCCGACCCGCTCGGCGCGGCCGAGGATGCCCTGGGGCCTCACCAGCAGCAGCACGATCAGGATGCCGAGGGCAACGGCGTACTTGAGGTCACCGGGCGCGCCCAGCGGTCCGGCCAGCTCCACGACGAGCCCGATGATGATCGAGCCGACGAAGGCGCCGAAGGCCGTGCCGAGGCCGCCCAGGGTGACCGCGGCGAACAGCAGCAGCAGAATCTGCATGCCGGTGTCCCAACGGATGCCGTTGCTGATGACCAGGGCGTAGAGCACGCCGGCGAGGCCGGCGAGACCGGCCGCGGCCGTCCAGACGAGGCGGATGATCTTGTCCACGTCGATGCCGGACGCCGCCGCGAGCGCGGGGTTGTCGGACACCGCGCGGGTCGCCTGGCCGACGCGGGTGCGCACGAGGACGAACCCGACGGCCGCGATCGCGACGATCGCGACGCCCATGGCGAGGAAGGAGAGGTTGGTCAGCGTCACCGGGCCGAAGGTGGTGGTGCCGAAGTCCTCGACCACGACCTTCTGCAGCGAGGCGCCGACGAAGTACTGGTAGGCGTACTGCGCGGCCAGCGCGAGACCGATCGTGACGATCATCAGCTGGGTCAGGCCCAGCCCGCGGCGGCGCAGCGGCTGCCAGAGGAGGCGGTCCTGGAGGTATCCCGAGCCCGCGCAGACGAGCGTCGTGACCACGATGCCCAGCCACAGGTTCATGCCGGCGAGGTTGACCAGGCCGTAGGCGACCATGCCGCCCAGCGTCACCTGCTCGGCGTGGGCGAAGTTGGACAGGCCGGTGGTGCCGTAGATGAGCGAGAGGCCGAGGGACGCCAGCGCCAGCAGGAGGCCCAGGCGAAGGCCGTTGACGACCGACTGGGCGATCTGGTCGGTGAAGGACTCACCGCCCGCGTCGTAGTCCTCGTCGCGGACCTCGACGATCGGGGAGACCGACATGCCGACCTTCGCCGCGACCTTCACCGAGCCGTCCGGCCCGGCGATGGCGGCGCGCGGCGGGAGCTGCTCGAGGCCGTCGGGGAGGGTGTCCTCGTCGAGGACGACGAAGTAGTCACCCGACTCGGTCACCGAGAAGCTGAACTTGCCGTCCTCCGCGGTGGTGACCGTCTCGAGGTCGGTGCCCTGCGCGTCACGCAGGACGACGTCGACGCCGGCGACGGGTTCGGCCCGGGACCCGATGGTGCCGCTGATGCAGCCCGTCTCGTCCGGCTTGGGCAGGCACAGGGTCGCTGCGCTCGCGCTCGAGCCGCCGACCAGCAGGAGCAGCGGGACCAGCAGGCCCAGCAGCACGGCGGCGACCAGACCCTTCCCCACCGCCCTCGCACCGGTCGTGCGGACGTGGTGACGAGACTTCAAACCGGTCCTCCTCATCAAGGCACCCGGCGGGTACCGCCCGGAGAGTCTAGGGGGACCGAACGTGGTCTGGGGCACATCGGGGCAGGCACGCCTCGGCTTTACCGGACCGTGATCTTGCGGTGACCTGCGGCGACGCGGGGCGGGGCCCCGGTCGGGGGCCCGGCACGAGCCCGGCTCGGCGACGCGAGCGGTCAGCCCGCGATGCCCGGGCCGTGCTCGACGACGCCGTCGGCGACCTGGCGCATCGAGAGCCGCAGGTCCATCGCGGTCTTCTGGATCCACCGGAAGGCCTCGGGCTCGGAGAGGCCCAGCTGCTGCTGCAGCACGCCCTTGGCGCGGTCGATCGACTTGCGCGTCTCCAGCCGCTCGGTGAGGTCGGCGACCTCCGCCTCGAGCAGCGAGAGCTCGGAGAACCTGCTGACCGCCATCTCGATCGCCGGCACCAGGTCGGACTTGGAGAACGGCTTGACGAGGTACGCCATCGCCCCGGCGTCGCGCGCCCGCTCGACGAGCTCCCGCTGCGAGAACGCCGTCAGGATCACCACGGGCGCGATCCGGTCGCGGGCGATCGCCTCGGCCGCGGCGATCCCGTCGAGCACCGGCATCTTGACGTCGAGGATGACCAGGTCGGGGCGGAGCTCCTGGGCCAGCTCGATCGCCCTGGCCCCGTCGCCGGCCTGGCCGACGACGTCGTACCCCTCCTCGCCCAGCATCTCCGCGAGGTCCATGCGGATCAGCACCTCGTCCTCGGCGATCACGACGCTGCGCGTGGTGCTGGTGCTCGGGGCGGGCTGGGGCTCGGTCACGGGCGACAGGGTATCGGCGGCAGCCCTCCGCGCGCCGTGGGACCGCTCACGCAGCGGGCGCCGTCCGGGGGCGGGTCAGGCGCGCCGGCGGAGGCGCCCCTCGACCGACACCTCGACGTACGCCGCCACCTCAGCGCGCTCGAGCCGCCGGCGGCTGCACTCGACCGCCGCGGCGCGGGCGTTGGCCACCGCGCGCGCGTTGCTCGCCGCCGCCCACCGCCACGGTCTCGTCCAGGTCACGCACCAAACCGTAGCGAACTGGTCGACTTAGAGGAAGGGGGTCGCGTGGCGCTATGGTTCCGTCCCGCCGGCCCCGGTAGCCCAACGGCAGAGGCAGTGGTCTCAAACACCATCCAGTGTGGGTTCGAATCCCACCCGGGGCACCACCCGGCCGCGCGGGCGGCGGTTCATCAAGGGATGCCGACGAACCGCCGCTTCTCCAGGCGAGCTCCACCTGGGAAGCGACTACTTCCCTGCATCCCTTGATGGACCGACAGGCACACACCCCGGCCACGCGAGCGGCGCGGGCCGCACGGGACCAGCGCGACGATCAGGTCGCGGACCGCCGGTAGGCAGGCGCGACGCCCTTGATGGCGTCGCCCATCCGGTGGATGCGCAGGGCGTTGGTGGAGCCGGGGATGCCCGGAGGGGCACCCGCGATGATCACGACGAGGTCACCCTCCTCGACCCGGCCGATGCGCAGGAGCTGCTCGTCGACCTGGCGGACCATCTCGTCGGTGTGCTCGACCGAGGCGGTCTTGAAGGTCTCCACGCCCCACGACATCGACAGCTGCGAGCGGACCGCGGCCTCGGGGGTGAAGGCGAGGATCGGCACCGCGCCGCGCAGGCGCGACATCCGGCGGGCGGAGTCGCCGGACTGGGTGAACGCCACGACGTACTTGGCCTCGACCCGCTCGGCGACTTCGAGGGCGGCCTTGGCGATCACGCCGCCCTTGGTGTGGGGGTCCCAGTCGATCGCGGAGACGCGGTCGACGGCCTCGGCGGACAGGGCGTGCCGCTCGGTGGCCTCGATGATGCGGGCCATGGTCTCGACGGTGTGGACGGGGTACTCCCCCACGCTCGTCTCCCCCGAGAGCATCACCGCGTCGGCGCCGTCGAGCACGGCGTTGGCGACGTCGGAGGCCTCCGCGCGGGTCGGGGCCGGGTTGCCGATCATCGACTCCAGCATCTGGGTGGCGACGATGACGGGCTTGGCGTTGAGCCGGGCCTTCTCGACGATCCGCTTCTGGAGGAACGGCACGTCCTCCAGCGGGCACTCCACGCCCAGGTCGCCGCGCGCCACCATGAAACCGTCGAACGCCGCGACGACCTCGTCGAGGTTCTCGATGGCCTGCGGCTTCTCGATCTTGGCGATGACCGGCACCGAGACGCCGACCTCGCGCATGATCCGCCGCACGTCCTCGGCGTCGTCGGCGCTGCGGACGAAGCTGAGCGCGACGAAGTCCACGCAGAGCCCGAGGGCGAAGCGCAGGTCGGCCTCGTCCTTGTCCGACAGCGCGGGCACGGACACCGCGACGCCGGGCAGGTTGATGCCCTTGTTGTTGCTGACCTTGCCACCGACGAGCACCTCGGTGCGCACGTCGGAACCGTCGACGGAGAGCACCCGCAGGCGCACCTTGCCGTCGTCGATGAGGATCGGGTCGCCGACGCCGACGTCGCCGGGCAGGCCCTTGTACGTCGTGCCCGCGATCTCGGCGTCCCCCGGGACGTCGCGCGTGGTGATGGTCCACTCCTGGCCGCGGCGCAGCTGGACCGGCCCGCCGGCGAACTTCTCCAGGCGGATCTTCGGCCCCTGCAGGTCGGCGAAGATGCCGACGCCGTGCCCGCTGGCGTCGGCGGCCTCGCGCACCAGCCGGTAGGCCTCGGCGTGGTCCTCGTGCGAGCCGTGGCTCATGT
This sequence comes from Nocardioides sp. Arc9.136, assembly GCF_030506255.1. NCBI lineage: Bacteria > Bacillati > Actinomycetota > Actinomycetes > Propionibacteriales > Nocardioidaceae > Nocardioides > Nocardioides sp. Arc9.136. The sequence continues at coordinate 1,723,217 of NZ_CP113431.1, read as the reverse complement.
TGAGCCGGGCGACGTCCATCCCGGCGTAGACGAGCTCCCGGATCCGTCGAGGCGACGAGGTCGCGGGGCCGAGGGTGCAGACGATCTTGGCTCTACGCACGGTCCCAGCCTACCGAGGTTTTGAACGATCCAACACCGAACCCCGGACAAGACGGCAGGGTCGGCCCGCCCGGTTCCCCGGACGGGCCGACCCTGGTCGGTGCGGGTGGTGCTCAGACCATCAGCGGACGGTCCGTCGGCTTGACCGGGGCCGGCAGCGCGGTGGAGCCGGTCAGGTAGGTGTCGACGGCCGACGCCGCGGCGCGGCCCTCGGCGATCGCCCACACGATCAGCGACTGGCCGCGGCCGGCGTCGCCGGCCACGAAGACGCCCGGGACCGAGGACTGGTAGCCCAGGTCACGAGCCACGTTGCCGCGCTCGTCGAGGTCCACGCCGAGCTGCTCGACCAGGCCGGGCCGCTCGGGGCCGGTGAAGCCCATCGCGAAGAGCACCAGCTCGGCCGGGATCTCCCGCTCGGTGCCCTCGAGCTCGACGAGCTCGCCGCCCTCGAACCTCACGTCGACCAGCTTCAGCGCGCGGACGTTGCCGTCCTCGTCGCCGAGGAACTCCTTGGTCGACACCGCGTAGACGCGCTCGCCGCCCTCCTCGTGGGCCGAGGACACCCGGAACGTCATCGGGTACGTCGGCCACGGCTGTCCCGCGGGGCGGCTCTCCGGCGGCTCGGGCATGATCTCCAGCTGCGTGATCGACGCCGCGCCCTGGCGCGTGGAGGTGCCGAGGCAGTCCGCGCCGGTGTCGCCGCCACCGATGATGACGACGTGCTTGCCGGTCGCGGTGACCTGGCCCTCGACGGTCTCCCCCAGCGCGACCCGGTTGGCCTGCGGGAGGAACTCCATCGCCTGGTGGATGCCGCCGAGCTCACGGCCCGGCGCCTGCAGGTCGCGCGGGACGGTCGAGCCGATGGCGAGCACGACCGCGTCGTACCGCTCGCGCAGCGCGTCGGCGGTCAGCGCGCCGCCGCCCACCTCGACGCCGGCCCGGAAGACCGTGCCCTCGCGCCGCATCTGGTCGAGGCGGCGGTCGAGGTACTTCTTCTCCATCTTGAACTCGGGGATGCCGTAGCGCATCAGCCCGCCGATCTTGTCGGCCCGCTCGTAGACGGCGACGGTGTGACCGGCGCGGGTCAGCTGCTGGGCGGCCGCGAGCCCCGCCGGGCCCGAGCCGATCACCGCGACGGTGCGGCCCGACAGCCACTCGGGCGGCTGCGGGCGGACGTAGCCGGAGTCGAACGCGCGGTCGGCGATCGTGACCTCGACGTTCTTGATCGTCACCGGGTCCTGGTTGATGCCCAGGACGCAGGCGGCCTCGCACGGGGCGGGGCAGAGCCGACCGGTGAACTCCGGGAAGTTGTTGGTCGCGTGGAGCCGGTCGATCGCGTCGTCCCAGTCCTCGCGCCAGACCAGGTCGTTCCACTCGGGGATCAGGTTGCCCAGCGGGCAGCCCTGGTGGCAGAACGGGATGCCGCAGTCCATGCAGCGCCCCGCCTGCGGGGTGATGATCGGCAGCAGCGCCCGACCCGCCCCACCCGGGTAGACCTCGTCCCAGTCCTTGACCCGCTCCTCGACCGGGCGGCGGGCCGCGACCTCGCGACCCTCCTTCAGGAATCCCTTCGGGTCAGCCATGGAGGGCTCCCATCATCGCGTTCGCGGTCTCGTTCTCGTTCAGCCCGTCGGCCTCGGCCTTCGCCTTGGCCTCGAGCACCTTGCGGTAGTCGCTCGGCATGACCTCGGTGAAGCGCGGGAGGGCAGCCGGCCAGTCGGCCAGCAGCGCCGCCGCGACCTCCGAGCCGGTCTCCTCGTGGTGCTCGCGCACCATCTGCTCCAGCTCCGCCGCGGCCTCGCCGGTCACGGGGCCGAGCTCGACGAGCTCGGTGTTGACCCGCTCCGGCTTGAGGTCCAGCACCCACGCCACGCCACCGGACATGCCGGCGGCGAAGTTGCGCCCGGTCCCGCCCAGGACGACGACCCGGCCGCCGGTCATGTACTCGCAGGCGTGGTCGCCCACGCCCTCGGTGACCGCCCAGGCGCCGGAGTTGCGGACGCAGAAGCGCTCGCCGACCCCGCCGCGCAGGAAGATCTGGCCCGACGTCGCGCCGTACCCGATCGTGTTGCCGGCGATGATCTGCTCCTCGGAGCGGAACGACGCCGAGCGGTCGGGCCGCACGACGACCCGGCCGCCGGAGAGGCCCTTGCCGACGTAGTCGTTCGCGTCGCCCTCGAGGCGCAGCGTCATCCCCCGCGGCACGAAGGCGCCGAAGGACTGGCCGGCCGACCCGGTGAAGGTCAGGTCGATCGTCCCGTCGGGCAGGCCCTGGCCGCCGTACCGCTTGGTGACCTCGTGACCGAGGATCGTGCCCACGGTGCGGTTGACGTTGCGGATCTCGACCTGCCCGCGCACCGGCTCGCCGCGCTCGAGCGCGGCCTCGGCCAGCGGCACGAGCGTGGTGACGTCGAGCGCCTTCTCCAGCCCGTGGTCCTGGCCGGTGGTGTGGTGCAGCGACGCGCCCTCGGGCAGCTCGGGCATGTGCAGGACCGGGGTGAGGTCCAGCCCCGAGGCCTTCCAGTGGTTGACCGCGGGGGTCGTGTCGAGGGTGTCGACGCGCCCGACGGCCTCGTCGATGCTGCGGAAGCCGAGCTCGGCGAGGTACTCGCGGACCTCCTGGGCGATGTACTCGAAGAAGTTCACGACGTACTCCGCCTTGCCGGAGTAGCGCTCGCGCAGCACCGGGTTCTGCGTCGCGACGCCCACGGGGCAGGTGTCGAGGTGGCAGACCCGCATCATGATGCAGCCCGAGACCACCAGCGGGGCGGTCGCGAAGCCGAACTCCTCGGCGCCGAGCAGCGCCGCGACGACCACGTCGCGACCGGTCTTGAGCTGCCCGTCGGCCTGCACGACGATCCGGTCGCGCAGGTTGTTGAGCAGCAGCGTCTGCTGGGTCTCGGCCAGGCCGAGCTCCCAGGGACCACCGGCGTGCTTGAGCGAGGTCAGCGGCGAGGCACCGGTGCCGCCGTCGTTGCCCGAGATGAGCACGACGTCGGCGTGCGCCTTGGACACACCCGTCGCGACCGTGCCGACGCCGACCTCGGAGACAAGCTTCACGTGGACGCGAGCCCGCGGGTTGGCGTTCTTGAGGTCGTGGATCAGCTGTGCGAGGTCCTCGATCGAGTAGATGTCGTGGTGCGGCGGCGGGCTGATCAGGCCGACGCCCGGCGTGGAGTGCCGGGTCTTGGCGACCCACGGGTAGACCTTGTGGCCGGGCAGCTGGCCGCCCTCGCCGGGCTTGGCGCCCTGCGCCATCTTGATCTGGATGTCGTCGGAGTTCGTGAGGTACTCCGCGGTCACGCCGAAGCGGCCCGACGCGACCTGCTTGATCGCGCTGCGGCGCTCGGGGTCGTAGAGGCGCTCGGGGTCCTCGCCGCCCTCACCGGTGTTCGACTTGCCGCCGAGCCGGTTCATGGCGATCGCGAGGGTCTCGTGCGCCTCCTGGCTGATCGAGCCGTACGACATGGCGCCGGTCGAGAACCGCTTGACGATCGACTCGACCGACTCCACCTCCTCGATCGGGACCGGGTCGCGGCCGGTGACCTCCGCGCCCTTGAACCGGAAGAGCCCGCGCAGCGTCATCAGCCGCGCCGACTGCTCGTCGACGCGCTGGGTGTACTGCTTGAACACGTCGTACCGGCCCGCGCGCGTGGCGTGCTGGAGGCGGAAGACGGTCTCGGGGTCGAACAGGTGCGGCTCGCCGTCGCGGCGCCACTGGTACTCGCCACCGGTCTCCAGCTCGCGGTGCGTCGGGGAGATCCCGCCTCGGGGGTACGCCGTGGCGTGGCGCCGGGCGACCTCCTCGGCGAGGGTCTCGAGCTCGACGCCGCCCAGCTTGGAGGTCGTGCCGGTGAAGTACCGGTCGACGACGGACTGCGAGAGCCCGACGGCCTCGAAGATCTGGGCGCCGGTGTAGGACGCCACGGTCGAGACGCCCATCTTCGACATGACCTTCAAGACGCCCTTGCCGAGCGCCTTGACGAGGTTCTTGACCGCGACCTCGGGCTCGGTCTTGACGTAGTAGCCGTCCCGGGCAAGGTCCTCGACGGACTCCATCGCCAGGTAGGGGTTCACCGCGGCCGCGCCGTACCCGACGAGCAGGGCGACGTGGTGCACCTCGCGGACGTCGCCGGCCTCGACGAGCAGGCCGACCTGGGTGCGGGTCTTCTCGCGCACCAGGTGGTGGTGGACCGCGCCCATGAGCAGCAGCGACGGGATCGGCGCGAGCTCGGCGGTCGAGTGGCGGTCGGAGAGCACGATGATCCGGGCGCCGTCGGCGATGGCCCGGCTGACCTCGGCGCAGATCTCGTCGATCCGGCGCGCGAGCGCCTCGCCGCCGCCCTCGACCTCGTAGAGGCCGCGGGAGACGTGGGTGACGAAGCCCGGCATGTCGCCGTCGCGGTTGATGTGCCGGATCTTGGCCAGGTCGTCGTTGGAGATGACCGGGAACGGCAGCACCACCTGCCGGCACGAGGCCGGCTGCGGCTCGAGCAGGTTCGACTCCGGGCCGATGGTGCCGTTGAGCGAGGTGACGAGCTCCTCGCGGATGGCGTCCAGCGGCGGGTTGGTCACCTGCGCGAAGAGCTGGTTGAAGTAGTCGAACAGCAGCCGCGGCTTGTCGCTGAGCGCCGCGATCGGGGTGTCGGTGCCCATCGAGCCGATCGGCTCGGCACCGGCGTTGGCCATCGGCGCGAGGATGACCCGCAGCTCCTCCTGGGAGTAGCCGAAGACCTGCTGGCGTCGGGTGACCGAGGCGTGGGTGTGGACGACGTGCTCGCGCTCGGGGATGTCCTCGAGCTTGACCAGCCCGGCGTGGAGCCACTCCTCGTAGGGGTGCTCGGCGGCCAGCTCGGCCTTGATCTCCTCGTCCTCGATGATCCGGTGCTCGTCGGTGTCGACGAGGAACATCCGGCCCGGCTGGAGCCGGCCCTTGCGGACGACCTTGGCCGGGTCGATGTCGAGCACGCCGACCTCGGAGGCCAGGACGACGAGGCCGTCGTCGGTGACCCAGTAGCGCGAGGGGCGCAGGCCGTTGCGGTCCAGCACGGCACCGATCTGCGAGCCGTCGGTGAAGACCACGCAGGCCGGCCCGTCCCAGGGCTCCATCATCGCGGAGTGGAACTCGTAGAACGCGCGGCGCTTGTCGTCCATCTCGCCGTGGTTCTCCCACGCCTCCGGGATCATCATCAGCACCGAGTGCGGCAGCGAGCGGCCACCCATGTGGAGCAGCTCGAGGACCTCGTCGAAGGACGCGGAGTCCGAGGCGCCCGGCGTGCAGATCGGGTAGAGCCGCTCCAGGTCGCCGGGGATGAGGTCGGAGGCGAGCAGGGCCTCGCGGGCCCGCATCCAGTTGCGGTTGCCCATGACCGTGTTGATCTCGCCGTTGTGCGCGATGTAGCGGAACGGGTGCGAGAGCGGCCAGCTCGGGAAGGTGTTGGTCGAGAAGCGGGAGTGCACCACGGCCATGGCCGAGGTCATCCGCTCGTCGCGCAGGTCGGGGTAGACCTCGTCGAGCTGGGCCGGGGTGAGCATGCCCTTGTAGACCAGCGTGCGCGAGGACAGCGACGGGAAGTACACGTCGGTCTCCCGCTCGGCGCGCTTGCGCAGGCAGAAGGCCATCCGCTCGAGGCCGAGACCGGTGAGCCGGCTGCCCTTGCCGGCGACGAACAGCTGCGCGAAGGACGGCATGACGCCGAGCGCGGTCTGCCCGAGCGGCGTGGGGTCGACCGGCACCTCGCGCCAGCCGAGGACGTCGAGGCCCTCCTCGTCGGCGATCTGCTCGATGCGGCGCCGCGTCGCGGCCACCGCCTCGTCGTCGCCCTGGAGGAACGCCGTGCCCACGGCGTACGCGCCGCGGCCGGGCAGCTCGAAGTCCACGACCTCGCGCAGGAACGCGTCGGGCACCTGGATCAGGATGCCGGCGCCGTCGCCGGAGTTGGTCTCGGCGCCCGCGGCTCCGCGGTGGTCGAGGTTGAGGAGTGCGGTCACGCCCTGGCGGACGATCTCGTGGCTCGCCACGCCTGTCAGGGTCGCGACGAAAGCCACACCGCACGCGTCGTGCTCGTGGGTGGGGTCGTAGAGCCCTTGGGGCGGCGGGAACGCGTGCGAGTAGGGCACTGGGTTCTCCCGTCGTCGTGCCGGCCCCGCACCGGACCACCGAGGTGGGCTCCGTGACGGGTGACCGGCTGGTCGGCACATGCAGGATCAGCGCGGGCCGGACGGCCCGGGAGCTGAGGGTGGGTGCAGGGACGACGTTGGCCCACGCGGAGACCTCAGATTACCACCGCGTTGCGGGTCGAAGTCATCCAGCGTCACCCGGTGACGTCGTCGCGAACATCACTCCCGGCCGGCGTCCCGCCCGCGACCGCGGGTCGGCCGTCGGTGTGGACGCTCGTCTCGCGTCCCGGGTGGCGCCGCGAGGCCCAGGCGAAGTACGCCGCGGCGAGCACGAAGAGCACGATCGAGGTCCACACGTTGAACCGCAGGCCGCCCACGTCGGAGAGCTCGACGTCGTCGATCCGGAGCATCTCGATCCAGCCGCGACCGGCGGTGTAGGCCATCACGTAGAGCGCGGCGACGCGGCCGTGGCCGAGCCGGAGCCTGCGGTCGAGCCAGACCACCAGCGCGAAGGCGGCGAGGTTCCACAGGCACTCGTAGAGGAACGTCGGGTGGAACGTCGTGCCGGGCGCGAAGCCCGCCCCGATGGCGGTCGAGTCGCTGACCTCGAGCGCCCACGGCAGCTCGGTGGGCTTGCCGAACAGCTCCTGGTTGAACCAGTTGCCCCACCGCCCGATCGCCTGCGCCACCAGCACCGTCGGCGCGATGGCGTCGAGGACCGGGAGCAGCTTGATGCCCTTGAGCCGGGCGCCGATGATCACGCCCACCGCGCCGAGCGCGATCGCACCCCAGACGCCCAGGCCCCCGCGCCACACGTACAGCGCGGTGATCGGGTCGTTGCCCTCGCCGAAGTAGCGGCCGCTGTCGGTGGCGACGTGGTAGAGCCGGCCGCCGACGAGCCCGAAGGGGATGCCCCAGATCGCGAGGTCCTGGATGTCGCCGGCGGTGCCACCGCGCGCGATCCAGCGGCGCTCGGAGAGCCAGACCGCGACGACGATGCCCAGGATGATCGCGAGGGCGTAGCCCCGGATCGGCACCGGGCCGAGGTGCCACGTGCCCTGGTCGGGGCTGGGGATCGTCATGGCCGCCAGGCCGGCGACCAGCTCGGGGCTCACGCGTCGCCCAGCAGGCTGGAGATGTCGGCGGCGTACTCCGCGGCGGAGGTGTCCTGGCGCCAGAACATCGGCGCCTGGTCGTTGCCGTCGACGGCGATCAGGTAGGTGCCGTGGCTGCCGAGGTCGTAGCCCCCGGAGTCGAGCTGCTCGCCGTCGGCGACGAACACGCCGACCGACCTCGCGACCTCGACGGTGGTGTCGAGGTCCCCGCGCACGCCGACGTACGACGGGTCGAAGCGGTCGAGGTAGTCACGCAGCACCGCCGCCTCGTCGGTGGCCGGGTCGGTCGTCACGAAGACGACCTCGACCTGCTCGCGCTCGGCGTCGGTGAGCTTGCTCAGCCCCGAGGTGAGCGTCTGCATCACCAGCGGGCAGATGTCGGGGCACTGGGTGTAGCCGAAGAAGACCAGGGTCAGCCGGGCGTCGGTGTCCTCGGTGAGCGAGAACGCACGGCCGTCGGTGTCGGTCAGCGGCGCCGACGCCACGTCGAACGGCGGCTCCACGACGCTGCCGGTGGTCGCCGCGCCGCCACCGCCGTCGTCTCCCCCGCTGCAGCCGGCGAGGAGCAGGCCGGCCGCGAGGGCACCGGCGAGGGCGCGGGCGGTCCGGGAACGGCGCGGGCTACGCACGGCGCACCCCCGCGGCGAGGTCCTCGGTCAGCGCGGTGAGCGCGCGCAGGCCGGCGGAGCGGTCGTCGGGGTGGTCGAGCAGGCAGCGCACGAACGCCGAGCCGACGATGACGCCGTCGGCGTACGACGCGAGCTCGGCCGCCTGGGCGCCGTTGCTGACGCCCAGGCCGACCCCGACGGGCAGGTCGGTCGTCTGCTTGGTGCGCGCGACGAGCGGGCCGGCGAGGTCGCTGGTGGTCGTGCGGGCGCCGGTGACGCCCATGACGGCGGTGGCGTAGACGAAGCCGCGGCACGCGGCGGTGGTCATGGCGATCCGCTCGTCGGTGGACGACGGCGCGACGAGGAAGACCTTGTCGAGGTCGTGCTCGTCCGCGGCGGCGATCCACTCCGGTGCGCTGTCCGGGGTGAGGTCGGGCGTGATCAGGCCCGCTCCCCCGGCACCGGCGAGGTCGGCCGCGAAGCGCGGCACGCCGTAGCGCTCGACCGGGTTCCAGTAGGTCATCACGACCGTCGGGGTGCCGGTCGCGGCGACGGCCTCGACCGTGCGCAGGACGTCGGTGGTCCGGACCCCGCGCTCCAGCGCCTGCTGGGCGGCGGCCTGGATGGTGGGTCCGTCCATCACCGGGTCGCTGTAGGGCAGGCCGACCTCGATGACGTCGCAGCCGGCGTCGACCATCGCGCGGAGGGCGTCGATGCCGCCGGCGACGTCCGGGAAGCCGGCGGGCAGGTAGCCGACGAGCGCGGCGCGGCCCTCGGCCCGCGCCGCCTCGAAGGCGACCGTGGTGGTGGTGCTCATCCGACGGGCTCCTCCGTCACGTCGTCGGAGACCTCCGCCTCGGTCCGGCCGAGGCCGAACCACTCGATGGCGGTCCCCATGTCCTTGTCGCCGCGGCCCGAGAGGTTGACCAGCACAGTCGCGTCCGGGCCCTTCTCGGCGGCCAGCTCGCGCGCGACGCGGAGCGCACCGGCGACCGCGTGCGCCGACTCGATGGCCGGGATGATCCCCTCGGTGCGGCTGAGCAGGGCCATCGCGTCCATCGCCTCCGCGTCGGTCACCGGCGTGTACGTCGCACGGCCGGTGGCGGCGAGGTGGGCGTGCTGCGGCCCCACGCCCGGGTAGTCCAGGCCCGCGGAGATCGAGTGCGACTCGATCGTCTGGCCGTCGGCGTCCTGCAGCACGTAGGTCCGTGCACCGTGCAGCACACCCTTGTCGCCGGCGTGGATCGTCGCGGCGTGCCGCGGGGTGTCCACGCCCTCGCCGCCCGGCTCGAAGCCGTGGATGGCCACGGCCCCGTCGTCGAGGAAGGCGGTGAACAGGCCGATGGCGTTCGACCCGCCGCCCACGCAGGCCGCGATCGCGTCGGGCAGCACGCCGTACCGCTCGAGGCACTGGGCGCGTGCCTCGTCCCCGATGCCGCGCGTGAAGTCGCGGACCATGCTCGGGAAGGGGTGCGGACCGGCGGCGGTGCCGAAGAGGTAGGCGGTGTGGTCGACGCTGGCGACCCAGTCGCGCATCGCCTCGTTGATGGCGTCCTTGAGCGTGGCGCTGCCGGACTCCACCGGGACGACCTTGGCCCCGAGCAGGTGCATCCGGGCGACGTTGAGCGCCTGGCGGCGGGTGTCGACGGCGCCCATGTAGACGGTGCAGTCGAGGCCGAAGTACGCCGCAGCGGTCGCGCTCGCGACGCCGTGCTGGCCGGCACCGGTCTCGGCGATGACCCGGGTCTTGCCCATCCGCTTGGTCAGCAGGGCCTGGCCCAGGACGTTGCGGATCTTGTGGGCGCCGGTGTGGTTGAGGTCCTCGCGCTTGAGCAGGATGCGGGCGCCGACCTGCCGGCTGAGCCGCTCCGCGTGGTAGAGCGGGCTGGGCAGGCCGCCGTACTCGCGCAGGATCGCGTCGAACTCCCCGACGAAGGCCTCGTCGGCCATCGCCTCCTGCCAGGCCTCGGTCAGCTCGTCGAGCGCGGCCACCAGCGCCTCCGGCATGAACCGGCCGCCCCAGCCGTTCTCGGGCCCACCGAACCAGCCGCGCTCGTCGGCGTCGTAGCTGGTCGTGCGCTGCACCTCGGTCGTCATGCACCCACCCCTGTCATCGAGCGCACCGCGGAGCGCGGGTCGCCGTCCTTCACCAGTGCCTCGCCCACCAGGACCGCGCGGGCGCCCTCGCCGACGAACCGCTGCACGTCGGCGGGCGAGAAGATCCCGGACTCCGCCACCTTGACCCGGTCGTCGGGCACGAGCGGGGCGAGCCGCCCGAAGGTGTCGTCGTGGATCTCGAGGGTCTTCAGGTTCCGCGCGTTGACGCCGACCAGCTCGGCGCCCAGCTCGACCGCACGCTCGGTCTCGGGCTCGTCGTGCACCTCGACCAGCACGGTCAGGCCCAGCTCGCGTGCCTCGTCGTGCAGCCGGCGCAGCTCGTCCCCGGGCAGCGAGGCCACGATCAGCAGGGCCAGGTCGGCGCCGGCGGCACGGGCCTCGACGAGCTGGTAGGTCGAGACGATGAAGTCCTTGCGCAGGACCGGTACGTCGACGGCCGCGCGGACCGCGCGCAGGTCGGCCAGGCTGCCGCCGAACCGGCGCTGCTCGGTGAGCACGCTGATCGCGGCGGCACCGCCGGCGGCGTACTCCGCGGCGAGCACGGCGGGGTCCGGGATGTCGGCGAGGTCGCCCTTGCTGGGACTGCGGCGCTTGACCTCGGCGATGACGCTCGAGCCCGGCGCACGGAAGTGCGGCATCGGGTCGAGCGGCGGGTCGACGTCCGCGAGCGCCGCACGCACGTCCGCCAGCGGGAGGGCCGCCTCGCGCTCCGCGAGGTCGGCCCGGACCCCGGCGACGATGTCGTCGAGCACGGACACGGGTCCTCCTCGGATCGGATCTCGTTCGGGTCGGGCAGGTGCACGGGTGGGACCGCGCCGTCGGGCAGCGGTTCCGCCTCCCAGGAGTCTGTCACGCGGACCGCTACGGTCCTTCCACCGGCCGGGCGCTGGGACCCCGGCCACGAGACCCAGGAGAGACCCCTCATGAGCTACACCGACCCGCCCCCGCCGTCCGGACCGTACGACGGCGGCCAGCCGCCCTACGGCGGCGCCGGCGGCCAGCCCCCCTACGGCGGCGGCCAGCCTCCCTACGGCGGTGGCCAGCCCCCGTACGGCGGTCAGCCGTCCTACGGCGGCGGCGGCCCGCAGCCGACCAACAAGAAGGCCGTCTGGGCCCTCGTCACCGGCATCCTCGGCCTCCTGTGCTGCAGCCCGCTCGGCGTGGTGGCGATCATCCTGGGCCGTGGCGCCCAGGCGGAGAACGCCCGCACCGGCCAGGGCGGCTCCGGCATGGCCAAGGCGGGCTTCATCCTCGGCATCATCGCCGTGGCGCTGCTGGTGCTGCAGATCATCCTGTTCGCGACCGGCGCGCTGACCTTCGACGGCGGCATCGAGACCAGCTGATGCCGACGCGTCGCCCGTCGTGGCGACGCGGGCCTGCCGGTCAGGGGGCGAGCCAGCTCCCGGCCGGCAGGTTGCGCAGCACCGTGAAGACCAGCACGACGCCGACCGCGGCGCAGGAGGCGGTCCCCCCGGCGGGGAGCGCGCGGGACCGGTCTCGCCAGCGGTCGGCCGTCCACACCGCGAGGGCGAGCACCGCGAGGGGCAGCAGCACGACGAGCAGCAGGTTGCTCGAGGCGGCGTCGGCCCACCGGCCGTGCGTGAGGTCGTTGACCGCCCGCAGCCCGCCGCAGCCCGGGCAGGAGAGCCCGAGCAGCGCGCTCGGGCACACGCCCCAGCTGCCGCCCTCGTGCGGGTCGCGCAGGTGCAGGGCGAGGGTGGCGGCCGCGAGGCCGCCGATGGTGACCGCGGGCGCCAGGAGGCGCTGCCGGCGGGTCACCGCGGGATCACCCGTGCAGGCCCATCTTGTCCATGACGATGAACAGCACCAGCGAGCCGACGGCCAGCGCGACGCCGACCCAGAAGACCACGAAGCTGATCGGGTCGAGCATCAGCCCGACGCCGCCGACCACGAAGCCGAGCAGGGCCACCACGACGGCGGTCCAGGCCGCGGGAGTGTTGCCGTGGTTGTCAGCAGACATGCGTGGTGCTCCTCGATCAGGGTCGGGGTGAGGGTCGTGCGGGAGGTTCGGGGGCGATCCTAGCGACACCGGGGACGGCATCAGGCCGTCGGGTCGTGCCCCTCGTCCATCGCCTTCCACAGGTCGATGTTGGTGGCCTCCTCCACCGGCCGGGCGACCGGGTCGGCACCGGTGCCGCCGGTCGGGGCGTCGTAGCGGCTGCCCATCTCCGGCCACTGCGGGACCAGCCGCACCGCGAGGACCGAGGCGACGAGGGTCAGCAGCGCCCCGACCGCCGAGGCCCAGAACCAACCGGTCCGGCCGACCTCGGCCGTCGAGCTGGCGGCGGTGTAGGCGTCCCGCAGGTCGTCGACCGTCGAGGACCAGCCGACGACGACCGCGGCCGCCAGCCCCACCGCGGCGACCGCGCCGAGGACGGCGACCGCGCGGCGTACCCGGCGCCGGGTGACCAGCACGACGCCCCAACAGGCGAGCACCACCAGCGCCGCCGCGGTCGCGGCCGGCATCTCGCCGGTGTCGCCGAGGGAGTAGCCGAGCACGGCGCCCGCCTGGTCCGAGCCGCCGGCGACCTCGGCCCAGGGCCTGCTGCCCCCGACCGCGGCGAGGGTGCCGCCGGCGAGGCCGAGCAGGACGACCGGCCCGAACGTGCGCCGGCCCGGAGGCGTCGCGGGCGTCTGGGGAGCGGGGGCGGTCTCAGCCACGGGTCGGCAGCTCCACCGCGTCGAAGCAGGTCCGGTCGCCGGTGTGGCAGGCCGCGCCCTCCTGGTCGACCTTGACCAGCAGCGTGTCGCCGTCGCAGTCGAGGCGGACCTGCTTGACCCACTGGACGTTGCCGGAGGTCCCCCCCTTGATCCAGTACTCCTGGCGGGAGCGGGACCAGTACGTCGCGCGCCCGGTCGTGAGCGTGCGGTGCAGGGCCTCGTCGTCCATCCAGCCGAGCATGAGGACCTCGCCGGTGTCGTGCTGCTGCACGACCGCGGGCACCAGGCCGTCGGCGGTGCGCTTGAGTCGGTCGGCGATGTCGGGGGCCAGGGAGCTCACCGGGCCAGTATCCCCGGTCGGGCGCGAGCACCCGACCGCCGCCCGACCGCCGCCCGACCGCCGCCGGCCGCCGCCGGCCGCCGCCGGCCGTCGCCGGCCGTCGCCGACCGTCGCCGGCTCAGCCCGAGCGGCGGGTCCGCCGGTCGACGGCGGCCTCGGCGAGGTCCCTGGCCAGCACGAGCGGGTCGGGCCCCGGCCCGGCGTCCCCCCGGGCGTACGCCGCCAGGAGCCCGTCGTAGACGACCAGCAGCTCGGCGGCCAGCGCGTCGGCGTCGTCCGCGCCCGCCTCGGCGGCGAGGCCGCGGAGCCGCTCGCGCAGCAGCCGGGTGTCGGCGTCGACCCAGGCCCGCGCGGGGTGGCCGGCCGCGGGCAGCTCCACGGCCGCCGCCAGCACGGCGCACCCGCGGGTCGCACCGTGCTCCCGACGGAAGCCGGCCACGGCGTCCAGGACCGACAGCAGCCGCGCCTCGGGCCCCTCGGCCGCGGCGAGCGCTTCGTCCCAGGCCGCGCGCCACCGGTCGTGCCGGCGCTCGAGGTAGGCGGCGACCAGCCCGTCCTTGCCCCCGAACTGCGCGTAGAGGGTGGCCGGCGACGCCCCGGCCTCGCGCAGCACCGCGTCCACGCCGGTGGCGGCGATCCCGTGCGCGTAGAAGAGCCGCTCCGCGGCGTCGAGGATGCGGTCACGGGCACCCGTCCGGGTCTGGGCCTCCACCATGCGGCTACTGTAACGATCGGCTCACCGTAACGATCGTTATTGTCGAGGAGCAGGCATGGGAAGCACGGAGCACCGGGGTGTCGTCGCGGCGGGGACGGCCGTCATCGCGGTCACCTACGGGCTGGTCCGGTTCGGCTACGGCCTGCACCTGCCGGTCCTGGCCGACGAGTTCGCCATCTCGCCCGGCATCGCGGGTGCGGTGGCCGGCGGCAGCTTCGCCGGGTACTGCGCCGCGGCGCTGCTCGCGCACCGGCTGGTCGCCCGCGGCCACCCGCGGGTCACGCTGTGGGTGGCGGGCCTCCTCGCCGCCGCCGGGTCCGCGACGGTCGGCCTCGCGTGGTCCGCCCCGGCCCTCGCCGCAGGGGTCCTCGTCGGTGGCAGCGGCGCCGGGCTGGCCTCGCCGGCGCTGGTGGCCGCGGTGGCCGCCACCGTCCGGGCTCCGGCCGCGGACCGTGCGCAGGCGGTGGTCAACAGCGGTACCGGGCTCGGGGTGGTGGCCGGTGGCCTGCTCGCCGCGGTGGTGGCTGACCAGTGGCGCCTGCTGTGGCTGGGCTTCGCCGTCGCCGCGCTGCTCACCACGTGGTGGGCCGACCGGCGCGCGACCTGGGCGGCGGCAGAGGCGGGACCGGACGCGGACCGTCCGGGGGTGGACCTCTCCGCGGTGCGGCCCGCCATGCTGGCCGCCGTCCTCGCCGGCGCCGGGAGCGCCGCGGTGTGGACCTTCGGGCGCGAGCTCCTCGGCGAGGACGGCGGGATGGGTGGGGCGACCACGGCCCTCCTGTGGGCCGTGCTCGGCGGTGCCGGGGTGCTCGGTGCGTTCAGCGGGGACCTCGTCGTGCGGTGGGGTCCGCAGCGGGCCTGGACGGGGTCGGCCCTCGTCGTGGCGGCGGCGACCGCGCTCCTGGTGGCCGCACCGGCCAGCGTCCCGGCAGCGGCGGTGGCGCTGGCCGCCTTCGGCGGCGGCTACGTCGCCCTCAGCGGCGTGCTCATCGCCGTGGCCACCCGGGTCGTCCCCCGCGGGGCGGCCCAGGCGACCGCCGCGCTGTTCATCGCGCTGACCGCCGGGCAGGCCGTCGGCGCCGCCGGGCTCGGCGCGCTGTCCGGGGCGACGACGCCGACCGTCGCCTTCGGGACCGCCGCGGCCCTGGTCGTGGCGAGCGTCGCCGTCCACGCGCGCCAGCCGAGCACGCCGCGCCCGACCCCGGCGACCACCGCGGAGCTGCGGGGCTAGGTATCACAGCTAGGGCCGTACCGGGCCCGGCGCGGCGGCCCGGCGGGTCAGCGGCCCTGCTGGGCGATCCAGGAGGCGTGCAGCCCGGCGTACACGCCGCCCTCCTCGGCGACGAGCGCGGCGTGCGGCCCCCGCTGCACGACGCGACCCCGGTCGACGACGACGACCTCGTCGGCGTTCTCCGCGGTGGAGAGCCGGTGGGCGATGGTCACCGACGTGCGCCCGCTCATCAGCCGCTCGAGCGCCCGGCCGATGCGCATCTCCAGCGCCGGGTCCACCGCGCTGGTCGCCTCGTCGAGGACGAGCAGGTCGGGGTCGGCGAGGTGCGCGCGCAGCAGCGCCACGAGCTGCCGCTCGCCGGCCGAGAGCGACTCGCCCCGCTGCCCGACGCGCGTCTCCAGCCCGCGCGGCAGGCCGGCGAGCCAGTCCCCGAGGCCGAGCTCCTCCGCGCTCGCGCGGATCTCGTCCTCGGTCGCGTGCAGGCGGCCGTAGCGGACGTTCGCGGCGAGGGTGTCGTCGAAGAGGAAGCCCTCCTGCGGGACCAGCACGACGCTGCGCCGCAGCGACTCCGACCGGATGTCGCGGACGTCGACGCCGTCGAGCAGCACGCGACCCTCGGAGGGGTCCATCAGCCGGGTCAGCAGCTTGGCGACGGTCGACTTGCCCGAACCGGTCTCGCCGACCACGGCGACCCGCGTGCCCGAGGCGATGGCCAGGTCGATGTCGCGGAGCACCATCGGACCACCGGGGTAGGCGAACGACACGTCCTGGAACCGCACGTCGATCGGGCCGCGCGGCAGCACGACGCCGTCCTCGCCCGGGTCGACCAGGTCGGCCGGCGTCTCCAGGATGCCGATCACCCGGCGCCAGCCGGCGATGGCGTTCTGGGCGTCGGTGAGGATCTGGGTGCCCATCTGCACCGGGCCGACGAACAGCGTCACGAGGAACGCGAAGGCCACGACCTCACCGGCGGTGATGTCGCCGCCCCACAGCCGGCCCTGGCCCAGCCAGATGCCGACGATGAGCACGCCGGCGTTGGCGAGGCCGGCCGAGACGCCGCCGAGGGAGAAGGAGAACGCCGTGAAGCCCTGCGCGCGGGTGCTGGCGGCCTTGTGGGCGTCGATGGCCTCGTCGATGCGGCGCTGGGTCCGGTCCTCGACGGCGTAGGACCGCACGACCGCGGCACCGACGACCGGCTCGGACACGGCGGAGAGCATCAGGCCGACCTGGCGCCGCACGGTGCCGTACGCGTCGGAGAGCTTGCGCTGGAAGTAGCGCAGCGACAGGAACAGCGGCGCGAAGCAGAGCCACACCACGAGGGCGAGCTGCCAGCTGTAGACGACCATCACGATGGTCGCGATCACCACCTGCCCGACGCTGACCACGAAGAGCAGCCCGCCGAAGACGAGGAACTGGCTGACCTGGTCGACGTCGCTGGTGACCCGGGCGACCAGCGCGCCGCGGCGCTCGGTGTTCTGCGTCAGCAGCGGCAGGTCGTGGACGTGGCGGAAGGCCTTGGTCCGCAGCGTCGCGAGCCCCCGCTCGGCGGTGGTGAAGAGCCGCGTGGTCATGGCGTACGACGCCCAGCTGGTCACCACGATCGCCAGCGCGGCGATGACGCCGGCCCAGACCGTGAACGACACGTCGGGGCCGTCGGGGCCGTTGACCCCGCGGTCCAGCACCTGCTGGACCACCACCGGGACGACGACCTGGCCGATGGAGGCGAGCACCGCCAGCACGAGCGTGCCGCCGATGCCCTCCTTGAGCTCGGGCGAGAAGTGCACGCCGCGGCGGATGGTGCGGATCGCACCGATGTCCTCGCCGGAGTCCATGACGGTGCTCATGCGCCCACCTCCTGCCCCTCGGGCTCGTGCTCCTGCTCGTAGGCGTTGACGAGGTTGGCGTACGCCGGGCTCCGGCGCAGCAGCTCGGCGTGCGTGCCGCGGTCGGCGACGCGGCCGTCCTGGAGGTGGACGACCTCGTCGGCCAGGGCGATCGTCGCCTTGCGGTAGGCCACGACGACGAGGGTCGGGCCGGCGTCGGTCTCGTCGCGGAGGGCGGCGAGGATGCGCGCCTCGACCTCCGGGTCGACCGCGGAGGTCGCGTCGTCGAGCACCAGCAGCCGCGGGCGGCGCACGAGCGCACGGGCCAGCGAGATCCGCTGACGCTGGCCGCCCGAGAGCGAGGTCCCCCGCTCCCCCAGCCGGGCGTCGAGGCCGTGCGGGAGGGCGGCGACGAACCCGTCGGCCTGCGCGGCGCGCAGCGCCGCCCACACCTCCTCGTCGGAGACGTCGGCGCCGAGGGTGACGTTGCCGCGGACGGTGTCGTCGAAGAGGAACGGCGTCTGCGGGACGGTCGCAACGGCGTCGGCGAGCTCGCCGCGGGCCAGGTCGCGCAGGTCGGTGCCGTCGAGGAGGATCCGACCGCCGTCGGGGTCGACCAGGCGGCTCAGCAGCATGGTGAGGGTGCTCTTGCCGGACGCGGTCGCGCCCACGACCGCCACGGTGCGGCCGGGGGCCACGGAGAAGTCGACGCCGTCGAGCAGCCGTTGGCCGGGCTCGTAGGAGTAGGCGAGACACTCGACCGCGAGCGAGGCGCCGCGGGGGCCGGTCCCGCCCGCGGGCACGGTGCGGTCGCCGTACGGCATCTCGCCGGTCGCGTCCAGCACGCTGCGCACGCGGCGGTAGCCCACGACGCTGCGCGGGAACTCCCCCAGCAGCCAGCCGATGGAGCGGATCGGGAAGGAGACGATGGTGAGCAGGTAGGCCACGGTGACCACGTCGCCGGCGTCGGTGGCGCCGCTGAGCACCCGCGAGACGCCCACGGCGAGGACGACGAGCACCCCGAGGTTGGGCAGCGCGGCCAGCGTCGGGTCGAACGCCGCGCGGATGCGACCTGCCTTGATGTTGACGTCGCGCAGCTCGCGCGCCCGGGCGGCGAACCGCTCGGTCTCCTCGCCCTCGCGGCCGAGGGTCTTGACGACCATCGCCCCGTCGAAGGACTCGTGGGCGATCTCGCTGACCTCGGCGCGCAGCTGCTGTGCCCGGGTCATCCAGCCCTGGGCCAGACGCTGGTAGGCGACGTTCACCGCGATGACGACCGGGAAGATGGTCAGCCCGACGACGGCGAGGACGAGGTCGGCCAGCAGCATCTGGACCACGGCGATCGCCATCATCGCGACCGTCCCGACGGCCATGGGCAGCGGTGCGATCGGTCCCCACGCCGCCTCGACGTCGGAGTTGGCGTTGGAGAGCAGCTGGCCGGTGGGGTGGCGCTGGTGCCACGCCATGGGGAGCGAGAGGTACTGGCGCGTGACCGCGCGGCGCGTGTGCGCCTGCATCCGGTACTGCATGACGCCCGCGCCGAGGCGGCGGGCCACGATGCCGACCGCGCGGAGGATCGCGACGCCGAGGAAGAGGCCGAGGACGGCGAGCAGCATGTCGGCGCCCACCTCGCCGTCCTCGAAGGCCGGCAGGACGACGTGGTCGGTGGACCAGCCCAGGACCCAGGCGTCGGCGACGGTCAGCGCGCCGAACAGGACGCTCCCGAGGGTCGACAGGGTGAAGATCCACGGCTCGCGCCGGATCGCCACCCACAGCACGCGGAACCCCGCGCTCGTGGAACCCCGGCCTTGCTCCTGCTCGTCCGTCACCCGCTCCTGCTTCCCTCGGCCCGGGCTCAACCTCCGGGGCGCGCCACGATATTCCGGCCGCCGTCGGCGACCGGAATCCGTGGGGTGCTGCTGGGACCTCGTCGGCAGGTGGTCAGCGGCTCTCGGCGGCGCGCTGGGTGGCGTCGAAGGTGAAGTCGACGGTGGCGTTCTTGCCCTGGAAGTCGTTGCCCGCGGCCTCCGGCAGGGTCATCGTGACCCGCAGGTAGGAGGTCTTGGCGTCGTTGAGCGAGGTCAGGGCGACGGGCAGGGCGCGGTTGGCGCCGATGACCGGGCTGGCGGCGAGCACCGAGGTGGTCGTGCCGGAGCAGGTGAGGGCGCCGTTCGTCGCGGCGGGGGTCGCCTTGGTCCACGGCACCGAGCACTGGTCGACGGCGAGCTTGAGGCCGTTGGCGGTGTCGGTGGTGAGCAGGCTGCCGACCTTCGGCGTGGTGGTCATCGAGACCGAGCCGAACTTCTCGTCGGTGGCGCCGCGGGTCAGGGTGAGGTCGCGCTGGACGTTGTCACCGGGGACCAGGCCGGCGGCCTGCACCGAGGTGGGCTGGGACGCGGCGCCCAGGCCGAGGGTGATGGTGCCCGCGGCGACCTGCTCGGAGGCCGAGGTCGTCGAGGTGAACGCACCGAAGGTGCCGAGGCCCGCGACCGACGCGGCGCCGGCGACCAGGACGACAGAGGCGGCGATCTTCGCGGCGGTCTTGCGGGTGTTCTTGCGGTTCGTGGTGGTGGAGGTGCGCATCGGAGGGAGCCTTCCGGTGAGTGGTCCGCCGGTCTCTCCGGCGGTGTGTTCCTTGATGACCTGAACTCTGCCGAGCCCAGATCAAGGCACTCCCCGGCTCCTCCCCGACGTTCCCTCAAGGCCTGCGCAAGTCCGCTGAGGTTCCGCCGCCGTCGCTCCCTCACGGGGTGTCGACGGACCGCCGCTCGGTACGCCAGCGACGCCGCCGAGCGCCTCTAGGCGGTGGGGACGACGCTCACCTCGTCGCCGAGGCGGACGGTGCCGGAGGTGAGCGCCCGGAGGATCGAGCCACCACGGCGGCGCAGGGCGGTGGCGCCGCCGGGGCCCATCGAGGACTCCATCACCCGGCAGGGCGCGGCCACGCGGACCACCTCGAGCAGCACGTCGCCGACCTGCAGCCGGGCCCCGGGCTCGGTGGGGACGGCTCCCCCGGCGATCGTGACCGTACGTCGCGTGGCGGCCGGCGGGACCGGCCGGCCGAGCTCCGCGGCGGCCTCGGCCAGCGCCTCGGCGGACTGCACCGACACGTGCCGGTGCTTCGTGCCCCACCACCGGTCCCCCACCACGCCCCGCCCGGCGACGACCTCGATGCTCGCCCGCGCCTCCATCGGCGCGTGCCGCTCCGGTGCGACGTGCAGCGCGACGACCCGGGCGCCCGCCGTGCTCCCGGGGCTCACCGGGCCGCCCGCGGCGTACCGGTCCCGGGGTGCACCGATCGTTCGATTGTCGCCGTGGCGACGGGTGCAAGCGCTTGCACAGCGTCACTTCCGCGCAATTGAACGATGGCGACGGCCCCGGGATCCGCGCCGGCCCGGCGAGCAGGCCCGGTCACCGGACCGGGTGGCCGGCCTCGTCGAGGGCCCGCTTGACGTCACCGACGCGGAGGGTGCCGAAGTGGAAGACCGTGGCGGCGAGGACGGCGTCGGCGCCGGCGTCGACCGCGGGCGGGAAGTGCTCGACGCGGCCGGCGCCGCCGGAGGCGATGACGGGGATGGTGACCTCGCGGCGGACCGCGCGGATCAGCTCGAGGTCGAAGCCGTCCTGGGTGCCGTCGGAGTCCATCGCGTTGAGGAGGATCTCCCCCGCCCCGAGCTCGGCGGCGCGGACGGCCCACTCGACGGCGTCGAGCCCGGCCGACCGGCGCCCGCCGTGCGTGGTGACCTCGAAGCCCGAGGCGGTGCCGGCCGCGCGCCGGGCGTCGACCGACAGCACGAGCACCTGGTTGCCGAAGCGGTCGGCGACCTCGGCGACGAGCTCGGGGCGCCGGATCGCGGCGGTGTTGACCGCGACCTTGTCGGCACCGGCGCGCAGCAGCCGGTCGACGTCCTCGGTCGAGGAGACGCCGCCGCCGACCGTGAGCGGGATGAAGACCTGCTCGGCGGTGGCCGAGACGATCTCCATGGTCGTGGAGCGGCCCTCGTGGGAGGCGGAGATGTCGAGGAAGGTCAGCTCGTCGGCGCCCTCGGCGTCGTAGACCTTGGCCAGCTCGACGGGGTCACCGGCGTCGCGCAGGTCCTGGAAGTTGATGCCCTTGACCACCCGGCCGCCGTCGACGTCGAGGCACGGGATCACCCGGACCGCGAGCGTCACGACGCGCCGCCCTTGGTCAGCGCGAGGGCGTCCTCGAGGGTGAACCGGCCCTCGTAGAGCGCGGTCCCCGCGATGGCCCCCTCGACGCCGGCGGGCACCAGGTCCATGAGGGCCCGGATGTCGTCGAGGGTGGTGACGCCGCCGGAGGCGACCACCGGCCGGTCGGTGGCGGCGCAGACGTCGCGCAGGAGCTGGAGGTTCGGCCCCTGGAGCATGCCGTCCTTGTTGACGTCGGTGACGACGTACCGCGCGCAGCCCTCGGAGTCGAGCCGGGCGAGGGTCTCGTAGAGGTCGCCGCCGTCCTGGGTCCACCCGCGGGCCGCGAGGGTGCGGCCGCGCACGTCCAGGCCGATCGCGATCCGGTCGCCGTGCTCGGCGATCACCCGCGCGCACCACTCGGGCTGCTCGAGCGCCGCGGTGCCGATGTTGACCCGCCGGCAGCCGGTGGCCAGGGCCGCCTCGAGCGACTCGTCGTCGCGGATGCCGCCGCTCATCTCCACGTCGATGTCGAGCGCGCCGACGATCTCGGCCTGCAGCGCCCGGTTGGAGCCGCGGCCGAACGCCGCGTCGAGGTCGACCAGGTGCAGCCACTCCGAGCCGGCGTCCTGCCACCGCATCGCGGCGGCGACCGGGTCGCCGTAGACCCGCTCGGAGCCCGCGACGCCCTGGGCGAGCTGCACGGCGCGACCCTCGGTGATGTCGACGGCCGGGAGGAGCTGGAGGTAGGACATGGGGTTCGCTTCCTGGTTCGGGTGTGGGGTGGACCGCGGGCTTCAGCGGCGGAACAGCAGGGTGTGCAGGACGGGCGCGGCGAGGGCGGCGACGACGAGCGCGGCCAGGCGGGCCGACCACTCCGGGACGAGGACCCAGACCGCGACGTTCGCGACCAGCAGGGCGCCGAGCAGCCACTGCCACTGGCGGCGGCGCCGGGTGGCGAGGATCCCCGAGGGCCGGGTACGCCGCGCCGGCAGGCGGGCGGTCACCGCACGGACGCGCGCGTCACGACGTTCCCGCCGCTCGGCCTCGGCGGCCCGGGCGGCCGCGACGACAGCGGCCTCCCGCTGCCGCTCCTCGCGACGGCGGGCCCGCTCCTTGCTCACCGCCCGGCGCTCAGCGAGGCGACCCAGTTGCGCAGCAGCGCCGCGCCGGCGTCCCCGGACTTCTCCGGGTGGAACTGGGTGGCGGTGAGCGGGCCGTTCTCGACGGCCGCGACGAAGCGGTCCCCGCCGTGCTCGGCCCAGGTCACCAGCGGCGCCCGGGTCCGGTCG
The DNA here is from genome assembly GCF_030506255.1 of Nocardioides sp. Arc9.136. Taxonomy (NCBI): domain Bacteria; kingdom Bacillati; phylum Actinomycetota; class Actinomycetes; order Propionibacteriales; family Nocardioidaceae; genus Nocardioides; species Nocardioides sp. Arc9.136. The sequence continues at coordinate 1,700,925 of NZ_CP113431.1, read as the reverse complement.
TTGGTGACCAGCTCCCACTCGCGCACGCCGTAGGAGTGCACGAAGTAGAACCGCTCGTCCTCGATGCCGGCGAACAGCGTGGAGCCCTCGGCGACCTCGACGGTGTTCCAGCCCATGTGCGGCACGACCGGGGCCTGCAGCCGCTCGACCACGCCGGGCCACTCGTCGCAGCCGTCGGTCTCGACCCCGTGCTCGACGCCGCGGCCGAAGAGGACCTGCATGCCCACGCAGATGCCCAGCACCGGCCGCCCGCCCGCGAGGCGGCGCCCGATCAGCCGGTCGCCCTTCACGGCGCGCAGGCCCTCCATGCAGGCGGCGAAGGCACCCACGCCGGGCACCAGCAGCCCGTCGGCGGCCAGGCAGGTGTCGAAGTCCGAGGTCAGCTCGACCTCGGCGCCCGCCTGCTCCATCGCGCGGACCGCGGAGCGCAGGTTGCCCGAGCCGTAGTCGAGGACCGCGACGCTCGGCCCGCTCACAGGGCGCCCTTGGTCGAGGGGATCCCCGTCTCGCGCGGGTCGAGGGCGACGGCGTCCCGGAAGGCGCGCGCGAAGGCCTTGAACTGGGTCTCGACGATGTGGTGCGGCTCCCGGCCCGCGAGCACGCGCACGTGCAGGGCGAGGTGGCCGTGGAAGGCGATCGACTCGAAGACGTGCTGGGTCAGCGACCCGAGGTAGGCCGGGGTCGACCCGCCGAGCTGGACGTACTGCTGTCCCTCCGGCTCGCCGGTGTGCACGCAGTAGGGCCGGCCGGACACGTCGACGACCGCGTGCACGAGCGCCTCGTCCAGCGGCACGGTGGCGTCGCCGAACCGGCGGATGCCGACCTTGTCGCCCAGGGCCTGGCGCAGCGCCTGGCCCAGCGCGATGGCGGTGTCCTCGGTGGTGTGGTGGGCGTCGATCCAGTGGTCGCCCTCGGACTGCACGGTCAGGTCGACCAGGCTGTGCCGGGCGAACGCGGTGAGCATGTGGTCGTAGAAGCCGATGCCGGTGGAGACGTCGTGGCGACCGGTCCCGTCGAGGTCGACCTCGACGAGCACCTTCGACTCGCTGGTCTGTCGCTCGATGCGTGCGGTCCTGCTCATGACTGTCCCTCTTCCGTCACCAGTACGTCGCTCAACGCCTGCCTGAACGCGGCCATCTCCGTGGGTGTTCCGACCGAGACCCGCAACCACCCCGCGGGGCCGACCTCCCGGACCAGCACCCCGCGGTCCAGCAGCCCCTGCCAGACAGCATGGCGGTCGGCGAAGGTGCCGAACAGCACGAAGTTGGCGTCGCTCTCGGCCACCTGCAGGTCCTGCTCGCGCAGCCAGGCGACGGCCCGGTCCCGCTCGGCCCGCAGCTCGTCGACCTTCCCGAGCAGCTCCGGTGCGTGCCGCAGGGCCGCGACCGCGGCAGCCTGGGTCACCGCGGAGAGGTGGTAGGGCAGCCGCACCACGCGGATCGCGTCGCAGATCGCCGGGTCGGCGGCCAGGTAGCCCAGCCGCAGCCCGGCCGCGGCGAAGGCCTTGCTCATGGTCCGGGTGACGACCAGGTTGCGGTGGACCGGCAGCTGCTCGAGCGCGCTCGGGACCCCGGCGCGCCGGAACTCGCCGTACGCCTCGTCCACCACGACCAGGCCCTGCGGCTGGTAGGACGCCGCCGCCTCGCACAGCACGGTGACCGCCTCGGGCGGCAGCGCGGTGCCGGTCGGGTTGTTCGGCGAGGGCAGCAGCACCACGCTGGGCCGCTGCTCGCGCACCAGCGCGGCCGCGGCGTACAGGTCGAGGGAGAAGTCGTCCTCGCGGCGCCCCTGCACCCACGTCGTGGAGGTGTCGCGGGCGTACTCCGGATACATCGAGTACGTCGGCGCGAAGCTCAGCGCCGAGCGACCGGGCCCGCCGAAGGCCTGCAGCAGCTGCAGCATCACCTCGTTGGAGCCGTTGGCCGCCCACACCTGCTCGACCGCGATCCCGTGCGGGGTGTCGCGGGCGAGGTAGTCGGCCAGCGCGGTGCGCAGCGCGAGGTGCTCGCGGTCGGGGTAGCGGTGCAGCCCCCGGGCCGCCTCCGCGACCGACGCCGCGATGTCGGCGACGCAGGCCTCGGACGGGCCGTAGGGGTTCTCGTTGGTGTTGAGCTGGACGGGCACGTCCAGCTGGGGGGCGCCGTACGGCTCGAGGCCGCGCAGCTCCTCCCGGATCGGCGGGAACACGACGCGATCAGCCCCCGAAGCGGACGCGGACCGCGGCGCCGTGACCGGGCAGGTCCTCGGCCTCCGCCAGCGTGACGACGTGGTCGGCGACCTCGGCCAGCGCCTCGCGCGAGTAGTCCACGACGTGCACCGACTTGGTGAACGCGCGCACCGACAGGCCCGAGGAGTGGCACGCGCAGCCGCCGGTGGGCAGCACGTGGTTCGACCCGGCGCAGTAGTCGCCGAGGCTCACCGGTGCGTGCGGACCCACGAAGATCGCCCCGGCGTTGCGCACCCGGCCGGCCCACGCGGGCGCGTCCTCGGTCTGGATCTCGAGGTGCTCGGCGGCGTAGGCGTTCACCACGTCGAGGCCCTGCTCCAGGTCCTCGACCAGCACGATGCCCGACTGCGGGCCGGTCAGCGCGGTGCGGATCCGCTCGGTGTGGCGGGTGGCGGACACCTGCTTGTCCAGCTCCGCCTCCACCTCGCCGGCCAGCCGCTCGGAGGGGGTGACGAGGACGGCGCCGGCCAGCGGGTCGTGCTCGGCCTGGCTGACCAGGTCGGCGGCGACGTACGCCGCGTCGGCGGTGTCGTCGGCGAGGATCGCGATCTCGGTCGGACCGGCCTCGGAGTCGATGCCCACCTGGCCCTTGAGCAGCCGCTTGGCGGTGACGGTGTAGATGTTCCCCGGCCCGGTGACCAGGTCGACCCGCTCGCAGGGGCCGGTGCCGTAGGCGAACATCGCGATGGCCTGGGCGCCGCCGACGGCGTAGACCTCCTCGACGCCCAGCAGCGCGCACGCGGCCAGGATCGTGGGGTGCACGGCTCCGCCGAACTCCTTCTGCGGCGGGGAGGCGAGCGCGATCGACTCCACGCCGGCGACCTGGGCGGGCACCACGTTCATCAGCACGCTGGAGACCAGCGGCGCGAGGCCGCCGGGCACGTAGAGACCGACGCGGCGGATCGGCACCTTGCGGTGGGTCACCCGGGCGCCGGGGCCGAGGTCGGTGACGGCGTCCTTCTCCAGCTCGGCCTCGCAGGTCGCGCGCAGGCGGCGCACCGACTCCTCGAGCGCGGCGCGGATCGCGGGGTCGAGCTGCGCGAGCGCGGCGGCCGGCGCACCGTCCGGGACGCGCAGGTCGTCGACCTCGACACCGTCGAACTGGCGGGCGTACTCCTTGATGGCGTCGACGCCGCGGGTGCGCACCGCCTCGCAGATCGCATGCACCGCGGGCACCGCTGCCTCGACGTCGAAGTCGGCCCGGGGGACGACGTCGCGGTAGTCGACGGGACCCGTGGTCCCGCGCAGGTCGATGCGGCGGATCATGGCCCCGATCCTACGTTCGGGCGGTCCCCGCCCCCGAACCGCCGACGCTGCGTGGACCACCCGCAGGCCCCGCGCACTAGGTTGGGGGCGTGACCGACGCGCTGCCGATGTTCCCGCTGAACGCGGTGCTCTTCCCCGGGGTCAGCGTGCCGCTGCACGTCTTCGAGGACCGCTACCGCGCCCTGGTGCACCACCTGCTGCGCGTCGAGGACCCCGCCGAGCGCGTGTTCGCCTCCGTCGCCATCCGGGAGGGCTACGAGATCGGCGACCACGGCGCGCAGTCGCTGTACCGGATCGGCGTCAAGGTGCAGCTGACCGAGGTCGAGCCGCACCCCGACGGCTCCTTCAACGTCGTCGCCGTCGGGCTGGACCGCATCGAGCTCGACCGGCTCGACTCGACCGGCCTCTTCCCGGTCGGCCACGTGCACGACCGGCCCGAGCCCACCCGGCCGGTCCCCGAGGGGCTGCTCGAGCAGGCGCGGGCGACCTTCGTCGCCTACCGGGCGGCGCTGGCCGAGATCCGGGCCGACCCCTACGACGGCACGCTGCCCCGCGACGCGTCGTACCTCTCCTGGACGCTGGCGGCCTGCGCTCCCCTGCCGATGCCCGAGCGCCAGATGCTGCTGGAGGCCGAGGACGCCGAGGAGCGGCTGATCCTCGTGACCGACCTGCTGCGCACCGAGCTGCGCGCGATGAACGTCATCCCCTCCCTGCCGGCCACCGACGTGGCCCGCACCCGCTGGTCGCCCAACTGACCGGACCCGCCTGGGCCGCCGAGAGAGAGTCGTCGAGGAAGACGTGGCCAAGAAGAAGACCGCCGCCCGCGCCGGCGGGACCCCCGCGACGGTGGCGCTCGGCGCCGCCGGGATCGCGTTCACCACCCGCGAGTACGAGCACGACCCGCGGGCCGCGTCGTTCGGGCTCGAGGCGGCCGAGGCGCTCGGGCTCGACCCGGCGTGCGTGTTCAAGACGCTGATGGCCAGCTGCGACGGGCGGCTCGTCGTGGGGATCGTGCCGGTGGACCGGCAGCTGGACCTCAAGGCGCTGGCCCGCGCCCTGGGCGGGAGCAAGGCGGCGATGGCCGAGGTGGCCGCCGCCGAGCGGGCGACGGGGTACGTCGCCGGCGGCATCTCCCCGCTCGGGCAGAAGCGGGCGCACCCGACCGTGGTCGACGCCACCGCCCTGGAGCACCCGACGGTCTACGTCTCCGGGGGCCGCCGCGGCCTCGACCTTGGCCTCGCCCCCGGCGACCTGGTGACCGCGACCGACGCCGTCGTCGCACCGATCAGCCGCTGACCCGTGCGGCCGGGGCGACCAGGTCAGTCGGTCGAGATCCGGACGGTGGACCGGGAGACGCCGTCCTCGATCCGCGAGGTGGCACCGAGGGCGGCGAGCGGCCCGAGCACACCCGAGACGTCCTCGTCGTCGGCGGCCAGGTCGGCGAGGAAGCCGGCGTCGAAGTCGAGGTAGAGCACCGCGCCGGCCTCGTCGACGTCCGTGACGACGCTGCGGAACCGTTCCGAGCCGCCGAGGTCACCGCCGGCGGCGACCTGCTCGCGCCACGCCGGGTCCGGCCCGACGGCGACCGCGCCGTCGGCCACCGTCCGCTCCAGCACGCTGGCCAGGAACGGCGGCAGCTGCCCGTCGAGCCGGTCGAGGACCGGCTCGACAGCCTCGACCTCGCCGCCCAGCCGGGCGGCGACCGGGACGGTCCCGCCCTCTCCGGTGAAGAACGCCTCGGGGTCGCTCCCGGCTCCCACCGCGACCGCCACGCCACCCGAGGTGAGGGTCTCCAGGTCCTCGGGGAGCTCCAGCCCGGTGACGCCCAGCTCGGCGAGCAGCTCGTCGGGGTCGGCGCCGAGAGGGGCGGCGACCTGCTCGAGGAGGCCCTCGGCCCAGCCGTCGGCGAGTCCGATCCCGAGCGCGGCCACGGTGTCGTCGGGCAGGTCGGCGACCAGCGCGCCTCCCTCGTCGGTGGTCGTGACGTCGTCGGCACCGCCGGCGCCGGCGGCCACCTCGAGCTCCAGGGAGCCGTCGTCGAAGCGGAGCGTCGCGGCCATCCCCTCGAAGTCCTCGAGTGCGGCGGTCATCTCCTCCGTCGCCCCCGGCGCGGGGAGCGGCGGCAGGTCCTCCTCGGTCGGGGGCTCGGAGGAGTAGCCGTCGCTCCCGCCGTCCGGCACGGACAGCCCGAGCGCGGCCGCAGGCACCTCCCCGCCGAGGAACGGCATGGAGAGCTCGTCGGCCAGGTCGGCGAGCACCCGGCCCGCCTCGGGGGCGGCGTACGCCGTCGCGATGCCGGAGCCGCCCGCCTCGCCGGTCCAACGCGTGAAGTCCTCGTCCTCGGACAGCGGGGAGTCCTCCGCCTCCTCCGCGACCCGGTCGGCGATCTCCTGGGTCTCGGCGACCACGGCCCAGTCCCCCGCGACGTGCCAGGCGCCGTCCTCGCCGCCACCGAGGCAGTCCTTCACCGCGGCGAGCCCGTCGTCGGCAGCGTCGGCGTCGTCGAGCTGCAGCACGAACACCGCCGCCGGGTCCTCCTCCCCCACGTCGACGGCCGCCGCCGCGGCCCGGTCGCCGAGCCAGGGGTCGACGTCGTCGCCGAAGTCGACGCCCTCGCACGCCGCGCCGCCGAGGACCTCCTCGAAGACCCAGCGGCGCACGTCGTCGTCGGTGTCCAGGCCGACCTCGTCACGGAACGCCTCGAACTCACGCAGCGTCCGCAGCGCCTCGATCTTCTGCGCACCACCGGGGTCGAGGTCGACCGAGACGTACCCGAGCGTCGAGCCGGGCAGCGCCTCGGCCGGCTGCGGTCCCGTGGCCAGGAACGACATCGCCGCCCACGCGCCACCTCCCACGACCGCGGCCGCGAGGACACCGCCGGCGACGAACGCCGTGCGGCGGCGGGTGCCCGGGGAGCGGGGCGCGGGCGCACCACCACCCTGCTCGAGGTACTCGGGGGTGCCGGACGGGGGGACGGGGCTGCTCATCGTGGCCTCCTGCGGCTGCGGTCAGCCGGACCCTACCCGCGCAGCGACCTGCTCAGGCCCCGCGCTTGGTGGTGGCGAGGAAGACGACGGCGGTGCCGAGGAGCGCCGCGCCCGGGAAGGCCAGCCAGGCGTGCGGGACGTCGACGGTGAGCGCGCTGTCCAGCTCCGTGCCGTCCCTCGCCGTCCGGGCCAGCACCTCGGGGTCCGCCGGGCTCCAGTGCAGCCCGAGCCGGAGCATCAGCCAACCGCCCAGCGCCGCCCCGACGAGCGTGGCGGCGAGGGTGACCAGCTCGGCGCGGTCGAGCAGGAAGGCCACCAGGGCACCGGAGAGGAGCCCCGCGGCGACGGCCACCAGGACGTAGAGACCGGTGCCGGCGAACGCGTGGCGCAGCCCGTCCTCGTCGGTGAACCACCGGCCGTCCTGCACGACGCCCGGCGTCGGCGTCCACAGCTGGAACCACACCGCGCCGGCGGCGGCGCCGGCCACCACGAGCAGCGCGACGGCCGCGAGCGCCTGGAGCACCAGGACGCGGATGGGGGGCCGACCGCGGACGGTCGTCGCGCCGCGGGGTGCGGCGACGGTCAGCTGGTCAGGCACCCGGGGCCCAGCAGCTGCTTGAGGTCGGCGAAGAGCGCGGGGCTCGGGGTCACCCGCAGCCGGTCGTCGAGGCGCATCACCTTGGTCGCCTCACGCGTCAGCAGGCGGAGCCGCACCTCGGTCATGCCGGGGTGCGTGCCCAGGACGTCTCGCAGCTGTTCCACCACGGGACCAGTACACCGGGTGGACGGTAGCGAGATCACGACCGGACCGGACGGACCGTCGGAGATGTCGGGGACCGTCACCTCCTGGCCGTGGATCTCGGGCTGGTCCTTGCTGCGCGAGAGCCGCCCCTTCACCGTGAGGATGGCGTCCTCGGTGAGGTAGGTGCTTGCCAGCTGGTAGGCGCTCGGGAACAGCAGCACGTCGATCGCGCCGTCGAGGTCCTCGAGGGTGATCATCGCCCAGGCGTCGCCGCGCTTGGTGATCTTGCGCTGCACCGACGTGACCAGGCCCGACACCGTGATCGGCGCGCCGTCCTGCCGGTCCTCGTCGAGCATCAGCTGGCCGATCGTGCAGTCGGTGCCGTTGGCGAGCACGTGCTCGAGGCCGAGCAGCGGGTGGTCGGAGACGTAGAGCCCGAGCATGTCCCGCTCGTGGCCGAGCAGGGTCGTCTTGTCCCACTCGTCCATCTCCGGCACGGTCACCGAGATGCCGAACCCACCGCCGTCCTCGGTGTCCATGCCGCCGAAGAGCGAGTCCTGGCCGATGGCCTCGTTGCGCTTGATGTCGACGTACTGGTCGACCGCGGTCTCGTGGATGGCGACCAGCGAGCGCCGCCGGTGGTTCATCTCGTCGAAGGCACCGGCCTTGATCAGCGACTCGATGACCCGCTTGTTGCAGACGAGCGCCGGCACCTTCTCCATGAAGTCGTTGAAGTCGGTGTAGCGGCCCTTCTCCTCGCGCCCGGCGACGATGCCGTCGACGACGTTCGCGCCGACGTTGCGGACCGCGGTGAGGCCGAAGCGGATGTCGGTGCCGACCGGGGTGAAGTTCGACGCCGACTCGTTGACGTCCGGCGGAAGCACCTGGATCTTCATCCGGCGGCACTCGTTGAGGTAGATCGCGGACTTGTCCTTGTCGTCCTTGACCGAGGTCAGCAGCGCCGCCATGTACTCGGCCGGGTAGTTGGCCTTGAGGTAGGCGGTCCAGTACGACACCAGGCCGTACGCCGCGGAGTGGGCCTTGTTGAAGGCGTAGTCGGAGAACGGCAGGAGGATGTCCCAGAGCGTCTTGACCGCCGCCATGGAGTAGCCGCGCTCCTGCATGCCCGCCGAGAAGCCAGCGAACTGCTTGTCCAGCTCCTCCTTCTTCTTCTTGCCCATCGCGCGCCGCAGGATGTCGGCCTGTCCCAGGCTGTAGCCCGCCAGCTTCTGGGCGATGGCCATGACCTGCTCCTGGTACACGATCAGGCCGTAGGTCTCGCCCAGGATGTCCTCGAGCGGCTCGGCCAGCTCGGGGTGGATCGCCTCGACCGGCTCCCGGCCGGTCTTGCGGCGGGCGTACTTGTTGTGGGAGTCCGCACCCATCGGACCGGGCCGGTAGAGCGCGCCGACCGCGGAGATGTCCTCGAAGGTGTCGGGACGCATCGAGCGCAGCAGGGCGCGCATCGGCCCGCCGTCGAGCTGGAAGACGCCCAGGGTGTCGCCGCGCTGGAGGAGGCGGTACGTCGCCTCGTCGGTGAGCGGGAGCTCCTCGAGCACGACGGTCTCGCCGCGGTTGGCGGCGATGTTCTTGACCGCGTCGTCGAGCACCGTGAGGTTGCGCAGCCCGAGGAAGTCCATCTTGATCAGGCCGAGGCCCTCACAGGTGGGGTAGTCGAACTGGGTGATCATCGCGCCGTCGGCGGGGCGCTTGAGCATCGGGATGATGTCGATCAGCGGCTCGCTGGACATGATCACGCCGGCGGCGTGGACGCCCCACTGGCGCTTGAGGCCCTCGATGCCGATGGCGGTGTCGACGACGCGCTTGACGTCGCCGTCGGCCTCGTAGAGCGACCGGAACTCCCCGCCCTCGCCGAACCGCTTGTGCTCGGGGTTGAAGATCTCCTGGAGCGGGACGTCCTTGCCCATCACCGCGGCCGGCATCGCCTTGGTGATCCGGTCGCCCATGGCGAAGGGGTAGCCGAGGATCCGGCTGGAGTCCTTGACGGCCTGCTTCGCCTTGATCGTGCCGTAGGTGATGATCATCGAGACCCGGTCGTCGCCGTACTTCTCGGTGACGTACCTGATGACCTCGCCGCGCCGGCGCTCGTCGAAGTCGATGTCGAAGTCGGGCATCGAGACGCGGTCGGGGTTGAGGAAGCGCTCGAAGATCAGGCCGTGCTCGAGCGGGTCGAGGTCGGTGATCCGCATCGCGTAGGCGACCATCGAGCCCGCACCGGAGCCACGACCCGGGCCGACGCGGATGCCGTTGTCCTTGGCCCAGCCGATGAAGTCGGCGACAACCAGGAAGTAGCCGGGGAAGCCCATCTGGGTGATGACGCCGACCTCGAAGTCGGCCTGCTTGCGCACGGCCTCCGGGATGCCGTCCGGGTAGCGGAACCGCAGGCCCTTCTCGACCTCCTTGACCAGCCAGGAGTCCTCGTTCTCCCCCGGCGGGCAGGGGAACTTCGGCATGAACGTGCCGTTGCCCTCGGTGAACTGGACGTCGCACCGCTCGGCGATGAGCAGCGTGTTGTCGCACGCCTCGCGCAGCTGATACTTGTCGACCCACAGCGCCCGCATCTCCTCGGCGGACTTCAGGTAGTAGCCGTCGCCGGAGAACGCGAAGCGCTGGCCGGGGCCGTCACCGGCGGGGATGTCCATCGTGGAGCCGGAGTTGATGCAGAGCAGATGCTCCTGGGACTTCGCGTCCTCCCGCATGACGTAGTGGGAGTCGTTCGTCGCCAGCAGCGGGATCTGCAGGTCCTTGGCCAGCCGGAGCAGGCCGTCGCGGACGCGGTTCTCGATGTCGAGCCCGTGGTCCATCAGCTCGAGGAAGTAGTTCTCCCGACCCAGGATGTCCTGGAACTCACCGGCGACCTTGCGCGCCGCGTCGTACTGCCCGTAGCGCAGGTGGACCTGGACCTCGCCCGAGGGGCAGCCGGTCGTGCCGATGATCCCCTTGCTGTGCTGGGCCAGCAGCTCGCGGTCCATGCGCGGCTGCTTGAAGAACCCGTCGCGCCAGGAGCCCGTGGAGAGCCGGAACAGGTTGTGCATGCCCTCGGTCGACTCCGAGAGCAGCGTCATGTGCGTGTAGGCACCACGCGCCGAGACGTCGTCGGGGCCGCCGTCGTAGAAGTTGACGCCCTTGCGCTCGTAGCGGGAGATGTTGGGCGTGAAGTAGGCCTCGATGCCGATGATCGGCTTGACGCCGGCGGACTTGGCCTTGCGGTAGAACTCGTAGGCGCCGAACACGTTGCCGTGGTCGGTCATGGCCACCGCGGGCATGCCCAGCTCGGCCGCGCGTCCGGTCAGGGCGCCCAGACGGGCCGCGCCGTCGAGCATGGAGTACTCGGTGTGGACGTGCAGGTGGACGAACGAGTCCTGGGAGCCGGTCGACATCGGCGGTGCGCATCTCCTCGGGGTCGAAGCGGCGGGTGGGCAGCATCAGCCACCGGGTGGACGGCCCGGCGTCGATCCTGGGGAAGGACGTCAGGTTACTCGACGGCCGGGACCGATGTTGGCACTCGCCGCCGACAGTCGCGCGGACCGTGACGCACGCGTCAGCGGGCGGCGTCGAGGGAGGCGGTGATGATCGCGTCGACCACCGGGACGAGCCGCTCGGTGCCCAGCTCCGGTGCCCGGCGGGCGACCCGCTCGGCGACCTGCCGCTCCCGCGCGGGGTCGCGTGCGGCGTCGGGCTTGAGCGGCTGGATGGCCCGCGTCAGCGCGGCCCGGCGGGCCAGCAGGTCGCCGAGCTCGACGTCGACCTCGTCGACGAGGCTGCGGAGGAACGCCACGGGGTCGCGGCCCGGCCAGGCCATCCGCACGTCCGGGCTCCGCTCCTCGTTGGCCGATCCGTCGGTCCGCTCCAGCGCGACCAGGCCGTGCCGGGCGTAGAACGCGCGGGCGGGGGCGTTGGACTCGAAGACCCACAGGCAGAACCCGTCGGGCAGCCGTTCCTTGACCACCTCGAGGAGCACCGAGCCCACGCCCCGCCGGGCGGCGGTGGGCTCGACGTAGAGGTCGTCGAGCCAGGTGCCGGTGTGCCGGGCGTAGCCCACGACCCGCTCCCCCGCCTCGGCCACCCAGACCTCGTCCGCGCCGATCCGGGTCGCCAGGAACGGCGCGAGGGTGGCGTCGGGGTGGGGCGAGTCCGGCATCGGCGCCGCGCGCCGCGCGCGGAGGTGGACCGCCGCCAGCGCGGTGGCGTCGGCCGGCTCCGCCGGGCGGACGGTCAGCTCCAGCGGGTCGCCGCTGGCCGCGGGACGGTCAGGAGGCGTCACGGATGACCTCGAGCGCGTCCGCCAGGTCCTGGGGGTACGTCGACTCGTAGCTCACCTGCTCGCCGGTCTCCGGGTGCTCGAAGCCGAGCCGCACGGCGTGCAGCCACTGCCGCTCCAGGCCCACCCGTCGGGCCAGCGTCGGGTCGGCGCCGTACGTCAGGTCGCCCACGCAGGGGTGCTTGAGCGCGGCCATGTGCACGCGGATCTGGTGGGTGCGGCCGGTCTCGAGGTGCACCTCGAGCAGGCTGGCGAAGCGGTGCGCCTCGAGGGTGTTGTAGTGGGTGACGCTGGCCCGGCCGTCGGCCATCACGGCGAACTTGTAGTCGGCCTTCGGGTGCCGGCCGATGGGGGCGTCGATCGTCCCCTCCAGCGGGTCGGGGTGCCCCTGCACGAGCGCGTGGTAGGTCTTGTCGACCGTGCGCTCGCGGAAGGCGTTCTTGAGCACCGAGTAGGCGTGCTCGGACTTGGCGATCACCATCACGCCCGAGGTGCCGACGTCGAGGCGCTGCACGATGCCCTGCCGCTCCGACGCGCCGCTGGTCGCGATCCGGAAGCCCGCGCCCGCGAGGTGGCCGACGACCGTCGGACCGTTCCAGCCCGGCGAGGGGTGGACCGCGACGCCGACCGGCTTGTCGATCACCACGATGGAGTCGTCGTCGTGGATGATCCCGATGCCCTCGACGATCTCGGGGACCACCTCGAGCGGGTCGACCATGCTCGGGAGGCTCACGTCGAGCACCGAGCCGGGCAGGACCCGGTCGCTCTTGCCGGGCGCCACGCCGTCCAGCTGCACGTGCCCGGCGGAGATCAGCTCGGCCGCCCGGGTCCGGGAGACGCCGAACAGGCGCGCCATGGCGGCGTCCACGCGCTCGCCGGCGAGCCCGTCGGGGACGGTCAGGCTGCGCTGGTCGATCTGGGTCACTTCTCCCCCTCGTCGCGCGTGCCGTCGATCCGCACGCCCCGGAAGGCCTGCAGCAGGATGAGCCCGGCCGCCACGTTGATGCACATGTCGGCGACGTTGAAGACCGGCCAGCTGGGCAGCATGAACATGTCGATCACGTGACCGCGCAGCGGACCGGGCGAGCGCAGCAGCCGGTCGGTGAGGTTGCCGGCGACGCCCGCGAGCAGCAGGCCCAGGGCGATCGCCCACACGACGTTCCCGACCCGTCGGGCGAGCCACAGGACGACGCACAGCGCCACGATCGCGATGCAGGAGAGCACCACGGTGTACTCCGTGCCGGTGCTGAACGCCGCGCCCGGGTTGCGCACCAGGTGCAGCACCAGCAGGTCGCCGACGACCTCGACGTCGGGCCGCCCGGTGAGGTGCTCGACCGCCAGCACCTTGGAGACCACGTCGACGGCGTACAGCACCGCGAAGACGGCCGCCAGGACCAGGCGCAACCGGCCCGTGCGCGGGTGCGAGGGTACGGCGGGACGGTCGGTGTCGTCGCTCAGCGACGTTCCTCGCGCTGCTTGCATGTCATGCAGAGTGTCGCACGGGGGAAAGCCATCAACCGCATCTTGCCGATCGGCTCCCCGCACGACTCGCACACACCGTACGTCCCGTCGTCGATGCGCGCGAGGGCCCGGTCGATCTGGGCGAGCTTGTCGCGCTCGTTGGCCAGGACCGTGAGCTCGTGGTCGCGCTCGAAGGTGGTCGAGCCGATGTCGGCCTGGTCCTGCCCCGCCCCGTCGCCGGAGTCGCGCATCAGGCCGCTGATCTCGCTGTCGAGGCCCTCGATGATCGTCGCGCTGTGCTCGCGGGCCTCGTGCAGGTCGTCGAGGACCTCGGTCAGCTCCGCGCTGGTCCAGGCCTCCTCGCCCTCCTTGACCACCAGGGTCGAGAGGTCGACCTTCTGCGCCGCGTCCTTGGTGCTCGCGGCACCCTTGCCCGCTGCCTTCGCGGTCGGCTTCGTCGTGCTCCGCGCCATCGGTCCTCCTGGGCCGGTCACGTCGGTGACGGGAAGCCACCGTGTGGCGGGAGGGTAGCCGAGCCCGGCGACGAGACCAACCGGGCACCCCGCGGCGCGACCTGCCGGCCGCGCCGATGCCCCTGCGCACGACGGACGGCCGGCCCCGTGCGGGGGCCGGCCGTCCGGTGGTCGTGCTGCCGCGGGGCGGCTACCTGCGGGGCAGGCTCAGCTCTCGTCCTCGCCCAGGATCGAGCGCAGGCGCTTGGGCGCCGGCTGCTCGTCGGTGGGCGCGGCGCTCTCGGCGGAGCCGAGGGCCTCGAGCTGCTGGGTGAAGTAGGTCTTCAGGCGGGAGCGGTACTCGCGCTCGAACGAGCGGAGGGTCTCCACCTCGCTGCTGAGGCGGTCCCGCTCGCGCTCGAGCTCGCCGAACATCTGCTGGCGGCGCTCGGCGGTCTCGGAGTCCAGCATCTGCGCGCGGGTGCGGGCGTCGGACTCGAGGCGGTCGGCCTTGGACTTCGACTCCGACTCGAGGCGCTCGGCCTTGGTGCGGGCCTCGCCGACGATCTTGTCGGCGTCGTTCTTGGCCTCCTCGACGAGCTCGTCGGCGTTGCGCGTGGCGATCTCGAGGAGGCGGGCCGCGGCGTTGGACGCCTGCGGGACGGTCTCGACGCGGATCGTCTCGACGGAGCCACCGACACTGGCCGCGACGGGCTGCGCCACCGGGGCGGGCTCGGGAGCCTTCTCGGCGACCGGCTCGGGGGCGGGCTCGGCCGGCGGGGCCGGCTGGGCGACCGGCACCGGCTGGGTGCCCGACTGCACGGAGGACAGCCGGGCCCGGAGGTCGTCGTTCTCCTTCGTGAGCCGCGCGAGCTCGGCCTCCACCTCGTCGAGGAACTGGTCGACCTCACCCATGTCGTAGCCCTCGCGGAGCCGGACAGGAGTAAAGCGCTTGTTGCTCACGTCCTCAGGCGTCAGCGGCATGACCTCACCCATTCAATGTCGTGTCGGTAGTGGCAAGTGCGTGTGGCAGACGCTGTGGCTGCTGCCTCCGTCGAACAATAGCGCCTGCCCTGGGACTGGTGTGACTCGGCAGAGTCGCTGGTCAGCGGCCCGGAACAGACCCGCTGGGCGGACCCGCCGGGGCGGCTCCCACCTGCGGGCGCCCTCAGAGGAAGACGGCGCGGTTGACCTGGAGCAGCACGTAGGCCGAGATCATCACCAGGATGAAGCTGAGGTCCAGGGCGACGGCGCCCAGCCGCAGCGGCGGGATGACGCGCCGCAGCGCCTTGATCGGCGGGTCGGTGGCGGAGTAGACGAGCTCGAGCGCCACGAGGAGCGGACCGGTCGGCGACCAGGAGCGGGCGAAGACCTGCACCCAGTCGACGATGAACCGCACCCACAGCAGCGCGATGAAAACCCAGAGGACGATCTCGATGATCGACCCGATGACCTGCACCTGACCTCAGCTCTGGTTGAAGAAGCCGCCCTCGGCGATCCGCTGCTTGTCCTCCGCGGCCACCGAGACGTTGGGCGGGGACAGCAGGAACACCTTGTTCGTGACGCGCTCGATGGTGCCACGGGTGGCGAAGACGAGGCCCGCTGCGAAGTCGACGAGCCGCTTGGCGTCGGCGTCGTCCATCTCGGAGAGGTTCATGATGACCGGGACGCCCTCGCGGAAGTTCTCACCCACGGTGCGCGCCTCGTTGTAGGTGCTCGGGTGCAGCGTGGTGATCCGGCTCAGCTCGGCGACCACGCCGGGCGCGGGGGCCGGCGCCGGGGCCGCGGCCACGGGACGGCGCCGCTCGGCGAGGTCGGCGACGGGGGCCGGCGCGGCGGCACGCGGGCGCTGGGCACGCGCGGCCGCGGCCACGGGCGTCGTCTCCTGCGTGTGGTAGTCGTCGCCGTCGTACTCGTCGTCGTACCGGCCGGTGTCCTCGAGCAGGCCGAGGTACTCGCCGATCCTGCGCATCGCGCCGCTCATGGGTGTGACCTTTCGGAACTCAGCGCCCGCGAGGGGCACTCCTTGGATGATCTGGACACTACTTCCCCGCAGGCCTCGAACCGAGGACCGCGGAGCCAATCCGCACGTGTGTCGCACCGATGCGCACCGCGTGCTCGAGGTCGCCGGACATGCCGGCGGACAGCCAGGTCGCCGAGGGGTGCTCGGCGACGTGCGCCGCGCGCACCTCTGCCAGCCGGGCGAACGCCGCGGCCGGGTCCTCCCCCAGCGGCGCGACGGCCATCAGGCCGCGCAGCCGCAGGTCCTGCTCCTGCTTCACCCGCGCGGCGAGCGCCGGCAGGTCGTCGGGGTCGACGCCGGCACGGCCCTCGCGGCCCGGCGGGTCGAGGCTGACCTGCAGCAGCACGTCGAGCGGCTGCTCCCGGCCGCCGGCACCGCGGGCGAGCGGGCCGACCAGCTTGGCGCGGTCGACGGACTCCACGACCGCGGAGTACGCCGCCACCGCGGCCGCCTTGTTCGACTGCAGGCCGCCGATGAAGTGCCAGCGCAGGCCGAGGTCGGCGCACTCGGCGGCCTTGGCCTCGGCCTCCTGGTGGCGGTTCTCGCCGACGTCGGTGACACCGAGGTCGGCGAGCAGCCGGACGTCGGAGGCGGGGAAGAACTTGGTGACGACCACCAGGGTGACCTCGTCGACGTCGCGGCCGGCGTCGGCGCACGCGCCGGCGATCCGCTCCCGGACCGCGGCCAGGCCGGCGGCCAGCTCCGCGCGGCGGCTCACCGCAGGATCCTGACCAGGCCGGCGTGCCGACCGGCGTCCCGGCCGTCGCGGCGGTGGGAGTACAGGTCGGGCGACTCGCGGGTGCACCGGGTCGCCCCGGCGGCCTCCGCGACCTCGACGCCGAGCCGCTCGAGCTGGGCGCGGACGCCGGCACCGAGGTCGAGGGAGGGCGTGCCCCAGGTCGTCGTCGAGACCGTCCTCGGCTCCACCCGACCCACCTCCTCCTGCATCCGTCCCGGCACCTCGTAGCAGCTCCCGCACACGTGCGGGCCGATCCACGCGACCACGTCGCTCGCACCCAGCTCCCGCATGCGCTCCACCGTGGCCGGGACGACGCCCGTGAGCACCCCGGCCCGCCCGGCGTGGGCCGCCCCGACGACCGTGCCGCCCGAGAGCAGCACCGGGACGCAGTCGGCGGCGCGGACCATCAGCACCACGTCGTCCCGGGTGGTCACCAGGCCGTCGGCGGTGGCCCGCTCGACCGGCCCCTCGGCCGTCACGACGTCGCAGCCGTGCACCTGCCGCAGGTCGGCCAGGGCCGCGTCGGGGGCGAAGTCGGCCAGCACCCGGCGGAGGTTCTCCGCGCGGGACCCCGGGTCGTCGTCACCCTCGATCGCGAGGTTCAGCTCGTCGTACGGCGCGGCGCTGACCCCGCCGTACCGGTCGGTGAAGGCGAGCTCCACCGAGCGGCCGACGGGGCCGTGCGTCGCACGGAAGGCGAACACCGCGGACTACTTCAGGAAGTCCGGGACGTCGAGCTCGTCGTCGTCGAACTGCACCTGCCGGGGGGCGGGACGGGCCGCGGGCTGCGCGGGCGCCGCCTGCTGGACCGGCGCGGCCTGCTGCGGGCGGGCAGCCACCGGCTGGCGCTCCTCGGCGCGGGGCGCGTCGTCGCGGCGGGTGCTGGCGAGCGCCTGCGCGGCGTTGCGGGTCTCCTCCTGCGACTGCTGCGGGCGCGGCTCGCGGCGCAGCACCGTGCCCTCGTCGCGGCGCTTGGGCGTGCCACCGTCGAAGCCCGCGGCGATCACCGTCACCCGGACCTCGTCGCCGAGCGCGTCGTCGATGGTGGCGCCGAAGATGATGTTGGCCTCGGGGTGCACCGCCTGCGCGACGAGCGCCGCGGCCTCGTTGATCTCGAACAGGCCGAGGTCGGAGCCGCCGGCGATCGAGAGCAGGACGCCGTGGGCGCCGTCGATCGAGGCCTCGAGCAGCGGGCTGGAGACCGCCATCTCCGCGGCCGCCACCGAACGGTCCTCGCCGCGCGCCGAGCCGATGCCCATCAGGGCGGAGCCGGCGTTGGCCATGACCGACTTGACGTCGGCGAAGTCGAGGTTGATCAGGCCCGGCGTCGTGATCAGGTCGGTGATGCCGGAGACGCCCTGGAGCAGCACCTGGTCGGCCTGCTTGAAGGCGTCGAGCACCGAGACGTTGCGGTCGCTGATCGAGAGCAGCCGGTCGTTCGGGATGACGATGAGGGTGTCGACCTCCTCGCGCAGCGCGGCGATGCCCTCCTCGGCGGAGTTGGCGCGACGCCGGCCCTCGAAGGCGAACGGGCGGGTGACGACGCCGATGGTCAGCGCGCCGAGCGAGCGGGCGATGCGCGCCACGACCGGCGCGCCGCCGGTGCCCGTGCCACCGCCCTCGCCCGCGGTCACGAAGACCATGTCGGCGCCCTTGATGACCTCTTCGATCTCGTCGGCGTGGTCCTCGGCGGCCCGGCCACCCACGTCGGGGTTGGCGCCCGCGCCGAGGCCGCGGGTGAGCTCGCGACCGATGTCGAGCTTGACGTCAGCGTCGCTCATGAGGAGGGCCTGGGCGTCGGTGTTGATCGCGATGAACTCGACACCCTTGAGCCCCACCTCGATCATCCGGTTGACGGCGTTGACGCCGCCACCGCCGATGCCCACGACCTTGATGATGGCCAGGTAGTTCTGTGCAGCTGCCACGGCGGCTTCGCCTTTCGGTGGTGGTCGGTCCGGTGCGGTGCGGGGCTGGCCCGCTGGAGAAGTTCGTCCGACGTGGTGTCCCAACTCTGACCCTCAGGTGGAGGGTTATAGTTATGTCAACCTCGTCGTGGCGACGACACTAGGCAACCGACCGACCTGCATCCGGGAGGACACGCCGCGTGTCGTGGCGCGTGTCGTGGCGGGTGTCGTGGCGGTGTCGTGGCGGGGGGCGTCGTGGCGGGGGTGCCGTGCAGGGGTCCCCGGTGGACCGGGAACTCTCACGCTTACCAGGGCAGATCTACCCCGGTGAGCGAGGGACTGCCCCGGGAAGGTGCGCCGCGGCCGCCTCAGGAGGCCCGACGCCCCGAGATGTCAGGAGTCGCCGCAGACCCGGGGCTGGGTGCAGACGGTGGGCTGCCCAGGGACGGAGACGTCGTACACCGGCGCCTCCTGGGCGGCGAGGAGGCCGGCGAGGACCTCGGCCTTCTGCTCGGAGTCGTCCGCGCTCCCCCACCGGACCGTGCGCCCGTCGCGCAGCTCGAGGGAGACCTGGTCGACCGTGCGCACCTCGACGTGGTCGACGGTGGTGGCGAGGTCCGCGGGGAGGGCGGCGACCACGGCGGCCGCCTCGACCAGCGCGTCGTCGGCGACGTCGGCGTCGACCTCCACCCGCGGCAGGCCGGCCGGTGCGCGGCGGTAGCGGTTGAAGACGACGCCCTCGGCGTCGAGGCCGCGGAACACGCCGCCGATCGAGACCACGGCCACCGGCGTGCGCTCGGTGACCTCGATGAGCACCGAGTCCGGCCACTTGCGCGACACGTCGACGCTGCGCACCGGGGCCAGCGTGGAGACCCGCGCCTCGACGGCACCGAGGTCGAGGGTCGCGAGCGGCTCGCCCTCCGGGACGTCCGCGGCCGCGCGGACCTCGCCGACGCTGAGCGAGTCGGTCCCGCGGACCTCCACCCCGGAGACCGCCAGCCGGTCGGAGAAGAACGTGAGCCACACGCCGCCGGCGACCAGGGCCAGCGCCAGGACGGCGGCCAGCACGAGGCGCCAGCGCCGTCGGCGACCCGCCCGCCGGCGACGGACGAACCGCCGGCGGGTGCGCTCGAAGGTGTCGGTGCTCGACCGGTCAGCCATGGTCGGGCAGCAGCTCCAGCACGCGCGGGCCGACGGAGGTGATCGTGCCGGCGCCGAGGGTCAGCACGAGGTCGCCGGGGCGGGCCCGACGGGCCAGCTCGGCGGGGACGTCGTCGAGGTCGGGGACGTAGGCCACCCGGTCGGTCGGCAGCGGCACGGCGCGGGCGACGTACCCGCCGGTGATCTCGGGGTCGGGCTCCTCCCGCGCGAGGTAGACGTCGGTCACGACCACCTCGTCGGCCGCACCGAGCGCCTCGCCCATCGCCTCGCCGAAGATCCGGGTGCGGGAGACCAGGTGCGGCTGGAAGGCGACGACGAGCCGCCCCTCCCCCGCCAGCGCCCGGCCGGACTGCAGGTCCCCGACGATCTCGGCCGGGTGGTGGGCATAGCTGTCGTAGACGCGCACCCCGCCGACCTCGCCCTTGCGCTCCATGCGCCGCTTCGTCCCGGTGTACGACGCCAGGCCGCGCGCCAGCGCGTCGCGGTCGTGCCCGAGGGCCAGCCCGGTCGCCAGCGCGGCGAGCGCGTCGGCGAGGTAGTGGTCGCCGGGCGACCACAGGGTCACCCCGGCGAGCGCGTCCGGGCCGACGTCCGCACCCGCGTCGGGGCGGGTGGAGACCGTGACCACCCGGCGCCCCGCGGCGCGCTGCCGCTCGGCCAGCGCGGCGGCGCCGGGGTCGTCGACCACGCAGACCAGGAACCCCTCGGGGGAGACCGTGTCGGCGAACCGGTCGAACGCCTCGGCGTAGGCCTCCGGCGTCCCCCACTGGTCGAGGTGGTCGGCGTCGACGTTGGTCACGATCGCTGCGTACGGGCTGTAGTGCAGGAACGCCCCGTCGCTCTCGTCCGCCTCGGCGACGAAGAGGTCGCTCGTGCCCTCGGCGGCGTTGGTCCCGGTCGCGGCGAGCTCCCCGCCCACGGCGTAGGTCGGGTCCGCGCCGGCGACCTGGAGGGCGACGGTGAGCAGCGAGGTGGTGGTGGTCTTGCCGTGGGTCCCGGCGACCGCGACGACGCGGCGGCCGGCCATGACCGAGGCCAATGCGGTCGAGCGCGGCAGGACGCGCAGGCCGCGGCGGACCGCCTCGAGGTACTCGGGGTTGTCCTCGCGCACGGCCGTGGAGACCACGAGCGTGTCGGCGTCGCCCACCTGCGTCGCCGCGTGGCCGACGTGCACGGTCGCACCGGCGGCACGCAGCGAGTCGAGCGTCGGCGAGTCGACGCCGTCGCTGCCGCTGACCGCGATCCCGCGGGCCAGCATGATCCGGGCGATGGCCGAGAGGCCGGCACCGCCGATGCCGACGAA
Organism: Nocardioides sp. Arc9.136; assembly: GCF_030506255.1. Lineage (NCBI taxonomy): Bacteria > Bacillati > Actinomycetota > Actinomycetes > Propionibacteriales > Nocardioidaceae > Nocardioides > Nocardioides sp. Arc9.136. The sequence continues at coordinate 1,680,378 of NZ_CP113431.1, read as the reverse complement.
GTGGACGCCGCCGAGCTCCTCGGCCGGCACCACGACGTCCGGGACGGGCACCCTCACGCGGCGCCCCCGACCTCGAGGACGATGCGGGCGAGCTTCTCGTCGGCGTCGCGCGGGACGAGCCCGCTGGCCGCGGCACCCATGGCGGCGAGCCGCTCGGGGTCGGTGGCCAGGCCGGGCACGGTGGCGGCGACCCACTCGGTGGTGAACGCGGCGTCGGAGACCAGCAGCGCTCCCCCGGCGTCGACGACCGGCCGGGCGTTGTGCTCCTGCTCGCCGTTGCCGATCGGCAACGGCACGAACACGGTCGGCACCCCGGAGGCGGCGGCCTCGGTGACGCTGTTGGCGCCCGCGCGGCAGACCATCAGGTCGGCCGCGGCCAGGGCGAGGTCCATCCGGTCGACGAAGTCCACCACGACGTACGGCGTGCCGGTCGCGACCGGGGCGGCCTCGCCCTTCGGACCGACGACGTGCAGCACCTGGACGCCGGCCGCGCCGAGCGCGGCCGCCGCACCGGAGACCGACTGGTTGAGCCGGCGGGCGCCCTGGGAGCCGCCCGTGACGACGAGGGTCGGGCGGTCCGGGTCGAGCCCGAAGAACGCGCGCGCCTCGGCCCGCAGGGCGGGCCGGTCGAGCATGGAGATCATCCGACGGATCGGCAGGCCGACGTACTCCGCCCTCGGCAGCGGGGTGTCCGGGAAGGACACCGCGACCCGCCGGGCCACCCGGGCGCCGACCTTGTTGCCGAGGCCGGGCAGGGCGTTCTGCTCGTGGACGACGACCGGCAGGCCGCGGCGGCGGGCGGCGAGGTACGCCGGCACCGACACGTACCCGCCGTACCCGACGACCACGTCGGGCCGGACCCGGTCGAGCACGTCGTTGGTCGCTCGCACGGCGTCGCGCAGGCGGACCGGCACCTTGAGCAGGTCGGCGCCGGGCTTGCGCGGCAGCGGGACCGGCGGGACGAGCTCGAGGGGGTAGCCCGCCTCCGGCACGACCCGGTTCTCCAGGCCGCGGGGCGTGCCGAGGCAGGTGATCTCGATGTCGGGCCGCAGCCGCTTCAGGGCGTCGGCGGTGGCGAGCAGGGGCGAGGTGTGGCCGGCGGTTCCACCGCCGGCGAGCAGGACGCGCATCGCGGGTCAGCCTACGAGCGAGCGGCCGCGGTCGCGCTTGCGGTGGGCCAGTGCGCGCGCCGCCTCCGGCTCGCGCCGGGCGAAGCCGATGAGCAGGCCGAGCGCGACCAGGGACGGGAGCAGGGCCGAGCCGCCGTAGGAGACCAGCGGGAGCGGGATGCCGATGACGGGGAGCAGGGCCAGCACCATGCCGACGTTGATGATCATCTGGCCCATCAGCCACACCACGATGCCGAAGGTGCAGTAGCGCACGAACGGGTCGGCGGTGTCGCGGGCGACGCGCACCGCGGCGTAGGCGATGGTGAGGAACAACCCGATCACCAGGAGCGTGCCGACCAGGCCGAGCTCCTCACCGAGCACGGCGAAGATGAAGTCGGTGTGGGCCTCGGGCAGGTCGCCCCACTTCTGCTGGCTCGCGCCGATGCCCTGCCCGAAGAACCCGCCGGTGGAGAGGGCGTAGAGGCCGTGGGCCGGCTGCCAACCCTTGTCGTGGTAGTCCTGGAAGGGGTCGACGAAGTTCGTGATCCGACCCAGCCGCTCGGAGCTGGTCGAGGCGACGAAGATCGCCACCACGCTGAGGATCGACAGGCTGAAGGCGAAGAACCGGGCCGGTGCGCCGACGACCCACAGCAGGCCGAGCAGGATCGCCATGAAGACCAGCGCGGTGCCGAGGTCGTGGCCGACGACGACGAGCAGGGTCGCGAGGAGCAGGCCGGGGACGACCGGCACCATCACCTGGTGCAGGTTGTCGAGCCGGCGCTCCTTGTTGGCGTAGGTGCTCGCCGCCCACAGGACCAGGGCGAGCTTGGCGATCTCCGAGGGCTGGATCTGCACCGGGCCCAGGGCGAGCCAGTTCTGGTTGCCGTTGACGGTCACACCGAGGAAGGCGGTCATCAGCAGGAGCACGAGCGCGACGAGGTACGCCGGGAACGCCAGCCGCTTGAGCCACCGCGTGCTGAGCCGGCTCGCCACCCACGCGGCCGGCAGGCCCAGCGCCACCCAGATCAGCTGACGGGTGACGATCGCGTAGGAGTTGTCGAAGACCCGGAAGGAGTACACGCTCGAGGCGCTGAGCACCATGATCAGGCCGATGGTCAGCAGCAGCCCCGAGGCGCCGAGCAGCAGGTAGTAGGCCGTCAGCGGGCGGTCCATCGCGTCGCGGGCCGCCGCGAACCAGGCGAACCTCGACGACGGCCCGACGTCGTTCTCCTCGGTGCTGCCGGGGGCCGGGGCCCGGGTCGTGCCCGGCGGGTTCGCGGTGGTCGTCACGCGTCCCCCTCCCGTGAGGTGCTCGGTGGTCCGGTCAGCTCGTCCTGGCGCGTACGGCGGCCGCGAACTGCTCCCCGCGGTCGGCGTAGCTGGCGAACAGGTCCATGGAGGCGCATCCCGGAGCCAGGAGGACCGTGTCGCCGGGTCGGGCCAACACGGCCGCCGCCTCCACGACGCGCTCCATGGGTGCCTGTTCGGGACCAGTCTCACCGGCACCGACGTCGATCACGGGCACATCCGGCGCGTGTCGCGCGAGCGCCTCGGCGATGACCGCGCGGTCCCGCCCGAGCAGCACCACGCCGCGCAGGCGGTCACGCACGGCGCGGACCAGGTCGTCGAAGCGGGCCCCCTTGGCCAGTCCCCCCGCGACCCACACCACGGGGTCGTAGGCCTGCAGGGAGGACTGCGCCGCGTGCGGGTTCGTGGCCTTGGAGTCGTCGACCCAGGCGATGCCGTCGTGCTCGGCGACCAGGGCGATCCGGTGGCCGTCGGGCCGGAAGGCCCGCAGCCCGTCGCGGACGGCCTGCTGGGAGACGCCGTGCGCGCGGGCCAGCGCGGCGGCGGCGAGCGCGTTGGCCACGACGTGCGGCGCGGGGCTGGCCAGGTCGGCGACCGTGCAGAGCTCGGCGGCGCTGGTGCCCCGCTCCTCGATGAACGCTCGGTCGACGAGGATGTCCTCGACCACCCCGAGCATCCCGACGCCGGGCATGCCCAGGGTGAACCCGATCGCGCGGGCGCCCTCCTGCACGTCGGCCTCGCGGACCAGCCGCTCGGTCTCGGGGTCGGCGACGTTGTAGACGCAGGCGCGCTCGACGCCATCGTAGATCCGGCCCTTGTCGGCGGCGTAGGCCCGCATCGGGTCCGGGCCGTCGTACCAGTCGAGGTGGTCCTCGGCGAGGTTCAGCACGGCGGCGGACTCCGCGGCCATCGACCGGGTGTAGTGCAGCTGGAAGCTGGAGAGCTCCACGGCCATCACGTCGTACGGCGTGGGGTCCATGACCGCCTCGACGAGGGGCAGTCCGACGTTGCCGGCCGCGACGCTGCGCAGCCCGGCGGCGCGCAGGATCGAGTCGAGCATCTGCACGGTCGTGGTCTTGCCGTTGGTGCCGGTCACCGCGAGCCAGGGCACGGGCCGCTCGGGGTCGCGCAGGCGCCAGGCCAGCTCCACCTCGCCCCAGACCGGTACGCCGCGGTCCCGGGCCTGGGCGAGCAGCGGTGCGTCGGGGCGCCAGCCGGGGCTGGTGACGAGCACGTCGACGTCGTCGGGCAGCACGGCCGTGGCGCCCTGCTCCAGCCGGATCGAGGCGCCGAGCACCTCGAGCAGCTCGGCCTTCTCCTCCTTGCCGGCCGCGGACTCGTCGAGGGCGGTGACCGAGGCACCGAGGTGGAGCAGGTTGTCGGCGGCCGCGAAGCCGGAGACGCCGAAGCCGGCGACGACGGTACGGACCCCCTGCCAGGAGTCGCGCTGTCCTAACGAGTCGAGATTCACCACAGACCTCCGGGGCGCCCCCGCGGGACCGGGGCGAAGCGAGCGATTGGGGGGGCGGGGCGGGACCTAGATCCCGGCCACCCACTCGGCGTAGAAGATGCCCAGGCCGGCGGCGACGCAGAGACCGGTGACGATCCAGAACCGGATCACCACCGTGACCTGCTCCCAGCCGAGCATCTCGAAGTGGTGGTGGATGGGCGCCATCCGGAAGATCCGCTTGCCGCCGCTGATCCGGAACCAGCCGACCTGCAGCATCACCGAGAGGGTCTCCACGACGAAGACGCCGCCGAGGATGATCAGGAGCAGCTCGGTCCGGGTGAGGATCGCGAACCCGGCGAGCGCGCTGCCCAGCGCCAGCGAGCCGGTGTCACCCATGAAGATCTGCGCGGGCGAGGCGTTCCACCACAGGAAGCCGAAGCAGGCACCGGTGATCGCCGCGGCGATGACGGCGAGGTCGAGCGGGTCGCGCACCTCGTAGCAGGTGGCGCCCGGCGAGATCTCGCAGGACTGGTTGTTCTGCCAGATGTTCACCAGCGTGTAGGCGCCGAAGACCATCACGCTGGCCCCGGTGGCGAGGCCGTCGAGCCCGTCGGTGAGGTTCACGGCGTTCGAGGTGGCGGTGACGATCAGCCAGATCAGCGCGAGCACGACGACCGTCGGGAGCGCGAAGGAGGCGAAGTCACGGATGAAGGAGATGCTGTGCGAGGCGGGCGTCCGTCCGCGGTCGTCCTCCAACCACGGCGAGAGCGCCAGGAAGCCGAAGACGAGGGCGATGACGGTCTGGCCGACCATCTTCGCCTTGCTGCGCAGGCCGAGGCTGCGTTGCTTGGAGATCTTGATGAAGTCGTCGAGGAAGCCCACGAGGCCCATGCCGACGAAGAGGAAGAGCAGCAGCAGCGCGGACGCGGACGGCTGGCTCGTCGTGATCAACTTCGCGGCGAAGTAGCCCAGCACGGTCGCGGCGATGATCACGACGCCGCCCATGGTCGGCGTCCCGCGCTTGGTGTGGTGGCTGGTCGGCCCGTCGTCGCGGATCTCCTGGCCGTAGCCCATCCGCGTGAACTGGGTGATCGCGACCCGGGTGCCGAGCAGGGAGATGAGCAGGGCGAGCCCACCCCCGAGCAGTACGGCTCTCACGTCGCTTCCTCCAGAAGTCCCTCCGCGACGACCTCGAGCGCGGCTCCGCGCGAGGCCTTGACGAGGACGGCGTCCCCGGCCGAAGCATTCTCCCGCACCCAGGTCAGTGCTTCGTCCCGCCCCGCCGTGAGCATCGCCTCACCGGTCCACCCGGCCACCTGGCGCGCGCCCTCCGCGATGCCCGCGGCGGGCTCGCCGACGGCGACGACGACGTCCACCCCGGCCTCGGCGGCGGCCCGGCCGACGGCGACGTGGTCCTCGTGGCTGGTCGGCCCGAGCTCGCGCATCTCCCCCAGCACCGCGACGGTACGACGCGTGCTGCGCCGGCCGATGGCGGCGAGGGCGTCGATCGCGGCGACGGTCGAGGCGGGGTTGGCGTTGTAGGCGTCGTTGAGCACCACGAGCCCGTCCGCGCGCTCGCGCAGCTCCATCCGCCAGCGCGACGCGCTCTCCGCGGTGCCGAGCGCGGCCGCGACGTCGGCGAGGTCGAGGCCGAGGGCCAGCGCCATCGCCGCGGCCGCGGCGGCGTTGGCCACCTGGTGGGCACCGACCTGGCGCAGTGCGACCGGGTGCCAGGTGCCCCGGTGGCCGAGCTCGAAGGTCGGCCGGCCGAGCTCGTCGAGCTCCAGCCCCCGCCAGCTGACGTCGCCGGCCTCGCCGAAGGTCAGCACCCGGGCGGCCGTGCGGGGCGCCATCGCGGCGACCAGCGGGTCGTCGGCGTTGAGGACGGCGGTGCCGGCGCCCGGGAGGGCCTCGACGATCTCGCCCTTGGCCTGCGCGATCGCCTCGCGGCTGCCGAACTCGCCGATGTGCGCGGTGCCGACGTTGAGGACCGCGGCGACGACCGGGGGCGCGACCCGGCAGAGGTACTCGACGTGCCCGACGCCGCGAGCGCCCATCTCGACGACGAGGTGGGTGGTGTCGGCGGTCGCGCGCAGGACGGTCAGCGGCACGCCCAGCTCGTTGTTGTGGTTCCCGCGCGTGGCGACGGTGCTCCCGGGCACGCCGCTGCCGGCCGCGGTGGCCAGCACGTGGGCGAGGTAGTCCTTGGTGCCGGTCTTGCCCTGGGAGCCGGTCAGGGCGACGACGGTCGCGCCCGTGCGGTCCACGACGTGGCGCGCCAGCAGCCCGAGCGCCGCGACCGGGTCGTCGACGAGCACGCCGGGGCGCCCCGTGGGCCTGCTGCCGAGCACGGCGTGGGCGTCGGCGGCGTACGCGTGCCCGTCGACCCGCTCCCCCGCGATCGCGACGAAGAGCCCGCCGACGACCGGCTCCCTGCTGTCGAGGTACGCCGGGCCGGTCACCTGGGTGGTGCCGTCGCCGTCGACGGTCCCGCCGACCACCTCGGCCACCTCGTCGAGCGTCATGGGGATCACGACCGCACCGCCTCCAGCTCCTCGCGGACGACCTCGCGGTCGTCGAACGGGTGGACCACGCCGGCCACCTCCTGACCCGTCTCGTGCCCCTTCCCGGCCACCAGCACCACGTCGCCGGCGCGTGCCCGGGCGAGCGCCTCGCGGATCGCGGCCCTCCGGTCACCGACCTCGAGCACCTCCGCACCGCCGGTCGCGCCGGCCAGCACGGCCGCACGGACGGCGGCGGGGTCCTCGGTGCGGGGGTTGTCGTCGGTCACGACCAGCACGTCGGCGAGCCGGGAGGCGATCTCCCCCATGATCGGCCGCTTGCCGGGGTCGCGGTCGCCGCCGGCGCCGAGCACGACGAGCAGCCTCCCCTCGGTGACCGGTCGCAGCGCGGCGACGGCCGCCTCGACGGCGTCGGGCTTGTGGGCGTAGTCGACGACCACGACGAAGTCCTGGCCGGCCTCGACCCGCTCGAGCCGGCCCGGCACGCCCGCGCCGGACGCGATGCCGTCCGCGACCCGCGCCGCGCCCAGCCCGGCCTCGGCGCAGGCCGCGACCGCGGCGAGCGTGTTGGCGACGTTGAAGCCGCCCGGGATCGGGCAGGCGGCCGCGACCTCGAGGCCGTCGGGACCCAGCACGCGGAACCGCGAGCCGTGCGGGTGCAGCTCGACGTCCACGGCGCGCCAGTCCGCCTCGGCGCCGGTGGCCGAGAACGTCCGCACCGGCACGGTGGCCTCCCGCACCAGCCGGCGGCCGTGCTCGTCGTCGACGTTGAGCAGTGCCAGCCGGGCACGCTCGGGGGTGAACAGCGCAGCCTTGGCGCGGAAGTAGTCCTCGACGTCGGCGTGGAAGTCGAGGTGGTCGCGGCCGAGGTTCAAGAACACCGCGACGTCGAAGACGATGCCGTCCACGCGGCCCATGACCAGGGCGTGGCTCGAGACCTCCATCGCGCAGGCCTCGACGTCCTGCTCGACCATCGCGGCGAAGAGGCCGTGCAGGTCGGGGGCCTCGGGGGTCGTCAGCGTCGTCCGCACGTCGACGCCCTTGACCCGCGTGCCGACGGTGCCGATGACGGCGGCGGCCACCCCGGCCGCGTGCAGACCTGTCTCGGCCAGGCGGGTGGTCGTGGTCTTGCCCTGGGTGCCGGTCACGCCGACCATGCGCATCCGGGTGGCCGGGTCGCCGTACACGTGGGCGGCGAGCCGGCCCAGCAGGGCGCGCGGGTCCTCGGCGACCAGCACCGGCACGCCGAGCCCCGCCGCGCGGGAGGCGCCAGCGGCGTCGCTGAGGACGGCGACCGCGCCCGCCTCGACCGCCGGGCCGGCGTAGTCGACGCCGTGGGCCCGAGCGCCCGGCAGCGCGGCGTACAGGTCGCCCGGCACGACGCGTTGGGAGCTCAGCGACACACCGGTGACGGTGGTCGCCGCGCCCTCCTCGGAGGGGTCGGCGAGGTGGAGGCCGCCGACCTCGGCGACGAGGTCGGACAGGGACGTGCGCCGCGGGTGCCGCGGCCGGAGGGGGCTCGTCATGACGCGGCGAGGGTATCGCCGCGGCTCACCACTCGACCGGCAGGCGCGACGGCTCGGTGCCCGTGGGCGGGACGCCGTACCGGCGCAGCGCGTAGCTCATCAGCTTGGCGAAGGCGGGGCCCGCGACCGAGCCGCCGCCGCCCGCGTCGGGCTCCTGCACGACGACGTACACGGTGAACCGCGGCTCGTCCGCCGGGGCGAAGCCGGCGAAGGACACCGTGGTGCCCTCGTAGCCGCCGTCGACCGCACGCTGGGCCGTGCCGGTCTTGCCGGCGACCCGGTAGCCGGGCACCGCCGCGGCGGGGGCGACTCCGACGTCGGGGTCGACGACCAGCTCCATCATCCGCGCCGTCTGGCGGGCGGCCTGCTCGCTGACCACGCGCCGGCGGGTCGCGGTGCCGGTGCCGACCTCGGTGCCGTCGGTGAGCGTGGCGGTCCCCCGGATGATGCTGGGGTCGACCCGCACGCCGCCGTTGGCGATGGTGTTGACCGCGGCGGCCATCTGCATCGCGTTGACCGAGAGCGCCTGGCCGAACGCGATGCGGTCCTCGGTCTGGCTGGTCCACGCGCTGCCGTCGGGCAGGATGCCGGCCGACTCGCCGGGCACGCCGAGACCGGTGCGGGACCCGAGCCCGAAGTCGACGAGGTAGTCGCGCATCTGCCCCTCGTCGAAGTTGTCGGCCGCGAGCACCGTGCCGATGTTGGAGGACTTGGCCAGCACCCCGGCCAGGGTCAGCTTGATCTCCTCGTGGTCCCACCAGTCGCCGATCGGGCGGTCCTGGCGGTGCAGCAGCGGGGGCACCGTGATCTTGGTCCGGGGCGTGACCTTGCCGGCGTCGAGGAGGCCTGCGACGGTCAGCACCTTCTCCACCGACCCGGGCTCGTAGACGTCGCCGAGGGCGCGGGAGACCAGGTCGGGCTTGTCGGCGAGCTCCGGCGCGTTCGCGTCGAACGTCGGGGTGTCGGCCAGCGCGAGCACGTCGCCGGTGCGGGTGTCCAGGACCACCGCGTAGCCCGACGTGCCGCCGGCGTCCTCCACGGTCTGGCGCAGCACGCGCTGGGCGTACCACTGCATCTCGCGGTCCAGCGTCGTCTCGACGTCCTTGCCGTCGACCGGCGGCACCTCGACGTTCTCGCCGAGCGGGAGCTTGTTGCCGCCGCCCACTGCGTAGCGGGCCGAGCCGTCGGTGCCGGCGAGCCAGGAGTTGAGGGCGAGCTCGAGACCGACGAGCGGCTGGTCGCCCTTCTCCGGGTCGGGGGTGCCGAGGGCGCCGACGATGTTCGCGGCCACGTCGCCGGCGGGGTACTCCCGCACCGGGTCGCGCTGCGTGATGAGGCCGTCGTACCCGAGCTCACGTGCCTCGCTGAGCACGTCCGTGGCGAGGGTGGAGGGGACCTGCCGGGCGATGTACTCGTACCGGCTGTCCTCCTCGCGGAGCCGCTCGAGCGTCTGCACGTAGTCGACGTCGAGCCGACGGGCGAGGAACGTCGCCATCTCCTGGGCCTTGTCAGCGGTCAGGAAGGGGTCGGCGACGACCATCAGCCCGTCGACGGAGTCCGCGAGCGGCTTGCCGTTGCGGTCGACGATGTCGCCGCGGACCGCGGGGAGGACGACCTTCTCGGTGCCCTCGGCGGCCGCCATCGCGGCGTACGACCGCGGGTCCAGGCCCTGCAGCTGCACCAGCCGGCCACCGAAGACCGACAGCACGATCGCGATCAGGATGAACCCCACGCGCAGCCGGAGCTGCGGGGACCCGCGCAGGGCGCCGCGCCGTCCGCTGGTCGGGCGGGTACGTCGCACGGGGTCTCCCTGGGTCCTGATCGAGGTGAGTGGTCAGCGGCGGTTCTGCTGGCGGTCCTGCTGGCGGTCCTGCTGGTCCGGCTGGCCCTGGGAGCCCTGGGACTGCTGTGACTCCTGTGAAGTTCTACCCCCGTCACCGCGTCCCTGGCCGTCACCGCGGCCCGTGTCGCCGGAGTTTCGGTCCTCGGGCAGCACGCCCTCGGGCGGCACGGCTCCGGGCCGGAGGTCGGTCACCACGGTGGGCGTCGGGTCGAGGGAGGGCGGGAGCACCGGGGGGCGCGGTCGGATCCGCAGCGAGGTGCCGTCGCCGGCCGGCGCGGGCGTGCCCTCGACCGCGCCCGTGTCGAGGTCGAGGAACGCGGGCGCCGGGGCGACGACCATCCCGAGCTTGGTGGCGCGCGCCGCGATGGTCTGCGGGTCGCGCAGGCGCTCGATCTCCATCGTCAGGGTCTGCTCGCGGGCGGCGAGGTTGCCCGCCTGCTGCTCGAGGGCCGTGGCGGCGAAGGACGCCTGCTGCATCTGGGTGTTGAACAGCAGCAGCCCGACGACGCCGCCGAGCAGCACCAGGCTCACCAGGGTCACGAAGGGGACCCGTGCGGCACGGACGCGACGGCGCGGGACGACGGTCAGGCGGGCCCGCTCGACGGCCGCCTCGGCCAGGCGCGGGACGCGGTGCCGGATCTGCGACGCGGCGCTGGACGTGGTGCTCATGAGGCTGCTCCCTGGGATGCGCGAAGCCGTTCGATGGCACGCAGGCGGACGGAGGCCGCTCGCGGGTTCTGGGCGATCTCGTCCTCGTCGGCCTGCTCGGCACCGCGGGTGACCAGGCGCAGGGCCGGCTCGCTCCCCTCGGGCACGAACGGCAGGTCGATCGGGACGGTGGACCGGGTCGCGGCGGTGAACGCCTGCTTGACCAGCCGGTCCTCGAGGGAGTGGTAGGACTCGACCACCACGCGGCCGCCGACCCCGATGGCGTCGATCGCCGCGGGGATCGCTCGACGGAGCACGGCCAGCTCGTCGTTGACCTCCATGCGCAGGGCCTGGAAGGTCCGCTTGGCCGGGTGCCCGCCGGTACGGCGCGCCGGCGCCGGGATCTCGGCGTACAGCAGCTCGACCAGCGGGCCGGAGGTGGTGAACGGCTCGGTCTCGCGGCGCCTCACGATCGCGTGGGCGATCTTCTTGGCGAACCGCTCCTCGCCGTAGTCGCGGAGCACGCGGGTCAGCTCTCCGGCGGAGTAGGTGTTGAGCACGTCGGCCGCCGTGGGGCCGGTGGTGCCGTCCATCCGCATGTCGAGCGGGGCGTCCTCGGCGTAGGCGAAGCCCCGCTCGCGCACGTCGAGCTGCATGGAGGACACGCCGAGGTCGAACAGGACGGCGTCGACGCTGGCGAGCCCGAGGTCGTCGAGCACGTCGGGCAGCTCGTCGTACACGGCGTGGACGCCGGTGAAGCGGTCGCCGTGCGGCGCGAGCCGCTCGCCGGCCCGGCGCAGCGCCTCGGGGTCGCGGTCGACACCGATGACCCGGGCGCCGGTGCAGCGCTCCAGGACCGCCTCGGTGTGGCCGCCGAGACCGAGGGTGCAGTCGACGAGGACGGCGCCGTCGTGGTCGAGGGCGGGCTGCAGGAGGGCGACGACCCGGTCGAGCAGCACCGGGACGTGGCGGGGCGCGCTCATCGCGGGCTCAGCTCCCGAGCCGGGCGAGCAGGAGGAGCGTGACGGCCAGCGAGATCGAGGTGGCCGCGGAGAACACCATGAGCACGGCCGCGTCGCGGGCCTGGTGCCGTACCCGCGGGACGGCACCGTCGCTCGTCCTGGCGGACGTCACGTGCGTGGTGCTCATCGGATTCGACCCCTGCTGAGTTCGGTGGTGCGCGGTGGTGGTGCGTGGTGGTGCGTGGTGCTGCGGTGCCGCAGGGCCAGGTCTCCTGCCCGCTCCCCCGGTGGGGAAGTGCCGCCACCTGGCACCGGGGAAGGTGCGCCAGCTGGCGGGGAGAGCGGGCCAGAGACCTGGCCCTGCGGATCCGTTCTTCGGTTCGGGTGCTGCGGGTGGTGCCGGGTGGGGCGGTGGGGCCGGTCAGTCGTCCCCGGCCTCGTCGAGCTCGGCGAACTTGCGCTGGGCCTCGGCGGAGAAGTCCTGCCACCGGGCCGGGTCCCAGATCTCGATCCGGTCCATGACGCCGATGACGACCACGTCCTTCTCGAGCGATGCGTAGTCGCGCAGGGTCGCGGGGATCGAGATGCGCCCCTGCTTGTCGAGCTGTCCCTCGTCCGCGCCGGCGAAGAGCACGCGGGCGTACTCACGTGCCGAGCGGTTGGTCATCGGCGTCGCCCGGGCGCGCTGCGCCTCCTGCATGAAGACGTCGGTCGGCCACACGACCAGGCAGTTCTCCTGACCCTGCGTCACCACGAGCCCCTCCGACAGTCGCTCCCTGAACTTCGCCGGGAGGAAGAGCCGCCCCTTCTCGTCGAGCCGGGGGGTGTAGGTGCCCATGAAGAACATCGGGCACCTCCGTCACGGCCACTTCCTCCACTTCGCACCACTTTAACCCACTTCTCCCCACCGTCAACCACATCGAGCGTGTCCACGCCCCTTTTTCCGGCGTACGACGCCGCTCCCCTCCCCCGCGGTGGCGTACGCGAGCGCCACCGACACCCGGGCCGTCGGCGCAGGTCAGCGGCGGTTTCCGACCGCTACCGGCCCATCCGCGGCGGTGCGGTGGGGCGCCGGTGGGGAGGAGGGGTGGGGCGTGGTGGGGCGGACCCGTCGAGGACGTCGCCGGAGCTAGTGGAGCGGCGTAGGTTGCCGCCACCGAATACGGTGGTGCGCAGGGCTGGACGGGACGGGAAGGGTCGACGTGGGTACTCCGACGGCGGGAGGCGCGGACCTCGAGACGCTCGCGCACGTGGTCACGCGCATCCGCTCCAACATCGAGCGGGTGATCGAGGGCAAGCCCGACGTGGTGTCGTCCTCGCTGGTCGTGCTGCTCGCGGAGGGGCACCTGCTCATCGAGGACGTCCCGGGCGTCGGCAAGACCATGCTCAGCAAGGCGCTCGCCCGGAGCATCGACTCCACCGTGCGGCGCATCCAGTTCACGCCGGACCTGCTGCCCTCCGACGTCACCGGTGTCTCGGTCTTCAACCAGGACACCCGGGAGTTCGAGTTCCGGCCCGGCGGCATCTTCGCCAACATCGTGGTCGGCGACGAGATCAACCGCGCCTCCCCCAAGACCCAGTCGGCACTGCTGGAGTGCATGGAGGAGCGCCAGGTCACCGTCGACGGCACCACCTACCAGCTCGACACGCCCTTCATGGTCATCGCGACGCAGAACCCCATCGAGATGGAGGGCACCTACGCCCTGCCGGAGGCGCAGCGGGACCGGTTCATGGCGCGGGTGTCGGTCGGCTACCCGGTCGAGGCCGCGGAGATCGCGATGATCGCCTCGCACACCGGCGCCAGCCCCCTCGAGGACCTCGAGCCGGTGACCGACGCCGCAGAGATCCGCAAGCTCACCGCGATCGTCGGCCAGGTGCACGTCTCGGACGCCGTGCAGCGCTACGTCGTCGCGCTCACCGGCGCCACGCGTCGTACCAGCGACCTCACGCTGGGCGCGTCGCCGCGCGCGACGCTCCACCTGGTCCGCGCGGCCAAGGCGTACGCCGCCATGCACGGCCGCGACTACGTCCTGCCCGACGACGTCGTCGCCCTCGCCCGACCGGTCCTGGCGCACCGGCTGCTGCCGAGCGTCGAGGCGGCGATGAGCGGGCGCTCCACCAGCACCGTGCTGGAGGGCGTGCTCGCCTCCGTCCCGGTGCCCGACGGGCACCGGACATGACGCGGCACGGCTCCGGCCGGTCCGCCGCAGGCCTCCACGGGAAGCACCGTGCGTGAGGCGCTCGCCGGCCTGACCGTCCGCGGCCGGGCCTTCGTGGCCGCCGGGGTGACCGCCATCGTGTGCGCCGTCGTGCTGGGGCAGCCGGCCCTGAACCGGGTGGGCGTGCTCGTGCTGGCCCTGCCCCTGCTGACCGCCGCCGTGCTGTCCCGCAGCCGCTACAAGCTGGCACTGGTGCGCACCGTCGCCCCCCAGGTGGTCGGCGCCGGCCAGCCGGCCCGGGTCAGCCTGACGCTGACCAACGAGGGCCGCGCCCCCAGCGGTCTGCTGCTCCTCGAGGACCAGGTCCCCTACGTGCTGGGCTCCCGCCCCCGCTTCGTGCTCGAGGGCATCTCCCACGGGTGGAAGCGGCAGGTCGCCTACCAGGTGCGCTCGGACGTGCGCGGTCGCTTCGAGCTGGGGCCGATGTCGGTCCGGGTGGCCGACCCGTTCGGCCTCGTCGAGCTCGGCCGGGCGTTCCAGACCACCGCGGCGCTCACGGTCACCCCCCGCACCGTCGTGCTGCCCTCGATCCCGCTGGGGGGCGGCTGGACCGGCGCCGGCGACAACCGCCCCCGCGCGTTCGCGACCGGCTCCGCCGAGGACGTCACGGTCCGCGAGTACCGCCGGGGCGACGACCTGCGCCGGGTGCACTGGCGCAGCTCGGCCCGTACCGGGGAGCTGATGGTGCGCCGCGAGGAGCAGCCCTGGCAGTCCCGGGCGACCCTGTTCATCGACAACCGCGCCGGCGTGCACCGCGGCCAGGGCGTCGCCTCCTCCATCGAGGCGGCCGTCTCGGCCGCGGCGTCGATCGCGGTCCACCTGTGCCGGCGCGGCTTCGCCGTCCGCCTCGTCACGGCGGCCGGTGAGGACCACGGCAGCGCGTGGCACCAGCGCGACGCCGACGTCGGCGAGGGCCCGCTGCTCGAGGCGCTCGCCGTGCTGCGGCCGATCGCGACGCCCCGCCTCGACGGGTCCTGGCTCGGCGAGCAGGGTCACGGCGGGCTGACCGTCGCCGTGCTCGGCGCGGTGGGGGCGGTGGACGTGCCCGTGCTGCGCAGGATGCGCAACCACGCCGGGGCCGGGCTCGCGGTGGCCGTCGACGTGGACGCCTGGGCCGCCGCCGGTGGTCGGGCGACCGCCGGTCCCGGGGACCGGTCCAGTGCTCCCGGGGCGTCGGTCCCCGTGCTGGTGCAGCAGGGCTGGCGCGCGACCGCGCTCGGCCCGCGGGACCGGCTCGAGTCGGTCTGGCAGGAGCTGGGCTCGGCCGCCGGCCAGGGCTCGGCCGTCCGGGGACCCGACACCGTCCCCCACGTCGCGGCCCACGAGGCCACGGCGTCGCAGGCAGCCGCCCAGGAGGTCGTCGGATGAGCACCCGTCGCGCGAACCTGCGCACCACGCTGGCGATCTCGCTGGCCGCTGCGGCGACCACGTGGGTCGCGACGATGTCGTGGCGTCCCTTCACCGAGGTCCCGGGCCGCTACCTCGGCCCGCTCGCCGTCATCGGCCTCGTCGTCGCGGCCACCGGCGCCCTGGCCCGCTGGGCCCGCGTGCCGCGCCCGTTGGTCGTCCTGCTCCAGGTGCTCACCGGCGGTGTCGTCACCAGCCTGTCGATCACCGGCTACCCCGTGCCGCTCGGTCCCGGGTGGGTCGAGCTCGACGCGGCTCTCCGCGGCGCCGTCGACAGCGCGAACCAGTACGCGCCTCCGGTGCCGGGCGACGTGCCGCCCGTCGATCCCCTGCTCCTCGCCGGCGGCCTCGGCTGCTTCCTGCTGGTCGACGTGCTGGTGTCCACGCTGCGCCGCGTCTCGCTGGCCGGCCTGCCGCTGCTCACGATCTACAGCGTCCCGGTCAGCGTCATCGGCGGCGAGCTCTCCGGATGGGTGTTCGTGCTGACCGCCGCCGGCTTCCTGCTCGTGCTCTACCTGCACGAGAGCGAGCGGGTCACGCGCTGGGGTCGTGCCCTGGGCGACCAGCACCCGCTGGGCTTCGACGTCCGCACCGGCCGGGCCCGCAGGACGGCCGGGGCCATCGGCGGGGTCGCGACCGCGCTCGCCGTCGCGGTGCCGCTCGCGGTCCCCACCCTCGACCTGCGGCTGGTCGACTTCGGCGCGGGCCCCGGGGGCGACGACGACATCACGCTGACCAACCCGCTCGCCGACCTCAAGCAGGACCTGGTCCTGGGCCCCGACGAGCCGCTGCTGCGACTGACCACCGACGACCCCGACCCGTCGTACCTGCGGACCACCGCGCTCACCTCCTTCAACGGCGAGACCTGGAGCGCCGGCAACCGCAAGGTCCCGGAGGGGAACGCCGCCGACGGCGCGCTGCCGCCGCTGCAGGGCGTCGACCCCGCGCTCGGGCGCCGCGCCTACGACTACGACGTCGACGTCTACGAGACCTTCAAGTCCGATTGGCTCCCGACGTGGACGACGAGCAGCCGGGTCCAGGCGGTCGGCGACTGGCGCTACGACACCGAGACCCGCGACTTCATCGCGGCCGACGACGACCTGGACTCCGCGGGCCTCAGCTACCAGATGACGGGCCTCGAGCTCTCCTACGACGCCACCGACATGGCCCGCGCGCCGGCCGCCGGCGTCTCGGTGCCGAGCACCTACACCGACGTCCCGGCCGACCTCCCGACGGAGGTCCGCGACCTGGCGGTGCAGGTCACCCGCGAGGCCAGCACTCGCTACGAGAAGGCGGTGGCCCTGCAGCGCTGGTTCCGCGAGACCGGTGGCTTCGTGTACGACACGAGCGCGGACGCGGGCACGAGCAGCGGCGACCTCGCCTCCTTCCTGAGCCCGGAGGGTCGCCGGGGCTACTGCGAGCAGTACGCCGCCTCCATGGCGGTCCTGGCCCGGCTGGTGGGCATCCCCGCCCGCGTCGCAGTGGGCTTCCTGGGTCCCAAGAGCGTCGGGCGGGACACCTGGGAGTTCAGCGCGCACGACCTCCACGCCTGGCCGGAGCTGTTCTTCGCCGGCAGCGGCTGGGTCCGCTTCGAGCCCACGCCGGCCGCCCGGACCCAGGGCGCGCCGACGTGGACCCGCCAGGACGTCCAGGCGCCGGACCCCCAGGTCCCCGACTCGAGCATCGGCCCGGCCCCCCGCCAGGCCGACCGCGCCCAGGAGCAGCGCGCGGACGCCACCGAGGAGGACCAGGTCGACGACGCCGCCGCGGACCAGGACGACCGGGCCTGGCTGCTGCCGGTCCTCGGCGGCGGCGTCGGCGGAGGCCTCCTTCTCGCACTGGCGCTCGTGCCGCGTGCCGTCCGGACCCGGCGCAGGGACCGTCGCCTGTCGGCCGGCCCCGAACCGGCGTGGGACGAGGTGCGCGACACCGCCCTGGACCTCGGGCTCGCGTGGCCGTACTCCCGGACCCCTCGGCAGACCGGCGACTGGGTGGCCCAGCACCTCGGTGCCCCGGCCGGTGAGCACACCGCGGAGCCCCCGCCCCGAGGACCCTCTCTCGCCCCGGACGCCGTCCGTGCCCTCGACCGGATGGTGGCTGCGCTGGAGGTGCTGCGCTACTCCCCGCGCGGCGCGGACGCGACCGGTGCGCTCCGCGCCGAGGTCGAGACCGTGACCGAGGCGCTGCGCGACGGGGCACCGCGACGGGCGCGTCGCCTCGCCACCTGGTTCCCCCGGTCGGTGCTCGTGCGGAGCACCCCGGCGACCGGCTCCCCCGGCGCCGGTGCGGGCGGCGCGCGGTACGGCGCCGTGGTCGACCACGTCACCAGCTGAGCGGCGCTCGGGCGACGGCCCGGGACCCGGTGCGGGCGACCGGGACGGGCGACCGGGACGGGGGCGGGGGCCCGACGTCGCTCCCGCCGACGCGACGTGGGCGGCGCACGGGTCGCGCGGAAGGCAGCCGCTGCAGCCGCGGCACCGGACGCGGGCGCCGGGGACGCACAGGGTCCGGCCCACCCGGTCGCCCGGAGGTCCTGCTCACCGGGTCAATGACCCGGGGAGCGTGCGGCTCAGAAGCCGCCGTTCTGCTCCCGACGGTGGCGCCACCGCTGCTCCATGCGCTCCATGAAGGAGCCGGACGTGCGGCGCGAGCGGCGGGTGCGACCGGAGCGTCCCTTGCGGCCGCCGTCGATGACGGTGAAGCCGCGCGAGGGGTGGGCCGCCTGCCGCGGGTCCGTGGGGGCGGCGGCCGCTGCTGCGGCCTGTCCGCGCATCGCGGTGAGGGCGACGGTCGCGGAGCCGAGCATGATGACGAACCCGACGACCCCGACGAGCGCGACCTGGCTGACCGCACCGGTCATCAGGACGGCGACCCCGACCACGAAGCCGGCCCCGGCGAGGATCGCGCGACGTCGCGCCGAGCGTCGCAGCGACGTCCCGCGCAGTGTGGAGGCGAACTTCGGATCCTCCTCCGAGAGTGCGCGCTCCATCTGCTCGAGCAGTCGCAGCTCCTCTTCCGAGAGTGGCACCGGTCCTCCACTGGTCTCACGAGCCGAATACGTCCCTGCGTGGGCCGTGGAGCAAGTCTAGGCAGGCCGTCCGCAACACGGTAGGCGCCTCAGGATTTTGCTCGCCTCGCCCGGTCCGCGCCCGGCAGCAGGGTGGCCGGGCGCACCGCTCCGCTGCCGAACCGGGCGCCCGCCCGGTCGGCCGCCCGGTCGACGTCGGACCACCCGTGCTCGCGCTCCCCGAGCACGCGCTGGCGCTGGACCCGCGTGCTCGGCACGAGACCCTCGACCCGCACCCCGACCAGGCGCAGCGCCGCTCCGGCCCGGCCACCGGAGCGACCCTGGCGCAGCGCGTCGTGCAGCGCGACGGCCGCGACGTACACCTCCTGGGTGACGTCGGTCGGCTCCGGCAGCGCCTTGGACCGGGTGAGGGTGGTGAAGTCGGTGTAGCGGACGGTGAGCACCACCGTGCGTCCGGCCACCCCGCCGGCGCGCAGCCGCCGCGTGACCCTCTCCGCCAGGGCGAGCACCTCGCGCAGGACGTCCGCACGGGCGGTCAGGTCCCGGGCGAACGTCCGCTGGGCGCCCATCGAGCGGTCCGGCTCCTGGGGGCCGCGCCGCTCGTGGAGCTGCGAGCGGTCGCGACCCCAAGCGAGCACCTGCAGCTGGCGAGCGGCCGCCGTCCCGACGGCGCCACGTACCTCCTCGAAGGGTGCGTGGGCGAGCTGGCGGACCGTGGTGAGGCCGATCCGCCGGAGCTTGCGGGCGGTGCTGTCGCCCACGCCGTAGAGCTCACCGACGTCGAGGCCGTGCAGGAAGTCGACGACCTCCTCCGGCGGCACCACGACCACACCGTCGGGCTTGGCCCGGCGGCTGGCCAGCTTGGCCACCGAGACCGTCGGGGCGACGCCGGCGGAGCAGGTGATGCGCTGCTCCTCCTGCACCGTCGCCCGGACCAGCTCCGCGATCGTCCGCGGCGAGCCGAGCAGCCGCGTCGACCCGCGCACGTCGAGGAACGCCTCGTCGAGCGAGGCCATCTCCACCAGCGGCGTGACCCGCCGGAAGATCTCGCGCAGTGCCGTGGAGACCGACGAGAACGCCGCGTGGTCGCCGGGCACCGACACCAGTTGCGGGCAGAGGCGCCGTGCACGCACCCCCGGCATCCCGCCGCGCACGCCGTAGGCGCGGGCGGCGTAGTTGGCCGAGAGGACCACGCCGCGGTGGCCGCCACCGACCGCGGCCGGGACGTCCTGGAGGTCGGGCCGGTCCCGGAGCGCCACCGAGGCGAAGAACGCGTCCATGTCGACGTGGAGGATCGGGCAGTCCCACGACCGGTCGTCCCCGGCGGCGCCGCCGCCGGCGGGTCCGCCCACCGTCCCGCTCACCGCGCTCCGGCCCGCGCGGGAGCCGGCCGGCGGCCGTCAGCGAGCGAGCAGGTGCAGCTGTGTGGCGAGCGGGAGGTACTCCGGGCGGGCCGCGACGGCCTGCTCGAGGTCGACGAGCGCGCCCGCGGCGCCGGGCTCGAGGTCCAGCAACGAGCCGGGCACGAGGTCGGCGAAGACGCGGACGCCGTGGACCGAGGCCACCTCGAAGCCGGCGTCCTCGAGCAGGGCACCGACCTCGTCGCGGGTGAACCGGCTCCCGGACCGGCTGGCCGGGGCGCCGGTCGTCGCGCCCTCGTCGAGCATGGCCAGGGCCTGCTGGAAGTGGCCGGCCATCGCCCGCGCCACGACCGCGGCGTGCCGCTGGGCGACGAGCAGGCTGAGCGTGCCCCCGCGCCGCAGCACGGCACGCAGGCTCCGCAGCGCGGCCGCGGGGTCCTCGACGACCTCGAGGACACCGTGGCAGAGCACGACGTCGGCGGCGTCGGCGCCGGTGACGTCGACCAGGGTCGAGAGGTCGCCCTGCTGGGCCGCCACCTCCACCCCGAGCTCGCGGGCACGTCGGCCGAGCGAGGCCAGGGCGTCGGGACTGGGGTCGACCACCGTGACCCGGTGGCCCTGCTCGGCGACGCGGACGGCGAAGCCGCCGGTGCCGCCGCCGATGTCCAGCACGTCGAGCGGGCCGCTGCCGAGCACCGGGCGCAACGCCGACCAGACGACCGCCGTGCGCGCGGCTCCGCGCCGCTCGCTGGGGCGGTCCCGCTCGCTGGGTCGGTCGCCGGGACGCTCGGTGACGGGCATGGCGCCCAGCCTAGGGCCACCGGGTGCTCACCCCACCCGGCGCACGACGTGCACCTGGACCGGCGCGTGCGGCACCAGCCCGAGCGCCTGCTCGACCACGGCGAGGAACCGGTCGGAGTCGCGCACGAGGTCGTCGGCCTCCCGCTCGGTCACGGCGCGGCGCGAGCCGGCCTCGGCCGCCGCCCGCTTCGCGGCACCGGCCGCGAAGAACCGCGCCCACTCTTCCAGCTCGGGAGCGACCTCGGTCAGCAGCACCCAGGCGTTCTTCTGGGGGCGCCGCCGGGCCGGCGCCGGCCGGGCGCGGGCCGCCAGCAGGGCGGCGGCTGCGCGGAGCGCGGCGACGTGGGCGTGGGCGTAGCGCTCGGTGACCTCGGTCGCGGCGATCGCCTCGCTCAGCGACTCCGCGGACCGGGCCAGGTAGGCGTGGGTGGTCGCCGGCAGGGCGTAGGGGTTGGGCTGCTCCAGGGGGGACGGCACGACAGCCTCACTCCCCCGCACGGGCGCCGGCGGCGACGAGCTGCCACCGGCCCGCTCGCAGGTCGTGGGCCAGCTCGAAGACCCCGCCGCCGGCGAGGTCGTCCGCCCCGGCCGCCTGGTCGAGCCGTCCGCGGCCGGCGGCGACCCGCCACAGCTCGCGGCGCGGGAGCTCCTGGCTCCGCCGCTCCAGCACCTCGCGCACCTTCCACAGCCGGCCGCGCCAGAGGAACTGCGCGGGACCGCCCCGCGCCGCCTGCGCCTCCCCCGGCGGGCCGTCGAGCCCGCCCTCCCCGGTCCGCACCTCGACGGGGTCGTCGTACCGCACCACTCTCGCCTCGCTCCTCGGGCTCGCGCCCGGCTCCGTCGACCCCACGACCCCGGACATCGCGACCCGGCGGGGACGGGGGTCGAGGTCGCCCCCGCCGGTCGTTCGAACAGATGTTCGAACACGACGAAGGTACACCTCACCACCGACAGGTCGTCAAGACCCGCCGGTGGGGCCGGGGCCGTGCCGGCTCCGGCCGGGCTCCGGCCGGGCTGCGGCCGGGCTGCGGCCGGGCTGCGGCCGGGCTCGAGCGAGCTGCCGGGAGGGCTTCCCGCGCGGCGGGTCAGACGTGCGTGTCGGCGGGCGCGCGGCTCCCGCGCACGAAGCGCGAGGTCTCGGGGCTCCAGAGGAGGTACAGCAGTGCCGCGTCGACCACGAGGGAGACCACCGCGGCGAGCACGAAGGGCAGCGGCGGCTCGGTGCGCAGCCCGGCCAGGGTCGCGATCGCGGCCATCAGCACGACCAGCGCGAGGGAGTGGCGGGCCCAGTTGGCGCCGCCGCGCAGGAACGGCACCAGGGTGGCGACCAGACCCACGAACACGATGAGGAGCACCACCGCGACCGGGACGAAGGCGGGCTGCTCGATGTCGGCGTCGACCGGGTGGCCCGCGGACCAGGAGTCGAGGAGGTCGTCGCGCAGCACGACGGTGAGCACCGCCACCAGGACGGCCAGGCCGAGCAGCACGAGGAGCAGCTGCACCGCGCGACGGACCGACGTGGGCTGGGCTGTCATGCGGGCTCCTCGGGCGGGACGGGCGCGTGCGGACGGGCTGGCCGTGCGGGCCGGGCGCGGACCGGTGCTGGTGCCCTAGGGTCGCGCCATGACGACCGAGCACCCCTCGATCACACGCTTCCGCGAGGAGCACGCACGCCGCGGGGGCACGGGCGACGTCGTCATTCTGCCCGACTCCGTCCACACCGCGGCACTGGCCGCCGAGGCGCTCGGCTGCGAGGTCGGTGCCATCGCCAACAGCCTGGTGTTCGAGGCCGAGGGCGAGCCCGTGCTCGTGCTGACCTCGGGGGCGCACCGGGTCGACACCGCCAAGGTGGCCGCGACCGTCGGCGTGCCGCGTCTGCGGCGCGCGAGCGCGGAGCTGGTCCGCGCCGCCACCGGCCAGGTGATCGGTGGTGTCTCCCCCATCGGCCACCCCGCGCCGGTGCCGACCTACCAGGACCGCTGGCTGCGCCGGCACCCCGTGGTCTGGGCGGCGGCGGGCCACCCCGCCGCGGTGTTCTCGACGACGTACGACGAGCTGCAGGCGCTGACCGGCGCGACCGAGATCGACGTGGAGTGAGGAGCGCGATGGGCATCGAGATCTGGCTGAACCCCGCGTGCACGAAGTGCCGCACCGCCGTCGCCGAGCTGGACGCGGCCGGCGTCGACTACACCGTGCGCCGCTACCTCGACGACCCGCCGACGCCCGAGGAGCTGCGTGCGGTGGTGGACCGGCTGGGGCTGGAGCCGTGGGACGTCGCCCGGCCGAAGGAGACCCGGGAGGCCGGGATCGACCTGCCGCGCGAGCCCGCGAGCCGTGACGCCTGGCTCCGGGCGCTCGCCGCCCACCCGCGCGCGATCCAGCGGCCGATCCTCACCGCCTCGGACGGCACCACCGTCGTGGGCCGCGACCCCGGGTCGCTGGGCCGTGTGATCGAGCGGGGCTGAGGTGGAGTCGCTGGCGCTCGCGTTCTCCAGCGGGTGGGCGAGCGGCGTCAACGCCTACCTCGTCGTCCTGGTCCTCGGCGTCGCGGACCGCGTCGGCGGGCTGGAGCAGGTCCCCGACGCGCTCGGCCGCTGGGACGTGCTGGTGGTCGCGGCGTTCCTCTACGCGATGGAGTTCGTCGCCGACAAGATCCCCTACGTCGACTCCACCTGGGACGCGGTCTCGACGGCGATCCGCCCGACGGTCGGCGCCGTCGTCGGCGTGCTCCTCGCGGGCGACGCGCGCACGCTGGACCAGGCGGTGCTGGGCACCGTCGGCGGCGGCACGGCCCTGCTCTCCCACCTGGCCAAGGCCGGTGGCCGGCTGGCGATCAACACCTCGCCCGAGCCGGTCAGCAACGTCCTCGCGAGCATCACCGAGGACGTCGCCGTGCTGGGGGTCGTCTGGTTCGCGATCGAGCACCCGCGCGCGGCCGCCGGTGTCGCCGCGGTGCTGCTGGCCGGCGGCCTGGTCGCGCTCTACCTGTTGGCGCGGCTGGTCCGGCGCGGCTGGCGCCGCTGGCGGGGCCGGCCCGCCGGGGTGTCGGCGTAGCGCCCTAGGGTCGACCCGTGGCACGCGTGGTGGTCGTGGGAGGCGGGTACGCCGGTCTGGCGTCCTCCGTGCGTCTCGCCAAGCTCGGTCACGACGTGACGCTGCTCGAGCGCTCCCCCACGCTGGGCGGCGCGCTCGGCCGGGTGGAGGCCGACGGGTTCGCGTGGGACGCCGGGCCGACCTGGACCACGCTGCCCGCGGTGGTGCGCGACCTGTTCCGCAAGAGCGGGCGGCCGGTCGAGCGGGAGCTGGACCTGGTGCCGCTCGACGTGGTCCGTGAGCACCGGTTCGCCGACGGCACCCGCGTGACGGTCCCGGCCACCCGTGCGGCGCAGGTCGCCGCCTTCGACGAGCTCGGCCCCGGGCTGGGCCGGCGCTGGGTGGACCACGTCGCGTCGTACACCGACACGTGGGAGACGCTCCGCCGCGAGTACCTCGAGGTCCCGTGGGAGGCGGCCGCCCCCTCCCGCCCGCTCGCCGCCCTGCTGGGCAGCCGGGAGACCCTGCACCGCCGGCTCCGCAAGGTCTTCCGCGACGAGCGGCTCGCCCTGGTCGCCGGGCACCCGGCCGTCGCCGAGGGCCACGACCTGCGCAACGTCCCGGCCTGGGCCGGCGTGACGGCGTACGTCGAGCAGCGCTTCGGCGCGTGGACGGTCGAGGGCGGCATGGCCCGGCTGGCCGACGCGCTCGCGGACCGCCTCGGCACCCGCGGCGTCACCGTGCGGACCGGGACCACCGCCCGTGACCTCGTCGTGCGCGAGGGCCGGGTCGTGGCCGTCGACCTGGGCGGCGACCAGGTCGACGCCGACGTCGTGGTGGTGGCGGTCGACCCCCGCCTGCTGCCGACCCTCGCCCGGCACGTCGAGCGCACCATGCCGGCCATCCCCCCGGTGGTCGCCCACCTCGGGCTGGAGGGCGAGGTGCCCCACCTGCCGCACGAGGTCGTGCTCCACGGCGACCCGCTGCTGGTCGTGCGCACCGGCGGCCGGGCCCCGGACGGCGCCTCGGCCTGGACGGTGCACGGGCGCGGCCGGCTCGCCGAGGACATGCTGCGCGCGCTCGCCCGGCAGGGCCTCGACGTCCGCGCCGGGATGGTCACCCGGGTCGACCGCAGCCCGCGGGACCTGGTCGACGCCTGGAACGGCTCGCCCCTGGGCGTGCTGTGGCAGGGGCGAGCGACGGTGCGGCAGCGGCTCGGTCCCACGACGCCCGTCGCGGGGGTCTTCGCCGCCGGTGCGCACGCGACGCCGGGCGCCGGGCTGCCGTACGTCGGCCTCTCGGCCGCCCTGGTCGCGCAGGCGGTCGGGCCGGCCTGACCCGGGTCAGGCCGAGACGTTGAGCCGGTCGAAGATCTCCAGCGTCGCCCGGGAGCGGTTGAGCGTGTAGAAGTGCAGCCCCGGCGCGCCGCCGGCGAGCAGCTCCTCGCAGAGCTCGGCGGCCACGGTGATGCCCTCGGCGCGCACCGCGGCGGCGTCTCCGTCGTGGGCCGAGATCCGCGCGACGACCTCCGCCGGCACGTCGGCGCCGATCAGCTCGCCCTGCCGGCGGATCGCGGCGAGGTTCAGGATCGGCATGATGCCCGGGAGGATCGGCATGTCGACGCCCCGGTCGCGGACGCGCTCGACGAGGCCGAAGTAGTCGCGGGCCCGGAAGAACATCTGCGTGACCGCGAACTCCGCGCCCGCCCGCGCCTTCGCGACCAGCACGTCGGCGTCGTGGTCCAGCGACTCGGCGGTGGGGTGGCCCTCCGGGAACGCCGCCACGCCCACCCGGAAGTCGCCCCGGGACCGGGCGAGCTCGACCAGCTCGGTGGCGTAGGTCAGACCGCCGTCGGTGGGGGTCCAGGGCGATCGCGGCCCGTCCGAGGGGTCGCCGCGCAGTGCCATGACGTGCTGCACGCCCGCCTCGTGGTAGGCGTCGAGGATCGCCTCGAGCTCACCGCGCGTGTGGCCGACGCAGGTCAGGTGCGCCATCGGGATCATCGAGGTCTCCCGGGCGATCCGTCCGGTCACCCGCACGGTGGAGTCCCGCGTCGAGCCGCCCGCGCCGTAAGTCACCGACACGAAGGTCGGCCGGTAGGGCTCGAGGGCGCGGATCGCGTCCCAGAGCTGCTGCTCGCCGGCCTCGTCCTTGGGCGGGAAGAACTCGAACGAGAACGACTTGCCGCCCTCGCGGATCATCTCCGCGAGGGAACGCCCAGGTCCGGTCACCATGGCCCGAAGCGTACGGTCGGCGCCGCCCCCGGTCAGCATCCGTCCACCCTCTAGTCTCATCGGCGTGACGGCCACCGGTGGGGACCCCAGCACCTTCGGCGACCGGGTGCAGCAGGCGCTCGACTCCTTCCTGGACCAGCAGGCGGCCCGGCTGGCGCCGCTGGGTCCCGACGCCGAGCGGCTGATCACCGAGGCGCGCACCACGGTCCGCGGCGGCAAGCGGTTCCGCGCGTCGTTCTGCTGGTGGGGCCACCTCGCGATCGCCCCCGCGGCCGACGAGGACGCCCTGGTCCGCGCCTGCGCCGCCCTGGAGCTGCTGCACGCCAGCGCGCTGGTCCACGACGACCTGATGGACGCCTCCGACACCCGCCGCGGCCGGCCCGCGACCCACCGGCAGCTGGAGGCCGAGCACCGGGCGGCCGGCTGGACCGGTGACCCCGAGCAGTACGGCGCGGCCGCCGCGATCCTGCTCGGCGACATGCTGCTGAGCTGGGCCGACGAGCTGCTGCGCCGCTGCGGGCTGCCGCTCGCGCAGGTCGCCCCGGCGCTGGAGGTCTTCGACCTGTGCCGCTCGGAGGTGGTGGCCGGCCAGTTCCTCGACGTCTCCGTCCAGGCGCGCGGCCGCGCGGACGTCGGCACCGCGATGACCGTGCTGCGCTACAAGTCCGCGAAGTACTCCATCGAGCGCCCGCTCCACATCGGCGCCGCGCTCGCCGGCGCCGACGCGGCCGCGCTGGACGCGCTCTCGGCGTTCGGCCTGCCCCTCGGCGAGGCCTTCCAGCTGCGCGACGACCTGCTCGGCGTCTTCGGCGACCCGGCGACCACCGGCAAGCCGGCCGGCGACGACCTCGTCGAGGGCAAGCGGACGGTGCTGGTCGCGCTCGCCCTGGACGCCGCGCCGCCCGCGGACGCAGCGCTGCTCGACCGCTCGCTCGGCACGGCGCTGTCCGAGGCCGACGTGGACCGCCTGCGGGGGATCATCGACGCCTCGGGCGCCCGCGCCCAGGTCGAGGCGGTCATCGAGCAGCTCTCCGACCTCGCGGTCGCCGCCCTGGACCGGGCCACGGCCGACCCCGCGGCCCGCGAGGCCCTCCGGGCCCTGGCCGCCGCCGCGACCCAGCGCACCGTCTGACTCCTCCGGGGTGCCGTCGCCGCTCGGCGCTCAGTCGAGCAGCGGCACGTCGACGTCGGGACCCTCGCCGCGCAGCAGGACCGCGAGGCCGGAGCCGCCGAGCAGCCGGCGCACGACCGCGAAGCTCCGCGGGTCCTCGCGGGCCAGCGGGCCCCAGCCGTCCCAGAGCAGCACGGTCCGGTCGGTGTCGAGGTCACGCAGGCAGTCGGCGAGTGCGTCGAGGTTGCGGCCCCACCAGTCCGGCAGCGCCAGTGCCTCGCCGAGCGCCTCGAGCGTCTCCGCGCGGGTCGGGTGGACCCAGCCGTCGAGGTGGGCGAACCGCCAACCGGCGTGCTCGACCGTGTGCCGCACGTCGGGCACGTCGGAGGCCGCCTCCCACCGGTGCACGCCCGGCCGGACCCGCCCGGCCAGCAGCGCCGCGAGGCCGCTCACGTGCCCTCGCTCACGGCAGGACCTCGGCGAAGGTCGCGTAGTGGTCCTCGGTCCAGTAGTACTCCCGCGGCTCCCCCGCCACGATCCGCCGCGGCCCGCGGTGCCCGAGGCCGGGGGTGGGGACGGTGTACTCCCGGTAGTAGCCGTCCCGGCGCTCCGGGAGCAGCCCCTCGTAGTTGTGGAAGACCGTGCCGTCGTGCGCGGGCTCGGGGAACGGACCGCCGTCCTCGATCAGCTCGACGGTCTCCTGCGCCTCGACGGGGAGGTCGGCGAGCCCGACCGTGGGCAGCCCCGAGGACCCGGTGCGGGTCGTCCCCGTGCCCGCGTCGGTGGCGCGGTCCGGCGCGGCCGGGTCGCCGCCGGTGACGAGCGCGCCGAGGACGACGAGCAGGACGACGACGACCAGTGACGCGACGGCTCGCGTGCGGGCGCTGGTGCGGGGCACGCGCAGGCTCAGAAGGCCATCGCCTGGGCGCGGCGCTTGACCTCCGAGCCGCGGTTCTCGCGCAGCGCGTCGATGGGCCGGCCCGGCAGCGCCTGGTCGAGGAAGAGCCAGGCGATGCACTCGCGATCGTCGTACCCGCCGTCGTGCAGCACGGTCAGCAGCCCGGGCAGCCCCTTGACCGGGAAGCCGTCCTGGATGAAGTCGGCCGGGACCTGCTGGCCGGCGCCCGGAGCGGGCACGGCGGCGGCGAGCTCGTGGTCGCGGATCATCGTGCGGACCTTGCCGACGGTGACGCCGAGCCGGCGGGCGGCCTCGGCCCAGTCGATCCACTCGGGCACGAGGGCGGCGAGGTCGTGGTCGGCGAGCGGGATGTCCTCGGTCATGGGGCACATCCTCCCATCCGGGCGCCGTGCTCCGCGCCACGCCGGGGGCCCGGCTCAACCCGCCGGAGGCGCCGCCCTCCGTACGATGTCCCCGTCGAGGACTTCCCCCCTCGGCACGCAGGAGGGTCGCCGTGACGCCACACCGTCATGCCCGGTCGGGCTCGGACGCGCCTTCGGCCGACCCCACGGGACGCCCGCCGGCGGGGCAGCGGCTGGACGGCCGCCTGCTCGACGGGCGCTACCGGATCGGCCCGCGCATCGCCCGCGGCGGCATGGCCAGCGTCCACGAGGCCACCGACCTCCGCCTGGACCGCACCGTGGCGGTCAAGGTGATGCACCCGGGCCTCGGCGACGACGAGGAGTTCGCCGCCCGCTTCGTGCGGGAGGCCCGCGCCGCCGCGCGGCTCTCGCACCCGAACGTCGTGGGCGTCCACGACCAGGGCGACGACGACGGCGTGGTGTTCCTCGTCATGGAGCTCGTGGCCGGGCACACCCTGCGCGACGTCATCGCCAAGGAGAGCCCGATGCCCCCGGCGCGGGCGCTGGCGCTGCTCGAGCCGGTGCTCTCCGCGCTGGCCGCCGCGCACCGGGCCGGCCTGGTCCACCGCGACGTGAAGCCCGAGAACGTCCTCATCGCCACCGACGCCGACACCGGCGCGACCGTCGTGAAGGTCGCCGACTTCGGGCTGGCCAAGGCCGTCAGCGCCGACACCCAGCACACCGCGACCGGTGGCGTGCTCATCGGCACCGTCTCCTACCTGGCCCCCGAGCTGGTCGTCGACGGCCGTGCGGACGCCCGCGCGGACGTGTACGCCGCCGGCGTCCTGCTCTTCGAGCTCCTCACCGGCCGCAAGCCGCACGAGGGCGAGTCGCCGATCCAGGTCGCCTACAAGCACGTCCACGAGGACGTCCCGCTCCCCTCGACCCTGGTCCGCGGCCTGCCGGCGTACGTCGACGCGCTGGTGGCCCGCGCGACCGCCCGCGACCGCGGGCAGCGGCCCGCCGACGCCGGCGTGCTGCTGCACCAGCTGCGCCGGGTGGCCACCGCCGTGGCGACCGGGGTCGACGACGACCCCGACCTGGTGGCCGACCTGATGCCGCGGCCCCCGGTGGCCGGCGACACCGCCGAGCACACCCAGCTGCTGATGCGCCCGACCGAGGTGCCGCCCGCCGTCGAGCGGGCCGAGGCGGCCGGGACCGGCGGCGTCGGCGCGGTCTCGCGCACCGCCGACACGGCGGCCGACCCGCTCGAGGGCGCCCGTCCCGACGGCACCTGGGACGACGAGGAGATGGCGGCGCTGCTCGCGCCCGGCCCGGTCACCTCGCCGACCGCGCCGCCGCCGACCGAGCGGACCACGACCGTCCGGGTGCCCGTCGAGCCCGCCCCGCGGCGTACCCGCCGGTCCCGGAGGGGCCTGCTCGCGCTCGTCCTCGCCGTGCTCCTCGCGGCCGGGGTGGGCACGGGTGCCTGGTGGTTCGGGTTCGCGCGCTGGACGACCACGCCGGGCGTGATCGGGCTGGACCGGACCGCCGCGGTCGAGCGCCTCGAGGCCGCCGGTCTGGAGGCCGAGGTCGGCCCGCGGGCGTTCTCGCGCACGGTGCCCGCCGGCGAGGTGGTGTCCACCGACCCCGCGGCCGGCGACCGGGTGCTCGACGGCGGCACGGTGACCGTGACGATCAGCAAGGGCGAGGAGTTCTACGACGTCCCGAAGCTGCGAGGCCTGACCGAGGACGAGGCGCAGGACGTGCTCGCCGAGCTCAAGCTGGAGTTCGGCGGGTCGCGGCTGAAGTGGTCCGAGGACGTCGACGAGGGCGTCGTGATGGCGAGCGACCCCGAGCCCGGGACGACGCTGCGTCCGGGGTCCGTCGTGGACCTCGTGGTCTCCAAGGGCCGCAAGCCGATCACCGTCAAGGACTGGACCGGCAAGGACGCCGGCACCGCCCGCGAGCGGATGGAGAAGCAGGGGCTGGTCGTCGAGGTCGTCGAGGAGGAGCACTCCGACACCGTCGCCGAGGGCGACGTCATCAGCCAGGACCCGGTCGGGACGACCCTCTACCGCGGCGACACGGTGGCCCTGGTGGTCTCCCTCGGCCCGGAGCTCGTCACCGTCCCGAACGTCAAGGCGTCCGGCGTCGACGCGGCCACCACGGAGCTCGAGGCCCTCGGCTTCCGGGTCGAGACCCGCAAGGCCTTCGGCTACCTCGGCCTGGGCTACGTCTTCTCCACCGACCCCGGCGCCGGTGCCGAGGTGCCGAAGGGCTCGACGATCACGCTCACGCTCATCTGAGCGGGTAATCTCCGCGGGTGCTCGACCCGGACCAGCTCGTCTCGAGGAACCCCGTCGGCACCCACGTCGTCGTCGGCAGGGGCCTGGTCGCAGGCGCCCTGGCCTCGGCCGACGAGCTCGGGTGCGAGACCTTCCAGGTCTTCTGCGGCAACCCCCGCGGTTGGGCGCTGAGCGCCGGCCGGCCCGCGGAGGACGCGGCGTTCCGGGCGGAGGTCGAGCGGCGCGGCACGCGGGTGTTCGTGCACGCGCCGTACCTCGTCAACCTCGGCTCCCCCACCGCGCTCACCTACGAGCGCTCGGTCGCGAGCGTCGCGCACAACCTGCGGCGCGCGGCCGAGATCGGAGCCGAGGGCGTGGTCGTGCACACCGGGTCCTACGTCGCGCCCGACGACACCAGCGAGCGGTACGACGCCGCCCTGCGCCAGGTCCGCGAGGGCCTGCTGCCGCTCCTGGACACCCTGGAGGACGACCCCGCCGGCGACGCGCCCTGGCTGCTGCTCGAGCCCACGGCCGGGCAGGGGCGCTCGCTCTGCGCAGGGGTGGACGACCTCGCGCCGTACCTCGCGGCGCTCGAGCACCACCCGAAGGTCGGCATCTGCCTCGACACCTGCCACGTCTTCGCCGCGGGCGCGCCGCTGGACGAGCCGGGCGGCGCCGCGGCCACCCTCGACCGGCTCGTCGAGGTCGCCGGGCCCGGCCGCCTGCGGCTGGTCCACGCCAACGACTCGATGGACGTCCGCGGGGCGTTCAAGGACCGGCACCAGAGCATCGGCGCCGGCCACATCGGCGTCGAGCCGTTCCTCGAGCTCTTCGCCCACCCCGCGACCGAGGGCGTGCCGTTCGTGGCCGAGACACCCGGGTCGCGGGAGGTCGGCGGCGACGTGCAGGTGCTGCAGGAGCTGCGCGCCAAGGCGCTGGGGTGACCGAGCGGCGCACCACCCTGCTCGCGACGGTCGCGCTCCTGGCGATGACCGCCTGCTGGGGGTCGACGTTCTTCCTGATCAAGGACCTCCTCGACCGGGTGCCGACGCTGGACTTCCTGGCGGTCCGGTTCGCGATCGCCGGCGTCGTGATGGTGCTCGTCGCGCCCCGCGCCGTGCTGCGGCTCTCCCCCGCCTCCCGGCGCAACGCGCTCGTGCTCGGCGGCGTGTACGGCGTCGCGCAGATCCTGCAGACCGCCGGCCTCGCGCACACCGCGGCGTCGGTCTCGGGCTTCATCACCGGCATGTACGTCGTGCTCACCCCGCTCCTAGCGGCGCTGCTGCTCCGCTCGCGGATCTCGGGGGCCACCTGGGCCGCCGTCGCGCTGGCCACCGCCGGGCTCGGCGTGCTCACCCTCGACGGCCTCTCGCTGGGGTACGGCGAGGCGATCACGCTGGTCAGCGCCGTGCTCTACGCGCTGCACATCGTGGGGCTGGGCGCCTGGTCGAACGCCCGGGAGGCGCTCGGCATGTCGATCGTGCAGCTGCTGGTGATCGCCGTCGTCTGCCTTGTCGCCACCGCACCGGACGGGATCGTGCTGCCGCCGACGCCGGCCGACTGGCTCTCGGTCGTCTACATGGCGCTCTTCGCCGGCGCGCTCGCCCTCATCGGCCAGACCTGGGCGCAGGCCCACCTCGCACCGACCCGCACCGCGATCATCATGAGCATCGAGCCGGTCTTCGCGGCCTTCTTCGCCGTCCTCCTCGGCGGTGAGTCGGTCACCGGCCGGATGGTCGCCGGCGGCCTGATGGTGCTCGCCGCGATGCTGGTGGTCGAGGCGCTCCCCCGGCGCAAGGTCGAGGGCGAGGTCCAGCACCTGGTCGTCTGAGCCCCGGTTTCTGACCCACCGGTCCCACATGGTGGAAAAGCCCGCGGGCCGCGCCGGGCCGGGCGGCTAGGTTCCTGCTCGTGACGCGCACCTATTTCTTTGGACGCCAGCCGGGAGCACCCGTGCCGGCCGTCCTGTCCTAGGTACGCCGCACTCCATCCAACGCCCCCGGCTCCGGCCAGCGGGGCGTTGCGCGTCTCGGGGGCCGGAGCCGTCCGGGCCGCTCGAGAAAGAGGAACACCATGGTCGTCGTCATGTCCCCGGACGCCACCGACTCCGACGTCGCGAACGTCGTCGCCCGCGTCGAGGGCGTCGGCGGTGAGGCCTTCGTCAGCAAGGGCGTCGTCCGGACCATCATCGGTCTGGTCGGCGACATCGAGTCCTTCCACCACCTCAACCTGCGCACCCTCCCCGGGGTCGCCGACGTCCACCGCATCTCCGACCCCTACAAGCTGGTCAGCCGCCAGCACCACCCCGAGCGCAGCACCGTCTGGGTGGGCCCGGCCGGCCGCCAGGTGCCGATCGGCCCGGACACCTTCACCTTCATGGCCGGTCCGTGCGCGGTGGAGACCCCGGAGCAGACGCTCGCCGCGGCGCAGATGGCCAAGGGCGCCGGCGCCACGATCCTGCGGGGCGGGGCCTACAAGCCGCGCACCTCGCCGTACGCCTTCCAGGGCCTGGGGGTCCGGGGCCTGGAGATCCTCGCCGAGGTCGGGCAGGCGACCGGCCTCCCCGTGGTGACCGAGGTGGTCGACGCCCGCGACGTCGGCGTCGTGGCCGAGCACGCCGACATGCTGCAGATCGGCACCCGGAACATGGCCAACTTCGGGCTGCTCCAGGCCGTGGGCCGGGCCGGCAAGCCGGTGCTGCTCAAGCGCGGCATGACCGCGACCATCGAGGAGTGGCTGATGGCGGCGGAGTACATCGCCCAGCGCGGCAACCTCGACGTCGTCCTCTGCGAGCGCGGCATCCGCACCTTCGAGCCGGCCACCCGCAACACCCTCGACATCTCCGCGGTGCCGGTCGTGCAGGCCACCAGCCACCTGCCCGTCATCGTGGACCCCAGTCACGCGGCGGGCCGCAAGGACCTGGTCGTGCCGCTGTCGCGGGCAGCGGTGGCCGTGGGCGCCGACGGCATCATCGTCGACGTGCACCCCGAGCCGGAGACCGCGCTGTGCGACGGCCCGCAGGCGCTGCTCGGCAACGAGCTGCGCGAGCTGGCCCAGGCCGTGCGCCGGCTCCCGCCGATGGTCGGCCGGGTCGACTCCGCCGAGCTGAGCCGGACGGCCTGACCGGTCCGCGGGGGCCGCTCGCTACGCTCGACCCCCGTGGAGTACTGCACGGCCTGCGGCACGCGGCTCGGACCGGGTCGCGCCTGTCCCGGCTGCGGCCGGCCAGTCGAGGGCCCGGACATGTCCGACTGGCGCACCGACACCGCGGAGCGACCGGCGGTCAAGGACGTCCCGCCCGCGCCGCGCTATCCCCTGTACGCCGACGAGGCCGCGCCGGTCACCGACCCCGGTGAGCGGCGCGGCGCCCGTGCGGCCGGAGCCGCCGGCGGCACGCGGGGCGCCCGGGGCACGTGGCTGCCGTGGGCGGCCGGAGTCGCGACGCTCGCGCTCCTCGGCGGCATCGGGACCGCGCTCGTCCTCGGTGGCGACGAGCCGGCGGACGAGGCCACCTCCTCCACGGCGGACGACGCGGCCTCCTCCGCCCCGGCCGTCCCGAGCACCTCGTCCTCGCCGACGGCACCCGACCCCCAGCCCCGGCGCCCGGCGGGCGAGCTGAGCCGGAAGCCCAAGCCCCGCGACCCCGAGGACGTCACGGCCGAGGCCCGGGTGGCGGTCCCGGCCACCGCGCCGGTCAGCCAGGGGCTCGACGGCACCCGCACGGCGTACGACGCCGGGAACCTGCTCGACGGCGACCGCACCACCGCGTGGCGGATGCGCGGCGACGGCACCGGCTCCGAGCTGGTCATCCGCCTGGACCGGCCCACGACCGTGACCCGGGTGGGCCTCGTCAACGGCTACGCCAAGCGCGCCCGCGGCGGCCGCGGCGGCGTGCTCGACTGGTACACCGGCAACCGGCGGGTCCTCGCCGTCGAGTGGGTGCTCGACGACGGGACCGTCGTCCCCCAGCGCCTCATCGAGTCGCGCTCGGTGCAGACCACCGAGGTCGGCGCCATCACGACCGAGCGGCTGCGGCTGCGCCTGGTCGAGGTCAGCTCCCCCGGCTCCGGCCGGGCCGGGCGCGACTACACCGCGATCAGCGAGCTGTCGGTCGTCGGCCTGCCCGGCTGACAGGCCGCCGCTGCCGGCGACCGGCCGGCGGCCGCGGAGGCGCAGGGTCAGAGGGCCCCGAGGGTGACGGCGGCCTTCTCGGCGTCCGCACGGGTGACGTCGAGGTGGGTGACCAGCCGGACCGTGGCCGGGCCGACCATGGAGACGCGGACGCCCGCCTCGGCGGCGCGGGCGACGAACTCGGGCGCGTCGGGGCGCGGCACGACCACGATGTTGGTGTCCACGGTCGCGGGGTCGACGCCGCAGGCCTCCGCCAGCAGCCGCGCGTGCGCGTGGTCGTCGGCCAGCCGCTCGACGTGGTGGTCCAGGGCGTGCAGCCCGGCGGCCGCGAGGACCCCGACCTGGCGCATCCCGCCACCCATCCGCTTGCGCCACACGCGGGTCTCGGCGATCACGTCGGCCGACCCGATCGTCAGCGAGCCGACCGGGGCGCCGAGCCCCTTGGACAGGCAGACGGCCATGACGTCGGCGACGGCGCCGTACTCCGCGAACGGCGTGCCGGTCGCGACGTGGGCGTTCCAGATCCGCGCGCCGTCGACGTGGACGGTCGACCCGGCCGCGGTGGCGAGCTCGCGGAGGTCCTGCAGGTCCTCGATCGGCAGCACCGCGCCGCCGGCGAAGTTGTGCGTGCACTCCACCGAGATCGCCGCGGTCCGCACGAAGAACGGGCCGAGGTCCGGCGCGTGCATCTGCCGCACCATCGCCAGGTCGACCTGGCCGCGCGGGTGGAACCAGGTGCGCATCGTGATCCCGCTGTACGCCGCGTGGGCGCCGAGCTCGGCGCGCGCGATGTGCGCGGAGGCCTCGCAGAGCACCTCCTGCCCCGGCTGCACGAGCGCCCGGACGGCCAGCACGTTGGCCATCGAGCCGGTCGGCATGAACAGCGCGGCCTCGTGGCCGAACATCTCGGCCACCCGCTCCTCGAGCGCCAGGACGGTCGGGTCCTCGCCGTACACGTCGTCGCCCACCTCGGCGCGCGCCATCGCCTGGCGCATCGCCTCGGTCGGACGGGTCAGGGTGTCCGAGCGGAGGTCGATCATGCCTTGCGGAGCATCTCTGCGACGAGGAAGGCGAGCTCGAGGGACTGCACACGGTTGAGGCGCGGGTCGCACACCGACTCGTAGCGCACGCCGAGGCCGTCCTCGAGCAGCTCCTCGCCGCCGCCGACGCACTCGGTGACGTCGTCACCGGTGAGCTCGACGTGGAGGCCGCCGGGCCAGGTGCCCAGCGAGCGGTGGACGTCGAAGAAGCCCTGGACCTCGTCGATCACGTCGTCGAAGCGGCGGGTCTTGTAGCCCGAGCTGGCCTCGAAGGTGTTGCCGTGCATCGGGTCGCACACCCACGCGACCTCGACGCCCTCGGCGGCGACCTTCTCCACCAGGTGCGGCAGGCCGTCGCGGATCCGACCGGCCCCGAAGCGGGTGATGAACGTCAGCCGGCCCGGCTCGTTGAGCGGGTTGAGCCGCGCGGCCAGCGCGAGCGCGTCGTCCGGGGTGGTGGACGGGCCGAGCTTGACGCCGATCGGGTTGCGGATGTGGCTGAGCAGCTCGACGTGGGCGTTGTCTAGCTGGCGGGTGCGCTCGCCGATCCAGACCATGTGGCCGGAGACGTCGTAGGGCATCTGGGTGCGCGAGTCGATGCGCGTCAGGGCGTGCTCGTACTCCAGCACCAGCGCCTCGTGGCTGGAGTGGAAGTCGACCCGGTGGAACTCGTCGGGGTCGGCGCCGATCGCGGACATGAACGTCAGGGCGCGCTCGATCTCGTTGGCGACCGCCTCGTAGCGCTGGCCGACCGGCGACTCCTTGACGAAGTCGGTGTTCCAGGTGTGGACCTGGCGCAGGTCGGCGTAGCCGCCGGTGGTGAACGCGCGCACCAGGTTCAGGGTGGCCGCGGAGCTGTTGTAGACGTCGACGAGGCGCTGCGGGTCCGGCACGCGCGACTCGGGGGTGAAGTCGAAGCCGTTGACCGCGTCCCCTCGGTAGGCGGGGAGCGTCACGCCGTCGCGGGTCTCGAAGTCCGAGGAGCGCGGCTTGGCATACTGCCCCGCGATCCGGCCGACCTTGACCACCGGCACCGACGCGGCGTACGTCAGCACGACGGCCATCTGCAGCAGCACGCGCAGCTTGTTGCGCACGTTGTCGGCGGTGACGCCGGCGAAGGTCTCGGCGCAGTCGCCGCCCTGGAGGAGGAACGCCTCGCCGCGCGTGACGGCGGCGATCTTCTCCTTGAGGTCGTCGCACTCGCCGGCGAAGACGAGGGGCGGGGCGGTGCGCAGCGTGGCGACCGCGGCGTCGACGGCGCCCGAGTCGGGGTACGTCGGCTGCTGGGCGGGGCCCAGCGCGTGCAGGGTCGCGAGGTCGGGGATGCTCACCGGTCCAGGGTACGTCCGGGCCGGGGCGCCCCCCGCATCAGCGGACCGGCCCGAGACGGGGCCCCGGGCCCCCGGCTCAGTCCTCCATGTGCTCGATGTCGCGGAAGCCGGTCTTCTTCGCGCGCACGCCGCGGTTGGTCAGCCACGTCAGCGCCCACAGCACGATGCCGATGACCAGCAGCCCGAGGGCGATCTCGTAGACGATCGGCTCCCGGTCCACCCAGGGACCGAGGAGGAACGCAGTAGCCAGGGCGGCGATCGCCGGGGTGATCCCCGGGGACCGGAAGCCGCCGCGCTGGCCGTCGCGGCGCAGCACCAGGCAGGCGACGTTGACGATCGTGAAGACGCCGAGGAGCAGCAGCGAGGTGACGCTGGCGAGGTTGACGACCACCTCGTCCTCGGCGCGGTTGGCGACGTACACGATGAGGGCGAGGGCCAGGACCGTGGAGAAGGCGATGCCGACGTACGGCGAGCGGCGCTTGTGCGAGACCTTGCCCAGCGTCCGCGGGAGGACGTCCTGGCGGGCCAGGCCGTAGAGCAGGCGGCTGGCCATCAGCATGTTGATCAGCGAGGTGTTGGCGACGGCGAAGACCGCGAGGAACGGGAAGATCCGGTCGATCGGGAAGTCGGGGGCGCCGACCCGGACCACCTCGAGCAGGGCCCGGCCGTCGGGAGCGTTGGCGATCTGGTCGGAGGTCAGCACCGCCACGGTCGAGACGGCGACGAGCATGTAGATGATCACCGCGATGCCGAGGCCGGTGATCATCGTGCGCGGGAAGATCCGCTCGGGGTCCTTGGTCTCCTCGACCATGTTGACCGAGTCCTCGAAGCCGACCATGGCGAAGAACGCGATCGACGTGGCGGCGGTGACGGCGAGGAACAGCCCCTTGTCGCCGGAGTCCTCGAAGGTGACGATCCGGTCGTAGTCGGCCTTGCCCTGCGTCATCGCGTAGACGCCGACGCCGATCACGATGGCGAGCGCGGTGATCTCGATCAGGGTGAGCACGACGTTGAACTTCACCGACTCCCCGACGCCACGCAGGTTGATCAGCGCGAGCAGCAGCATGAAGCCGAGCGCGATCGCGGTGATGACGCCGGTGCTCGGCTCGGAGTCCAGCCACTCGTTGGCGACCAGGCCGCCGGTGAGGTTCTGCGCCAGCACGTTCGCCGAGGTCGAGGCGCTGGTGATGCCCGAGCAGATGACGGCGAACGCGACCAGGAACGTCACGAAGTGGATGCCGAAGGCCTTGTGGGAGTAGAGCGCGGCACCCGCGGCCTGCGGGTACTTGGTGACCAGCTCGAGGTAGGACAGCGCGGTCAGCGTCGCGACCGCGAAGGCCACGAGGAACGGCAGCCACACGATGCCGCCGACGACCCCCGCCATCTGCCCGGTGACGGCGTACACGCCCGCGCCGAGGATGTCGCCGACGATGAAGAGGAGCAGGAGCCGAGGCCCCATCACCCGCTTCAGCTCGGGCTCACCCGATGCGGTGGTGGACTCGGTGGTGGTGGCTCCCGTGCTCATGCGGCTCCCTTGCCCCGGCGATCACCTGGGAAAACACCGTGCCATGCCGGGGACCAGACCGCCAGGGTCCGCGCCGGATCCGCCGCGGCCGGGTCGGGCGGCGGGGTCAGGCGGCCGCGTCGACGGCGTCGATGACCCCGAGCCGCTCGAGCAGCACCAGGAAGGCCACGGCGAAGTCGTTCGCGGCGGTGTCGGCGCGCACCTGCTCCCAGTCGACCTGCTCGCGCACCGCCCGCGCGACAGGGAGCGTCCTGCCGAAGTCGCAGGCGTGCTCCTCCATCGCGTTGAGCCGCTGCCCCATCAGCTCGGTCGCCGAGAGCACCGGCATCTGCACCGACTCCACCTCGATCTGGTCGACGTGGGTCAGCACCTCGCGCTGGACCGGGACCCCGTTGGTCCGGAACAGCAGGTCGACCATCGCGCCGTCGACGAAGACCTTGAACAGCCAGTCCTCCGGCGGCTGGACGACGTCGAGCCCCTCCGCGGCGAGCAGCTCGGCCGCCTGCGGGGCGTCGTCCTCGGCGACGACGAAGTCGACGTCGTGCTCGGGCTCCGGCCCGCCGCGCGCCCACAGGGCGTACCCACCGGCCAGCGCGAAGGGCACGTCGCCCTGCTTGAGGGTCACCGCGACCCGCTTGAGCGCCTCCCGCAGGGGGTGGAGGTCCGGGATGCCGTGGCTCACGCCGAGCGGTGTACCCGTCGGGCGGCACGGGTACACGGCCGTCCGATGCGCCTGGTTACCTTCAACATCCTCAACGGACGCCACCCGGCCGACGACCACGTCGACGTGGACGCCTTCGCCGCGGCCGTGCGCTCCCTGGACGCCGACGTGCTCGCGCTGCAGGAGGTAGACCGCAACCAGCCCCGGTCGGGGCACGCCGACCTGACGGCCGTCGCGGCCGAGGCGATGGGCGCGACCGACAGCCGGTTCGTGGCGGCGCTCAGCGGCAGCCCGGGTGCGACCTGGGTCGCGGCGACCGGCGAGGAGCAGCCCGACGCTGCGGCGTACGGCATCGCGCTGCTCAGCCGACGCCCGGTGCGGGCCTGGCAGATCATCCGGCTCCCGGTGCTGCGCACCCGCGTGCCGATGAAGTTCCGTGACAGCCTGCTGCCGACCCTGGTCCAGGACGAGCCGCGGGTCGCCGTGGCCGCCGACGTCGAGACCGGTGGGGCGACGGGCAGCGGCGTCATCACCGTCGCCAACACCCACCTGTCGTTCGTGCCGTGGTGGAACGGTCGCCAGCTGCGCTCGCTGGTCTCCTCCCTCGACACCTCCCAGCGGCCGCTGGTGGTCGTCGGGGACCTCAACATGGACGGCGAGCGCGCGGTCCGCACGACGCGGATGCGTGCCCTGGCCGCGCACCCGACGTTCCCCTCGCACGCGCCCGGCGAGCAGCTGGACCACGTGCTCGCCGACGGCGACGTCTCGGTCCGGGCGACCGAGGCCCGCGAGATGGCGCTCTCGGACCACCGGGCGCTGGTCGTCGACCTGGTGCTCTGACGCCCTCCGTCCGACGCGGCCCGCGGACCCCTCGCGGCTACCCGAAGAAGACCTGCGCCTCGGCGTACTCCTCGGGGCTGACCACCTTGAGCTCGGCGGTGCCCTCGGAGAGCGGGACGCGGACGATCTTCGTGCCGCGCAGCGCCATCATCGTCCCGAAGTCGCCGTCGGCGACCGCGTCGATCGCCTGCAGGCCGAACCGCGTGGCCAGCCAGCGGTCGAACGCCGTGGGCGTGCCGCCGCGCTGGACGTGGCCCAGGACGACCGCCCGGGCCTCCTTGCCCGTGCGGGCCTCGATCTCCGCCGCGAGCCGGTCGCCGATGCCGCCGAGCCGCACGTGGCCGAAGGCGTCCTTCTCCCCCGACACCAGCGTCATGTCGCCGCCCTCGACCGGGACGGCGCCCTCGGAGACCACGATGACCGGGGCGTACTCGCTCTGGAACCGCGTCTCGACGTGGGCGCAGACCTTGTCGATGTCGAAGGGCTGCTCGGGGATCAGCACGGCGCTGGCGCCGCCCGCGATGCCGGCGTGCAGGGCGATCCACCCGGCGTGGCGGCCCATGACCTCCACGACGAGCACGCGGTGGTGGGACTCGGCGGTGGTGTGCAGCCGGTCGATCGCCTCGGTCGCGATGTTGACGGCCGTGTCGAAGCCGAAGGTGAAGTCGGTGCCCGAGAGGTCGTTGTCGATCGTCTTCGGCACCCCGACCACCTGGACGTCGAGCTCGGCCAGCTTCGTGGCGACGCCGAGGGTGTCCTCGCCGCCGATCGCCACGAGCGCGTCGACGCCGTGCGCGGCGAGGTTGTCCTTGATCCGCTCGACGCCGCCCTCGATCGCGAAGGGGTTGGTGCGCGAGGAGCCGAGGATCGTGCCGCCGCGCGGGAGGATGCCGCGGCACTGCTCGATGCCCAGCTCCATGGTCAGCCCCTCGAGCGGCCCCTTCCAGCCGTCGCGGAAGCCGACCAGCTCGAAGCCGTACTCGCGGACGCCCTTGCGGACGACCGCCCGGATGACCGCGTTCAGACCGGGGCAGTCGCCCCCGCCGGTGAGCACTCCGACGCGCATCGGACCTCCTGAGGGTCGTGGCCGTGGCCGCGACCGCGTGGTGGCCGTGGGCCCGGTGGCCTTGGATCGTTCAAGTCGTCGCCGACCCTAGTGCGCCCGAGGTCACGCGGGTAGCGGTTCCTCCGCCCGGTGCGTCCCGGGGCGGGCCGAGCCGGCGGTGCCGCTCGCTACCCTCCCGCCATGACCTTCTCGATCGTGGCCCGCTCCGCCGACGGCGAGTCCTGGGGCGTCGCCGTCGCCTCGAAGTTCCTCGCCGTCGGGGCCGTCGTGCCCGCCGCAGTCGCCGAGGTCGGCGCGATCGCCACCCAGGCCGACGCCAACGTGGCCTACAAGGGCATCGCGCTCGCCCACCTCGACGAGGGCGCCACCGCGCAGGTCGCGCTCGACCGGCTGCTGGAGGAGGACGAGGGGCGCGCGGACCGCCAGGTCGGCATCGTCGACGTCGACGGCAACGCCGCCACGCACACCGGGACCGACTGCCTGGACTGGGCCGGCGGCGCCACCGGCGAGGGGTACGCCGTCCAGGGCAACGTGCTCACCGGCCCGGAGGTCGTCGAGGCGATGCAGCGCGCGTTCGAGGGCTCCGACCCCGCCGCGCCCCTGGCGCACCGCCTGCTCGCCGCGCTCGCCGCCGGTGACGAGGCCGGCGGCGACAAGCGTGGGCGCCAGTCGGCCGCCCTGCTCGTGGTCAGCGAGGGTGCCGGGTACGCCGGCGGCGACGACATCGCGGTGGACCTGCGCGTCGACGACCACGCCGCACCGGTCGCCGAGCTCGGGCGGCTGCTGGACCTCAACGACCTCTACCTCACCGCCTCGACCGAGGAGGAGAAGGTGCCGGTCGACGACGAGCTGCGGCGCGAGCTCGAGGCGTTCGCGACCGACCGCGGGCACCGCGACTTCGCCGCCTGGGTCGGCACCGAGAACTACGAGATGCGGGTCGACCCGGAGCTGACCTGGATCGACCAGCGGGTGCTCGAGGTCGTGCGGGGCACCGCGTGAGCGTGCTGGCGATCGACGCCGGCACCACCGGCGTCACCGCCGTCGTCGTCACCCCGGACGGCCGGATCGCCGCCAAGGGCTACCAGGAGTTCGCCCAGCACTTCCCGCAGCCCGGCTGGGTCGAGCACTCCCCGGAGGAGATCTGGCAGGCCACGCTCGAGGCGTGCCGCGAGGTGCTGGGCCGGGTCGACCGCTCCGAGCTGCGAGGCGTCGGGATCACCAACCAGCGCGAGACGGTCCTGCTGTGGGACCGGGAGACCCTGGGGTCGCCGCGCCGGGCGATCGTGTGGCAGGACCGGCGCACCGCCGACATCTGCACGCGCCTGCGCGACGGCGGGCACGAGGACCGGGTCGCCGAGCTGACCGGGCTGCGCCTGGACCCGTACTTCTCCGGCACCAAGCTGGCGTGGATCGCCGAGCACGAGCCGCACACGTGGGCGCTGGTCGAGGAGGGCCGGTACGCCGTCGGCACGGTCGACTCCTACCTGGTCGCCCGGATGACGCGCGGCCTGCACCACGTCACCGATGTCTCCAACGCCTGCCGCACGCTGCTGATGGACCTCGGCACCGGCGACTGGAGCGACGAGCTGTGCGGGCTCTTCGGCGTGCCGCGCGACGCGCTGCCCGAGCTGGTGCCCAACTGGGGCGAGCTGGCCGTCACCGACCCCCGGTCCTTCCTCGACCTGTCCCTGCCGATCGCGGGCATCGCCGGGGACCAGCAGTCCGCGCTCTTCGGCCAGACCTGCTTCGACGTGGGCGACTCCAAGTGCACCTACGGCACCGGCTCGTTCATCCTCACCAACTGCGGCACCGAGCTGCCCCGGTCCGACGCCGGGCTGCTGTCGACCGCCGCCTGGCGCTCCCCCGACGGCGAGCTGACCTACGCGCTCGAGGGCGCCATCTTCGTGACCGGCGCGGCGGTGCAGTGGCTGCGCGACGGTCTCCAGGTCGTCGGCTCGGCCGCGGAGACCGCGGCCATCGCCGCGACGGTGCCCTCCAGCGAGGGCGTCGTCTTCGTCCCCGCGCTCACCGGGCTCGGCGCCCCGCACTGGGACCCGCACGCCCGCGGGCTGATCATCGGCGTCACCCGCGGCACCACGCGGGCGCACCTGGTCCGCGCGACCCTCGAGGCGATCGCCTTCGAGGTCCGCGACGTGCTCGAGACCATGCCCGCCGCGCTGTCGTCGCTGCGGGTCGACGGCGGTGCCTCGGCCAACGACCTGCTCTGCCAGGTCCAGGCCGACCAGATCGGCGTGCCCGTCGAGCGGCCCGAGCTGGTCGAGACGACGGCCCTCGGTGCGGCGTTCCTCGCCGGCCTCGGCACCGGCGTCTGGTCGTCGACCGACGAGCTGCGGGAGACCTGGGCGCTCGACCGCTCCTTCACCCCCGGCCGCGACCGCACGGCGTACGACGCCTCCCACGTGCGGTGGCGCGAGGCCGTGGAGCGCTCGAAGGGGTGGGCGCAGGTCTGAGGCCCGGCCTCAGCCGCCGCCTCACCCGCCGAGCCCCTCCAGCGCCGCCCTGGCCGCGTCGCGCGCGCGGGTGAGGTCGTCGACCGCGGCGCTGGCCTCGTCGCGGGTGTCCTCGGCGTCGGCCAGCTCCTCGTCGAGGGCGTCGTGGTCCTCCTCGAGCGCCGCGATCCTGGCCTTGAGCTCGTCGATCTCGGCCTGGAGCTGGAGGCCGCGGGCCTCCAGGCGGGAGACCTCCTCGCCCGCCTCGTCGAGGTCCGACTGTGCCTCGGCGAGCTCGGACTCGGCCTGCGCCAGCTTCTCCTCGGCGGCGCGGCGGACCTTGGCGTCCGCCTCCGGGTCGGGGACGACCTCCAGCCTCGGCCGCGAGGGCGGCGGTGCGGACTCCCGTGGGACGGCGGCGAACCCGAGCGCCTCGGGCAGCGCCACGGCCGCACCCGCGTCCGCCTCCTCGACGCCGGTCGCCTCGATGGACGCCACGAGCAGGCCGCTGCGGACCGCCTTCGCGCAGCCCTCGTCCACCATCGCGGCGGTGAGCGTGGCCTCGACCTGGTCGGCCACCGCATCGGTGACGCGGAGGCCGTGCTCCTTGGCCACGGCGCGGGCCTGGCTGGTGACCGCGGCCGTGAGCTGGCGGCGCTGGCGGGTCAGCGCGCGCAGCTCCTCCCCCGACATCGACGCCTGCGCCTCGCGCAGGGCCGCACCGACGGCCAGCACCTGCTCGACCTGCTCGGTCTCGTGCCGCACGAGCAGGTTGACCACCCACGCGGCCGTCGCGGGCTTCCGCAGCGCCTTGACGGGCTTGGCCAGGTCGGTGCCCTTGAGCTCCTTGGCCCGGGCGTCGCGTGCCGGGGTGAACTCCGCGAGGTCGAGCGCGTAGAGCTCGTCGGCGATCGCCAGCAGCTCGCTCGTCGCGTCGGCCATGCCGGGAACCTACCCATGCCCCGCCCGCGAGCGCGCCGCCGGTCAGGACCGCAGCCCCGCGACGAGCATCGAGGTCGCCACGTCGACCAGCGCCTCACGGTCCGAGCCCGGCGGGCGGAACAGCGCGATCCGCAGCGAGGTCGCGACCACCACGCCCATGGTCATGAACACCAGCGCCTCCAGCCGCTCGGGGGGCACGCCGGGCAGGTGCCGCCGCGGGATCACGGCCGCGAGGTGGAAGAGGTCCCGCTCGATCTCCGGCAGCACGTTGGCGTTGATGCCGCCCGGTTGGGCGTCGACGACGGCCAGCACGACCGGG
Source organism: Nocardioides sp. Arc9.136 (assembly GCF_030506255.1). Taxonomy (NCBI): domain Bacteria; kingdom Bacillati; phylum Actinomycetota; class Actinomycetes; order Propionibacteriales; family Nocardioidaceae; genus Nocardioides; species Nocardioides sp. Arc9.136. The sequence goes on along the minus strand of NZ_CP113431.1, from coordinate 1,635,963 downwards.
CCGTGCTCCTCGAAGCCGGACACCAGCGTCGAGACGATCTCGCGTACCGCGTCGGGCAGGTCGAGGTCGAGCGCGCGGACCACCGCCTCGCGGAGGTCCCGGTCGACCGCCGCGACGGCCTCGTCGCGCAGCGCCGTGACGATCTCCGCCTTGTCGTTGAAGTACCGGTAGAAGGTGCCGGTGCTGACGTGGGCGCGCTCCACGATCGCGGTGGTGGTCAGCCCGGCGGCGCCGCGCTCGCCGAGAAGGTGAAGGGCAGCGTCGAGCAGGGCCCTGCGCATCTGCACGGCACGTTGCTGCGTGGGCAGGATCCGCTGCTTGTGGGCCATGTCGACGTCCTGTCGGGAGACCGGAGAGAAGTGAATGGAAGGTGAGACATCCTCACTTCTAGGGTCGTGGCATGCAAGCCGCGACCACCGGCCGACTCCTCGCCGAGCGCCCCCTGCCCGCCACCCTGCGCCACGTCGAGCTGGCGCGGCAGCGCTACCCGCAGCTGGCGGCGACGTACCTCGCCGCGATGTGGGACGGCGACCCGCTGGCCGACGCCTTCGTCGCGGACGTCCCGCGCCTGGGGCACGGCAGGGCGATGCGGATGCTGCGCACCGCCTGCCGCGAGGGCATCGGGGCGGTGCCGGACGCGCCGGACTCGCTGCGCGCGCTGTTCGCCCAGCTGGACGCCACCCCGGAGTGGGTCGACCTCGAGGGGATCGACCGGGCCGGTGCGCACCTGGGCCGCTACACCCGGCAGGCCGGCATCGTGCTCGGCGCGGCGTCCCTGGTGAGCGGCTACGCCAACTCGGCGGCCTCGCGGCCGCTGGAGATGACCGGCCGCTACATCGAGAACGCCGGCATGCGCACCATCGAGGTCGCCTCCTGGCTGGTCGCGGCGAACGCGCAGGGCGGCCTGTCCCGCTTCGCCGACGGCTTCGAGCTCACCGTGCGGGTGCGGGTCATCCACGCGCTGGTGCGACGCTCGCTGCTCGACGACGATGCCTGGGACCTCGCCGCCTGGGGCGTCCCGATCTGCCAGTCCTACCTGGCCTACACCCTGGTCGAGTTCTGCCTGATCCCGCTGCGCGGCATGCGCGCCATCGGTGCGCCGTACCGTCCGGAGGAGCAGGCGGCGTACTACGCCCGCTGGCGCTACCTCGGCCACCTGCTCGGCATCGACCCCGCGCTCCTGCCCACCGACGAGGCGGAGCAGGAGGCGCTCGAGGGGATCTACCTGCTCACCCGGCCGCCGGTGGACGAGTACTGCCGCGAGCTGGTGGGCGCGATCGGCTCGGACTTCCTCGTGCCGGAGATCGAGCAGCTCGTCCCGCCCGTGCTGCACCCGGTCGCACCGACCGTCGTCGCCGCGCTGGAGCGGGTCTTCATCGGGGACGCGATCGCCGACGAGCTCGGCATCGCCGACACGCAGCTCAAGCACGCGGTCCGCGCCGCCGGGCCGGTGCTCGGCGCGGTGAACGCCGCGCTCGACCGGCTGCCGCCGACCCTCGGGCCGCGCACCCGCCGGGGCGAGCGGTACCGCGAGGCCCAGGACGCCCGGCTGCGCGCGCGGTACGGCGTGCAGCACGACCTCGTCGACGCCTCCCCCGGCGGCGGGAGGCCGCACCCCGCCCGCGGCTGACCGAGCTGGCCGGGCGGGCCGTCGGTCGGCGTCACTCGAGCCCCACTGCTCCCACTTCCCGGGGCAGTCCCTCGCTTACCGGGGCAGATCTGCCCCGGTAAGCGCGGGAGTCCCCGGTGCACCGGGGACCCCTGCAGGGGAGCCGAGATCAGTCCTCGTCCAGGCCCTGCTCGATCGCCCAGCGCGTGAGCTCGACCCGGTTGTGCATCTGGAGCTTGCGCAGGGTGTTCTGCACGTGGTTCTGCACGGTGCGGTGGGAGAGCACGAGCCGCTCGGCGATCTGCTTGTACGACATCCCCTTCGCGACCATCTTGAGCACCTCGGTCTCGCGCTCGGTCAGCTGCGGCTGCGTCGGGTCGGTGGCCGCCGCGGGGTCCGAGAGCCGCCGGAACTCGCCGAGCACCAGGCCGGCGAGGCCGGGGGTGAACACGGTGTCGCCGCGCGCCACGCGGCGTACGGCGTCGAGGAGCTCCTGCCGCGAGGCGGACTTGACCAGGTAGCCGGTCGCGCCGGCCTTGACCGCCTCCAGCACGTCGGCCTGCTCCCCGCTCGCGCTCAGCACGAGCACCCGCGCCGACGGGTCGTGGGCCAGCGCCTCGCGGGTGACACCGACGCCGTCGGGCTCGGGGATCTGCAGGTCCAGCACGACCACCTGGGGCCGGGCCGCCTTGAACCGCGCGAGCGCCTCGGTGCCGGTGGAGGCCACCGCGACGACCTCGAAGCCGGCCTGCTGCAGGTCCCGCTCGACCGCGTCGCGCCACATCGGGTGGTCGTCGACGACCATCACGCGGATCGGCGTCGTCGGGTCGGTCACGGGGCCCCCTTCTCCTGGGACAGGCGCAGCCAGCGTCCCCGCCGGTGGCCGAGCGGGTCGCCGTCCTCGCCGGCCTCCGCCGCGACGAGGCGGCAGGTGACCAGGGACGACCAGCCGACCTCGCGCTCCTCCTCGAGCTCGACACCGGCCCAGGTGGTGGTCGAGGCGAGCCGCGGGCCGTGCGCGGTGTCCACGAACTCGGCCTGGCGGAACAGCCCGCCCGGCGCCGGTGCGGTGCCGGCGAACATCTCGGCGAGCCCGCGGTCGGCCCACGAGAGCAGCTGGACGACGGCCCGGCCCGTGTCGCGCACGGCGTCGAGGAGGTCGGAGTCGGGGTCGAGCAGCGCGAGCACCCGCGGCGTCTCGCCGTTGGCCACCATCAGCGACGTCACCGTGAGCCCGGCCCGTCCGGCGCCCGCCCCGGCCGTCCACAGGGTGACCGTGCCGCCGAGCCGGCCCCGGAAGCGACGTACCGGGTCGTCCTCACCGGCGAACGGGTGGGTGTCGTGGATGGTCATCGCGCCCGAGGCTAGCGACCACCGCCGGACGGGGTCACCAGCGGTTGTGGACGTCCTCGGCCCAGCCGACCACGTCCGCCACCCGCATCCACGTTCCCGAGTCGTCGCGGACCCGGCCCGCCCAGTGCCCGAAGCACTGGTGGGTGCGGGACGCGAAGACCCGCAGGTCGGTGACGGAGCGGCGCAGGTGGAACGGTGTGAAGGCGAGGTCGACCGAGGCGCCCGAGACCCGCCAGGGCGCCATCCAGTCGTCACGGTCGTAGTCCCAGACCAGCTCCTCGCTGATCTTGGAGAGGTGCCCGTCGACGTAGAGGGAGTTCTCGACCGAGCCGGTGCCGTCGGTCCAGCGCCCGCCCACCTGGATGCCGACGACGTGGCCGTCGGTGCGTCCGGCGCCGGCGCCCCAGTTCCAGCGCACGTCGTAGGGCCACCGGCCGCGGCCGTGGTCGAGGGTCGCCCACGACTCCCCCGCCGGTACGTCGGCGGCGAGCCCGTCGAGGCGGATCGTGCCGGTCGCGGGGCGCGCGACGTCCTTGACGGTGTACTGGAAGAGACGGTCGCTCCACGGCACCACCACGCCCAGGCACTCGTGCCCCTCCGGCCGGTGCGCCACCACGTCGACCTCGACCCGCGGCCCGCTCGCCCGCAGGCGGGTCCCGCCCTCGACCTCCTCGACGTCGATCCGCAGCCGGCGCGTCCGCGAGCGGACCGGTCCGTGGCCCAGCGTGCCGGGCAGCGTCGCGCTGCGGCCGGTCACGCCGATCGCGTCGTGGGCGACCGACTCACCCGTGGCGCGGTCGAGCAGCCAGATGCCGTGGACGGCTGCGTAGTCGATGTCGGAGGTCACCAGGGCCACCACGTGGGTCGGCGTGGTCACCGCCCAGTACTCCCAGCGCTTGTTGCGACCCCGACCGCGGCGGCCACGACCGACTCCGTCCGTGGTGAGCAGCGGGGTGCGGGTCCAGCCGACCGCGTCGGGGTTGAGCCGGCCGTCGGCAGAGGTGAGCGGGACCGGGGCGGTGATCTCCCGCTCGCTGACGGGCTGGGGTCTGACAGGCACGGTCGGAGACTAGCGGCGCCGGTCCGCCGCTCCCGCGGAGCCGGGGGCGGGGACCGGGACGACGAGCTCCCACTCGGTGCCGAACGAGCCCGTGCTCAGCGTCGCGGTCCCGCCGAGGTCGGCGACCCGGCCACGGATCGACTCGCTGACGCCCAGCCGGCCCTCGGCCGCGGCCCGCTCGAGCCGGCCCTCGGGGATGCCGGGCCCCTCGTCGCGCACGGAGAGCTCGACCCGGTCGGGGAACGCCTCGAGCAGCACCCAGGCCGGAGCCTGCGCCCCCACGTGGTTCGCGACGTTGTCCAGGCAGGCGCCGACCACGGCGCACAGCTCCCGCACGACGTCGCGCGGCAGCTCGACCGGGGTCGCCGGCGCGGCGACGGTCACCTGGGCGCGGGACTCCAGCCGGCCGAGCTCCGCCGCCAGGTCGAGGACCGCGCCGGCTCCGCTCCCGCCGGCGGCCTCGTCGGTCGTGCGCTCCTGGGTGCGGATCAGGGTCCGCAGCCGGGACTCCTGCTCGCCCGCGAGCCGCGCCAGCTCGGCCGCCTCGCCGCCGAGCTCGGCGCCGCGCCGCTGGACCAGGGAGAGCACCTGCAGCACGCCGTCGTGCACGGCGCGTGCCAGCCGGGCGCGCTCCGCAGCCGCGGCGGCGGACCGCTCGGCGCGGTCGCGCTCGGCGGCCATCTCCTGCAGCGACCCGCACATGAAGCCGACGATCGGACCGCCGATGAAGAGCAGGAAGACGTTGCCGTAGTTGGACTGGGTCAGCTCCTCGCGGACCAGCACGTCGGCCGCCACCAGCACCGCGGCCGCCACCAGGCCGCCCACCCAGCGGTACCGGACCGCCCAGGCCAGCAGCGCCCCCGCGACCCAGAACCCCGGGACGGTCGCGTTGAAGCCGTCGCCCTTCACCAGGGGGGTGGCCGCCAGCAGCGCGACCGCCACGGCGAGGTCCGCGGCGAGCAGGACGACCGTGCGGCGCCGGGGCGCGGCGTACGCCCAGACGGCGAAGGCGGTCCACGCCGCCATCACCAGCACGCAGGCGACCCCGCCGGCGGGGCGCTGGAAGTTCTCGGCGCGGTAGAGGTTGAGCACCACCGCGTTGGCCAGGGTGACCCCACGCAGGACGGCCAGCGCCCGGAAGAGCCGGTCCTCGACCGCCAGCCCGGCACTGGACCGGGCCGGGTCTGCGCTCAGGACGCCTTCTTCTCTTCGCCCGGACGGTCCGCCGCGGCGTCGCCCGACTGCTCGGCGCGCTCGGCCTTGCGGGACTCGGCCTTGGCCTGGGCGGCGTAGGTGTCGACGTACTCCTGGCCGGAGAGCCGCATGATCTCGTACATGATCTCGTCGGTCACCGAGCGCAGGATGTAGCGGTCGTTGCTCATCCCCTCGTAGCGGGAGAAGTCCAGCGGCTTGCCGAAGCGCACGACCGGGCGGGTGAACGTGCCGAACGTCTTGCCCGGGGGTGCGACCACGTCGGTGCCGACGACGGCGACCGGGATGACCGGGACACCCGTCTCGAGCGCGAGCCGGGCGACACCGGTCTTGCCGCGGTAGAGCCGGCCGTCGTGGCTGCGGGTGCCCTCGGGGTAGATGCCGAACAGGCCGCCCTCCCCCAGGATCCGCTTGGCCGCGGTCAGCGCGCCCTCGGCCGCGCTGGCACCGCCGCGGTCGATCGGGACCTGGCCGGCACCGGAGAAGAACTGCTTCTGGAACCAGCCCTTGATGCCCGGGCTGGTGAAGTACTCCGCCTTCGCCACGAACGTCACCCGGCGCGGCAGCGTGAGCGGCATGAACAGCCAGTCGGCGTACGACAGGTGGTTGCTGGCGAGGATCGCCGGGCCGTCGGTGGGGACGTGCTCGGCGCCGGCGACCTGCGGGCGGAAGATCACGCGCAGGAACGGCCCGAGGGCCACCCACTTCAGGAACCAATAGAACACGCGGCGCACCTTCCACGACCCGGCCCGGACGAGGCAACCCTAGACCTAAGGTGCCGCCATGACGATCGAGCCGACGCTCCACCCGCTGGCCGCTCCCCTGTCCGCCCCGGCACGCCCCGAGCTGACCGGTGGTCGACGCGTCGGCGTGCTGCTCAGCCACGGCTTCACGGGCCAGCCCGCGTCGATCAAGCCGTGGGGCGAGGCGCTCGCGGAGCAGGGGTACGGCGTGGAGGTGCCGCGGCTGCCGGGGCACGGCACGAGCTGGCAGGACTGCAACACGACCACGTGGGACGACTGGTACGCCGAGCTCTCGCGCGTCTTCGCCGACCTGCGCGCCTCCCACGACGCGGTCGTGGTCGGCGGGCTCTCCATGGGCGGCGCGCTGACCCTGCGCCTCGCGGCCGACCACGGCGACGCGGTGGCCGGGGTCGTCGTGGTCAACCCCGCCCTGGCCACGGCCCGCAAGGACGTCAGGCTGCTGCCGGTGCTCAAGCACGTGGTCGGGTCCTTCCCCGGGATCGCGAACGACATCAAGAAGCCCGGCGCCGAGGAGCACGGCTACACCCGGACGCCGCTGAAGGCGGCCCACTCGATGTTCCGCGCGTGGCCGGGGCTGGTGTCCGACCTGCCGCGCGTCACGGCCCCGCTGCTCTACCTCCGCTCGACGGTCGACCACGTGGTCGACGGGCTCACCCAGCCGCTCGTCGTCTCCGGCGTCTCCTCGCGCGACGTCACCGAGGTGTCGCTGCCGGAGAGCTACCACGTGGCGACGCTGGACCACGACCTCCCCACCATCGTCGAGGAGACCGCGGCGTTCGTGCGGCGGGTCACCGCCGCGTAACCTCGTCCTCGTGCAGCGCGACGACGAGGACGACGTCTGGCGCTCGATCGTCGAGAACTACGGCGACCGGCCGACCCTCGACGACGAACCGCCTGCGCCGGCACCCGCGCCGACCGCTCCGGCCACGCCGCCGACGTACGACGTCCCGCTGCCCGAGGAGCCGGAGAGCGACCTCGCGCGTGCCGACGAGGAGCGCTTCGTCCCGCCCGAGCCGCCGCCGCTGCCGCGCCCCGTCGGCGCCCGCCTCGCCGCGTGGACCGGCGTCTTCGGCGCCCCCGCCGTCCTGCTGCTGTTCCTGGTGCTGGGCATCGGCCTGCCGCAGGTGGTCTCCTACGCGCTGGTCGCCGGGTTCGTCGGCGGCTTCCTCTACCTGGTCTGGCAGATGCCCCGCGGCCCACGGGACCCCTGGGACGACGGCGCCCAGCTCTGACCGCGGGGTAGTCGGCCGGCTTGCCGGAGATCGCGACCGCGCGCCCGGCTAGGAGCGCTGGCGCGCGAGGATCGCGCCGCCCACCACGCCGGCCTCCGGGCCGAACCGGGCGCGGACGACGGGCGGGACCTCGCGGTGCGCGGCACCGACGAGCGAGCGGACGAGGGCGTGCCGGGCCGGCTCGAGCAGCCGGTCACCGGCGGCCGAGACCCCGCCGCCGACGACCACGAGCTCGGGGTCGAAGGCCGCGACGAGGTTCGCCAGGCCGACGCCGAGCCAGTCCCCGACGGACGCGAAGGCCTGCCGGGCGACCAGGTCGCCCTGCTCGGCGGCCTCGGTCACCATCGGGCCGACCAGCGTGCTGGGATCGCCGCCGCACAGCTGCTCCAGCATCGTGGGCTCCCGGCCGATCCTGGCCCGGGCGAAGCGGACGAGCGCGTTGCCGCTGGAGTACTGCTCCCAGCACCCGGCACCGCCGCACTCGCAGGGCTGGCCGTCCGGCACGACCTGCGCGTGGCCGAACTCCCCGGCCATGCCGTTGCGGCCGCGGTGGACGCGCCCGCCGAGGACGAGGCCGCCGCCGATGCCGGTGCCCATCGTGATCAGCAGGAAGTCCGCGACGCCCCGCGCCGCGCCGAGCGTCCCCTCGGCGAGGGCGGCGCAGTTGGCGTCGTTGTCCAGGACGACGGTCGTCCCCCACCGATCGGCCAGGCGGGCGCGCACGTCCTCGCCCTGCCAGGGCAGGTGCGGCGCGAACATCACCCGTTCCCCCGCGGCGTCCACGAAGCCCGCCGCGGCGAGGCCCACCCCGTCGACGCGGCGCCCGTCGGCGACCTCGGCGACCGCCTCGCTCAGCGCCTGCTCGACGAGCACGGCGTCCACGCGGCGCCCCGGGGTGGAGCGCCGGGCCGTGCGCAGCACCGCGCCCGCGGCGTCGACCTCGGCGGCGAGCACCTTGGTGCCGCCGACGTCGACGCCGATGTGGAGGGCCACGGGAGCCGCCTCAGCGGCGGGCGAGGTCGGCCGCGCCGATGAGCCCGGCGCGGTTGCCGAGCGTGGCGCGGCGGATCTCGAGCGTCGGGCGGTGCCCGCGAGCGGGCAGCTCCGCGACGAACGCCGTGCGGATGGGGCCGAGCAGCAGCTCGCCGGCCTCGCTGACGCCGCCACCGATGACCACCACCGCGGGGTCGAGCACGGCGGTGAGCGAGGCGATGCCCTCGCCGAGCCAACGACCCAGCTCGGCGAGCTGGGCCACGGCGAACGGGTCGCCCGCACGCGCCGCCTCGGTGATGAGCGGTCCGGTGATGGCCGCGGTGTCGCCGCCGGCACGCGCCAGGAGGCTGCGGGCGGCCGGGTTGCCGGTGACCGCCTCGGCGCGGGCGTCGCGCACGAGCGCCGAGCCGCTGGCGTACTGCTCGAAGCAGCCGCGGTTCCCGCACCCGCACCGGATGCCGTCGGGGACGACGCGCATGTGGCCGATCTCCGCGCCGGCGCCGAACGCGCCGCGGTGCAGGAGCCCGTCCAGCACGATGCCGCCGCCGATGCCGGTGCCGACGGTGACCAGCAGCAGGTCGTCGACGTCGTGACCGGCGCCGAAGACGAACTCGCCCCAGGCCGCGGCGTTCGCGTCGTTCTCCACCACGACCGGCAGCTCGACGCGCTGCTCCAGCTCCGCCTTGAGGGGTACGTCGCGCCAGGCGATGTTCGGCGCGAACATCACCACCGCGCGGCCCTTGTCGACGTAGCCGGCCGCACCGACGCCGACCGCCGTGATCTCGTGCCGGGTGCGCAGCTCCGCGACGAGCCCCGCGATGGCGTCCTCGATCGCCTCCGCGTCGGTCGCGGGCGACTCCACGCGCAGCTCCTCGAGGACCTTGCCCTCCTCGTCCACCACACCGCCGGCGATCTTCGTCCCGCCGACGTCCACGCCACACGTGAGCGTCATCCCTCGTCCTCCGGCCACTCGTCAGCCCCGTCGTCGGGGTCCAGGTCGATCCGTTCCACTCCTGCGTCTGCCGGCGGCCCGCCGTCGGGGGGCCGGCGACGGTCGTCGGGCACCGCCGTGGCGAGTGCCTCCGCGGCCGCCTGCAACAGGGAGGATCCTGCCGCCAGCAGGTGGTTGCGCACCTCCGGGCTCGTGCTGCGCACGGCGTGGACGGCTCGGCACACCGGGCACCAGGTGCACTCGGGGGCCCCGGTGGCGACGTGCTCGTCGACCTGCCGGGCCGCGGCCGCCGCCTGGGCGGCGAAGCCGCCCAGCCCGGCACCCAGTCCCGCACCCAGTCCGGAGCCGTTGTCCTGCGCCCAGTCGCCCAGCGCGCCGAACAGCTTGGCGGCCTCCTCGGCCACGCTGCCGACGTCCTCCGGCCGGTCGTGCTCGTCGTCGCTCATGCGCTCTCCCCCCGGGCGTGCGCGGGCCGGGCCTCGTGGAACCGGACCTGCAGCTCGCCCTCCTCGACCCGGGCACCGGCGACGTCGAGCCGCGCCAGGCCGGCGGGCAGGGTCAGCAGGCGGCGGTAGGAGCCGACGGTCACGACCAGCTCGTCGTGCCGGCGGGCCAGGTCGACCTCCGCGCGGTTGACCAGCGGCAGCCGGAGGCGCAGCACGGCCCCGCCGCCGGTGCGGGTGACGCGGAAGGGCCCCTCGCCCACGGGCGCCGCGAGCGGGTCGGAGCCGCCGTACACGTCGGCGGCGAGGGTGCGCAGGGCGTCGACCCCGACCGGCTCGGCGGCGCGGTACTCCGAGCGCCACACCGGCAGCCCGACGAACGACTCCTCGACGTCGGCGAGCACGCGCGCCTGGGCCGCGACCCAGCCGGCGCGCCAGTCGTCGCCGTCGGCGGGCGGGAAGACCCGGTTGGCCACCACGCCGTCGACGCGGTAGCCGTAGAGCGACAGCGTGGTCCAGCTCCGTCGCGCCTCGGCGGCGACGACCGCCTCGGGGGTGAGGACCAGCCGCACGCTGGCGTCCGGGCCCTGCAGCAGCGAGCGCACCTCGTCGAGCTCGGCGTGCAGCCGCTCCACGGCCTCGAAGACGCTCCCACCGGGCATCGGCACGCCCGCGGCGCGGGTGAGGACGGGCTTGAGCGCCTTGACGACACGGGCCTGGGTCGGGAGGACCCGCTGCATGTACCACCCCAGCGCCTCGGGCAGCGCGAGCAGCCGCAGCGTCTCCGCGGTCGGCGCGCAGTCGACGACGACGACGTCCCACTCCCCGGAGAGGACCTGCAGCCGCAGCTCGAGCAGGGCCAGCACCTCCTCGGCGCCGGGCAGCACGGTCAGCTCCTCCGCGGCCAGCCGGTCGACGCCGACGGTGTCGAGGACCGAGAGGAGGTAGCGCTGCACCTCGCCCCAGGACTGCTGGAACCGCAGCTGGGCGTCGACCTGCTGGACGAAGAGCCGCTCCCCGACCTCGGTGGGCTCGGGACCGACCTCGACGCCGAAGGCGTCGGCCAGCGAGTGGGCCGCGTCGGTGGACAGCACAAGGGTGCGGTGCCCGGCCGCGGCCGCGAGCGCCGCCGTACCGGCCGCGACCGTGGACTTGCCGACACCGCCCTTGCCGGTGAGCAGGAGGATGCGCATGCGGCGCGTCAGCGCGACTCGACGCGCTTCTTCAGACCCTTCAGCGCCGTGTCGATGAGGATCTTCTCGCCCTTGCGCTTCAGCATGCCGATGAGCGGGATCGAGACGTCGAGGGCGAGCCGGTAGGTCACCTCGGTGGACCCGCCGAGGTCGCGGAGCACGTAGGCGCCGTCGAGGGCCCGCAGCATCTTGCCCTCGACGAGGGTCCAGGTGACCTCGCGGTCGCCGTCCCACTGGTACTCAAGGGTGTACTCGTCCTTGATCGGCGAGACGTCAAGGGCGAAGAAGACCCGCTCGGCGCGGCCGTCGGGGTACGTCGCGACGACGTCGGCGGTCTGCACGCCCTTGGCCCACTGCGGGTACGCCGCGAAGTCGGCGATCACCGCCATCACCTCGGCCGGGGCGGCGTCGACGGTGATCGACGACGTGGTCTGTTCGGCCATGCGGGGCCCCCTGGAGGTCGCGGCTGCTGGGCGGGGTCGGCGGGTGGATCGATGCGGCAGCGTACCGGATGGGAGAGGCGTCCGACGGCGGCGGTAGCCTGCGACGAGGCGCCCGTCCGGGCGCCCGAATCGACGTGCTCGGAGGAGGAAGCGTGCGGGAGTTCTCCACGCCCCTGACGATCGAGGTCCCGGGGACCGGCAACCTGACCGACGACGTGGTGAGGAACGCCGAGGAGGCGCCCGACGCCGTCGTCTTCAGCCGCCCCGCGGGCGACGGCGCCTGGAGCGACGTCACCGCCGCCGAGTTCCTGGCGGAGGTCACCGCGGTGGCCAAGGGCCTGGTCGCGGCCGGTGTCGAGACCGGCGACCGGGTCGCCCTGATCTCGAAGACGCGCTACGAGTGGACCCTGCTCGACTACGCGATCTGGTTCGCCGGCGCCGTCACGGTGCCGATCTACGAGACCTCCTCGGCCGAGCAGATCGAGTGGATCCTGCGCGACAGCGCCGCCCGCGCGGTCGTCGCCGAGACCGACGACCACGTCGCGCGCGTCGCGGAGGTCCGCGGCGGCCTCGAGGCGCTCAACCACGTGTGGTCGCTGACCGACAACGCCGTCGACGTGCTGCGCCGCCTCGGCGCCGACATCAGCGACGACGACCTGGAGAAGCGGCGCACGACGGCCACGCCGCTGGACCTCGCGACGCTCATCTACACCTCGGGCACGACGGGGCGGCCCAAGGGCTGCATGCTCACCCACGGCAACTTCATGTTCGAGCTCGGCGTGGCCGTCGAGGAGCTCGAGCGGCTCTTCGACGCCGAGGGCGCCTCCACGCTGCTGTTCCTGCCGCTGGCCCACGTCTTCGCCCGGATCATCCAGATCGGCTGCGTGAAGTCCCGCACCCGGCTGGGCCACTCCCCCGACATCAAGAACCTGCTGCCCGACCTGCAGGGGTTCCGGCCGACGTTCATCCTGGCCGTGCCGCGCGTGTTCGAGAAGGTCTTCAACACCGCCTCGCAGAAGGCCACCGCGGAGGGACGCGGCAAGATCTTCGACCGGGCCGCCGACGTGGCGATCGCCTGGTCCCGCGGGCTCGACAAGGGTCGTCCGTCACTGGCCGTCCGGGCCCAGCACGCGCTGTTCGCCAAGCTGGTCTACGGCAAGCTGCTCGACGCCCTCGGCGGGAGCTGCCAGTTCGCGGTCTCCGGCGGCGCGCCCCTGGGCGACCGGCTCGGCCACTTCTACCGCGGCATCGGCCTGACCGTGCTGGAGGGCTACGGGCTCACCGAGACCACGGCGGCGCTCACCGTCAACCTCCCGGACGCCCAGAAGGTCGGCACCGTGGGCCGCCCGCTGCCCGGCACCGCCGTGCGCGTCGCCGACGACGGCGAGCTGCTGTTCCGCGGCGGGCAGGTCTTCGCCGGCTACTGGGAGAACGAGGACGCCACCCGGGAGGCGCTCGAGGCCGACGCGTGGTTCCACACCGGCGACGTCGGCGAGGTCGACGACGAGGGCTTCGTGAAGATCACCGGCCGCAAGAAGGAGATCCTGGTGACCGCCGGCGGCAAGAACGTCGCCCCCGCGGTCCTCGAGGACCGGCTGCGGGCGCACGCGCTGGTCGACCAGTGCATCGTCGTCGGCGACGGCCAGCCCTTCATCGCCGCCCTCGTCACGATCGACCGCGAGTCGCTGCCGGTCTGGGCCGCCGCCCGCGGCAAGGCCGACGACGTCGGGCGGCTGCTCGACGACCCCGACCTGCGCGCCGAGATCGAGGCCGCGGTGGAGGACGCCAACAAGGCCGTCTCCAAGGCGGAGTCCATCCGCAAGTTCTCGGTCCTCGACGCCGAGTGGACCGAGGAGGGCGGGCAGCTCACCCCCAGCCTCAAGCTCAAGCGGAACGTCGTGATGCGCGAGTTCCGCGCCGAGGTGGACGCGCTCTACTCCTGACGCCCCTCCCCACCTGGCTCGACCGGGCCACCGGCCACCCCCGAAGGGGTGGCCGGTGGTGCTTGTTTGGGCAATCGCCGGTGCGTCACCGGTGGGTTCCCTAGCATCGAGAGCCGGCACAGCCGACTCGGGGAGGGAGCCGGCCGTCGCCGCACGGGACAACGCTGGACCGTCGGGAGGGGGCTACCGACGTTCCTCACAGGACGAAAGGGTTCTGTTGATGGATCGACGAAGGATCCTCCTCATCGCCGCGGCGGTCGTCGCGGCCCTGGGCGTGGTGCTGGTCCTCCTCTACGTGCGAGGGGCCGACGCACGCGCGCAGGACCGGTTCGTCACGGTGGAGGTGCTGCGGGCGACCGCCCCGATCGCCAAGGGCGAGAAGATCGAGGACGCGCTGGCCGCCGGCAAGGTCGCGCTCCAGCCGGTCGCGCAGGACCAGCTCCTCGACGGCGCCCAGGGCGACGCGGGCGTCTTCAGCGGCCAGCTCGCGCTGGTGCCGATCTACCCGGGCGAGCAGCTGATCCCCGCAAAGTTCGGCGGCGCCGCGCAGGTGTCGGCCGACACCGGCCTGCAGCTGCAGAAGGGCCAGGTCACCGTGACGGTCAACCTCACCGACACCGCCCGGGTGGCCGGCTTCGTCAACCCCGGCTCGCAGGTCGCGGTCTTCTTCAACGGCTCCGACGCACGCAGCGGCCAGCCGTTCACGCGGCTCCTCCTGCCCGAGGCGACGGTCCTCGCGGTCGGCTCCACCACGCCGGTCTCGACGACGACCACCGACCAGACCGGTCAGCAGACCGTTGAGCAGCTGCCCCGCACCCTCATCACGCTCGCGCTCAGCCAGGCCGAGGCGGAGCGGGTGATGTTCGCGCAGGGCAACGGCGAGCTGGCCTTCGCGCTGGTCGGCGACGACACCCAGGTGCGCCCCGGTCCCGGGGTCACGACCGACAACCTGTTCGGCTGACGCGCATGCCCGTCGTCGTCGATCCCCAGGACGCCACCCTCTCCGCGCTGCTGACCGGGCTGCCGACCGGCACCCAGGGGGTGCTGTCGGTCGACCGGATGCACGGTTGGCTGACCCAGCACTCCGACGAGTACGTCGTCGTGCTCGGCCCCCACCTCGCCCTCGAGGAGACCGTCGCGGTCTGCGAGGGGCTCCGCACCGGCCGGCCCACCGTCAGCGTCGTGCTCGTGCGCGACGAGCTCGACGCCGAGACCCTCGCCGCGGCCATGAAGGCCGGCGCGCGCGACGTCGTGCCGACCGGCGACCTGGTCGCCCTCGAGGCCGCGGTGGACCGCGCCTACCAGCTCCACGTCGCGCTGCGCGGGCCGTCCGGCGCCGCGCACGTCGGCCGCGTGGTGACCGTCTTCTCCCCCAAGGGCGGCGTCGGCAAGACCACGATGGCGGTCAACCTCGCGCTGGCGCTCACCGAGAACGGCGCGCGCAAGGTGTGCCTGGTCGACCTGGACCTCGGGTTCGGCGACGTCGCCATCACCATGCAGCTGTTCCCGACGCACTCGATCGAGCAGGCCGTCGGCGCCGAGGACAGCCTGGACACCGCGATGCTCGACGGGCTCCTGACCCGGCACCAGGAGTCGTTGATGGTGCTGGCCGCCCCGGCCCACCCCGACGTCCGTGAGCGGATCACCGCCCCGCTGGTGACCCGCATCCTGCGGACGCTGCGGGAGACCTTCGACTACGTCGTCATCGACACCGCGCCCGCCTTCGACGAGCAGACCCTGACCGCGCTCGACGAGACCGACGAGTGCGTCATCGTCGCGACGCTCGACGTGCCCACGCTGAAGAACGTCAAGGTGGCCCTCGAGACCCTGGAGATGCTCGACATCGCCCGGGGCCACCGCCACCTGCTGCTCAACCGCGCCGACGACGCCGTCGGCATCGGTCCGGACAAGGTGGAGGCCATCCTCGGCATGGGCGTGGCCGCCTCCGTCGAGAGCTCGATCGACATCGCGGCCGCCACCAATGCGGGGACCCCGATCCTGCTCGAGCGCCCCGACCACCAGTCCAGCGGCGCGATCCGTGGGCTCGCGTCCCGGCTCTCCGGGGAGACCGTCGCCGCGCCGCGGTCCGCCACCACCCCGCCCGACCCCGCGGACGCCGAGGGGGCCGACAAGCCGGCCCGCCGCTTCCGCCTCCGGAGGTGACGTCGATGAGCTCGCTGTCCGAACGGCTCGCCGCCGCCCGCCGCTCCGACCCCGCCGCCTCCCCCGAGCCGCCGGCCGAGGCCACCGCCGCCCTCGACGCCGCTCGGCCGGTCGAGGAGCAGCCCGCCGGGGCCGCGGCCGCCGGGGCCGCCGCTGCCGCCGCCGCGTCCGCGAGGCGCAAGGTCGACGCCGCGCCGCGGCGTACCCTCGGCGCGGCGCAGCCCGACCGGATCGAGGAGCTGAAGAGCAGCGTGCACACCGAGCTGCTCCAGCAGCTCGGGCCGCACCTCTACGACGCCGACATGGACCAGGACGAGCTGGACCAGCGGGTCCGCTCGGTGCTGGCCGACGTCCTCGCCTCCCAGGACCGACCGCTCAGCAGCGGGGACCGCGCGCGGGTGACCCAGGAGATCAGCGACGACATCCTCGGCTACGGGCCGATCCAGCCGTTCCTGCGCGACCCCGACGTCTCCGAGGTCATGGTCAACGGGCACGCCTCGATCTGGTTGGAGAAGGGCGGCCGGCTGATGCCGGCGGACGCGCACTTCCTCGACGAGGCGCACCTGCGGCGCACGATCGACAAGATCGTCTCCCGGATCGGCCGCCGCGTCGACGAGTCCAGCCCGATGGTCGACGCCCGCCTGCCCGACGGCAGCCGCGTCAACGCCGTGGTCCCGCCGTTGGCCGTGGACGGCTCGGCGCTGACCATCCGCAAGTTCGCCACCGACCCGCTGACCGCCACCGACCTGGTCTCCTTCGGGTCCCTGACGCCGCAGACGTGCGACTTCCTCGAGGCGTGCGTGCGCGGCCGGCTCAACGTGATCGTCTCCGGCAGCACCGGCGCCGGGAAGACGACGACGCTCAACGTGCTGTCCTCGTTCATCCCCAGCGACGAGCGGATCGTCACCATCGAGGACGCCGCGGAGCTGCAGCTCAAGCAGGACCACGTGGTCCGCCTGGAGTCGCGCCCGGCCAACATCGAGGGCAAGGGCGCGGTCCACATCCGCGACCTGGTGCGCAACAGCCTGCGGATGCGGCCCGACCGGATCATCGTCGGCGAGGTCCGCGACGCCTCCGCCCTGGACATGCTGCAGGCGATGAACACCGGCCACGACGGCTCCATCTGCACCCTGCACTCCAACGGTCCGCGCGACACGCTCTCGCGGATGGAGACCATGGTGCTGATGGCCGGCATGGACCTGCCGGTCCGCGCGATCCGCGAGCAGGTCGCCTCCGCGGTCGACCTGATCGTGCACCAGACGCGCTTCAAGGACGGCACCCGCCGGATCACCCACATCACCGAGGTGGAGCGGATGGAGGGCGACGTCATCACCCTCCAGGACATCTTCGTCTTCGACGCCTCCGCGGGCTTCGACGTCCACGGCCGCACGCTCGGCCGGCTCCGCCCGACGGGGCTGCGGCCGACGTTCCTGGACAAGATGGCCTACGCCAACGTCACGGTCGACCCGATGCTCTTCGCGACGGACCGGATCTGATGCGTCGGCTGCTGCTCACCCTCGTCGCGCTGGCGGCCGGCGTCCTGCTGTGCCTGCTGCCCTCGGCGGCGCTCGCCGCGGACGGGTCGATCACGCACGTGGAGCCGACCGACGGCGGGCTCGACGTCCTGGTGTCGGTCCCGGCCGGCTCGGCCGTCGACCTGGCGGACGTCACGGTCACCGTCGACGGGGTCGCGGCGCCCGCGACCGCCGAGCGCGCCGGGGCCTCGACGGCGGTACGCCGCACCGCGGTGCTGGCGATCGACACCAGCAACTCCATGCGCGGCGACCGCTTCGGGTCCGCCAAGCAGGCCGCGCTGACCTTCATCCGCAGCGTGCCCCCGGACGTCGAGCTCGGGATCGTCAGCTTCGCCGGCACCGTCGACGAGGCGCTCGCCCCGACGACCGACCGCGACGCGGCTCGCGAGGTGGTCCGCTCGCTCACCCTCAGCCAGCAGACCAGGCTGCACGACGGCGTGCTCGCCGCCCTGCGGCTGGCCGGCGAGGAGGGCCAGCGCTCGCTGCTGGTCCTCTCCGACGGCGCGGACACCTCCGGCACACCCCTCGCGGACGTCACCGCGGCCGTGGACGAGTCCGGCGTAGGCGTCGACGTCATCGCGCTCGAGCAGGGCGACGCAGCGCTGGCCTCGCTGCGCGAGGTGGCCGAGGCCGGCTCCGGCCAGGTGGTCGAGGCGAGCCGGACCGCGCTGGCCGACACGTTCTCGGAGGAGGCTGCCGTCCTCGCCCGGCAGGTGCTCGTCTCGACCTCCGTGCCCGACGGCGTCGACGCGACCGAGGCGACCGTCGAGGTGACGCTCGGCGGCGCCGCCGGCCCCGTGACGGCCAGCGCCTTCAGCACCGTCCAGCGCGCGGCGACGACGACCGTGGTCCCCCCGCCGGTGGTGCAGCAGCCCGACTGGGTCCCGCCGTCCTGGCTGATGCACGCCGGCATCGGCACGCTCGCCGTCGGCCTGGTCGCGCTCGTCGTGCTCCTGGTCCCGCGCGGCCCGGCGCCGCTGTCGGCGGCCGACCGCCTGGCGCGCTACACCGAGGTGACGAGCGCCGGCGCGACGCCCGCGGGGTCGCGGGTGGACGCCGAGCAGGCGCTCTCGTCGGCCAAGGACGCCGCCGCCACGCTGCTGAGCCGGAACAAGTCGCTCGACGCGCGGATCACCCACCGGCTGGAGGGCGCCGGCAGCGAGCTGAAGGCCTCGGAGTGGCTGCTGGTCCACGTGGGCGTGTTCCTCGCCGCCGGCCTCGTCGGCCTGCTGCTGGGTCGCGGCACCATCGTCCTGGGCCTGCTCTTCCTGGTCCTCGGCGGCCTCGGCCCCTGGCTCTACCTCGGCGTCCGGCGGGCGCGCCGGCGCAAGGCGTTCAACGCCCTGCTGCCCGACACCCTGCAGCTGATGTCCGGGTCGCTGGCGGCGGGTCTCTCGCTGGCCCAGTCGGTCGACACGATCGTGCGGGAGGGCGCCGACCCGGTCGCCACGGAGTTCAAGCGGGTCCTGGTCGAGACGCGCCTCGGCGTACCCCTGGAGGACGCGCTCGAGGGGGTCGCCAAGCGGTTCGAGTCCAAGGACTTCGAGTGGGTGGTCATGGCGATCAAGATCCAGCGCCAGGTCGGCGGCAACCTCGCCGAGCTGCTCGACACCGTCGCCGCCACGATGCGCGAGCGGGAGTACCTGCGGCGCCAGGTGGCCGCGCTGGCCGCCGAGGGCAAGCTGTCCGCGTGGGTCCTGGGCTGCCTGCCGCCGCTGTTCATGCTGTACCTCTTCTTCACCCAGCGGGACTACGTGAGCGTGATGTTCACCGACCCGCTCGGCATCCTGATGCTCGTCGGCGCGGTGGTGGTCCTCGGCGTGGGGGTCTTCTGGATGAGCAAGCTGGTCAAGGTGGAGGTGTGAGATGACGCTGCTCCTCGTGCTGGGCGCCGTCCTGGTGCTCGTCGCCATCCTGCTCGTCGGCTCGGCGCTCGCCCCCGACGAGGGCCGCACCTCGGGCGTGACCCGCTCCCTCGCCGCCATCCAGGCGATCGGCTCGGCGCCGCAGGCGCTGCGCGACGAGCTCGACCGGCCCTTCGGCGAGCGGGTGCTGGAGCCGCTGCAGGCCCGGGCGCTGCGGATCGGTCGCCGGCTCTCCGGCGCCGACTCGGCCGAACGGATCCGTCGCAAGCTGGACCTGGCCGGCAACCCGCGCGACTGGTCGGTCGACCGGGTGGTGTCGGGCAAGGTGATCGGCGCGGTGGCCCTGACCCTGGTCGCCGGAGCAGTGGTGCTCGTGCTCGGGGTGTCGCTCCCCGTCGCCGTGGTCCTGCTGCTCGCCGGGCTGGTCGTCGGGTTCTTCGTGCCCGACCTGTACCTCTACCAGAGGACCTACGAACGCACCGAGCGGATCCAGCGCGAGCTGGCCGACGCGATCGACCTGATGACGATCAGCGTGGAGTCCGGGCTCGGGTTCGACGCCGCGGTCCAGCAGGTCGCGCGCAACACCGACGGTCCCCTCGCGGAGGAGTTCTCGCGGGTGCTCCGCGAGATGCAGATCGGCGCCGGCCGGGCGAATGCCCTGCGCGCCCTGGGGGACCGGACCAACGTGGCCGACCTCAAGGCGTTCGTCGGGGCGATGGTCCAGGCGGACTCCTTCGGCATCCCGATCTCGCAGGTGCTGCGCGTGCAGTCGGGCGAGATGCGGGTCAAGCGCCGCCAGCGCGCCGAGCACAAGGCGCAGCAGGTACCTGTCAAGATCACCGTGCCCCTCATCTTCTGCATCCTCCCTTGCCTCTTCATCGCGGTGATGGGGCCCGCGGTGATCAGCATCATGGAGAACATGGGATGACCTTCCCGGACCTGCCGTTCGCGCGACTCACCCTCGCCGCACGCGGGTTCGTGCTGCTCTTCCTCTTCGTCACCGCGCTGGTCGACCGGGACGAGGAGATGCTGCTGGCGCTGATCGCCATCGGCTGTGCCTGGGTCGTCGTCCAGCTCGCCGAGTTCCGCCCGCGCACGTCGATCGTCTTCGCCACGACCTTCGACGCCGTGGTGGTGGGCCTGGTCTGCGGAGTCGCCTCGGCCGAGAGCCTGACCGTGTTGGCCGCCCTCGCCGTGCCGCCGTTCACCGCCGGCCTGCACCGCGGGGCCGTCGGCGTCGCGCTGGCCATGTCGGCCGAGCTCGTGGCGCTGGTCGGCTTCGCGGTGGTCTCCGGCGACGGGCTGTCCGATCCGCAGTGGCTCGGGGTCTTCACGTGGAGCGTCACCGGACTCGGCCTCGGCCTGATCGCGACGTTCCTGCACTCCGCGATCGAGCGCTCCACCGACCCGCTGGCGCCGTACCACTACGCACAGACCCTGCTGCGCCAGCTCATCGACCTCTCCGGCGGCCTCAGCTCCGGGCTGGACCCCAACGCGCTCGGCGGCGCGATCATCAGCACCGTCCGCGACGAGCTGCCGATCGCCGCCCTCGTCCTGTACGTCCCCCGCGGCGACTCGCTCACGCCCCTGGTGGAGAAGAACCTCGAGGGCGAGACGGCCGACTGCGAGGACGTCGCGGCCGAGGCGTGGGCGCGCGGGGAGAACGTCGTCGACGGCCGCTCGTTCGCGATCCCGCTCGACGACGCGGCCGTGGTCGCCGGCGTGCTGTCGGACCGGCTCGACCCCGGCCGGCTCGACCTCGGCGACCGGATCCGCAAGCTGCAGCGCCGGCTGGCGCCGAGCGCCGTGCACCTCGACACCGCCCTGCTCTTCGCCTCCTTCCGCGACGCGGCGACCGCCGAAGAGCGCCGGCGCCTCGCGCGGGAGATGCACGACGGTGTCGCGCAGGACATCGCCTCCCTCGGCTACCTCGTCGACGCCCTGGCGGCGCAGCCGTCCTCAGCGCAGCAGGCCGAGCGGATCGCGCTGCTGCGCGACCGGGTCAGCCACGTCGTGGGCGAGGTCCGCCAGTCGGTGCTGACCCTGCGCACGAGCATCGGGGAGAGCGAGAGCCTCGGCGCCGCGATCGGCGCGATCGCCCGCAACCTCAGCGAGGTCTCCGGCGTGCCGATCCAGGTGACCCTCGAGGAGCACACCACCCGCCTGCGGCCCGAGGTGGAGGCGGAGCTCTTCCGGATCACCCAGGAGGCGATGAACAACGCCATCAAGCACGCGCAGGCGTCGGTCATCGACGTCCACTGCCGGGTGCACGCGCCCCGCGCGATCATCACGGTCTCCGACGACGGCCGCGGCATGCAGCAGGCGCGGTCGGACTCCCACGGCCTGGAGATCATGCGCGAGCGGGCGATGCTCATCGGCGGCAGGCTGAGCATCGACCCCGTTCACGGTGGCGGCTTGATGGTCACCGTGGCGGTGGGTACCGACCCCGAGCCCCCGATCAGCTCCGAGCAGCCCAGCGAAGAGAAGGTGAAGGCATGAGCGACCGGAACATCAGCGTGCTCCTCGTCGACGACCACCAGCTGATCCGCGACGGTCTCTCGGGAGTCCTCGACCTCGAGCACGACATGTCCATCGTCGGGGTCGCCGCGACGGTCGCCGAGGCGATGGCCTCCTACGAGCGGCTCTCCCCCGACGTGATCGTCACCGACCTGCAGCTGCAGGACGGCACGGGCCTCGACATCGTCCGCGCGGTCCGCAAGCGGAGCAACGACACGGGCCTGATCGTGCTGACGATGCACTCCGGCGACGAGCAGATCTTCGCCGCGATGCAGGCCGGCGCCTCCGGGTTCGTCGGCAAGGACGCGCCGTCCGGCGAGGTGGTCAAGGCCGCCCGGCACGCTGCGGTCTCCCCGCGGTCGTTCATCTGCACCGGCCTCGTCGGGGCGATGATGCGCCGCCAGGCCGGCGAGTCCACCAAGCTCTCCGACCGGGAGCACGAGGTGCTCCTGCTGCTCGCCGACGGGCTCGGCGCCGCCCAGATCGGCGAGAAGCTCTACCTCAGCGAGTCGACCGCCAAGTCCCACATCGCGAAGATCTACCAGAAGCTCGGCGCGGCCAACCGGGCCCAGGCACTGGTCACCGCGATGCGGATCGGGCTGCTCTCCAGCGTCAAGCCCGCCGACTCCTGAGGTCGCGCCGCGCGGACGGGCCACGACGGCCGAGGTGGGGAGGTAGTCCGTTCGGACTACCGGACTCCGGACGGTGACGGGATTCGCCGGGGCGCCGATCCCGGCAGGATCTTCCTCGTGAGGTTCTTCGGCCTCACGCCGGAGAACCACCCCCCGCACAGCACCCCCTCAAGGAGATCCTCGGTCATGGTCGACTACCTGCGCATGCTCATCAACGCCCGCCTCGCCCAGATGGAGGAGCGCGGCGCCTCCGCCGTCGAGTACGGCCTGCTCATCGCCGGCATCGCGGCGCTCATCGTCGTCGCGATCTTCGCCCTCGGCCCCATGGTCCAGGGGGCGTTCGAGGACACCTGTTCCTCGATCGCTTCGAACGACACCGACACGACCACGACTTCGGGCGACTGCACCGACTGACGTCACCTGTCGAGGGCCCGCGGTATGTGCCGCGGGCCCTCATCAATTTTGAGGACCAGGACTCGTCAACGCCAGTCGGTCGACGGTCGTCGGGTGGCTGCCGAACCACCACTGGCTCCACACCGGCGGCGTGACGTCGGCGAGCGACCGCTCCGCCAGCCGCACCTGCATCTCCGCGAAGGCCTCCGGGGCGCTCACGCGCAGCGCGTCCACGTCGGCCCGGGTCTCGATCTGCCGGCTGATCCCGTTCTGGACCGGGCTGGCCAGGAAGCCGCCGACCGCGACCAGCGCGAGCGCCACCGGGACGACCGCGGCCCGGCCGGGTGCGGGCCACCCGCACCGGGCGAGGAACCCCAGGCAGAGCGCCAGCAGGCCCACGCCGGCCACCGCGCCGGCCGCCCCGAGCGCGGTGCCCACGAGCACGTCGTCGTGCTGGGCATGGGCCAGCTCGTGCGCCACCACCGACAGCGCCTGGTCGACCGGCAGGTCGTCGACCAGGGTGTCGTAGACGACGACCCGACGCGTCGAGCCGAAGCCGGAGACGTAGGCGTTCAGGGCCGACGTACGACGTGAGGCGTCCACCACCAGGACGTCGCCAATCTCGACGCCCTCCTGGTCGGCCAGCTCCACGATCCCCTGGCGCAGCGGCCCGTCCGGGAGCGGCTCGAAGGAGTTGAACGCCGGCTCGACGACCACCGGGTAGACGAAGGACCCGAGGACCACGAGCGCCGCGACGAGCAGCCCGGCGACCGCCGGCCACGCTCGCGGCAGCCGGCGGGCCAGCCCCACGAGCAGCACGAGGGCGACCGAGGCGACGACGATGCCGAGCGCCTCGTTGCGCACCAGGTCCGCGGTGTACCCCGCCCAGGAGCGGGTCGAGAGCCCGTGGTCGCGGCGGAGCTGCTCGAGCGCGACGCCGAACGGCAGCGTCACGAGCCGTCGCAGCACCTCCACGGCCGCGACGAGCACGACGACCTGGACCCACCACGGCCCCGGCACCCGGTCGGCCCACGCGCGGCCCCGTCGGCTCAAACCCAGCCAGCACGCCACCGCGATCGACACCGCCAGCGACGACCAGCTCCAGGCCCGCGCCCAGCGCGAGAAGTCCTCGGCCCGCGCGAGCTGCTCGGCGCTGAACCAGTCCTCGGGGCGCACCGGCTCCACCGGCCCGTCGGGCACCGGGCTCCACGGCACGAGCCACCAGGCCAGCAGGACGAACGCCACACCTCCTCCGACCAGCAGCACCCAGGCGGTCCGTCGGGCGGTCGGCGTCACCCGAGCAGTCTCTCAGGCGGCCAAGGCGGCCAGCCGGCGCTGCCACGCCCGGGTGAGGTCGGCCTCGCTCCAGCCGGCGACGCGGCGCAGCGCCCGGTCGAGGCCGTCGCGCTCGACCGCGCGGTAGAGGTCGACCAGGCCGGTCTCCCCCACCCGCTCGGCCAGCACGGTGCAGGCCAGCCAGGCCGCCTCGTACGACGCACCGAGGTGGGTCGTGCCGGTGTCGAACTCCGCGGGGCCGGGGAGCGCCTCCGGCAGCCCCTCGTCGCGGACCTGGGCGATCACCTGCGCGGCGGTGGTGCTGAGCGGAAGGTCGACGTCACGCAGGGCGACGTAGTCGGCGAAGCCCTCGAGCAGCCACAGCGGGGAGCCGCTCAGCGGCGCGCGGGTCGCCACGTGGGCGGCCTCGTGGCTCAGCACGACCTGCGCCCCCTGCGGACGCAGGGTGCCGAGCACCTCGGGGTTGACGAAGACGTGCAGCGGGGCCTCGGGGGCGAGCGAGCCGTCGGGCGAGGCCGTCACCGCGGCCACCCCGTCGTAGGTCCCGTCCTCGGCGCCCAGCAGGTCCCCCAGGCCGTCGGCGGAGGCGGGCGCCTCGACGACCAGCCGCGGCCGCCACCGGTCGAGCACGCGGCGGACGACGGGCACCGCCGCCTCCGCACGCCGGGTGACGCCGGCGAGGTCGGCCCCGGGTGCGGCCACCACCAGCACCTCGGGGGTACGACGCACCTCGACCGGGCCGGTCAGCCACAAGGGGGTGCGCCCGTCCCCGCCACCGATGTCGGTGACCACGGCCTCCCCGGCAGACCCGTCGCCGGCGGAGACGGTCATCTCGACCTCCGTGCGGGCCGGCGCGCGGTCGAAGCCGGCGAACCGCCAGGTGACCGAGACCGCGGCGCGGACCCCCTCCTCGGACCGGCCGACCCGGTCCACGTAGCGCAGGTCGAGGTCGCGGACCTCCAGCCGGGCCGCGTTGCCGACGAGGTGGTCGACCGCGGCGACGGCCGGTGCGCCGTCGTCGCCGGAGAGCACGGCCTCCCGCAGCCGGTCGAGCGCGTCGTCGATGTCGGCGGGCCCCAGCGCGGAGGCGGACGGCGCGCCGGGGGTGGCGACGTAGGTCCCGTCGCGCAGCACCAGCCAGGTCGTCGTGGCGCCCGCGACGAGGAGGAGGGCGAGGAACGCGACGAGGCCGGCCGCCCACCGACGTGGGCGACCGGCCTCGTGGGCCGTGCGGGGCTCAGCCAGGGCGGACGGCCCCGACGTACGGCATCGAGTGGAGCGGCGCGGTCGTGACGCCACTGCCCGGGTTGGCCGCGTGCACGATCATGCCGCCGCCGATGTACATGCCGACGTGGCTGATCGGGCTGTAGTAGAAGACGAGGTCGCCGGGCTGCAGGTCGCTCTCGGCGACCTGCGGGCCGGAGGAGTACTGCGCGCTCGAGGAGTGCGGCAGCGAGACGCCCGCCGCGTTCCAGGCCATCATCGTGAGCCCGGAGCAGTCGAACGCGCTCGGCCCGGCGGCGCCGTAGACGTAGGCGTCGCCGACCTGGGACATGGCGTAGGCCACGGCGGCACCGGCCCGGCCGGAGGCGGGCACGGTCGCCGGCGGGCGGGTCGTGTCACGGGAGACGACGGCCTCGCGCTCCTCGGCCTCGAGCCGGTCGAGGAGGCCCTCGGCCTCGGCGAGCTTCTCGTCGATCTCGGCCTTCTCGTCGGCCAGCTGGTCCTTGACCTCGGCGACCTGGGCGGCCCGCTCCTCGGTCGCGTCGCGGCGGATGTCGAGGGCCTTGAGCTCGGTGGTGTAGTCACCGAACATCTGGTCCTGGAGGTCGTCGAAGGCCGACATGGTCGACAGCTCGGACAGGAACCCCTGCGGGTCGTCGGAGACGATGACCTGGCCGACGGCGGAGAGGCCCTGGCCCTGGTACTGGCGGACCACCGAGCGCTCGACCTGCTCGCGGACGCCCTCGAGGCGCTCGCCCTGGCGGTCCTCGTCGGCCTCCAGCGAGCGGAGGTCGCGGTTGAGCTCCTCCAGCTCGATGCGGGCGTCGTTGAACCGCTCCGAGGCCTGCTCGGCCTCGTGGAAGAGCCGGTCGACCCGGGCCTGGACGTCGCCGACGTCCGGCTCGGCCTGCGCCGGCCCCGAGGGACCGATGCCGATGACGCCGACGATGGCGAGCCCGGTGAGGGCTGGGACAAGTCGCTTCCGACCGTTGAGCACGAGCGGGCGGTCTCCTCGGGTGTCGTACGCCTACCGGGTGAGCTGACGGGTTCGGGCACGACAGGCCCTACGACCGCTCCCCGCCGCTGTGCGGCGACTCACGGACGATTCACCCCAGAGGCGCTGCACGCAGCGCCGGTGGTTCCCCGGCTCCCGGTCCGCCGCAGCGGCCCGGAACTCGACGCGGTGCCCGCGCGGACCGGTTGGTCCACTGCCACGGGCACCTGAGCCAGACAGGTTAGTCGTGGCGGGCGCGCCCCGCGAATCTTCCCGGGTATGTCGCCGTGGTTTCCGGGGAGGACGGGCCAGTCTTTACCTTTCCGTCGCCACACCGGTCACACCAGTCACTCCTGTGACGGGTGCCCGGTGCGGCGGCGGTCAGGCCGACTCCACGTCGTACCCGTCCACCGGTCGCACCAGCCGCAGCGGGGGCACCAGCCCTCCCTGGGCCAGGACGTCGAGCGCCTGGCGCTCGTCGTCGTCGAACGTCAGCTCCGGCGGCGGGCCCAGCAGCACCGTCACCACGCAGTCGTGGCAGGCCAGACCCCGCACCACGCAGGTGTCGCAGTCGATCCGTGTCGTCATGCGGGCCACCGTGGCAGCGACCACCGACAACGCCCGGTCCCCTCCTCCGATCGGGCACTCCACCGCCGTTCCGGCAGCACACCCGGCGCGCGCCGCCTACCGTGCCTGCGTGGCCGCCTCCCCCCGCTCACGCTCGTCCGGCGCACGACTGGTGCCGCCCGCCCTCGCCGGCCTCGCCGCCGTCGTGTACGCCGCCACCGCCGACCGCTCGATCGGCATGAACGACGTGACGTCCGCGGCCGTCGGTGCCTGGCGGCTCGCCTCGGCGGGGACGCCGTGGCTCGACGGGGTGGACCTGGCCGGACTGGACTTCAACGAGGAGCACCTCTGGGTCGGCGAGGCGGAGAACGGCCACGTCGCGGTCCTCCGCTCCCCCGGCGCCGTCGCCATGGGCGTCCCGGCGTACCTGCTCGCACGCACCGGCACCCAGCCCGAGGACTTCGTGCGCTGGCCGGGCGCTGTGTGGGCCGCGCTGCTCACGACGCTGGCGCTCGTCCTCCTCTGGCGCGGCCTGCGCCGTCACCTGCCCTCCCCGTGGGCGACGGCCGCCGTCGGCGTGCTCGGCTTCGCCACCCCGGTCTGGACGGTCGCCGCGAACGGGCTGTGGACCCACACCCTCACCGTCCTGGGCATCGCCGGGATGGTGTGGGGGGCCGCGACCGGCCGGTGGTGGCTCGTCGGGCTCTTCGGCGGGATCGGCCTCTGGGGTCGTCTGCACGTGGCCCTGGTCGTCGCCCTGCTCGGGCTCGGCGTGGCGGTGTGGCGGCGCGACCCGCGCATCGCGGTCGTCGTCGGCGGGGTCAGCGGCTGCTTCCTCGCCCTGGCCGCGGCGTGGAGCCGCTGGATGTACGGCGGGTGGGACCCGCAGGGGCCCTACCCCTCGCCGACGCAGTACGCCGGGCAGGCCACCGACACCGGCGTGTGGGACGCGGTGACCAACCAGCTCGGCCTCTGGGTGTCGGCGGACCGCGGCCTGCTCGTCTGGAGCCCCGTGCTGGTGCTCCTGCTCCCCGCGGTGGTCCGGTCCTGGCGGGACCTGCCGGACTGGACGCGCGTGCTCGCCGTCGCGGGGCTCGCGTACGGCGCGGTGCAGGGCCAGCTCAACGAGTTCGACGGCGGGTCCGGCTACTACGGCTACCGGCTGACCCTCGAGGTGCTCGCGTGCCTGTTCCCGGCCTACGCGCTCGCCGCCCACCGGGCCGGCCGCGTGGCCCGGCCCCTGCTGGGACCCCTGCTCGGGGTCTCCGTCGCGGCGATGGCGGTCGGCGCGACGTCGGAGGGCTTCCTCGTCCAGGAGGCCGACGCGTGGACCGACAACTCCCTCGCCCTCGCGTTGCGCACCTTCCCCGCCCTGTGGCTGTGGCTCGCCCTCATGGCGCTCGTCGGCCACCTGGCGGTGCGCGTCTGGCAGGAGCGCGGCCTCGACCGCCTCCGCTCCGCCGCGACCTCGCCGACCCCGCCGACCACGCGGACCACGCGGACCACGCAGGGCACGTCGTCCAGGTCCGGCGCGCTCAGCTGATCAGCGCCGCGAGCGCGTCGACCGAGGCGCCCCGGGCGCCGGCGCGTGTGACGTCGGCGAGGACCGCCTGGTCCCCCGTGACGACCACCACCACGCGGCCGGGAGGCTCGGCGCCGACCAGGTCGCGGATCACGTCGTCGGCGATGACGCCCTCGGGGCTGAAGTAGACCCGGACGCCCCGCGGCGTGGAGACCACCGGCCGGGCCCCGCTCGCGTTCCCCGCGTCGAAGACCACCGTGGTGTCGACGCCGGTCCGCGCGACCAGCGGCGCCAGCCCGTTGACCAGCCGGATCCGCTGCGCCTCCAGCGGCGAGGTCGGCCACACCGACTTGCTCACGTTGTAGCCGTCCACGATCAGCCGGGCGCGCGGCATCGCGAGGTACTGCTCCAGCAGCCCGGCCGACGCACCCGTGAGCACGCGGGCACCGTCGGCCACGCCGGGCGAGAGACCGGCCTCGACCCGGTCGCCGGGCGCGCCGGTCACCGTCGGCAGCGCCAGCTCGCGGCGCAGCCCCGCCGCCGCGTCGATGACGGTCTCGAGCAGCACACGGGCCCGCACGGTCGCCTCGTCCCGCTCCGCGCGTACGGCGCGCCGGTCCGCCGACGTGCCCGCCTCGAGCTCGGCGACGCGGGCGCGCAGCCGGCGCACCTCCTTCTCCTGCGCGGCGGTCAGGTCGCCGGCGTCGCGGCGCAGCGCGGCGACCTCGGCGGCGGCCTGCTCACCGGCGGCCCGGGCGGCCCTCTCGGCGGCGCGGGCCTCGCCCAGCCGGCGCCGGAGCGTGGTGTTCTCCGCCTTGACCTCGTCGAGCTGGGCCCGGTGCATCGCGCGCTGCTCCCGGGCGGCCCGGTCGGCGGCGTCGAGCCGCTCGCGCAGCCGCACCACCTCGGTCTGCTCACGGCTGGGGGCCGCGGGTGCGACCTCGGCCAGCGCGCTGGCCAGGTCCTCCTCCCAGGCGCCCGCGCGCAGCAGCCAGGCCACCGCGGCGCGGTCGGCCGCCGTCGTGGTGCTCGGCGGCTGGACCACCAGGTGCGAGGCCACGCGGCCCCGCAGGTCCTCGTCCCGCAGGGCCGTCGTGATCGCCGTCGTCCCGAGCCTCGCCCGCCGCGCGGGCGCGAAGGAGGCCACCCGGCGCAGCGACGGCGGCAGCTGCCCGAGCGCCGGGAGCACGTCCGCCGTCAGCGCCACGACCCGGGCGCGCACGGGCTCGGGCAGCTGGGCCAGCGGCACTGGCGACGACGAGGTGGGCACGAGGGGACTCCAGACGGGCGACGGCGGTCACGACGAGCCTATTCCGCGTGCCGCCACGGCATTGTCGGTGGCCGCACCTACCTTCGGCCCCATGAGCAGCGCCGTCCGGACCGCGCCTGCGCAGTGGGAGTCGCAACGCAGCTTCGACGAGCTGGGTCGCCCGCTGCGGGGCACCACCTTCACCGTGGTCGACCTCGAGACCACGGGCGGCTCCGCCGAGGGCGGCTCGATGATCACCGAGATCGGTGCGGTCAAGGTGCGCGGCGGCGAGGTGCTCGGCGAGTTCCAGACGCTGGTCGACCCGCGCCTGCCGATCCCGCCGTTCATCGCGGTCCTCACCGGCATCAGCAACGCCATGGTCGCCGACGCGCCGCCCATCGAGTCGGCCCTGCCGGCCTTCCTGGAGTTCGCCGCCGGCACCGTCCTGGTCGCGCACAACGCGCCGTTCGACATCGGCTTCCTCCGCCACTTCTGCGAGCAGCAGGGGCGGCCGTGGCCGGGCTTCGAGGTGCTCGACACGGCGCGGCTCGCGCGCCGGGTCATCACCAAGGACGACGCGCCCAACTGCAAGCTCTCCTCCCTGGCCCGGGCCTTCGGCTCGACCACCACGCCCAACCACCGGGCGCTCTCGGACGCCCGGGCGACCGTCGACGTCCTGCACGGGCTGATGGAGCGGCTCGGCGGGCTCGGCGTGCACACGCTCGAGGAGCTGCAGACCTTCTCCGGGCGGGTGAGCACCGCCCAGCGGCGCAAGCGGCACCTCGCCGAGGGCCTGCCGCACGCCCCGGGGGTCTACCTCTTCCGCGACCATGAGCAGCGGGTGCTGTACGTCGGCACGTCCAAGGACCTGCGGACCCGGGTGCGCACCTACTTCACCGCCTCCGAGACCCGCTCGCGGATGGGCGAGATGGTCGGGATCGCCGACAGCGTGACCGGCATCGAGTGCGCCACGCCGCTGGAGGCCGAGGTCCGCGAGCTGCGGCTGATCGCCGAGCACAAGCCGCGCTACAACCGCCGCTCCCGCTTCCCGGAGAAGACCACCTTCCTCAAGCTCACCCGCGAGCCGTGGCCCCGGCTGTCCCTGGTCAAGCGCGTCCTGGACGACGACGCGGACTACCTCGGCCCGTTCTCCTCCCGCAAGGTCGCCGAGAAGTGCCTGGCCGCCCTGCACGACACCTTCCCGCTGCGGCAGTGCTCGGACCGGTTCGGCCGGACCCCCTCGCGCACGCCGTGCGTGCTGGCCGAGCTCGGCCGCTGCCTCTCCCCCTGCGACGGGACGGTCGACCACGACACCTACGCGGCCGTGGTCCGGCAGCTGCGCGACTCGCTGCTGCGCCGCCCCGACCGGGTCGTCGAGCAGGTGAATGCCCGGATGGAGGCGCTCGCCGCCGACGAGCGCTTCGAGGAGGCCGGGGTGCACCGCGACCGCCTCGCCGCCTTCATCCGCGCCGCGAGCCGCACCCAACGGCTCAGCGCGTTGACCCGCTGCCCCGAGGTCATCGCCTCCCGCCGCGGCGACGACGGCCGCTGGGCGGTCCACGTCGTGCGGTACGGCCGGCTCGCCGCGGCCGGGGTGATCCCCGCGGGCGCCGATGCCCACGCCTACGTCGCGTCGCTGCGGGCGTCCGCCGAGACCGTCACCGGGGGGCCCGGCCCGGTCCCGGTGGCGACCGCCGAGGAGACCGAGAAGATCCTGCGGTGGCTCGAGTCGCCGGGCATCCGCCTCGTCGACGTCGAGGGCGAGTGGAGCTGCCCGGTGAGCGGCGCGACCCGGCACCTCGCGATCCACGACGCCGTGAGCCGCTCCCGCGCCGAGCTGGTGCCCTTCGACGACCGCCGCGACCTCGCGCCGGTGCACCGGCCGGCGCGCTGAGCCCCGGACCCGGTCCCGGCTAGGGTCTGCCCATGATCACCGCCATCGTCTTCGTCAAGGCAGACGTCGCCCGCATCCCCGAGGTGGCCGAGGCGATCGCGGCCCTCGACGGGGTGAGCGAGGTGTACTCGGTGACCGGCCAGATCGACCTCATCGCGCTCGTGCGGGTCCGCGACCACGACGACGTCGCGAACGTCGTGGCCGACCGGCTCAACAAGGTCGCGGGCGTGACCGCCACCGAGACCCACATCGCCTTCCGCGCCTACTCCCAGCACGACCTGGAGTCGGCGTTCTCCCTCGGCCTCGACTAGGCCCGGCCACCACCGTGGGCTGGCTCGGTGACCACTGGCTCGACCTGGTCGGCTGGGGCGGCAGCGCGCTGCTGGTGTACTCGCTGCTGCAGGCGCGGGTGCTGCGCTTCCGCACGCTGAACCTGGTGGGCTGCCTGGTCCTGCTGGTCTTCAACGCCCTGGTCGGCGTGTGGCCGATGGTCGGCATGAACGCCGTCCTCGCCGCGATCAACGTGTGGTGGATCCTCCGCCTGGTCCGCGAGCGCCACGACGAGGCAGCCTTCGAGGTGGTCGAGGTCCGGCCCGAGGACGCCTACCTGCGGCACGTGCTGCGCACCCACGCCGCCGACATCGCGCGGTTCCAGCCGGACTTCGACCCGGCCCCCGCCGGCGCCCAGCACGCGTTCGTCGTGCTCAAGGGCGACGAGACCGTCGGCGTCGTCGTGCTCCGCGAGGACGGCGACGTCGCGCACGTCCAGCTCGACTACGTCACGCCGCGCTACCGCGACTTCTCACCCGGGGAGTTCCTCTGGCGGCGCAGCGGCGTGCTGCGCGACCTCGGGTTCCGCCACGTGCTCACCCCGCCGGGGATGGTCGGCGCCTACTACCCCCACCTCGGGTTCCGCGAGCACGGCGGCGGGCAGTACGTCCTGGACCTCTAGGCCGAGGTGGCGGCGACCCAGCGCTCGAGGGTCGCGGCGGCGGCACCCGTGTCGATGGCGTCGACCGCCCGGCGGACGCCCTCGGCGAGCGACTCCGCGGCCGGTGCCGACGGCGAGGCGTGCACGGCCAGGGCGGCACCGGCGTTGAGCACCACCGCGTCCCGCACGGGGCCCCGGTCGCCGGCCAGCAGCCGGCGCACGACCTCGGCGTTGTGCGCGGCGTCGCCACCGCGCAGGTCCTCGGCCGTCGCGGGTGCCAGGCCGTACGTCGCCGGGTCGACGGTCTCGGTGCTGACCTCGCCGCCGTGGACGCGCCACAGCCGCGACGTGGTCGTGGTCGTGAGCTCGTCGAGCCCGTCGTCGCCGCGGAACACCCACGCGTCGACGCCCCGCGCGGCGTACACCCCCGCCATCACCGGCGCCATCCGGGCGTCGGCGCACCCGATCGCCTGCGCGGCGGGACGGGCCGGGTTGGTGAGCGGGCCGAGCAGGTTGAAGGTGGTGCCGATGCCCAGCTCGCGGCGCGGGACGGCCGCGTGGCGCATCGCGGGGTGGAACGCGGCCGAGAAGCAGAAGGTGATGCCGGCCTCGACCGCCACCTCCGCCACCCGCTCGACCGGCAGGTCGAGCCGGATGCCGAGCGCCTCGAGCACGTCGGCGGACCCGGACTTCGAGGACGCCGACCGGTTGCCGTGCTTGACGACCGGCGCACCGGCGCCGGCCGCCACGATCGCCGACATCGTGGAGATGTTGACCGAGAAGGACCGGTCACCGCCGGTGCCGACGACGTCGAGCAGCCGACCGGGCACCGAGATCTGCCTCGCCTTGGCGAGCATCGCGTCGGCGAGGCCGCGGACCTCCTCGGTCGTCTCGCCCTTGGCGCGCAGCGCGACGGCGAACCCCGCGACCTGGGCGGAGGTCGCCTCGCCGCTGAGCACCTCGTCCATCGCCCAGGCCGTCTGCGCTGCGCTCAGGTCCTGCCCGGCGACGAGCGCGCCGAGGACCTCGGGCCAGGTCGACACCTCAGGCGGAGGTGGTGGGAGCGGGGACCCGCGCGCGCAGCAGACCGACGACGGTCTCGGCGAGCTGGACCGGGTCGAGCGGGTGCGGCACCGCCGCCTCCGCCCGGGACCAGGTCGCCAGCCAGGCGTCCTGCGGCCGCCCGGTCAGCACCACGACCGGCGGGCACTGGTAGATCTCGTCCTTGAGCTGCTTGGCGATGCCCATCCCGCCCGCGGGGACGGCCTCGCCGTCGAGGACGACCAGGTCGATGTGGCCGGCGTCCATGTTCTGGATGACGACCGGCTCGGTCGCGACCTGGACGTACTCCACCTCGGGCAGGTCCGGGTGCGGGCGACGGCCCAGCGCCAGGATCACCTGCTGGCGGGTGTTCACGTCGTCGCTGTAGACGAGCACCTTGAGCGGGGCGGTCGCGGAGTCGGTCACGTCGGGGATCGTACGACGCGGGCCGGTCCCCTGCCCACGACCCTCCCTAGAGTCCGGACGTGCCGACCACGACCCTGACCCGCACCTCCACCCTGCCCCGCCCGGCCGCCGAGGTCTGGGCGCGGGTGACCACGCCCGCCGGCATCCGGCACGAGATGCGGCCGCTGCTGTCGATGACGATGCCGCCGCGGCTGCGGGGCGGCACGCTCGACGACGCCCGCCTGCTGCTGGGGCGCCCGCTCGGGAAAGCATGGCTGCTGGCCGGCGGCGTCGTGCCGGTCGACTTCGACGACATGACGCTGGTGGCGCTGGAGCCCGGCCGCCGTTTCCACGAGAGCTCCCGGATGCTGCTCTTCCCGCGCTGGGAGCACGAGCGCACCGTCGACCCGGTCGACGACGCCTCCTGCACCGTCACCGACCGGCTCGTGCTGGAGCCGCGCGTCCCCGGGACCGGCCACGTCGTGGACCGGTTCTTCGCCCACCGGCACCGTCGCCTGGCCGCGTGGGCGAGCCGGTCAGGACCGGCTCGCTAGGTTCGCCGCGTGGACTCCGAGACCTTCGTCAACCTCGGCCTGGTGCTGCTGTTCGTGCTCGTCGGCGGCGTGTTCTCCGGCACCGAGATCGCCCTGGTCTCGCTGCGGGACAGCCAGGTCTCGCGGATGGAGCGCGAGAGCGCCCGCGGCGCCCGGGTGGCGCAGATCGCACGGGACCCCAACCGCTTCCTGGCCGCCGTCCAGATCGGCGTCACCGTGGCCGGCTTCTTCTCCGCGGCGTACGGCGGGTCGACGCTCGCCCCGGACGTCGCGCCGTACCTCGTCGACCTCGGCCTGGGCAGCGGCGCCGCCGACACCGTCGCGCTGGTGGCGATGACGCTGCTCATCGCCTACTTCTCCCTCGTCCTCGGGGAGCTGGTCCCCAAGCGGATCGCGCTGCAGCGCTCCGCGCAGGTGTCCAAGGTCGTGGGTCCGCCGCTGGACCGCTTCGCCACCGTCATGCGCCCGGTCATCTGGCTGCTCTCGCGCTCGACCGACGCCGTGGTCCGGCTGCTCGGCGGCGACCCGGACGCGACCAACGACGAGCTGTCCGAGGAGGAGCTGCGCGACATCGTCTCGACCCACGAGGGCCTCGACGAGCAGGAGCGACGGATCCTCGGCGACGTCTTCGCGGCCTCCCGCACGAGCGTCAAGGAGGTGATGCGTCCCCGCCACGAGGTCGCGTTCCTCGCCGGCGACCTGCCCCTGTCCGCCGCCGTCGAGCGGGTCCGCGACCTGTCGTGGTCGCGCTACCCGGTGACCGGGGAGGGCGGCTTCGACGACATCACCGGCTTCCTGCACGTCCGTGACCTGCTCGACCTGCGCGACGGCGACCCGCGCCTGGTCCGCGACGTCCAGCGCGAGGTGCTGGTCCTCCCGGGCACGAACCTCGTGCTGCCCACCGTCACCCAGATGCGCCGCGAGGGCGTCCACCTCGCCGTGGTCGTCGACGAGTACGGCGGCACCGACGGGATCGTCACGCTGGAGGACCTCGTCGAGGAGATCGTCGGCGAGATCCGCGACGAGCACGACGCCCCCGAGCCGGAGGTCCGCGACGACGACGGCTCGCTGCTGCTCGAGGGCGGGCTCAACATCGAGGACTTCGCCGAGCGCACCGGCGTCGAGCTCCCCGACGGCGACTACGAGACCGTCGCCGGGTACGTCGTCGCGCGGCTCGGCCGGATCGCCGAGCCCGGCGACACCGTGGAGGTCGGGGAATCCTGCCTGCGCGTGGCCGCGACCGACGCGGCCCGGGTCACCCGGATCGCTGTGCTCCGCGAGGAGGACCGCGAGCAGGCGGCGGGCGCTGCTACGGACGCCCGCTGAGCTCGCGGGCGCGCGCCCGCTCCTCGCGGTCCAGGCGCCGGTCCTCCCGCTTGGCCTCCTGCATCGAGGACCGCACCCACTGGGCGAAGAGCACCGCGAAGAACGCCAGCCCGATCAGGTCGCCCGAGCCCCACAGGATGCCGCCGGCCAGATGCTGGTCGTCGGCCATGTCGGGCAGCCAGGAGGCCATCGGCCCCTCGCGCAGCTCGCGGTAGTGCTCGCCGCCGATCAGCTCGGACTGCCCCATGATCGTGACGCCGAGGAAGGCGTGGAACGGCAGCGTCAGCACCGTGAGCAGCACGCGGAACGGGTAGCCCACGCGTCCGGGCACCGGGTCGATCCCCATCAGCGGCCAGAAGAAGAGCGAGCCGACCAGCACCAGGTGCAGGTGCATCATCTCGTGGACGTACGTCGAGGCCAGCGACGCGTCGTACCAGCCGGTGAAGTAGAGCGCCCACGGCGAGATCACGTAGAGCGCGAAGGCCAGCGGCGCGAAGGACAGCACCGCGGCCACCTTGGAGTGCAGCACCGCCAGGAGCCACCGGCGGGGCGCGGCCGGGAGGGTGCGCAGCGCGAGGGTCACCGGGGCGCCGAGCGCCAGCGCGAGCGGCACGACCATCGACAGCACCATGTGCTGGACCATGTGCGCGCTCAGCAGGGTGGTGTCGTACGCCGCCAGGCCGGACGCGGTCGCGACGTAGAACGCACCCATGCCGACCCCGACGAACGCGATCGTCCGGCCCACCGGCCAGCGGTCCCCTCGGCGGCGCAGCTTGGCGACGGCGAGCAGGTAGAGACCGGCCACCCACACGGTGAGCACGGTCGAGACGGGAGCCCAGGACCACTGCGTGAAGAACGCCCCGAGCGTGGGCTCGGGAAGCTCCGGTGCGGCGGTCAGGGCGACGAGGAATGCAGCGCCGGACACGCTGTGAACTTTATGACCCCCACCTGAGAGGGGCCCGTGGTGCCCTCGGCGACCACCCGGGACATAATGGCGCCGTGGCGACCACAGCAACCATCCCGGCCTCCCGCCTCCACGGGCATCACGACCGTCCCAGCATGGTCAGCGTGGGGACCATCATCTGGCTCTCGAGCGAGCTGATGTTCTTCGCGGCCCTGTTCGCGGCGTACTTCACGATCCGCTCGGTGAGCCCGGAGCTGTGGAGCCAGAACACCGCTCTCCTCGACGTCCCGTTCGCGGCCGTCAACACCACGATCCTGGTGCTCAGCTCCCTGACCTGCCAGCTCGGCGTGTTCGCCGCCGAGCGCGGCCAGGTGGGCCGCACCGGGTCGGTGCTGAACGTCCGCGGCTGGGGCCTGCGCGAGTGGTTCCTCCTGACCTACGTCATGGGCGCCATCTTCATCGCCGGCCAGGCCGTGGAGTACGCGAACCTCATCCAGGAGGACGTCACCATCCCGGCCTCGGCCTACGGGACGATGTTCTACCTGACCACCGGCTTCCACGGGATCCACGTGGCCGGCGGCCTGATCGCCTTCCTGTTCGTCCTCGGGCGGACCTACATCGCTCGGAAGTTCACCCACGAGCAGGCCGTCAGCGCCATCGTCGTCTCCTACTACTGGCACTTCGTCGACGTCGTGTGGATCGGTCTCTTCGCGACCATCTACCTCGTCAAGTAGCTACGAACACCTCGTAGCACGCAACCAGCAGCAGCCCCGCCCACCCGCAAGGACCCCGAGGATCACAACGTGCGTCTCCTGAACCGTTCCGCAGGTCGACTCTCCCGGCACCGCCGGGGCCCCCTCGCGGGCGTCGTGCTGCTGCTGCTCGGCCTGGTGCTCACCGGGAGCCTGTACGCCGCGTTCGCGCCGGCGCAGGCGACCTCCGCAGAGAGCGACGCCGAGCAGGTCGCCAAGGGCCGCGAGCTCTTCCTCGTCGGCTGCGCCTTCTGCCACGGGCAGAACGGCGAGGGCATCCTGACCGAGCGCGGTGACACCCAGCTCGGCCCGCCGCTCGTCGGCGTCGGCGCCGCGGCCGTCGACTTCCAGGTCGGCACCGGCCGGATGCCGATGACCCAGCCCGGCCAGCAGGCTCCCGACAAGGAGCCCGTCTACTCCCAGGACGAGATCGACGCCCTCGCGGCGTACGTCGCCTCGCTGGGCCCCGGCCCGGCCATCCCGGACCCCGAGGACTACAGCCTCGAAGGCCTCAGCGAGGAGGAGCGCGAGGAGGCCATCGTCCGCGGTGGCCAGATCTTCCTCACCAACTGCACGGCCTGCCACAACTTCAACGGCGCCGGCGGCGCCATGCCGCGCGGCGGGTACGCCCCCTCGCTGCACGGCACCGACCCCAAGTACATCTACGAGGCCATGCTCACCGGCCCCCAGCAGATGCCGAACTTCTCCAACGGCAACCTCACGCCCGAGGAGAAGCGCGACGTCATCAACTACCTCGAGTCGATCCGCGAGACCCCTGAGTACGGCGGTTTCGGTCTCGGTGGTCTCGGTCCGGTGAGCGAGGGCCTGTTCGCCTGGCTCGTCGGCATCGGCGGCCTCGTCGGGTTCGCGATCTGGATCGCTGCCCACACCACGCGCTCCACGAAGAAGAAGGGACAGGCGGCGTGACCGACGCCCGCGACCACGAGTCGCACGAGAACGACCCGCACGAGGGCGAGTCGTCGCAGAACCTCCCCGACGCCCCGGGCGGCTCGTCGCCCGTGGTGCCGGAGTCGGCCGAGCCGATCCCGGACCCGGGCCTGCCGCCCCACGAGTGGCGTCCCACGGACGTCGACCCGCGCCAGGAGAAGCGTGCCGAGCGCCAGGTCGCCGGCCTCTTCGGCCTCTCGGCCCTCTGCGTCCTCCTGTTCCTGGTCGCGTACTTCGCCCTGGACATCAAGGACGACCACGACATCGTGGGCAACTACGGTGCCTCCACGGTCGCGCTCGGCACGACCCTGGGCCTGGCCCTGCTGCTCATCGGCGTCGGGATCATCCAGTGGGCCCGCAAGCTCATGGGCGACCACGAGATCAGCGAGCTGCGGCACCCGGCGAAGTCCTCCGACGAG
Source organism: Nocardioides sp. Arc9.136 (assembly GCF_030506255.1). Taxonomy (NCBI): domain Bacteria; kingdom Bacillati; phylum Actinomycetota; class Actinomycetes; order Propionibacteriales; family Nocardioidaceae; genus Nocardioides; species Nocardioides sp. Arc9.136. The sequence continues at coordinate 1,597,635 of NZ_CP113431.1, read as the reverse complement.
GACCGCGCCGCCACCCTGGCCGCGCTGAACGCCGGCGCCGAGGAGTCGGGCATCACCCGCCGGCCCCTGGTCCGCAACTCGCTGCTCGGTGCGGTCGGCCTCCTGGGCCTGCCCGCCGTCGTGCTGCTGCGCGACCTCGGCCCCACCCCGGGCCAGGTCACGAGGGAGGGCAACTACCCGGGTGCCGGCCTCGAGCACACCGTGTGGACCAAGGGCATGCGCGTCGTCCGCGACGTCGTGGGCACCCCGATCCGCGCCGCCGACCTCGAGATCGGCGACCTGGTCAACGCGGTGCCCGAGGCCCTGTTCGCCGTCAACGAGGAGGGCGAGCCCGAGATCGAGGGCGTCGAGCTCCAGGTCGCGAAGTCCAAGGCGGCGGCCATCGTCGTCCGCATGGAGCCCGACGAGATCATCCCCGGCGAGGGCCGCGAGAACTGGTCCGTCGACGGCGTCATCTGCTACTCCAAGATCTGCACCCACGTCGGGTGCCCGATCTCCCTGTACGAGCGCACCACGCACCACGTGCTGTGCCCGTGCCACCAGTCCACCTTCGACCTCGCGGACTCCGCGCGGGTCGTCTTCGGCCCGGCCGCCCGTGCACTCCCCCAGCTACCCTTGGGCGTGGACGAGGAGGGCTACCTGGTCGCACTCAGCGACTTCACCGAGCCGGTGGGCCCGAGCTACTGGGAGCGTGGCTGACAATGAGCATCGACACGAGCAAGGTCGCCACGAGCAACAGCTCGGCGGCGATCGCCAAGAAGCCGGGCCGGGCGGGCATCGTCGCCAACTGGGCCGACGAGCGTCTGGGCCTGGCGACGGCCATGAAGAAGAACCTGCGCAAGGTCTTCCCCGACCACTGGTCGTTCATGCTGGGCGAGATCGCCCTGTGGAGCTTCGTGGTCCTCCTGCTCTCGGGCGTCTTCCTGACGCTGTGGTTCAACCCGAGCATGGGCGAGATCCACTACGAGGGCTCCTACGACCAGCTGCGCGGCATCGCGATGTCCGAGGCGTACGCCTCCAGCCTCGAGCTCTCCTTCGACGTCCGCGGCGGTCTGCTCATGCGGCAGATGCACCACTGGGCGGCGATGCTCTTCATCGCCTCGATGATGATCCACCTGCTGCGCGTGTTCTTCACCGGCGCGCACCGCAAGCCCCGCGAGATGAACTGGGTCATCGGCTGCCTGCTGCTGATCCTGGGCACGCTCGAGGGCTTCACCGGCTACTCGCTCCCCGACGACCTGCTCTCGGGCACCGGCGTCCGCGCCGCGGACGGCTTCATGAAGTCGATCCCGGTTGTCGGCACCTACATGTCGTTCTTCCTCTTCGGCGGCGAGTTCCCCGGCGACGCGATCATCCCGCGGCTCTACACCATCCACATCCTGCTGATCCCGGGCCTGCTGCTCGCGCTGATCGCGGCGCACATGCTGCTGCTCGTGTACCACAAGCACACCCAGTGGCCTGGTCCCGGCCGCACCGAGCAGAACGTCGTGGGCTTCCCGATGCTGCCGGTGTATGCCGCGAAGGCCGGCGGCTTCTTCTTCATCGTCTTCGGCGTCGCCGCCCTCATGGGTGGTCTGCTGACGATCAACCCGGTGTGGAAGTTCGGCCCCTACGACCCGACCAAGGTCACCGCGGGCTCGCAGCCCGACTGGTACATGGGCTGGCCGGACGGCGCGCTGCGGATCATGCCGGGCTGGGAGTCGCACTTCTGGGGCACGACCTGGTCCTGGAACGTCTTCCTGCCGATCATCGTGCTGCCGGGCCTGCTGTTCACCGTGCTGCTCCTCCTGCCGTTCCTGGAGGCGTGGATCACCGGTGACAAGCGCGAGCACCACCTGCTCCAGCGCCCGCGCAACGCCCCGACCCGCACCGCGGTGATGGTCGCGCTGATGACGCTCTACGGCCTCTTCTGGGCCGCGGGCGGCAACGACATCATCGCGATCAAGCTGCACCTGAGCATCAACCAGATCACGTACTTCATGCGTGCTGCGGTGTTCATCGGACCCGTCATCGCCTTCATCATCACCCGCCGCTGGTGCATCTCGCTCCAGCGCCAGGACAACGAGAAGCTGCTGCACGGCTACGAGACGGGCGTCATCATGCGCTCGCCGGAGGGTGGCTACAGCGAGCGGCACCTGCCGGTCGACACCGCGAAGGCGTACGCGATCACGGCTCGTGACCGCGACCCGGCGCTCCTCGGCGGCACCACCAGCTCCTTCGACCCCAACGGCGTCCCGGCGCCCAAGGGCCGGCTGAGCGGGCTCCGCACGAAGCTGCAGACCCTCTGGTACGCCGACAACGTGCAGAAGCCGACCGCGGCCGAGCTCGAGGAGGCGCACCACCACGCCGCCGAGGAGCACTCCGCCCACGGCGAGCTCGAGGGCGTCTCCGCCGACGGTCACCAGTTCGACGGCCACCACGCCGTCGAGGGCGACTCGCTGCGCGGGGACCACTGACGCCGAGGCGTCACCAGGAGCACCAGCACCACGGGTCGAGGGCCCCGGACCGCACCAGCGGCCGGGGCCCTCGCCCTTTCCCCGGGGACCTCCCGGCCACGCCGCCACGCACGACAGGAGCACCATGGACATCCAGCTCGGGCTCGACACCTTCGGCGACGTCACCGTCGGCCCCGACGGTGCCCTCCTCCCCCACGCGCAGGTGGTGCGTGACGTGCTGGAGCAGGGCCGCCTCGCCGACGCCGTCGGGGTCGACGCGTTCGGCGTCGGTGAGCACCACCGCGACGACTACGCCGTCTCGGCACCCGACATCGTGCTGGCCGGCCTGGCCACCACCACCGAGCGGATCCTGCTCGGCTCGGCCGTGACGGTGCTCAGCTCGGACGACCCGGTGCGGGTGCTCGAGCGCTTCGCCACCATCGACGCGCTCTCCGGCGGCCGGGCGGAGGTGACGCTCGGGCGCGGCTCCTTCACCGAGTCCTTCCCGCTCTTCGGCTTCGACCTCGCCGACTACGAGGTGCTCTTCAGCGAGAAGCTGGACCTCTTCGCACGCCTCCGGGCGGCCGCCGCCGAGGGCCGTCCGCTGAGCTGGGAGGGCAGCACGCGCCGCCCCCTGGTCGACGCGCAGGTCTGGCCGCGGCCCGCCGAGCCGCTGCGCAGCTGGGTCGCCGTCGGCGGCTCACCGGAGTCCGTCGTCCGGGCGGCCCGGTACGGCCTGCCGCTCATGCTGGCGATCATCGGCGGCGAGCCGGCCCGCTTCGCGCCGTACGTCGACCTCTACCGGCGGGCCCTCGACGAGCTCGGCCAGCCGGGGCTGCCGGTCGGGGTGCACTCCCCCGGTTTCGTGGCGCCCACGGACGCCGAAGCCCGCGACCGCCTGTTCCCGCACTTCAAGGCCAACCGGGACCGGATCGGCCGCGAGCGCGGCTGGCCGCCCGCCACCCGCGACCAGCTGGACGCCGAGGCCGACCACGGCGCGCTCTTCGTCGGCTCCCCCGAGACGGTGGCGCAGAAGATCGCCGGCACCGTGCGGACGCTCGGGATCGACCGCTTCGACCTCAAGTACTCCCACGGCCCGCTGCCGCACGAGCACCTGATGGAGTGCATCGGGCTGTACGGCACCGAGGTCGCGCCACGGGTCCGGGAGCTGCTCGCCACCGGCTGAGGGGCGGCGCGGGCCGGGGTCAGCCGAGCGCCGAGCCCGCGCGGTACTCGCCCCAGGAGGCGTTCCAGTCGCCGTACCCGTTGTCGAGGGTCATCTGCCGGTCGGTGCCGACGTACTCGACGACATCGCCGCGGCGGCTCATGGCGTAGAGCCAGCCGGCGTCGGCGGTGCTGAGGCCCGTGCAGCCGTGACTGACGTTGGCGTAGCCCTGCGAGCCGACCGACCACGGCGCCGCGTGGATGAACTCCCCGGAGTACGTCAGGCGCATCGCCCACTGCACGTCGTCGATGTCGTAGGCCTCCGCGCTGCCGGCGGCGATGCCGACGGTCTCGGAGTTCATCCGCTTGACGTCGAACTTCTCGATGATGACCTTGGTGCCCGAGCGGGTGGTGAACCCGGGCTTGCCGGTCGTGACCGGGATGGTGCGCAGGAGCTTGCCGTTGGAGAAGACCTTCATGTGGTGGGCCTGGGCGTCGACCCGGTAGACGTGCGCGTCGCCCACGGTGAAGTCGACCGTCCGGCTCATCTGGCCGTAGATGCCGCCGCCGGCGGGCACGCTGTTGACGTCGACGTCGACGCTCACCTCGGTGCCGGGCTTCCAGTACTTCTTCGGCCGGTAGTGCACCTCGTTGTCGCTCATCCAGTGCCACGTCCCCGGCTGCGCCGGGCTGGTGTCGACCGAGAGGTGCCTCTCGATGGAGGCGCGGTCGGTGACCGGGACGTCGAAGGTGACGATGACCGGCATGCCGACGCCGACGGTCTCGCCGTCGAGCGGGGCCACCGAGGGGTAGGTCTGCTGGTCCAGGGTCAGGTCCGCGGTGCGGAAGCGGACCGTGCGCCGCGCGGTCGCGCCCGCGGCGTCCTCGACCCGGGCGCGCAGGAGGTAGTCCGTGCCCGGCTCCAGCCGGTCGTCCGCGCGCCAGGTGGTGCCGTCCTCGGCGATGGCGCCCTCGACGGGTCCGGCCTCCTCGGTCGGGCCGCCCGCGGGCGCGAGGGCGACCGACCGCAGCTCACCGTCGGTGACGTCCAGCTCGACGACCCGGTCGACCGGGACGGCGCGGGCGCCGCCGCGGACGTTGACCTCGATCCGTGCCGCGGGAGTGCTCTCGCCGGCGGCCGCGGTGGTCTGCGCGCCGTCGGGCCCCTCGGCGGTCGCTCCCCCGCTGCTGTCGCACGCCGCGAGGAGGGAGGCGGAGAGGGCCAGGGTCGCAGCGACCGCTGCGCCCCGACGGGCGCGCGCTCGGCTGGGTCGGACACGACGCTCGGACATGCAGGACTCCACGGCGGTTCGGGGGGAAGGCTCCGGCGCGGGGCCGGCGTGCTCCTCGAGGTTAACGGCTGACACAGAGGAGACGCGAAACCCCGCGCCCGGGTTGCGTCCGGGTCGCGGGGTCTCGTGGGAGCTGCGTCAGCGGTGCCTCAGTGGGCGTGCTCGCCCCGGTAGTACTCGAAGATCCAGCCGCTCAGCGCGACCGCGCCGAGCACGCCGCCGATGATGAACAGCCACCAGGCGCCGGTCGCGATGCCGAACACGCACACCGCGAGGGTCGAGGCGCACCACAGCGGCCACCAGGAGTACGGCGGGAAGAAGCCGAGCTCCCCCGCGCCGTCGGCGATCTCGGCGTCCTTGAGGTCCTCGGGACGCGGGTCCATCTTCCGGGCGTGGAAGCCCAGGTAGAGGGTCACCATCGCCACCAGCAGGGTGGTCATGACGAGCGCCGAGGTGCCCGTCCAGTCGCCGCCGTTGTCGCTGGCCGAGGTGACGAACCAGTACGCCGGGGTGACCAGCACCAGGAAGACGGTGCAGATCGCGAAGATCCAGGCCTCGGACTTCATCGGTCGTTCTCCTCGTTGTTCGGCGTGCGCTCGTCGAGCAGGCTGGCCCGGCCCTCCATGTCAGGAGCGTCGGCGAAGCCGCCCTCGCTGGCCGCCTTGTTCTGCTCCATCTCCAGCGCCGCGACCTCGGGGTGGTGCAGGTCGAACGCCGGCGACTCCGAGCGGATCCGCGGGATGGTGACGAAGTTGTGGCGCGGCGGCGGGCAGCTGGTGGCCCACTCCAGCGAGCGGCCCCAGCCCCACGGGTCGTCGACGAGCACCTTCGGCCCGCGGGCGGAGATGTAGACGTTGTAGAAGAACGGCAGCGTCGAGGCGGCGAGCAGGAACGAGCCGATCGTCGAGACCTGGTTGAGGGCGGTGAAGCCGTCCTCGGGCAGGTAGTCGGCGTACCGGCGCGGCATGCCCTCCACACCCAGCCAGTGCTGGACGAGGAACGTGGTGTGGAAGCCGACGAAGAGCAGCCAGAAGTGGACCTTGCCCAGGCGCTCGTCGAGCATCCGGCCGGTCATCTTCGGCCACCAGAAGTAGAAGCCGGCGAACATCGCGAACACCACGGTGCCGAAGACGACGTAGTGGAAGTGCGCGACCACGAAGTAGGAGTCGGTGACGTGGAAGTCCAGCGGCGGGCTCGCCAGGATGATGCCGGTGAGGCCACCGAAGAGGAAGGTGATGAGGAAGCCGAAGCTCCACAGCATCGGGGTGTCCAGGGACACCGACCCGCCCCACATCGTGCCGATCCAGTTGAAGAACTTCACGCCGGTCGGCACCGCGATCAGGAACGTCATGCCGGAGAAGAACGGCAGGTCGATCGCCCCGGTGACGAACATGTGGTGGGCCCACACCGCGACCGAGAGGATCGCGATCGCCAGGGTCGCGCCGACCAGGCCGACGTAGCCGAAGATCGGCTTGCGGCTGAAGACCGGCAGGATCTCGGTCACGATGCCGAAGAACGGCAGCGCGATGATGTACACCTCGGGGTGGCCGAAGAACCAGAACAGGTGCTGCCACAGGATCGATCCGCCGTGTGACGGGTCGAAGACGTGGGCGCCGAGCTGTCGGTCTGCCTCCAGCATCAGCAGCGCGCCGGCCAGGATCGGGAAGGCGATGAGCACCAGCAGGCTGGTGATCAGCGTGTTCCACGTGAACAGCGGCATCCGGAACATGGTCATGCCCGGCGCACGCATCGAGATGATCGTGGTGATGAAGTTGACCGCACCCAGGATCGTGCCCAGACCGGCCAGGTAGAGGCCCATGATCCACAGGTCGCCGCCGACGCTGGGCGAGCGGACCGCGTCGCTCAGCGGGGTGTAGGCGTACCAGCCGAAGTCGGCCGCGCCCTGCGGGGTGAGGAAGCCGGAGGCGGCGATCAGTCCGCCGAACAGGAACAGCCAGTAGCTGAACATGTTCAGGCGGGGGAACGCCACGTCGGGCGAGCCGATCTGGATCGGCATGATCACGTTGGCGAAGCCGAAGAACAGCGGCGTCGCGAAGAGCAGCAGCATGATCGTGCCGTGCATGGTGAAGAGCTGGTTGTACAGCTCGTCGTTCACGACCTGCTGGCCCGGGAAGGCGAGCTCGGAACGGATCAGCAGCGCCATCAGGCCGCCGACGATGAACCAGAAGAACGACGTGCCGAGGTACAGCTTGCCGATCAGCTTGTGGTCCGTCGTGGTCATGATCCGGACCAGCTGCTGCCCCAGGGGCTTCCGCGCGACCGTCATGTCGGCCGTGCGTGCTGCTGTGGCGGTCATTCTGCGTCTCCCTCGCCGTACTCGTCGCCCTCGGTGGTGAGGCCGACCTGGCTGTCGGCGTTCTCGCCGCCGATCAGCGGGCCGTCACTGGTGTTGCCGGACGCCTCGAGGTCCTCGAGGTAGGCGGCGTAGTCCTCCTGGCTCACCACCTGGACGTTGAACAGCATCCGCGAGTGGTAGACACCGCAGAGCTCGTAGCACTTGCCGGAGTACTCGCCGATCTCGGTGGGGGTGACCTGGTAGTGGTTCACCCGACCGGGGATCACGTCCATCTTCATGAGGAACGCGGGCACGCCGAAGTCGTGGATGACGTCGGGCGAGTACAGGTTGAAGCGCGTGGTCTGGTCGACGGGCAGCACGAGCGTCGGCATGTCCGAGGCCGTGCCGGCCGTGTAGGCGTACTCGTCGTAGGCGTACTCGTCGTCGGTCACCTCGTCGTTCGCGGCCGGGTCCTGCTCGCCGAGGCCGTAGTTGAACGTCCACGACCACTGCTGGCCGACGACCTCGACGGTGTTGTCCGGCGTCGGGTCGTCGAGGACGACGTTCTGCACCCGCACCGTGTGCGAGAAGAACACGATCACCATGATGATCGGCGCGACGGTGTAGAAGATCTCCAGCGGCAGGTTGTAGCGCGTCTGGATCGGGATCTCGTCGTCGCTGCGGCGGCGGTAGCGCCACACGACCCAGAAGATCAGGGCCCAGACGACGACACCGGTCAGGAGGGCGGCTACCCAGGCGCCCTGCCACAGCGCGAGGGTGTGCTCACCCTGCTCCGTGGCCGGCGAGGGCATGGCCAGGTTCTTCCAGTCGTCACGGTTCTCCGAGGAGCACCCGGCGAGCAGCACGACGGCGACGCCGAGAACGGCGGCGAGCAGGGGCGCCCGGCGCCCGCGCCCGGCCTTCCCGACCCCTCGCGGGGGGAGTTGCAGACCCACGAACGAGCCTTCCTCTTGGGTGGTCACGAGTAGGTCGAAGACTACTTCAACCAGTCGCTGGGAGGACCCCGGGGGTCGTCTATGTTCGGGCTGTGACCCCTGGCTCCCGACCCGCGACGTCCTCGGGGACCGGAGCGGGCGGCTACCTCGACGCGGCGTCCGCCGAGCCCCTGCACCCGGCGGCGCGGGAGACGCTCCTCGCCGCGCTCGACCAGGGGTACGCCGACCCCCGTCGGCGGCACCGCGCCGCACGCACCTCGCGACTGCTGCTGGACAACGCCCGCGAGGTCGTCGCCGAGTGCCTGGAGGTCCGCCCCGACGAGGTCACGTTCACCTCCTCGGGCACCGACGCGGTGCACCGCGGGCTCCTCGGGCTGCGCGCCGGGCGGGCGCGGCACGGCGACGCGGTGGTGCACAGCGCGGTCGAGCACTCCGCGGTGCTGCACGCGGCCGCGTGGGTCCCCGGGGACCACGTGGCCGTCGGCGTCGACCGGCTCGGACGGGTCGACCCCGCCGACGTCCGGCGCGCCGCGTCGGCGGACGGCGTGGCCGTCGCGGCCGTCCAGGCGGCCAACCACGAGGTGGGGACCGTCCAGCCCGTGGCCGAGGTGGCGGCGGCGCTCGCCGGCACCGGCGTGCCCCTGTTCGTCGACGCCTGCGCCTCCACCGGTCGCCTGCCCCTCGCGGCCGGCTGGGACGCCGCGGCCGCCTCGGCGCACAAGTGGGGCGGCCCGGCCGGGGTCGGGCTCCTCCTCGTCCGCAAGGGGGCACGCTGGCGCAACCCGTTCCCCGGCGACGACCGGGTCGACGAGCGGAGCACGGGCTTCGAGAACGTCCCGGCGGCCCTGGCCGCCGCCGCGGCCCTGCAGGCCGTCGTGGCGGAGCGCGAGGAGGTCGGCCGGCGCCAGGCCGCCCTGGTCGACCGGGTCCGGTCCGCGGTGGCAGCGGTCCCCGACACCGAGGTGGTCGGCGACCCCCGCGACCGGCTCCCCCACCTCGTGACCTTCTCCTGCCTCTACGTCGACGGCGAGGCGCTGGTCGACGGCCTCGACCGGCGCGGTCACGGCGTCGCGAGCGGGTCGGCGTGCACCGCCTCGACCCTCGAGCCCAGCCACGTGCTCGCGGCGATGGGGGCGCTCACCCACGGTAACGTGCGGGTCTCCCTGGCCCGCGGGACCACCGAGGCGGAGGTCGAGGGCTTCCTCGCCGCACTGCCCGAGGTGGTCGCGGGGATCCGGTCCGAGGTGGGGCTGTGACGGAGTCGCCGGGCTCCCCCGCGGTCGCGCTGGAGCTGGACTGCCGCGGCCTGCTCTGCCCGCTGCCGATCATCCACCTCGGCCGCCGCGTGGCCGAGGTGGCCGTGGGAGAGGTCCTGGCGGTCGTCGCGACCGACGTCGCCGCCCGGACCGACGTCCCGGCGTGGTGCCGTATGCGCGGGCAGGAGTACGTCGGCGAGGACACCGCCGACGACGGCGCCCCGCGCTACCTGGTCCGCCGCACCGGCTGAGCCGGTGCGGGCAGGACAGGTGCGTCAGGACAGGTGCGGGCGGACGTCGGCGGCCGCGTCGGCGCCGTACGCCTGCTCGAGCCGCGCGAGGAACTGCTCGCCGGTGAAGGAGTACTCCTGCGTGCCGACCGTCTCCACGACGTACGCCGCGAGCACGCAGCCGACCTGCGCGGCCCGCTCGAGGCCGACCTCCCAGCTCAGCGCGGCGAGGAAGCCCGCGCGGAAGGCGTCGCCGACACCGGTCGGCTCCACCGCCTTCACGTCCTGCACCGCGGGCAGCACGATGTCGGGCTCCCCCTTGCGGTGCACCCGCACGCCGTCCGCGCCCAGGGTGGTCACCTGGACGCCGACGCGGTCGAGGACCTCCGCGGCCGACCAGCCGGTCTTCTGCTCGATCAGGTGCGACTCGTACTCGTTGGAGAAGAGCAGGGCGGCCCCGTCGACGAGGCGGCGGATGAGGTCGCCCTCGCCGAAGGCGAGCTGCTGGCTGGGGTCGGCGATGAACCGGTAGCCCCGCTGGCGGCACTCGTCGGTGTGGCGCAGCATGCCGTCGGGGTCGTCGGCACCGATCAGGACGTACTCGGGCTCCCCCACCACGGCCACGATGGGGGCGAGCTCGATGAGCCGGGCCTCGGCCATCGCGCCGGGGTAGAACGACGCGAACTGAGCCATGGTGGTGTCGGTGGTGCACACGAACCGCGCGGTGTGCTTGGAGTCGGAGATCCGCACGTGGGAGCAGTCCACCCCGTGGCGCTCCAGCCACGAGCGGTAGTCACCGAAGTCCTCGCCGGCCGCGCCGACCAGCACCGGGCGCAGGCCGAGCCGCCCCAGGCCGAAGCACATGTTCGGGGCCACGCCGCCACGCCGGATCTCCAGGTCGTCGACCAGGAACGAGACCGACAGCTTGTGCAGCTGCTCGACCACGAGGGAGTCCTCGAACTTCCCCTGGAAGGTCATCAGGTGGTCCGTGGCGATCGAGCCGGCGATGAGCAGCGGCCGAGGTGAAGGCATGACACGGAACACTACCGAGCGGTACTCGTAGGACTACCCCGCGGTAGCCCCTAGCGTCGCGAGCATGACGACTCCCGCCCCCTCCCCGCGCCGCGCGTACGACGACGCCGCCACGCTCCAGGAGATGCACGCCGACTGCCTGGCGACCGGCGCGCACCTGCCGCTCGCCCGGGCCGCCCGCGCCGCGGTCGGCCCCGTGCCGAGCATCCACTTCGACGAGTTCCCGCGCGAGGTCGCCAAGCGCGACATCCGCGTCGACGAGGCCGCCCAGCGGCTCGCGAACGCGCTGCACCTGCACCTGGACTGAGCGGGGCCGCGCAGGCCTTCTGCGCGGCGAACACGAAGAAGGGCCCCCGCCTGCTGGCGGGGGCCCTTCTCTCGTCGTGCTGCGGTCGCACCCTGGGCGGGCACCTCACCGGGTCTCGACACGCCGGTCGCGGCTTCGTTCCTCAGCCGCGCGGCTCGCTCGACCACCAGCGATCGAGTCCGCTGGCGCGTCCTCGATCAGTGGAAAGAGTCTCCACAGGCGCAGGAGCCGGTCGCGTTCGGGTTGTCGATCGTGAAGCCCTGCTTCTCGATGCTGTCGACGAAGTCGATCATCGCGCCGTTGAGGTAGGGGACGCTCATCCGGTCGACCACGACGGTCACGCCGTCGAAGTCGGTGGTGACGTCACCGTCGAGGGTGCGCTCGTCGAAGAAGAGCTGGTAGCGCAGGCCCGAGCAGCCACCGGGCTGCACGGAGATGCGCAGCGCGAGGTCGTCGCGGCCCTCCTGCTCGAGGAGGGTCTTCACCTTCGTGGCCGCGACCTCGCTCAGGTTGATCTGGTCGGTGCGGCGCTCAGTGGGGGTGTCCACCTGCTCGGTCATGTCGTTGCTCCCAAGGGATAGCGGGGACGGTGCTGCGTGTCGAACGGATCAATCGTCGCACACGGACGGTTATTCCCTGGACCACGTCCGGGCGACCCGGGCGGCGAGGTCGGCGAGCGAGCCGGCGGGGTCGGCGAAGGCCCGCTGCTCGCCCACCAGGTCCACGAGCGAGTACGCCGACTCCACGCCGAGCGCGCGCATCTCGCGCGCCCCGACGAGCACCTGGCCGGCCAGGGCCACGCACGGGCGCAGCGCCTCGCCGGCGGTCGCGGCGACGCCGTACGGCACCTTGCCCGAGCGGCTGGAGAAGTCGAACGCCCCCTCCCCGGTCACCACGAGGTCGGCCGCCCGCGCGCGCCGGGCCAGCCCGACGGCGTCCGCGACCAGCTCGATGCCCGGAGCCCGCCGGGCTCCCAGGGCGAGGAGGGCGAAGCCGAGGCCGCCGGCGGCCCCCGCGCCCTTCTCCAGCGACGTGCGTCGGTCGACGGCGACGGCCAGCTCCTCGAGCACCCCGTCGAGGGCGGGCAGCCGCTCCTCGGGGATGCCCTTCTGGGGTCCGAAGGTCTTCGTCGCGCCGAACAGCCCGGTCAGCGGGCTGTCGACGTCCGTGGCGGCCACCAGCCGCACCGGAAGGTCGGGCAGCGCGACGCCGGTGATCCCGGCAAGACCGGCCGCCCCGGCGTCCAGGGGGCGGTCCGCAGACGCCCCGAGCGCGGCGAGCAGCCCGGCTCCCCCGTCGTTGGTCCCGCTGCCGCCGAGGCCGACGACGACCTCCTCCGCACCGGCGGCCACGGCCGCGGCGACGAGCTCGCCCACGCCGTACGTCGACGCCTCCTCGGCCCGCTCCCCGCCCGTGAGGTGCAGCCCGCACGCCTGCGCGCTCTCGACGTACGCCGTGGCACCGGCCATCAGCAGCGTCGCGGGGACGGGCTCGCCGAGCGGCCCGCGCACCGTGGCCGCGAGCAGGTCGCCGCCGAGGGCGGCGTGCAGCACGTCCACGAACCCGGGTCCGCCGTCGGCCATCGGGCACAGGTCGAGCTCGTCGAGCGGTGCCTGCCGTCGCCAACCGGCCGCGATGGAGTCGGCCGCCTCGACGGCGGTGAGCGTGCCCGCGAACTTGTCCGGGGCCACCAGGATGCGCATGCGGCCATCCTGTCCGACGCGACCCTGTCCGAAGCGCCCCCGGGCCGCGCCTAGGGTCGCTGCGTGGGCGACCTGATCATCCGGCCGATGACCGCGGACGACGTCGAGGGCGCGGAGCGGGTGAGCGACGAGGGCTTCTTCGAGCTCGACACGCGCGTGCGTCGCGTGAGCGGTCCGGAGCCCGCGCGCCGCACCGCCGCCCACCGGGCGACCTGGATCGAGCGCACGCGCCACCTGGTGCGCACCGACCCCGGCGGGTGCTGGGTCGCCGAGGACGCCTCCGGCGTGGTCGGCATCGCCACGTCGTTGCGGCGCGAGACGCTGTGGTGCCTGGCGACGTACGCCGTGCTGCCGGGCCACCAGGGCCGGGGCATCGGCCGCCCGCTCCTCGCCGCGGCGCTCGACCACGGGCGGGCCTGCCTGCGCGGCATGCTGTCCTCCTCGGTGGACGCCCGGGCGGTGCGGCTCTACCACCGCGCCGGCTTCGAGCTGCACCCGCAGATGCGGCTCTCCGGCACCGTCGACCGCAGTGCGGTCCCCGTCGTGGACAAGGTGCGCGACGGCTCCGCCGGCGACGTCGACCTGATGGACTCCCTCGACCGGCTGGCCCGCGGGGCCGGCCACGGACCGGACCACGAGCTGATGCTGCGCACCTGGAGGCTGCTGGTCTCCGACACCTCGACCGGGCGCGGCTACGCCTACCTCGACGAGCGCGGCCCGGCCCTCCTCGCCGCCTCCGACCGCCGCACGGCGAGCCGCCTGCTCTGGGCCGCGCTCGCGGAGGTACCGGGCCCGGTCGGCGTCGCCCACGTCACCGGCGCCAACCAGTGGGCGCTCGACGTCGGGTTCGCCGCAGGCCTGGAGCTCCACCAGGACGGCTACCTGGGGCTGCGCGGGATGCGGCCGCCGGCGCCGTACGTCCACTCGGGCGCGCTTCTGTGAGCGCAGCGGAGGCCCCGCGAATAGGATCCCCACCATGACGACCGTCGACCTCCCCCTGCTCCCGCTCGGTCGTGGCACCGACCGCGTCTCGGAGCGCGGCGTGGACTGCCCGGGCGACCTGCCCGCCCCTTCCGACCCCGACCTGGTGGCGCGGGCCCGGGCGGCCAAGGAGGCCCTGGGCGACAGGGTGTTCGTGCTGGGCCACCACTACCAGCGTGACGAGGTCATCGCCTTCGCCGACGTCACCGGCGACTCCTTCAAGCTGGCCCGGGACGCCGCGGCGCGTCCGGAGGCGGAGTACATCGTCTTCTGCGGCGTGCACTTCATGGCCGAGTCGGCCGACATCCTCACCGGACCCGACCAGAAGGTCGTCCTGCCCGACCTCGCGGCCGGCTGCTCGATGGCCGACATGGCGCGGCTCGCCCAGGTCGAGGACGCCTGGGACGCCCTCGCCGACGCCGGCGTCGTCGACTCGGTCGTCCCGGTGACGTACATGAACTCCAGTGCCGACATCAAGGCCTTCTGCGGCCGCAACGGCGGCGTCGTGTGCACCTCCAGCAACGCCGAGGTGGCGCTGGAGTGGGCCTTCGAGCAGAAGCCGGACGCCAAGATCCTGTTCTTGCCCGACCAGCACCTGGGTCGCAACACCGCCGTGCAGAAGATGGGCCTGACCCTCGAGGACTGCGTGGTGTGGAACCCGCTGCGCCCGAACGGCGGCCTCACCGCCGAGCAGCTGCGCGACGCGCGGATGATCTTGTGGAAGGGCCACTGCTCGGTGCACGGCCGCTTCTCCCCCGCCGTCGTCGACGAGCTGCGGGCGACCATCCCGGACGTCAACATCCTGGTGCACCCCGAGTGCCAGCACGAGGTGGTGCTCAAGGCCGACCTCGTCGGGTCCACGGAGTTCATCATCAAGACGATCGAGGCCGCTCCGTCCGGCTCGAGCTGGGCCATCGGCACGGAGCTGAACCTGGTCAAGCGGCTCGCCGAGGCCCACCCGGACAAGAACATCGTCTTCCTCGACAAGACGGTCTGCTACTGCTCGACGATGAACCGGATCGACCTGCCGCACTTCGTGTGGGCGCTGGAGAACCTGGTCGCCGGCAACGTCGTCAACCAGATCACCGTCGACCCCGAGACCGAGAAGTGGGCGCTGGTCGCCCTCGAGCGGATGCTCGCGCTCCCCGGACGCACCCAGAAGGACTGATCAGGCGGGCAGCTCGAACCACGCCGTGGTGCCGCCGTACGGCGACTCCTCGAGCCCGATCCGGCCGCCGTGCGCCTCGACGATGCGCCGGCAGGTGGTCAGCCCGATCCCGGAGCCCTCGACGGAGTCGTCGACCCGGGCCAGCGGCTGGAAGACCCGCAGGCGCTGACCGGCGGGCACGCCGATGCCGCGGTCGACCACCTCGATCCGCCACGAGTCCCCCCGGCGGTACGAGCAGACCGACACGTGGGCCTTCTCCCCCGGCCGCGTGAACTTCGCGGCGTTG
Organism: Nocardioides sp. Arc9.136; assembly: GCF_030506255.1. Lineage (NCBI taxonomy): Bacteria > Bacillati > Actinomycetota > Actinomycetes > Propionibacteriales > Nocardioidaceae > Nocardioides > Nocardioides sp. Arc9.136. Next base: position 1,582,529 of record NZ_CP113431.1, on the reverse strand, counting down.
GCCACCAGGTTCTGCAGCACCGCGCGCAGCTGCACCGCGTCGCCGGTGACGACCGGCAGGTCCTCGACCTCGAGGGTCGCGCCCTCGAGCGCGGCGCTCAGGTCCTCGGTCACCTCGCGCATGACGACCGCGAGGTCGACCGGACGGCGCTGCAGCTCACCGCCGAGGCGCGCGAAGGCCAGGAGGTCGTCGATGAGCGACTGCATCCGGCTCGAACCGCTGATGGCCCGGGCCAGGAGGTACTGGAGGCCGGACTCGCGCTGCACGTCGCGCTCCGCGAGCTCGTCGGAGAGCATCCGCAGCGCCATCGACACCGCGGTCAGCGGGTTGCGCAGGTCGTGGCTGACCTGGCCGGCGAACGCCGCGAGCTGCTCGTTGGACCGCTTGAGCTCGGCCTGGACCTCCTCGAGGCGGCCGACCGACGCACTCAGCTCGCGGGTGCGCAGCTCGAGCTCGAGCAGGTCCACGACCCGGTCGGCGAGGGCACGCAGCGCCTGCTCCTGCTCGGCGGTGATCGTCCGGGGCTCGGTGTCGAAGACGCACAGCGTGCCGATGACGACGCCCTTGGGCGTGCGCAGCTGGTGGGTGGCGTAGAAGCGGACGTCGCCGATCTGCCCGGTGACGAAGGGGTTGTCGGCGAACCGCGGGTCCAGGCTGGCGTCCTCGACCACCACCGGCTCGGGGTCGTGCAGCACCAGGTTGCACATCGAGTCCTCGCGGGCGCAGACCGAGGCGTCGAAGCCCGACGTGGCGATCTGGTGCTGGTGGGTGTCGGTGATCAGGTTGATGGTCGCCAGCGGCACGCGGGCGACCTGCGCCGCGATCTCGACGAGTGCGACCAGGTCCTTGCGGGGTGGCCGCGTGATGATCTGGTACTCGCCGATCTGGGCGACGCGGACATCGTCGGTCTCGTGCGTGACGGACACGCGCGGCTCCTACAGGCTCGGGGGGTGGGTGAGATCGTACGGCGCTGCTCCCGGACCCGGCCGCTCCCTGGTGAACGACCGAGGCGCCCCCGGGTGACGCGCCGGCGACGTCGTGGACGTCACGTCGGTCAGAGGCCGGGCGCGCCCCAGATGGCCAGCCACCGCGACATGTCCCGCTCCACCGGCAGCTCGGCCGCCAGCACGTCACGGACCTGGATCTCCAGCAGGTTGTCGCGCTGTTGCGCGCGACCCGGCTGGGGCGCGAACGGGTAGAAGGTGCCCTGCTTGTAGAGGTAGACCAGGCCCACCCGGCGACCGCTCGCGTCGGCGAAGGGGACCAGCGAGCACAGCAGCGCGGGCCCGAAGCCCTCGGCCTCCAGGCCCGTGTTGACCGCGTGCAGGTCGGTGCACAGCCCGCTCGTCTCCGACGCGTCCCGGTGGACCTGCAGCCAGGTGAAGCCGAAGGAGTCGCTGGTGACCTCGACCGCGGGCGCGTCCGCGGCGTCGCGCAGCAGCGCGAGCACGTCGCCCTGGGTCTGGCTGAAGCCGGCACCGGCCGCGGCTCGGTAGCAGACCGAGCCGTCGCCGGTCGGCACCAGGCCGAGGGTCGTCTGCAGGGTGATCGCGGCGCTGGGCACCATGAACAGGGCGTCGAGGTTCGCCTGCTTCGGCTTCGACCGCCCGAGGATCGAGTCGAGGAAGCCCATCAGGCGCCCGGCCGGCCGAGCTCGGACTGGATCTCGGCCAGCTGCTCTAGCCGCTGCTCGAGCGAGGGGTGGGTCGAGGTGAGCGTGCGCAGGGAGATGCCCTTGACCGCGGGGGCGATGAAGAAGGCGTTCATCGACTGGGAGGCGCGCAGGTCGCGCTGCGGGATGGTGTTCATCTCGCCGGTGATCTTCTGCAGCGCCGAGGCGAGGGCGTGCGGCTTCATGGTGAGGTAGGCGCCGGCCCGGTCGGCCGACAGCTCGCGGTAGCGGGAGAGCACCTTGAGCAGCAGGAAGCTGATGGCGTAGGTGACCATGCTGATCACCAGCACGAGCAGCCAGACCGGCAGGCCGTTGTTGTTGTCGCGACGGTTGCCGCCGAACATCGCGCCGTACTGCGCCCCCTGGGTGAGCATGCCGGCGACGATCCCGGCGGAGGACGCCACGGTCATCACGAGGACGTCGCGGTGCGCCACGTGGGACAGCTCGTGGGCCAGGACGCCCTCGAGCTCCTCGGCGGTCAGCGTGCCCAGGATCCCGGTCGTGACGCAGACGACGGAGCGGTTCGGCGACCGTCCGGTGGCGAAGGCGTTCGGGATGGCCATGTCGGCGATGCCCACCCGCGGCTTGGGCATGTCGGCGAGCGCGCAGAGCCGGTCGATCATGCCGTGCAGCTCGGGGGCCTCGGCCGGGGTCACCTCGCGAGCACGCATCGCGCGCATCGCCACCGAGTCGGAGGACCACCACTGGTACCAGGCGATGCCGAGGCCGGCGACGCCGATGAGCAGGGCGATGCCCGGGGAGCTGCTGAAGGCGTACATCAGCCCCACGATGAGGGCGACGAAAAGGCCGCCCAGCAGGAACATCACCAGGGTCATCCGGGCGGTCAGCCCGGGATCACCCACGAACCGCGACTTGGCCATGGCCCCAGTCTCGCGTGCCACCCCAAGAGCAGCCTGAGCGGGTCCGGCGGACCGGACCCGCGGTCGGCGACGGCGGTCAGCCCTCCTCGCGGGGGCGCTCCACCTTCTCCGGCTCCGCCACGAGGATGTCGTCGCTAGTAGAGCCGCCGGCCTCGATCGCGTCCGGCGCGGCCGGGGCGTCGAGGCCCTTCATCCGGGCCAGCTCGGCCTCGACGTCGGACTGGGAGCTCATCGCCTCGAGCTCGCGGGCGATGTCGTCGCCGCGGTTGAGCGAGCTCGCGTCGTCCAGCGCGCCGGAGGCGATCAGCTCGTCGATGGCGCCGGCGCGGGCCTGCATCTGCGCGGTCTTGTCCTCGGCACGCTCGATGGCCGCACCCACGTCGCCCATCTCGTCGCCGATGCCGGACATCGCCTCGTTGATGCGGGTCTGGGCCTCGGCGGCGGTGTACGTCGCCTTGATCGTCTCCTTGCGGGTGCGGAAGGACTCCACCTTGGCCTGCAGCCGCTGCTGGGCGAGGGTGAGCTTCTCCTCCTCGCCCTGGAGCTGCGCCTGCTGGGTGCGCAGGTCGTTGATCTGGCCCGAGAGCGCCGACTTGCGGGTCAGCGCCTCGCGGGCGAGGTCCTCGCGGCCCATGTCGATCGCCTTCTGGGCCTGGGCCTGCAGCTTGGCGGCCTGCGCCTCGAGCTGGTTGACCTGCAGCTCGACGCGCTTGCGGCTCGTCGCCACGTCCGCCACGCCGCGGCGCACCTTGGAGAGCAGGTCGAGCTGACGCTGGTAGCTGTAGTCCAGCGTCTCGCGCGGGTCCTCCGCGCGGTCGAGGGCCTTGTTGGCCTTCGAGCGGAAGATCATGCTGAGGCGCTTCATCAAGCTCATCGGGTACGGCCCTTCCAAGACGACCTGCGGTGTGGACCTCACCCTACGGCTCGACGGCAACCGGCGGCGAGGCGCCGGTAGGCTGGCCAGCACCGTCCGTCATACGCAGAAGGCCTCCGTGTTCCGTCGCAGCAAGCCAGAGACCGTCGTCTCCCCCGAGCCCGTCCCGACCAAGGTCGGCGGCAAGGGCCGTCCCACGCCCTCGCGCAAGGAGGCCGAGGCCGCCGCGCGGGCTCGCGCCAAGACCCCGCGCACCCGCAAGGAGATGGCCCGCGCCCAGCGCAGCGCCCGTGCGGAGTCCAGCCAGAAGGTGCGCGCCGCGATGAAGGCCGGTGACGAGCGCTACTACCTGCCGCGCGACCGCGGGCCGGTGCGCCGCTTCGTGCGCGACTTCGTCGACACCCGGTTCTCGATCATCGAGCTGATGATCCCGCTGCTGATCCTCACCATGGTGCTCGGCTACTCCGGGAACACCCGGCTGGCCGGGATCGGCAACACCATCCTGTTCGGCACAGTGCTGCTGGTGGTGCTCGACATGGTCTTCCTGCGCTTCCGCCTGCGCCGCGAGCTCGCCCGCCGGTTCCCCGAGGAGAGCACCAAGGGCACGACGTACTACGCCGTCACCCGCGCGATGCAGATGAAGTTCATGCGGCTGCCCAAGGCCCAGGTCAAGATCGGGCAGCAACTGCCCGACCAGTACCGCTGATCCTCGGGCCCGTCGGGCCGGTCTCGCGACCGGCCCGACGGGCGTCCGGGCGAGCGACCCTCAGGAGGGTCGGCTGGCCGGCGACTGCGTCTTGGCGGGGTCGCGCTCGACGACCGGGTCGAGGACCTCGTCGATCGCCTTGAGCACCGCGTCGTCGAGGGAGACCCCGGCGGCCTTGACGTTCTCGGTGACCTGCTCGGGACGGCTGGCTCCGATGATCGCCGAGGAGACGTTGTCGTTCTGCAGCACCCAGGCCACGGCCAGCTGCGACATCGACAGACCGGCGTCCTCGGCGATCGGGCGCAGCTGCTGGACCCGGGTGAGCACGTCGTCCTGCATCCAGCGGCCGATCATGTCGGCCCCGCCCTTGCTGTCGGTGGCGCGCGACCCCTCCGGCGGGGCCTGGCCCGGCTGGTACTTGCCGGTCAGCACGCCCTGGGCGATCGGGGACCAGACGATCTGGCCGATCCCCAGCTCCTCGCACGTCGGGACCACCTCGGCCTCGATGACGCGCCAGAGCATGGAGTACTGCGGCTGGCTGGAGACCAGCGGGATCCGCAGCTCGCGGGCCAGCGCGTGGGCGGCGCGGATCTCCTCCGCGCGCCACTCCGAGACGCCGATGTAGAGCGCCTTGCCCGAGTGGACGACGTCAGCGAAGGCCTCCATCGTCTCCTCGAGCGGGGTCTCGTAGTCGTAGCGGTGCGCCTGGTAGAGGTCGACGTAGTCGGTGCCGAGCCGCTGCAGCGAGCCGTTGATCGACTCCATGATGTGCTTGCGCGACAGCCCGTGGTCGTTGTGCTTGCCCGGGCCGGTGGGCCAGTAGACCTTGGTGAAGATCTCCAGGCCCTCGCGCCGCTCGCCGGCCAGTGCCTTGCCGAGCACGGTCTCGGCCGCGGTGTTGGCGTACACGTCGGCGGTGTCGAAGGTGGTGATCCCCTCGTCGAGGGCTTGACGCACGCAGGCCAGCGCGGCGTCCTCCTCGACCTGGGATCCGTGGGTGAGCCAGTTTCCGTACGAGATGGCCGAGATCTTCAGGCCGCTCGCTCCGAGGTTGCGAATCTCCATGCCGCGACGGTACCCAGCCCCATTCACCCGTCGAAGTCGAGCACCACTCGCTCGGAGGTCGGGTGCGCCTGGCAGGTCAGCACGTGCCCGGCGGCGACCTCGTCGGGCTCCAGCGCCCAGGCGGTGTCCATCGCGACGCTCCCCTCGACGAGGCGGGCGCGGCAGGTGCCGCACACCCCGCCGCGACAGGCCCAGGGCAGGTCGGACCGCACCCCCAGCGCGGCCTCGAGGACGGGCGGCCCGTCCGGGCGCAGGTCGATCGCCGTGCTGCGCCCGTCGCAGCGCACGACGACCCGCGCGGCGCCCGCCACGGCCGGCGCGACCACGGCGGACCGCGGCGCGGGCTCGGCGTGGAAGAGCTCGGTGTGCACCCGGCCGGGCAGCACCGGCTGCAGCTCGGCCACCAGGGGCTGCGGCCCGCAGACGAACCACTCGTCGGTCCCCTGCAGTCCGAGCACCTCGACCAGCCGGGTCATCCGCGCGCCGTCCAGCCGGCCCGACAGCAGCTCGACGTCCTGCTCCTCACGCGAGAGCACGTGCACGAGCTGCAGCCGCTCGGGGAAGCGGTCCTTGAGGTCGTGCACCTCGTCGAGGAACATGACCGACCGCAGGGTCCGGTCGGCGCGGACCAGCGTCACCCGCGCGTGCGGCTCGCCCTCCAGCAGCGCCGCGACGATCGGCAGGACCGGCGTGATGCCCGATCCGGCGGCGACCGCTCCGTAGCGCCGGTGCGCGGTGGCCTCGATGGTCGGGGTGAAGCGTCCCGACGGCGTCATCACCTCCAGCCGGTCGCCGGCCCGCAGCCGCGGGACGACCCCGTCGCTGAACGCCCCTCCCGGCAGCCGCTTGACCCCGATCCGGAGGGAGCCGGCCGGGCCCGGCGAGCACAGCGAGTAGGAGCGCCGGGTCTCGTCGGTGCCGGCCCGCACCGAGACGTGCTGGCCCGGTCTCGCGGCGTACGCCGTGGCGAGCTCGGGCGGCACGCGGAAGGTGATCGCGACGGCCTCGTCGGTCAGCTCCTCGACCTCGGCGACCTCGAGCGCGTGGAACGGCACGTGCGGCCCCTCAGATCGGCTTGACGTGGTCGAACGGCTCGGCGCAGGTGCGGCAGACGCGCAGTGCCTTGCACGCGGTCGAGCCGAAGCGGCTGAGCTCGCGCGTCTCGTGGCTGCCGCAGCGGGGACAGCGGACGGCGAGCACGAGGTCGACCGGCCCGGCGGCGACCGGCGCCGGCGGGGCGATGCCCGAGGCCGCCAGGCGGGCGCGGCCCTGCGGGGTGATCCAGTCGGTCGTCCACGAGGGCCACAGCACCGTCTCGACGTCGACCCGGCGGTAGCCGGCGCAGCTGAGCCGCTCGACGAGGTCCTCGCGGATGGTCTCGACCGCCGGGCAGCCGGAGTAGGTCGGGGTGATCTGCACGTGCACGCAGCCGGTGTCGTTCTCGGTGACGTCGCGCAGGATCCCGAGGTCGCCGATGGTGACGACCGGGAGCTCGGGGTCGGGGACCGCCGCGGCGATGTCCCAGGCGGGCAGCAGCGTGTGGCTCACCAGGAGGCTCCCGGGTGGGCGCGGGCGACCTGCTGCATCTCGGCGAGCAGCTCGGCCAGGTGGGCGGTGTGCCGCCCGGCGCGGCCTCCGCCGTCGGCGGGAGGAGCGCCGAGCTCGGGCACGACGAGGGTCGCCGCGGTCAGCACGGGCACCACGTGGTCGAGCACCGCCTCGTGGAGGCCGGCCGGGTCGACCGGGGCTGCCGGGTCCGCGGCGAGCAGCTCGGGCAGGTGCGGCCACTCGGCGTCGAGCGCGGACTGGGCACGGTCGTGGGAGAGGTCGGTGCCGTCCCCGAGACGGAGCACCCAGTGTCGGGCGTGGTCGAGGTGGTAGGCCACCTCCTTCACCGCCTTGCCCGCGACTCCCCGCGCTGGGCCCTCCCGCGCCGCCAGCGCGGCGTACACCTCGTGCTGCCAGGCGGCGAGCAGCAGCATCCGCACCACGCAGACGGCGAAGTCGGCCTGCGGCCGCTCGACGAGCACGACGTTGCGGAACTCCTCGGGGTCGCGGAGGTAGGCCAGGTCGTCCTCGGTGCGGCCGGCACCCTCGAGGTCCGCGACGACGGTGAGCAGCCCACGGGCCTGGCCGAGCTGGTCGAGCCCGATGTTGGCGAGGGCGACGTCCTCCTCGAGCTCCGGCGCGCGGCTGACCCACCAGCCGAGTCGCTGGGCGGTCACCAGTGCGTCGTCGGCCAGGCCGAGCAGGAAGGAGGACGTCGCGCGCGGGCGCGGCAGCGTGGTCACAGGTGCTCCACCCCGTCCGGCACGGAGTAGTGCGTCGGGTGGCGGTAGTCCTTGTCGGCGGCCGGCTCGAAGAACGCCCCCTGGAGGTCCGGGGTGGACGCGACCACCGCCGTCGACGGGACGACCCACAGCGACACCCCCTCCTGGCGGCGGGTGTAGACGTCGCGGGCGTTGCGCAGGGCCAGCTCGGCGTCAGGAGCGTGCAGCGACCCGACGTGGACGTGGGACATGCCCCGGCGGGCCCGCACGAAGACCTCCCACAGCGGCCACTCCCCCGGACCTCCGGTCGCGTCGCTCGTCATGCCGCCGGCTCCGTCCGCGCCGTGCGGGCGGCCTGCTTCGCGGCGTGGGCGGCCGCGGCCTCGCGCACCCAGGCGCCGTCCTCGTGCGCGCGCACGCGGTGGGCGAGCCGCTGGGCGTTGCACGGGCCGCGGCCGGCGACGACCTCGGCGAGCTCGGAGAAGTCCGGCGTGCCGAAGTCCCAGTGGCCCCGCTCGGCGTCCCAGCGCAGCTCCGGGTCCGGCAGCGTCAGCCCGAGCGCCTCGGCCTGGGGGACCGTGATGTCGACGAAGCGCTGGCGCAGCTCGTCGTTGGTGAACCGCTTGATGCCCCACTCCATCGACTGCGCGGTGTTCGGGGAGTCGGCGTCGGGCGGGCCGAACATCATCAGCGAGGGCCACCAGAAGCGGTCGACGGCGTCCTGGGCCATCGCCTTCTGCTCGGCGGTCCCGTGGCTGAGGGTGTGGAGGATCTCGAAGCCCTGGCGCTGGTGGAAGGACTCCTCCTTGCAGATCCGGACCATCGCGCGGGCGTAGGGACCGTAGGAGCACCGGCACAGCGGCACCTGGTTCACGATCGCGGCCCCGTCGACCAGCCAGCCGATGGCGCCGACGTCGGCCCAGGTGAGCGTCGGGTAGTTGAAGATCGAGGAGTACTTCTGCCGGCCGGTGTGCAGGGCGTCCAGCAGCTCGGCGCGCGGGGTGCCGAGCGTCTCGGCCGCGGCGTACAGGTAGAGCCCGTGGCCGGCCTCGTCCTGCACCTTGGCCATCAGGATCGCCTTGCGCCGCAGGCTCGGCGCCCGGGCGATCCACTGCCCCTCCGGCTGCATGCCGATGATCTCGGAGTGCGCGTGCTGGGCGACCTGGCGCACCAGCGTGCGGCGGTACCCCTCCGGCATCGGGTCCGGGGGCTCCACCGTCGCGCTGCGGTCCATCCCGGCACGCTAGCACCGATGTGTGACAGTTCACAGCACGCGTGCACGAACGGTGTCACAAGATGTGCGCCTGCGAGGATGCCCGGCATGACCACCGCCGACGTGAGCGTGCGCATCGCCTGGGCCGACGACGCGCCCGCGATCGCCGAGCTGCAGCTGCGCACCTGGCCCGAGACGTACGCCGGCGTCCTGCCGGCCGCGTCGTTCCCCACCGGGCCGGAGGCGGTCGAGCACGCCGCGGCCGCCTGGTACGCCTCGTTGACCCGCCCGCCGGACGCCCGCCACCGGGCGCTGGTCGCGCTGGAGCACAACCGCGTCGTGGGCTTCGCGGTGACCGGACCGGCCGGGGACCCCGACTGCGACCCGGTCGCCGACGCCGAGCTCACCGAGCTCACCGTCGCCCCCGCCGAGCGGGGCCGGGGCCACGGGTCGCGGCTGCTCCAGGCGGCGGTCGACACCATGCGCGCCGACCGGTTCGGACGTGCCGTGCTGTGGGCGGTCGCCTCCGACGACGCGCTGCGCGGCTTCCTCGCCTCCGCCGGGTGGGCGGCCGACGGCGCGCACCGCGAGCTGGACCTCGACGGCGAGGGCACCACGACGGTCAAGCAGGTCCGCCTCCACACGGGCCTCACCTGACCGTGGCTCCGCCACCCGAGCCACCCGAGCCGCCCGGGCTGCCCGAGCCCCTCGAGCAGCTGGACCCCTCCGAGCACCGCCGCATCGTCCGTGACGGCCTGGGCGTGGGCATCGCGACCGGCGTGTACGGCACGTCGTTCGGCGCCGTGTCGGTGGCCGCGGGCCTCGACGTGTGGCAGACGTGCGTGCTGTCGCTGCTGATGTTCACCGGCGCCTCGCAGTTCGCGCTCGTCGGCGTCGTGGCCTCCGGCGGCGCCCCGCTCTCCGGCGCGCTCACCGCGCTCCTCCTAGGGACCCGCAACACCCTCTACGGCCTGCGCCTGGCCCCGCAGCTGGGCTGGTCCGGCCGGCGCCGGGCGGCCGCGGCGCACCTGGTGATCGACGAGTCGACCGCGATGTCGGTGACCCGCGCGACCCGTCCGGCCGCGCGCCTCGGCTTCCTCGTGACGGGCGGGTCGGTCTTCGTGCTCTGGAACCTGGCCACGCTGGTCGGCGCGCTCGCCGGCACCGTGGTCGGCGACCCGCGCGACTACGGGCTCGACGCCGCCGTGGGAGCGGCGTTCCTCGCCCTGCTGTGGCCGCGGCTCGACACCACCCGCAACCGGGTCGTCGCCGTCGCGGCGGCGGCCGTGGCCGTCGGTGCGATCCCGCTGACCGCGGCAGGCGTCCCCGTCCTCGTCGCCGGTGGGGTCGCCCTCCTGGTCGGTGCCCTGGGCCCGCGGACGGGAGGGGCGCGGTGAGCCTGTGGGGAGCCGTGCTGGTGGCCGGGGTCGGTTGCTACCTGCTCAAGCTGGTCGGGCTGTCGATCCCCGCCCGCGTCCTGGAGCGGCCGGCCGTCTCGCGGGTCGCCGACCTGATCCCGGTCGCGCTGCTCACGGCACTCGTCGCGGTGCAGGTCGTCGGGGACGGTCGGTCGCTCGTCGCCGACGCCCGGCTGGCGGGCCTGGGCGCGGCCGTCGTGCTGCTGGTCCTGCGCGCGCCGTTCCTGCTCGTCGTCTTCGGCTCCGCACTCGTCGCCGCCCTCGTCCGCCTGCTCTGAGGCGGGTCCTTCAGTCCAGGTCGAGGTAGTGCTCGAGACCGACGGTGAGGCCCGGGTGGTCGGCCACGGCGCGGACGCCGGCGAGCACGCCGGGGCTGAAGGAGGAGCGGTCGAGCGAGTCGTGCCGGATGGTGAGGGTCTCCCCCACCCCGCCGAGGACGACCTCCTGGTGGGCGACCAGACCGCGGATCCGCAGGCCGTGCACGCGGATGCCGTCGACGTCGGCGCCGCGGGCGCCCTCGAGCGCGGTGCTGGTCGCGTCGGGCACCGGGCCGAGGCCGGCGTCGCGGCGGGCGGCGGCCACGAGCTGCGCCGTACGACGCGCCGTGCCGGAGGGCGCGTCGGCCTTGTCCGGGTGGTGCAGCTCGACGATCTCGACCGACTCGTAGAACGGCGCGGCCGCGGCCGCGAACCGCATCATCAGGATCGCGCCGATCGAGAAGTTGGGGGCCACGAGCACACCGACGCCCGGGGACCCCGCCAGCCAGCCGCGCAGCGTCTCGAGGCGCTGCTCGTCGAAGCCGGTGGTGCCCACGACGGCGTGGATGCCGTGCTGCACGCAGAAGCGCAGGTTGTCCATCACCACGTCGGGGTGGGTGAAGTCGACGACGACCTCCGCGCCGGAGTCGAGGAGCACGGCGACGTCGTCGCCCGCATCGACCTGCGCCACCAGCTCGGTCCCGTCGGCCGCCTCGACCGCCCGGCACACCTCGGCGCCGACCTTGCCGCGTGCGCCGAGCACGCCCACCTTGATGTTCTTGCTCACGCGTCCACGCTAGTCGGAGCGACCGCCGCACCCACCGCCCGGTCGGTTCTGGCAAAGTTGGCCTCATGGCTGTGCAGGCGATCCCCGCGCGTATCCGCTGGGCGGTGGACTTCATGGACGTCCAGCCCTCCGACCACGTGCTCGAGATCGGGTGCGGACCGGGCGCCGGGGTCGAGGCGATCTGCGCCAAGCTGGAGTCCGGCAGCGGCAAGATGTTCGCCATCGACCGCTCCGAGTCCGGTGTCGACCGCACCAAGCGCCGCAACCAGAAGCACGTCGACGCCGGCCGGCTCACCGTCCGCCAGATCGACCTGGCCACGCTGCGGGTGCCGGTCAAGCGGCTGAACAAGGTCTTCGCGTTCAACGTCAACCTGTTCTGGGTGCGCGACTGCGCCGACGAGATCGCGCTGCTGCACGAGCGGCTCCTGCCCGGCGGGGCGGTCTTCCTGTTCTTCGAGGTGAAGTTCCCCGACCAGGTCCAGGAGATGATCGCCAAGGCGTCGGCGTCGCTGGCGCAGGGCGGCTTCCGCGTCTCGGTCGTCGAGCAGAAGCAGCCGGCCGTCATCGGGATCATCGGCCGCCGCTGATCCCCCGATGAAGGCTGCACCCTGATGGACGGTCGACATTAGGCAATTCCCTAATGTAAGGTCGGCACCAGGTCGCACCCGGGACCGGAGGAGGCGAGGCGATGTCGCGCACGACCTCCGTCGCCGTGCTCACCGTCGACCAGCGCGGCAGCCGCAGCGGGCCCGACCGGGTCCCCGCCCTCCTGGACACCCTCGCCGGCCACCGCCTGCTGCGCCCGTTCGAGCGCACCGCCGGGGACGAGCTGCAGGGCGTGGTCAACGACGCCGCCACGCTCGCCTCGGTCGCCGGCGCCCTGCTGCGCGCGGAGGCGTGGTACGTCGGCATCGGGATCGGTCCCGTCGAGGAGCCCCTGCCGGCCAGCGCGCGCGCCGGCCGCGGCGCGGCGTACCTCCACGCGCGGGACGCCGTCACCGCGGCGAAGAACAGCCCCTGGAACCTCCGGGTGGTCGGCGAGCACCCCGACGCGCGCTCCCTGGAGACCACGCTGTGGCTGTGGGCGGCGGTCCTGGCCCGCCGCACCGCCCGGGGGTGGGAGGTGGCTGACCTGGTCGCCGAGGGGCTCACCTACGAGGAGGTCGGCCGGCGGCTGGGCATCAGCCAGTCCGCGGTCAGCCAGCGGGCGCAGGCGGCCGGCATCGTCGAGGCCCGCCGGGCACAGGAGCTCGCCACGACCCTGGCCGCCGGGATGCTGGACGCCCGGTCCGGGGGTGGCGACCGGTGAGCCAGGAGAACCTCGGCCAGCTGGTGGTCGTGCTGGTCGCCTTCGGCGCGCTGGCCTCGCTCCCGGCCTGGACCCGCGCCGGGGAACGGGTGTTCGTGCCGGCGACGGCCGGCCTGCTCGGCGCCGCGGCGCTGGTCGCCGCCGTGCCACCGCACGTGGCGGTCGAGGGGCGGTCGCTGACCGCGCTGCTGGTCCTGCTCGGCGGGGTCCTGGCCGTCGCCGGCGGCGGACCGGTGACCGCCCGGGTCTTCGCGCTCGTCGACCGCGAGGACTCCGGCTCCTCGCTCGACCGCGCCGGGAGGGTCCTGCGGGGCGGCGCCTGGATCGGGGTGCTGGAGCGGGCGGCGATCTACGCCACGCTCGTCGCGTCGTGGCCGGAGGGCCTGGCGGTCGTCCTGGCCCTCAAGGGCCTGGGCCGCTACCCCGAGCTCAAGGCCGAGGGCGAAGGCACCGCTGAGCGGTTCATCATCGGCACCTTCGCCTCGGTCCTCTGGGCGGCGGCCTGCGCCGCCGTCGTCGTGCTGGTGCGCTAGGCGGGACCCACCACGGCCAGCACCTCGGGCCGGGCGAACACCTCGGCGGCGACCGCGCGGACCTCCTCGAGGGTCACGCCGTCGATCCGGGCGATGACCTCGTCGATCGAGAGCAGCTCGTCGTAGACCAGCTCGGCCTTGCCCAGGCGCGACATCCGCGAGGCGGAGTCCTCCAGGCCCAGGACCAGCCCGCCGCGGAGCTGGCCCTTGCCGCGGGCGAGCTCCTCAGCGTCGATGCCCTCGGCGGCGACCCGGGCGAGCTCGGCGCGCACGGTGGCCAGCACCTCGTCGTACTTCGCGGGCAGGCAGCCGACCGCCACGCCGACCAGGCCGGAGTCGGCGTGGGTGCTGGCGAAGGAGTAGACCGAGTAGGCCAGCCCCCGCCGCTCGCGGACCTCCTGGAACAGCCGGCTGGACGTGCCGCCGCCCAGGGCGGTGTTGAGGACGCCCATGGCGAAGCGGCGCTCGTCGTTGCGGGCCAGGCCCTCCATGCCGAGCACGACGTTGACCTGCTCGAAGGGGCGGGTCGTCGCGACCGTGCCGGGTGCGACCGGCAGCCAGGGTCCGCCCGCCCGGGGCGCAGCCGGCTCGTCGGTGCCGTCGAGGAAGCCGTTGCGCCCGAAGGCCTCGACCACCTGCCCGACCAGCGCGTCGTGGTCGACCGCACCGGCGACCGAGACCACCATGCGCGGCGCCCGGTAGTGCTCGGCGTAGAAGGCCCGCACCTGGTCGGCGTCCAGCGCGGTGATCGAGTCGACCGTGCCGGCGATGTCCCGGCCGAGGGGCGAGTCGCTCCCCCACGCCTGCTCGGCGAAGAGGTTGTGCACCACGTCGTCGGGGTCGTCGTCGTGCATGGCGATCTCGTCGAGGATGACGTCCCGCTCGGCCTCGACGTCGTCGTCGGCCAGCACGGAGGCGGTCATCATGTCGCCGAGCACGTCGACGGCCAGCGGCAGGTCCTCGTCGAGGACCCGGGCGTGGAAGCAGGTGTACTCCTTGGCGGTGAAGGCGTTGACCTCCCCGCCCACCGCGTCCAGCGCGATCGAGATGTCGAACGCCGAGCGCTCCGCGGTGCCCTTGAACAGCAGGTGCTCGAGGAAGTGGGAGCAGCCGTGCAGCGTCGCCGACTCGTCGCGCGAGCCGACGCCGACCCACACGCCGATCGAGGCGGAGCGGACCCCGGCCATCTCCTCGGAGATGACCCGCAGGCCGCCGGGCAGGACCGTCCGGCGGATGGTGGAGGTGACCTGGCCCGAGGAGTCCCGCACCGTCTGCAGGGTCTCGGTCCGGGCGGTCATGTCGTCAGAACGGGACGACCGGCCAGCAGCGGGCTGCTGGCCGGTCGTCGTGGTCCGTGGAGCCACGATGGAGCTCAGGCCTCCTCGGTGACCTCGGCCGCGGCGTCGTCGGCACCCTCGGTGCCCTCGGCCTCCTCGACCACGGGGACCAGCGAGAGCTTGCCCCGGTCGTCGATCTCGCCGATCTCGACCTGGATCTTCTGGCCGACCGAGAGGACGTCCTCGACGGCCTCGACGCGCTTGCCGCCGGCGAGCGGGCGCAGCTTGCTGATGTGCAGCAGGCCGTCCTTGCCGGGGAGCAGCGAGACGAAGGCACCGAAGTTCGTCGTCTTCACGACCGTGCCGAGGTAGCGCTCGCCGACCTCGGGCATGGTCGGGTTCGCGATCGCGTTGACCGCGGACCGGGCGGCGTCAGCGGCCTCGCCGTTGGTGGCACCGATGTAGATCGTGCCGTCGTCCTCGATCGAGATCGACGCACCGGTGTCGTCCTGGATCTGGTTGATCACCTTGCCCTTCGGGCCGATGACCTCGCCGATCTTGTCGACAGGGATCTTGATGGTGATGATCCGCGGCGCGGTGGAGGACATCTCCTCGGGCGCGTCGATGGCCTCGGCCATGACGTCGAGGATGGTGTGGCGGGCGTCGCGGGCCTGCTTCAGGGCCGCGCCGAGCACGTCGGCGGGGATGCCGTCGAGCTTGGTGTCGAGCTGGAGCGCGGTCACGAAGTCCCGGGTGCCGGCGACCTTGAAGTCCATGTCGCCGAAGGCGTCCTCGGCACCGAGGATGTCGGTCAGCGCGACGTACTCGGTCTTGCCGTCGATCTCACCGGAGACCAGGCCCATCGCGATGCCGGCGACGGGGGCCTTCAGCGGCACACCGGCCTGCAGCAGCGACAGCGTCGAGGCGCAGACCGAGCCCATCGAGGTCGAGCCGTTGGAGCCCATGGCCTCGGAGAGCTGGCGGATGGCGTAGGGGAACTCCTCGCGGTCCGGCAGCACCGGCAGCAGCGCGCGGCGCGCGAGCGCGCCGTGGCCGACCTCGCGGCGCTTCGGCGAGCCGACGCGGCCGGTCTCGCCGGTGGAGAACGGCGGGAAGACGTACTTATGCATGTAGCGGCGCGACTTCTCCGGGGAGAGGGTGTCGAGCTGCTGCTCCATCTTGAGCATGTCGAGGGTGGTGACGCCCAGGATCTGGGTCTCGCCGCGCTCGAACAGCGCCGAGCCGTGGACGCGCGGGATCACGCCGACCTCGGCGTGCAGCGGACGGATGTCGGCCAGGCCGCGACCGTCGATGCGGATCTTGTCGCGCAGGATGCTCTCGCGGACGAGCTGCTTGTTCAGTGCACGGAACGCCGCGCCGAGCTCCTTCTCGCGACCCACGAACTGGGCGCCCAGCTTCTCCAGCACCGAGTCCTTGAGCTCGTCGGTGCGGTCGTTGCGCTCGGTCTTGTCGGCGATCTTCATCGCGGTGGCGAGGTCGGCCTTGACGGCGGACTCGACGGCGGCGAAGACGTCGTCCTCGAAGTCGAGGAAGACCGGGAAGTCCTGGACCGGCTTCGCGGCGGCGGCGGCCAGCTCGGCCTGCGCCTCGCACAGCTGCTTGATGAACGGCTTGGCCGCGTCGAGACCGCCGGCGACGACCTCCTCGGTCGGGGCCTGGACGCCGCTCTGGACCTTGGCGAAGGTCTGCTCGGTGGCCTCGGCCTCGACCATCATGATCGCGACGTCACCGGTGTCGGTGACACGACCCGCGACCACCATGTCGAAGACGGCGTCCTCGAGCTGGCTGTGGGTCGGGAACGCGACCCACTGGCCCTCGATGAGGGCGACGCGGACGCCGCCGACCGGGCCGGAGAACGGCAGGCCGGAGAGCTGGGTGGAGATCGAGGCGGCGTTGATCGCGAGCACGTCGTACGGCGTGTCGGGGTTCAGCGCGAGGACGGTGATGACGACCTGGACCTCGTTGCGCAGGCCCTTCTTGAAGGTCGGGCGCAGCGGGCGGTCGATCAGGCGGCAGGTGAGGATCGCGTCCTCGCCCGGGCGCCCCTCGGAGCGGAAGAACGAGCCGGGGATCTTGCCCGCGGCGTACATCCGCTCCTCGACGTCGATCGTCAGGGGGAAGAAGTCGAAGTGGTCCTTGGGCTGCTTGCCGGCGGTGGTCGCCGAGAGCAGCATCGTGTCGTCGTCGAGGTAGGCCGTGACGGAGCCGGCGGCCTGACGGGCCAGCAGGCCGGTCTCGAACTTGACGGTGCGGGTGCCGAACTTGCCGTTGTCCAGCACGGTCTCGACGGCGGAGATGACGGGGTCGGTCAAAGGGTGTCCCTTGTCTGTCGCGGAGCGATCCCGCGGCGTCCCGCGTGGTGTGGCAGGCCGGTCTTCGATCGAGGCCCGCAGGCGCGCCCGCGAGGGGCGTCCGTCCTGAGGGCCACTACCGAGGACCGGGCCGAAACGGCGGGTCGCTCCTGGTGTGGTTGTTCAGTTGGTGAATCTAGCGCAGCGCGGCCGATCGGCCGGGGTTGCGTGGGCCGTGCGGCCCCGAAATGCGTGAAGGGCCCACCGGGGTGGGCCCTCCACGTCGTGTCAGCGGCGCAGGCCGAGGCGCTCGACGATCGACCGGTAGCGGTCGATCTCGGTCTTCTGCAGGTAGTTCAGCAGGCGACGGCGCTGGCCGACCAGCAGGAGCAGGCCACGACGGCTGTGGTGGTCGTGCTTGTGCTGCTTGAGGTGCTCGGTCAGGTGGGAGATGCGGTGGCTGAGCAGCGCGATCTGCACCTCGGGCGAGCCGGTGTCGCCCTCGGTCGTGGCGTACTCGGCGATGATGCGCTTCTTGGTCTCCGCGTCGGTACCGATCGACATGCGGGCTCCTTCCGGCCTGTGCGGCCTTGTCGTTGCGCGGCGCGCCGGGGCCTGTTCACCCGGGCACTCTGGTTCCGCGGCCGTCAGACGGCGGTCGCCCTCCTTCGGGCAACCGGAGAAGACTAGCGCGGCGCCGGAGGGCCGCCCAAAACGACGACCACCCGGCCGGCGGGGGCCGACCGGGTGGTGCGTGGTCCTGCAGGCGCTCCACCGGAGCGCACCGTGGTCAGACGGCGGGCGGCTCCTGGCGCTGCACGGTCTGCGAGCCGTCGGCGTGCGTGGTGGTCGACACCGCGCCGCCGCGGGCGCGCCGGCTGTTCAGCGTGACCGCCGTCAGCACGAGCACGAGGATGCCACCGATCGCCATGATCCAGCCGACCATCGTGAGGTCCACACCGCTGATCGCGTCCTCCACGGCGAGCGCGAGGATGAGACCGACGACGAGGAGGAAGACTCCGAGTCCGTAGCCCATGACTGTCCTTTCTCAGGTGACGTCGCAGGGGTGACGTCAGACGCCGGTCCCGGTGCCCACCCCGGTGGACGGGAAACGGCGCCGGATCAGACCACCCGACCGGCGGAGACCCGGTCGCGCAGTGCCAGGTAGACCGCGCGGACGCCGACCGCGCGCTCCATCTCCCGCAGCACGCTGCCGAAGAACTGCTCGCGGTAGGTCTCGTCGGTCACCGTCGAGACGGTCAGGTAGAGGTTGGAGAACGCCGCGAGGAACAGCGAGACCTGGAACAGCGGGACCGAGACCTGGTCGAGGTAGGGCAGGTTGCGGATCGACCCCTCGGCGGCGCCGGTCCAGGCCTCCTGGACCCCGATGTCCATGACCAGGCCGCCGAAGACCAGGAAGAAGACCAGGACGGTCGCCGCGAGCAGGAGCACCTGCACGGCCTGGATCACCACGAGGACGAGCACGAGGTTCCAGCGCTCGAACCCCACGACCGTCGCGTACGCCGCGGGGTCGGCGCCCGGGTCGTCGACCAGTGCGCGGCACTCCCCCTCCAGGGGCGTCCCGGCGCAGGCGCGCAGCAGGAAGTCGTCGTCGACGTCGTCGTCGGTGCGGTCGACCTCCTCGGGCAGCCGCACCAGCAGGAACGCGACGGCCAGCAGGCCGAACAGCAGGACGACGAGCCACAGGGTGCCGGTCGAGAGGCTCGCCGAGAGCTGCCAGGCCTCGGCGTTGATGAAGAGGAAGGTCACGAAGAGCAGCAGCAGCGGGAGCGCCCGGCTCATCATCGGCAGCAGCGTCCGCAGGCTGCCCAGCCCGCGGCGCAGCGCCCAGACGACGATCGGCCGCGTGCGCAGCGCGGTCAGGGAGTACGCCGCGGCGCCGAGCACGCCGATCGTCAGCAGGAACGCCGGGGCCGCGGTCAGCTCCTCGGAGAGCCACGCGAGCACCACCCCGCCGCCGAGGGCGAGCAGGACCGTCAGCACCGCCGCCGGAAGGAACCTCCGGGGCCGCAGCGCCTCGCGGGCCTGGTGGCGCTCCTCCGGCACGAAGTAGGACAGCCCGTGCTGCAGGAACCAGGCCTCCGTCGCCGGGAGCGGTCCGCCGGCGACGCCGTGCTCGGTGCTCACGGGACGAGCAGCTCGCGGGCCCGGCGGACGTCGTCGTCCATCTGGGCGACCAGGGACTCCACCGAGTCGAAGGCGGTCATCCCGCGGAGGCGGTCGACGAAGGACACCTCGACCTCCACGCCGTACAGCTCGAGGTCGGTGCGGTCGAGCACGTAGCTCTCGACCCGCCGCTCGCGCACGCCGTCGAAGGTCGGGTTGGTGCCGACCGAGATCGCGGCCGGGAACCGCTCGCCGGTGTCGAGCCGCCGCAGCCAGCCGGCGTACACGCCGTCGGCGGGGGCGGCCTGCATGCCGTCGGTGGGGACGTTGGCGGTCGGGTAGCCGAGCTCGCGGCCACGCTGGTCGCCGCGGACCACGACGCCGCGGACGGCGTAGGGGCGGCCCAGCGCCTCGGCGGCGCCGGCGACGTCGCCGGCCGCCAGGCAGGTCCGGACGTACGTCGAGGACCACACCATCGGCCCGCCGTCGAGCGGGATGCCCTCGGCGGTGAAGTCGTGGGTGCGGCCCTGCTCGGCGAGGGTGGCCACGTCACCGGCGGCACGGCTGCCGAACCGGAAGTTGGCACCGACGACCACGGCGGCGGCGTGGAGGGCGTCGACCAGCACGCGCTCGACGAACTCCTCGGGGCTCCAGCCCGCGACCTCCCGGGAGAAGGGCACCGCCAGCACGCCGTCGGCGCCGGCACCGGCCAGCAGGTCGGCGCGCACCTCCATGGTGGTCAGCGTCGTCGGGGCGTGCTCGGGCCGCAGGACCGCCATCGGGTGCGGGTCGAAGGTGACGGCCACGACCGGCAGGTCGCCGAGGTCGGCGGCGATCTGCTGGGCGCGGGCCAGCACCCGGCGGTGGCCGAGGTGGACGCCGTCGAAGTTGCCGATCACGACCACGGTGCGGCCGAGGCCGCCCGGGACCTCGTCGAGCGAGCGCCAGATCTGCACGGAGCGAACCCTATCGAGGCGGTGATCAGACGAAGACGGCAACCGGGCGGGCGAGACCGCCGCGCGGCTCGTAGAGCGCGAGGAACTCCCCCGACGGGGCGAAGACCGCGGTCGTGGCGTCGAGCTCGAGGTCGAGGCTGCGGCCGACCCGCACGTCGGCGGCCGCGCGGTCGTCGAGGTCGCGGGCCGGGAACGCCGCCCGCGCCGCGTCGGCGATCGGCAGCACTCCCCCGTGGCCGGCGGCGACCTCGTCGGCGAGCTCCTCCAGCGTGCGGGCGACGTCGAGCCCGTAGGGGCCGACGGCGGTGCGCCGCAGCGCCGTCAGGTGCCCGCCGACGCCGAGCCGGGCGCCGGCGTCGCGGGCGATCGCGCGGACGTAGGTGCCGCTCGAGCAGCGCAGGCTGATGTCGACGTCGACCACCTCGACCGCGTCGCCGCGCCCAGGCCTGTGCGCACCGCGACGCACCTCGTGCACGACGAGCTCGTGGACGGTCACGGCGCGGGCCTGGAGCTCGACCTGCTCGCCGTCGCGGACCCGCTGGTAGGCGCGCTTGCCGTCCACCTTGATCGCCGACACGGCGGTCGGGACCTGCTGCAGCTCGCCGACGAACTCGGCGAGCACCGCGCGGACGGCGTCCTCGTCCAGGTGGCCGGCCGGCGTCGCCGCGAGCACCTCGCCCTCGGCGTCGTCGGTCGTCGTGGCGACGCCGAGCCGCACCGTGGCGTCGTACCCCTTGTCGGTGAGCATCAGGTGACCCAGCAGGCGGGTCGCCCGGTCGACGCCGAGCACCAGCACGCCGGTGGCCATCGGGTCGAGCGTGCCGGCGTGGCCCACCTTGCGGGTGCCGACGAGCCGACGGACGCGGGAGACGACGTCGTGGGAGGTCATCCCGCCGGGCTTGTCGACCACGACGAGCCCGGGGCGCACGGCAGGGCGGGCGGCCGGAGCCGTCACACCTCGTCCGGGTCGACGGGGTCGATCGGCTGGGCCGGGCGGGCGGGGGCGCCCGCGGCCCCGTCGTCCTCGCCGTCGTCCTCGCCGTCGTCCTCGTCGGCGTCCTCGTCGTCACCCTCGGCGCGGGGCTTCTTGTAGGGGTCGGGCTCGCCGGCGTAGGCCTCCACGCGGCGGGCGGCGACCTCCTCGTCGAGCGCCTTCGCCCGGGCCAGCACCTCGTCGAGGTGGCGGGCGGACTCCGGCAGCGCGTCGGCGACGAAGGTCAGGCTCGGCACGTGCCGCATGCCGAGCTGCTTGCCGACCTCGGAGCGGATCAGGCCCTTGGCCGACTCGAGCGCCGCGGCCGTGCCGGCCATGGCGGTCTCGTCGTCCTGGGCGCCCTCGCCGGTGCCGGCGAGGACCGTGTAGAAGATCGTCGCCTGCTGGGAGTCGCCCGAGACACGGACGTCGGTGAGGGTCACGAAGCCGAGCCGCGGGTCCTTGATCCGCCGCTCGAGCATCTCGGCCACGACGACCTGGATCCGGTCGGCGATCTTGCGTACCCGGGGACTGCTCATGTCTCTCACTCTCTCAGAACGTGCCCGAGCCTTGACGGCCAGGCGGGGTCGGGCGGGCCGGCCCGTGCCGGCCCGCCCCAGACGCACCGGTCGGCGGGCCCCACCCACGAAGGGGGGACCCGCCGACCGGGTGGTGATCAGCTGCGGGGGATCTCCCGCATCTCGAACGCCTCGACGACGTCGCCTTCCTTGATGTCCTGGAAGTTGCGCAGGACCAGACCGCACTCGAAGCCCTCGCGGACCTCGGACGCGTCGTCCTTCTCCCGCTTGAGCGACGCGAGGTCGAGGTTGTCGGCCACCACGGCGCCGTCACGGATGACGCGCACCTTGGCGTTGCGTCGGATGACGCCCGAGGTGACCATGCAGCCCGCGATGTTGCCGATCCGGGAGGAGCGGAAGATCGCACGGATCTCCGCCTGGCCCAGGGTCGACTCCTCGTACTCGGGCTTGAGCATGCCCTTGAGCGCCGCCTCGATCTCCTCGATCGCCTGGTAGATGACCGAGTAGTAGCGGATCTCGACACCCTCCTTGTCCGCCATCTCGGTCGCCTTGCCCTGGGGGCGGACGTTGAAGCCGATGATGATGGCGTCGGAGGCTGCGGCCAGGTCGACGTTGGTCTCGGTGATCGCACCGACACCGCGGTCGATGACCCGCAGCGTGACCTCGTCGCCGACGTCGATCTGCGACAGCGAGTCCTCGAGGGCCTCGACCGAACCGGACACGTCGCCCTTGAGGATCAGGTTGAGCTCCTGGCTCTGGCCCTTCTCCATGGAGGCCATGAAGTCCTCGAGCGTACGACGCACGCGGCGCTTGGCCTGCATGGCCGCCCGCTCGCGGGCCTCGCGCTTCTCGGCGATCTGACGGGCCATCCGGTCGTCCTCGACGACCAGGAAGTTCTGGCCCGCACCCGGCACCGCGGAGAGACCCAGGACCATCGCCGGACGCGCCGGCGTGGCCTCGGTCAGCTCGTTGCCGTGCTCGTCGAGCATCGCCCGGACCCGGCCGTGGGCCGGACCGGCGACGATCGAGTCGCCGACGCGGAGCGTTCCGCGCTGGACCAGGACCGTGGCGACCGGACCGCGACCGCGGTCCAGGTGCGCCTCGACCACGAGGCCCTGGGCGTCCTGCTTCGGGTTGGCCCGCAGGTCCAGCGACGCGTCGGCGGTCAGCACGACGGCCTCGAGGAGGCTGTCGAGGTTGAGCCCCGACTTGGCCGAGACGTCGACGAACATCGCGTCGCCGCCGTACTCCTCGGGGACCAGGCCGTACTCGGTCAGCTGGCCACGGACCTTGGTCGGGTCCGCCTCCGGCTTGTCGATCTTGTTGACCGCCACCACGATCGGCACCCCGGCGGCCTTGGCGTGGTTGAGCGCCTCGACCGTCTGGGGCATGACGCCGTCGTCGGCCGCGACCACGAGGATCGCGATGTCGGTGGCCTGGGCACCACGGGCACGCATGGCGGTGAACGCCTCGTGACCGGGGGTGTCGATGAGGGTGATGCGGCGCTGCTCGCCGTCGACCTCGGCCGCGACCTGGTAGGCACCGATGTGCTGGGTGATGCCACCGGCCTCCTTGTCGACGACGTTGGCGTTGCGCAGCGCGTCGAGGAGCTTGGTCTTTCCGTGGTCGACGTGACCCATGACCGTGACGACCGGGGGTCGCACGACCAGGTCGGCCTCGTCGCCCTCGTCCTCACCGAACTCGAGGTCGAAGGACTCCAGCAGCTCGCGGTCCTCGTCCTCGGGCGAGACGACCTGCACGACGTAGTTGAGCTCCTCGCCGAGCAGCTCGAGCGTGGCGTCGTTGACCGACTCGGTCGCGGTGACCATCTCGCCGAGGCTGAACAGCATCTGCACCAGCGAGGCGGCGTCGACGCCGATCCGCTCGGCGAAGTCGGTCAGGGACGCACCGCGGGGCAGCTTGACGGTCTCGCCGTCGCCCTTGCGGACGCGCACGCCGCCGATCGTCGGGGCCTGCATGGCCTCGAACTCCTGACGACGCGCCCGCTTGGACTTGCGACCGCGACGCGAGGGACCGCCGGGGCGACCGAACGCACCCTGGGTCTGACCGCGCTGGCCGGGACGGTTGCCGCCGCCGGGACGACCGGCGAAGCCACCGGGACGACCCGGGGCACCGGCGCCGGCGCCACCCGGGCCACCGCGACCCGGAGCACCGGGACGACCGGGGGCGCCCGGACGGCCGGGACCGCCACCGGGACGACCCGGACCACCGGCGCGACCGCCGGGGCCGGCGCCGAAGGCGGCCGGGGACTTGGGCATCATCGCCGGGTTCGGACGGGGCATGCCCGGACGACCCGGAGCACCGCCGTCGCGACCGGCCGGCGGACGCGGCGGACGCTGGTCACCAGCGCCGGTGCCCGCACCGGCGCCGCCACCGGCGGGAGCGCCGCCGGCAGCCGGACCGGACGGAGCCGGACGCCGGCCCATGCCCTGGTTGGAGCTGAACGGGTTGTTGCCGGGACGCGGCGCGCCGGGGCGACCGACCGGGCGCGGAGCCGGGCTCGGGGCCTTCGGCGTGGCCGGAGCACCGGCCGACGCTGCGGGTGCGGCCGGCGTGGCGGGAGCGGCAGGAGCGGCCGGTGCCTGCTTGGCAGGCGCCTGCGGACGCTCGGGGGCCTTCTCCGGCTCCGGGGCCGGCTTGGCGGCCGGGCCGGGTCGCGGACCCGGCCGGGGGCCGGAGGGCGCAGCCGGGGCAGCCGGAGCCGACGGGGCAGCCGGAGCCGACACCGCGGGAGCCGGCGCTGCCGGAGCCGTGGGCGCCGGGGCGGACGGGGTGGGCGCCGACTGCGCGGGGGCAGCCGGAGCGGGGGCCGCGGGTGCGGCCGGGGAGGCCTGCGTGGCCGCCTTCTCGGCGGGCGCGTCGGCCTGGGCGGAGCCGCCGGCAGCCTTCAGCTGCTCGCCGAACTCCTTCTTGAAGCGCATCTCGACGGGGGGCTCCACCGTGGAGCTCGCCGACTTGACGAACTCCCCCATCTCCTTGAGCTTCTCGAGAACGAACTTGCTCTCGACGCCGTACTGCTTGGCGAGCTCGTGAACTCGGGTCTTGGCCACGTTTCTCCTTCTGGCCCCAGACCCGCGCTCGGCGTCCTAGGACCGTTGGTGGTTGTGCAAACTCATTGGGAAGTACTCATCGAGTGCTCATGAGCTGCTGCTCCAGTTCCTGGTCGTGTCATCAGGTCGGACGTGCGTGCGAGCGATGTGCTCGGCCACCGGCGTGCTGGGGAGCCCGGGCGTGCCGCTGATCCTCAGGGCCCGGCCGAACGCCTTCCGGCGCACCGCGAGGTCGTAGCACTCCTGGGTGGGGTGCAGGTGTGCACCACGCCCCGGAGCGGTGGCAGTCGGATCGGGGACCACGGCCGGACGGCCGTCGTCGCCCGAGCCGGCGGTCACCCGCAACAACTCGCGCTTGGCGGTCCGCCTCCGGCATCCGATGCAGGTCCGGACCGGCCCCGAGGGGTCGATGTCGTCCGGGCGTGCGGAGGACTGAGGAGAGCGAGCCACTGGCCTCAACCCTACCGGTTCGACGGCTCTTCACCGAACCGGGAGGGTCGAGGGCCGTTCTCAGGCGTCGTCGTCGGGCTCGTCGGAGCGGATGTCGATGCGCCATCCGGTCAGCCGGGCGGCGAGGCGGGCGTTCTGGCCCTCCTTGCCGATGGCGAGGGAGAGCTGGAAGTCCGGCACGACGACGCGGGCCGAGCGGGCGGCGGCGTCCACGACCTCCACGGAGGTGACGCGGGCCGGGGAGAGCGCGTTGGCGACCAGGGTGGCGGGGTCGTCGGACCAGTCGACGATGTCGATCTTCTCGCCGTTGAGCTCGGCCATCACGTTGCGCACGCGCTGGCCCATCGGGCCGATGCACGCGCCCTTGGGGTTGACCCCCGAGGCGGTGCTGTGGACGGCGATCTTGCTGCGGTGGCCCGCCTCGCGGGCGATCGCGGCGATCTCGACGGTGCCGTCGGCGATCTCCGGGACCTCGAGCGCGAAGAGCTTCTTGACCAGGCTCGGGTGCGAGCGCGACAGCGTGATCTGGGGACCGCGCATCCCCTTGCGGACCGAGACGACCAGGCACTTGATGCGGGTGCCGTGGCTGTAGTCCTCGCCCGGCACGCGCTCGCTGACGGGCAGGAGCGCCTCGACCTTCCCCAGGTCGACCATGACGTCGTCGGGGTTGCGACCCTGCTGGATGACGCCGGAGATGATGTCGCCCTCCTTGCCGGAGAACTCACCGAACCGCATCTCGTCCTCGGCGTCGCGCAGCCGCTGCAGCATGATCTGCTTGGCGGTCGTGGCGGCGATCCGGCCGAACCCCTGCGGGGTGTCGTCGTACTCCCCCACCGGGTTGCCCTCGTCGTCGACCTCGGTCGCCATCACGGTCACGTGGCCGGACTTGCGGTCGAGCTCGACACGCGCACGCTCCTGTGCGCCGGGGGTCTTGTGGTACGCCGTGAGCAGGGCCTGCTCGATCGCCTCGACGAGGACGTCGAAGGAGATCTCCTTCTCCCGCTCCAGCATCCGCAGGATGCTCAGGTCGATGTCCATCAGGACTCCTCCTCCTCGAGGCCCTCGGCCTCGTCCGGACCCTCGTCGGGGTCGGCCTTGCGGTTGAACTCGACCTGGACGAGCGCCTTGGCGACCTCGGTGTACGCCACCCGCCGCGCGCGGCCGGTCACGTCGAGCGTGACGCCGTCGTCGTCGGACGCGGTCACCCGGCCGGTGAGGGTCTGGCCGTCGGTCGTGGTGACCTTGACCAGGCGGTCGGCGTTGCGGCGCCAGTGGCGCGGGAGGGTCAGCGGGCGGTCGACGCCCCGGGAGGTGACCTCGAGGGTGTAGGGCTGCTCGCCCATCACGTCGGAGGCCTCCAGCACGCGGTCCACCTCGCGGGTGGCCTCGGCGACGTCGTCGAGGGTGACCCCGCCGTCCTTGTCGACCGCGACGCGGAGCACGCGCCGCTTCCCGGCCGGGGTGATCTCGACCGCCTCGACGTCGAGCCCCAGCTCCTTCAGGGGGTCGCGGAGCTCGTCCTCGATCCGACCCCGGACGGCGTCCTGCTTGCCTGTGGTCACGGGTGCGCGACCTCCCTGTTCTGTTGTCCTGCACGTGCCGGTGTCCGGACACCATAACGCCCGGGAGGACGGACGTTAGGGTCACGCCGTGCCCTCCCTCCCGACCGCCTCCCGACGCACCGTCGTCGGGGTGGCTGCGGTCACCCTCGGGCCCCTCGTGGGGGGCGCGCTGGCCGGCTGCGACGCCGACCTCGACGGCCTGCTGCCCGGCGGCGACCAGCCCGGCGCGGCGTCGCCGGCGCCCGACCCGGACGCCGACGAGGCGCTCGTCGAGGAGGTCGTGGGCGAGGTGGCGGCCCAGCTGTCGCTGGTCGCGGCCGTGCGGGTCCGCCACCCCAGGCTCCGCCCGGTGCTGGCCGGCCTGGAGGCGGTGCACGTCGCCCACCTCGAGGCGCTCGAGGGCACGCAGGATGGCCCGTCCGCCCCACCGACCGCGGACGCCGCCGCCGCGCTCGCGCTGGTCCGCCGCCGCGAGACCGCCCACCAGCGACGGCTGGCCGGCGCCGCGGTGCGCGCCGACAGCGGCCCCCTGGCCCAGCTGCTGGCCTCCATGGCCGCGGCGCTCGCCCAGCAGCTCACGGTCCTCCCCCGGACCGGCGCCGGGCCCTCGCCCTCCTCACCGGGGGCGTCCTCGTGACCACCCTGGAGGCGCTGCGGACCACCCTCGCGGCCGAGCACGCCGCGCTCTACGTCGTAGGCGCGCTCGGCGCGCAGACGTCGCAGTCCGGCGCCCCGGGCCTGTACGCCGCGCTGCAGGACGCCTACGTCCAGCACCGCGCGCAGCGCGACCGTCTCGAGCGCGAGCTGCTGGACCGCGGCGCCGACCCGGTGGCGGCGGAGCCGGCCTACGAGCTCCCCGAGCGCCTCGGCACCACCGCGGCGGTCGAGCGCCGGGCCCTGCAGCTGGAGACCGACTGCGCCGCGACGTACGCCGCACTGGTCGCGCACAGCGCGGGACCGCTGCGGCGCTGGGCGGTGGAGGTGCTCGTGCGCACAGCGGTCCGCGAGCTCGCCTTCCGGGGAACGCCCGAGATGTTCCCCGGAGTGCGCGAGCACGCGGACCGCTGACGCGACCCGGACACGGTGGGTCCTGAGGGAGACGTCCGAGGTGGGGACCGACGGGGAACTCCCTCGTGCAGAACTCTGCATCACCGCAGGTCCCGGGCGCGATGCCGGCGACCCCTCAGGTTCTCGCATTGCACGAACCTGCAGACCGGCGAGGCGAGAGCAACCGCCCCGCGCGGTCAGTACCAGCGGCTGACGACCTCGTGGACCTCGCCGATCCGCTGCACCACGGCGTCCGGACTGCCCTCGGCGTGGCCGACCTGCTCGGGCGGGATGACGCTGTGCGGGACGTGCACCGCCCGGAGGCCGGCCTGCTGGGCTCCCCAGACGTCGTCGTAGAGCCGGTCGCCGACGTACACGCAGCGGGCGGGGTCGCTCGCGCCCACGGCGTCCATCGCAGCGCGGAAGGCCAGCGGCGAGGGCTTGGTCCACGGTATCTCGCTGGTGTAGACGTCGCCGTCCAGCAGGTCCAGCACGCCGTCGCGCTCGAAGAACCCGCGGTGCCACGAGCGCGGCCAGATCGTGTTGGAGAGCACGCCGACCTTGACGCCGTCGGCGCGAAGGGCCTCGAGCAGCGGGCGCACCTCGGGGTCGGTCCCGGTGTGCGGCTCCCAGAACTCGTAGTAGGCCGTCAGCAGCTCGGGGTCGTGCTCGAGGCCCGCCGCGGTGAAGAGGTCGCCGATCGTGGCGCTCTCCTGGTGGTCGCGGCTGCGGCCCCAGACGACGGAGCCGGCGGCGTGCAGGCGCTCGGCGTGGAGGTGGCGGTCGTCGTCCTTCGACGGGGTCGCGACCACGGCCGCGGCCAGCGCCAGCGACTCGGCGTGGAAGTCCACGTCGTGCCATCGGGTCAGCGTGCCGCCCCAGTCGAAGATCACCGCCTCGACGCCGCGCCCGCCGGCTCGGCCCGGAGTCCCGGGACGGCGCGGCTCAGGCACGGACGAGGCGCACCACGTGGTCGACCACGTGGTCGGCGGGGACCTGCTCGCGCTCGCCGGTGCGTCGGTCCTTGACCTCGATGACGCCGTCGGCGAGGCCCTTGCCGACCACGACGATCGTCGGGACGCCGATCAGCTCGGCGTCCTTGAACTTCACCCCGGGGCTGACCTTGCCCGGGCGGTCGTCGAAGAGCACGTCGATGCCCTGCTTGGACAGCTCGTGGGCGACGCGCTCGGCGGCGGCGAAGACGGCCTCGTCCTTGCCGGTGGCCACCAGGTGCACGTCGGCCGGCGCGACGTGGCGCGGCCAGCACAGGCCCAGCTCGTCGGCGGTGCCCTCGGCGATGGCCGCGACGGCGCGCGAGGGGCCGATGCCGTAGGAGCCCATCGTGACGGTGACCAGCTTGCCGTTCTCGTCGAGCACCTGCAGGCCCAGCGCGTCGGCGTACTTGCGGCCGAGCTGGAAGATGTGGCCCATCTCGATGCCGCGGGCGGTCTCCAGGACGCCGCCGTCGCAGGCGGGGCACGGGTCGCCGTCACGGACCTCGGCGGCCTCGATGGTGCCGTCGGGGGTGAAGTCGCGTCCGGCGACCAGGTCGAGGACGTGGCTGCCGTCGACGTCGGCGCCGGTCACCCACCGGGTGCCCTCGACGACGCGGGGGTCGACGAGGTAGCGGATGCCCGAGGCGTTGTCCTCCCCCAGCACGCCGGGGCCGATGTAGCCCTTGACCAGCGCGGGATGCTTGCGCAGCTCCGCCTCGTCCATCGGCTCGACCTCGATCGGCTCGAGCTGGCCCTCGAGCCGCTTCTGGTCGACCTCGCGGTCGCCGGGCAGGCCGATCGCGAGCGGCTCGCGGGTGCCGTCGGGGTGCTTGAGGGTCACCAGGACGTTCTTGAGCGTGTCGCCGGCGTGCCAGGGCCGGTCCGCGCGCGGGTACGCCGCGTTGAGGTGGTCGACGAGCGTCTCGATCGTGGGCGTGCCGGGGGTGGCCTCGGCGTGGGCGGCCGGCGCGTCGTCGTACGGCACCGGCTGCGGCGCGCGGACCTGGACGGCCTCGACGTTCGCGGCGTAGTCGCAGGTGGTGCAGCGGACGTAGGTGTCCTCGCCGACCGCGGCCTTGGCGAGGAACTCCTCGGACCTCGAGCCGCCCATGGCCCCCGAGGTGGCCCGGACGATGGCGTACTCGAACCCGAGCCGGTCGAAGATCCGGATGTAGGCGTCGCGGTGGCGCTGGTAGCTCTCCTCCAGGCCGGCGTCGTCGACGTCGAAGGAGTAGGAGTCCTTCATGATGAACTCGCGGCCGCGCAGCAGCCCGGCGCGGGGACGCGCCTCGTCGCGGTACTTCGTCTGGATCTGGTACAGCGCGAGCGGGAGGTCCTTGTAGGAGGAGTACAGGTCCTTGACCAGGAGCGTGAACATCTCCTCGTGGGTCGGGCCGAGCAGGTAGTCGCCGCCCTTGCGGTCCTGCAGGCGGAACAGCCCGTCGCCGTATTCGGTCCAGCGGTTGGTGGCCTCGTAGGGCTCCCGGGGCAGCAGCGCGGGGAAGCTGACCTCCTGGGCACCGATCCCGTCCATCTCGTCGCGGACGATGTCCTCGATCCGGCGCAGCACCCGCAGGCCCAGCGGCAGCCAGGTGTAGATGCCGGGGGCGGCGCGGCGGATGTACCCGGCGCGCACGAGCAGCTTGTGGCTGGGGACCTCCGCGTCCGCCGGGTCGTCGCGCAGCGTGCGGACGAAGAGGCTCGACATGCGCAGGATCCGGGCGGTCATGGGCGCAAGGGTACGGCGGGCGGTCCCCCGCCGGCGCACCGGTTCCGGGCCGCCCGCCGGGTCAGGCGCGGGCCGCCTTCAGCGCGGCGCGGATCATCGGCAGCTGCATCGGCAGCCGGCCCAGCGCGATCGCCTTGAACCGGGTGTTGCGGGTCCGCATGGCGTCCTGCGCCATCTGCACGTTGCCCGGGAAGACGCCGAGCAGCACCGCCACGCTGGCGTACGCCGCGACCTTGCGCGTGGCGGGCAGGGCCATGCCCGCGGCGCAGGCCAGCTCGGCGACGCCGCTGGCGTAGATCAGCTCGCGGTGGGCGGGCACCCAGGCCGGCATCAGCGGCTCGAAGACCTGGGGGCGGACCAGGTGGACGACCCCGCTGACGGTGAAGCCGGTGGCGAGGACCTTGGCGCTCAGGGGCAGGCTCATGCGCCCAGCGTGGCAGACCCGGCGGGGCGCGGGCTCAGGACCGGCTCAGGACGCCGCGGTCAGAACATCACGGTGGAGAAGCGGGCCGTCTCGCGGAAGCCCACGCGGTGGTAGGCGCGGCGGGCCGGCTCGTTCCACTCGTTGACGTAGAGCGAGACCACCGGGGCGACCTCGGTGCGGACCAGCTCCACCACGGCGGCCATGCCGCTCTCGGCCAGCCCCTGGCCGCGGTGGTCCGGCGGCACCCACACCCCCTGGATCTGGGCGGCGTACGGCGAGGCGCAGGCGACCTCGGCCTTGAAGACCAGCCGGTCGCCCTCGAAGGCGGCGAAGGACCAGCCGCGGTTCATCAGCTGGGTGACCCGCGCCCGGTAGAGCTCCGCGCCGCCGCCCTGCTCGGGCGAGACGCCGACCTCCTCGGTGTACATCGCCACGCACGCGGGGTAGAGCTCGGGCATGTCCTGCCGCGTCGTACGACGCACCCGCGGGTCCGGCTCGACCTCCGGCGGACCGGTCATCTCCAGGTGGGGCTGCTGCCAGCGCAGCTCGCGCGGGCGGCCCCAGCTGTCCGCGACGCCGTTCCAGAACTCCTGGACCGGCTCGTGGGGGCCGACGATGGTCGAGACGGTCCGGCCGCGGGCCAGCGCTCGCTCGGCGAAGGCCCGGGCGTCGTCGGGCGAGGCGCCGATCGGCACCAGGTTCGCGCCGACGTGGCAGGCGGCCACCAGCTGGCCGTCGGCGTACCGGCCCCACATCTCACCGCCGAGCCAGCGCGGCTCGAGGTTGGTGGTGCGGGCGCGGTAGTCGGCGAAGACGTTGACCACCGGGTCGCGGCCGGTCAGCTCGAGGAAGGCGCCGAGGTCGGCCGCCCCGAGGGGGCGAACACCGTGACGCGTCGACAGCACGTCGGCAGCCTACGCGACCGACGCGTCAGCCGACGGTGACCTCGGCGGCGGCGCCGTCGATGCTCTCCATGCCCTCCGCGATGCGCATGGCCTCCTCGATGAGGGTCTCCACGATCTGCGACTCCGGCACGGTCTTGATGACCTCGCCCTTGACGAAGATCTGCCCCTTGCCGTTGCCGGAGGCGACGCCGAGATCGGCCTCGCGCGCCTCGCCGGGACCGTTGACGACGCAGCCCATGACCGCGACGCGCAGCGGGACCTCCATGCCCTCGAGGCCGGCGGTCACCTCGTCGGCGAGCTTGTAGACGTCGACCTGGGCGCGGCCGCAGGACGGGCAGGAGACGATCTCGAGCTTGCGCGGGCGCAGGTTGAGCGACTGCAGGATCTGGATGCCGACCTTGACCTCCTCCACCGGCGGGGCGGAGAGGGAGACGCGGATCGTGTCGCCGATGCCCTGCGACAGCAGGGCACCGAAGGCGGTGGCCGACTTGATGGTGCCCTGGAAGGCCGGGCCGGCCTCGGTGACACCGAGGTGGAGCGGCCAGTCGCCCTCGGCGGCGAGCAGCTCGTAGGCGCGGACCATGACGACCGGGTCGTTGTGCTTGACCGAGATCTTGAAGTCGCGGAAGCCGTGCTCCTCGAAGAGGCCCGCCTCCCACTTCGCGGACTCCACGAGCGCCTCGGGGGTGGCCTTGCCGTACTTCTCCATCAGCCGCTTGTCCAGCGAGCCGGCGTTGACGCCGATCCGGATCGAGGTGCCGCGGTCCGCGGCGGCCCGCGCGATCTCCTTGACCTGGTCGTCGAACTTCTTGATGTTGCCCGGGTTCACCCGCACGGCGGCGCAGCCGGCGTCGATCGCGGCGAAGACGTACTTGGGCTGGAAGTGGATGTCGGCGATGACCGGGATCTGGCTCTTCGCGGCGATCGCGGGCAGGGCCTCGGCGTCGTCCTGGCTCGGGCACGCCACGCGCACGATGTCGCAGCCCGACGCGGTGAGCTCGGCGATCTGCTGGAGGGTGGCGTTGATGTCCGCGGTGACCGTCGTGGTCATCGACTGCACCGAGACCGGGTGGTCGCTGCCGACGCCCACCTTGCCGACCTGGATCTGGCGGGTCTTGCGGCGGGGCGCGAGCACCGGCGGCGGCGCTGCGGGCATCCCCAGGCTGATGGCGGTCATGCCCTCCAGCCTACGGGCCGCCCAGGCACGGTCACGACTCGAGATGCAGCGGCACGACGAGGTCGCCGACGATCAGCACGACGCCCATCACCAGCATGGCCGAGGCGACGACGTACGCGACCGGCAGCAGCTTGGCGGCGTCGACGTACCCGGGGTCGGGGCGGCCGACGACCCGGGCGAAGCCGCGGCGGACCGCCTCCCACAGCGCGCTGGCGATGTGGCCGCCGTCGAGCGGGAGCAGCGGCAGGAAGTTGAACATGCCGATGAAGAAGTTGAACCCGGCGATCAGCAGCAGCAGGAAGACGGCCTTGTCGCCGCCGGGGATCTCCTCGTGCGAGGTGGTCTCCCCCGCGAGGCGGCCGCCGCCGACGATGCTGACCGGGCCCTCGGGGTCGCGCTCCTCGAGGCCGACGATCGCCTGGCCTACGTCCCACACCTTCGCCGGGAGCGTCCCGAGGGCCACGAAGGTGTCCTTGGTCATCTCCCCCATCTGGCCCAGGGTGTAGCCGATGCCGCCGCTCACGAGGTCGGCGCTCGGCGAGATGCCGAGGAACCCGACCTGCTGCAGCGTCTCGTCGGTCGCCGAGGTCGGCCGCGCCGAGACGGTCGTGTTGGTGACCACGGTCTGCTGCTCGCCGTCGCGCTCGATGACGATCTCCGCGCGGCCGTCGTCGTTGCCGCGGATCAGGTCCTGCAGCTGCTCCCAGTCCGCCACCGGCGTGCCGTTGAAGGAGACGAACCGGTCACCCGGCTGCAGCCCCGCCTCGACGGCCGGCGTGGCGGGGTCCTCGTCGGTGCAGACGCGACCGTCCTCGGCCGCCGGGACCACGCACTTCTGGACCGAGCTGACGACCGGCTGGATCTCGACGTCGCCGGGGTTGCCGTAGGTGCCGAAGACCGAGGCGTAGATGCCGAACGCGATGAGGATGTTGACCGTCGGGCCCCCGGCCATCACGACGACCTTCTTCCACCAGGCCATCTTGTAGAACAGGCGCCCGTCGTCGCCGGGCTGGACCAGCTCCCACTCCGCCGCGCGGGCGTCGGAGATCAGCTGGGTGAACATGCCGGTGTTGGACTTGCGGACCTTCACGACCTGCTGGCCGTGCTCGTCGTACGTCACCTCGTCGGCGACCGCGGTGGCGCCCGGGGGCAGCATCCCGATGATCTTCACGTACCCGCCGAGCGGGATGGCCTTCAGGCCGTACTCGGTCTCGCCGACCTTCCTGCTCCACACGGTGGGGCCGAACCCGATCATGTACTGGGTGACCTTCCCGCCGAACCGCTTGGCGGGGATCATGTGGCCGAGCTCGTGCAGGCCGATCGAGGCGAGGATGGCGACGACGAAGGTCACCACTCCGAGCAGGTAGAGCAACGCGGTCATCCGGGTCCGATCAGGGGTGGGTCACGACACGAGCTCCTCGGCCCGGCGACGTGCCCAGGCGTCGGCAGCGAGGACGTCGTCGACGGAGAGGTGCTCGATCGAGGGTACGTCGTGCTCG
The DNA here is from genome assembly GCF_030506255.1 of Nocardioides sp. Arc9.136. NCBI lineage: Bacteria > Bacillati > Actinomycetota > Actinomycetes > Propionibacteriales > Nocardioidaceae > Nocardioides > Nocardioides sp. Arc9.136. The sequence goes on along the minus strand of NZ_CP113431.1, from coordinate 1,548,501 downwards.
CTGAGAACGGCCTGAACCGTGGGCACGATGTCGATGAACCCGAGCCGCCCGCGGCGGAAGGCGTCGACGCAGACCTCGTTCGCCGCGTTGTAGACCGCGGGCGCCGTGGCGCCACGCTCCCCGGCCGCCCGGGCCAGCGACACCGCGGGGAACGCCTCGTCGTCGAGCGGGTGGAACTCCCAGGTCTCGGTCCGGGTCCAGTCGACCGCGGGCGCGGCGTCCGGCACCCGGTCGGGCCAGGCCAGGCCCAGCGCGATCGGGATCATCATGGTAGGCGGGCTGGCCTGCACCAGCGTGGAGCCGTCGACGAACTCCACCATCGAGTGCACGACGCTCGTCGGGTGGACCACGACCTCGATCCGGTCGTAGGGGATGCCGAAGAGCAGGTGCGCCTCGATCACCTCCAGCCCCTTGTTGACCAGCGTCGCGGAGTTGATCGTGATCACCGGGCCCATCGCCCAGGTGGGGTGCGCCATCGCCTGCTCGGGGGTGACGTCGGCGAGCTCCGCGCGGGTGCGTCCGCGGAACGGCCCTCCGCTGGCGGTCAGCACCAGGCGCCGCACCTCCTCGGGCGAGCCGCCGCGCAGGCACTGGGCCAGCGCCGAGTGCTCGGAGTCCACCGGCACGATCTGGCCGGGCCGCGCGCGCTCGAGCACGAGCGGGCCGCCCATGACCAGCGACTCCTTGTTGGCCAGCGCCAGGGTGGTGCCCGCGTCGAGCGCGGCGAGCGTCGGGCGCAGCCCGACCGCACCGGTGATGCCGTTGAGCACGACGTCCGCCTCCATCGAGGCGGCCTCGACCGAGGCGTCCTCCCCCAGCCCGGCGTACGCCGGCCGCAGCTCGGCGACCTGCTGCTCGAACAGCTCGGGGTGGGAGCCGCCGGCGGTCAGCCCGACGACGCGGAAGCGGTCGGGGTTGGCCCGGACCAGGTCGATCGCCTGGGTGCCGATGGAGCCGGTCGAGCCGAGGATGACGATGTCGCGGCGGGCAGTCACCCGCCCAGTCTCCCAGCCGGCGCCCGTCCGGCCCGGGTGGGAGGTTCCAGCGACCGCTTGACGCGCGTCGGGAAGGCCGCTTCGATCCGGTTGTGACCTACGACACGATCATCAAGGGTGGCCGCTGGTTCGACGGGACGGGTGCACCGTCCGCGGTGCGCCACCTCGGGATCCGCGAGGGTCGCGTCGCGACGGTCTCGGCCGTCCCGCTGGAGGAGGCCGGGTGCCCCGAGGTGGTCGACGCGGCGGGGCGGTGGGTCATGCCGGGCATGGTCGACATCCACACCCACTACGACGTCGAGGTGCTCGAGGGACCGGCGCTGGAGGAGTCGCTGCGGCACGGCGTGACGACGATCCTGCTGGGATCCTGCTCGCTGTCGACGGTGCACGTCGACGCGGTCGACGCCGGCGACCTCTTCGGCCGCGTCGAGGCCATCCCGCGCCAGCACGTGATCCGCTCGGTCGGCGCGCACCGGACCTGGCGCTCCGCCCAGGAGTACGTCGCGGCGCTGGAGTCCCTGCCGCTGGGCCCCAACCTGGCCAGCTTCATCGGGCACTCCGACATGCGCACCGCCACGATGGGCCTGGACCGCGCCACCCGCGACGACGTCCGGCCCACGCGCAGCGAGCTGGACCGGATGGAGGGGATGCTCACCGAGGCGCTCGACGCCGGCTTCATCGGCATGTCCGCCCAGCAGCTGCTCTTCGACAAGCTCGACGGCGACCTGTGCCGCTCGCGCACGCTGCCCTCGACGTACGCCCGGCGGCACGAGATGAAGCGGCTGCGCGACGTCCTGCGCCGGCGCGGCCGCGCGCTGCAGGCCGGACCGGACGCCACCCACCCGCACACGATCGTCACCCAGGCGCTCGGCTCGATCGGCCTCCTCGGCCGCCGCCCGCTGAAGACCAGCCTGCTCTCCGCCGCCGACATCAAGGCGATCCCGTTCGTCATCCACCTGATGCGGCTGCTCGGCGGGGTCGTCAACCGGCTCGGCGCCGACTTCCGCTGGCAGCACCTCCCGGTGCCCTTCGAGGTCTACGCCGACGGCATCGACCTGGTGATCTTCGAGGAGTTCGGCTCCGGGGCCGCGGCGCTGCACCTGCAGGAGAAGCTCGCCCGCGACGAGCTCATGCGCGACCCGGCGTACCGCGCCCGCTTCCGCAAGGACTACGAGTCCAAGTACGGCCCGCGGGTGTGGCACCGCGACTTCTTCGACGCCGAGATCGTCGAGTGCCCCGACGCCTCGGTGGTCGGCAGGTCCTTCGGGCAGGTCGGCGTCGAGCGCGGCGGCGCGCACCCGGTCGACGCGTTCCTCGACCTCGTGCTCGAGCACGGGACCGCGCTGCGCTGGCGCACCACGATCTCCAACCACCGCCCGAAGGTGCTGCGGAGGATGGCGCAGACCCCGAGCATCCAGATGGGGTTCTCCGACGCCGGCGCCCACCTGCGCAACATGGCCTTCTACAACTTCGGCCTGCGCCTGCTCAAGCACGTGCGCGACGCCGAGCGGGCCGGCACGCCGTTCCTCACCACCGAGCAGGCCGTGCACCGGCTGACCGGCGAGCTCGCCGAGTGGTACGACCTCGACGCCGGCCACCTGCGCGAGGGCGACCGGGCCGACCTCGTCGTCGTCGACCCCGAGCGGCTGGACGCCTCGCTCGAGGAGTACGCCGAGAGCCCCGTCGAGCAGTACGGCGGCCTCTCGCGGATGGTCAACCGCAACGACGCCGCCGTGCCGCTGGTCATGGTCGGTGGCCGCACGGTCTGGCGCGACGGCCGCGCGGGCGAGGTGCTCGGCCGCGAGCGGACCGGGCGCTTCCTCCGCGCCGGGCAGCCGGCCGTGGACCCGTTGCCGGCCAGCGGCGCCGACACCCTCCCGTCGGCCAGCTGACCCTCGCCGGCCGCCCGCCCGGAGCCCGGAGGCGGGCCCTCAGGCGTCGAGCTCCTGGATCCCCCACGGGCTGCCGTAGGCCGTGAGCAGGTCGAGGAAAGGGACGGCGTCGAAGGCCTCCGGGCCGAGCACGCCGGCCCCCTTCCAGGCCCCGGTGGCGAGCAGCTCCAGCGCAACGACCGGGTTGACCGCCGTCTGCCAGACCACGCACTGGTGGCCGTACTCCTGCATCGACCACTCGTTGTCGACCACGTGGTAGAGGTACGTCGACCGCGGCGCCCCGTCCGTGCCGCGCCCGGTGACCCACAGCCCGGCGCAGGTCTTGCCGGTCATCAGCGGGCCGAGCTCGGCGGGGTTGGGCAGGCAGGCGGCCACCACGTCGCGGGGGCTGACCTCGACCCCGCCGACGCGCACCTTCTCGGTGCGGTCCAGGCCCAGCTTGTGCAGGGTCTTGAGCACCTCGATGAACTCGTTGCCGAGGCCGTACTTGAACGTTGCCCGCCGGCAGTCGATCCAGCGCGGCATGAGGAGCACCTCCTCGTGCTCGACGTTCACGCACTCGACCGGCCCGATCCCCTCGGGGAAGTCGAAGACCTCCGGCTCCGAGAACGGCGCGGTCGTGCGCCAGCGGCCGTCCTCCCAGATCACCGGCGGGTTGAGGCACTCCTCGATCGTCGTCCAGATCGAGAACGACGGCGCGAAGTCGTACCCCTCGACCGCGAGGTTGGCGCCGTCGCGGGTGCCGAGCTCGTCGATCTCGGAGAACAGGTGGTCCGCGGCGTACCGCGCGAAGACGTCGGAGAGCCCCGGCTCGACGCCGATGCCGACCAGGGCCAGCCGCCCGTCGGACTCCCAGGCCTCCGCCTGGGCGAACTGCTCGTCGCCGAGCTTCACGCCGGTCTGCTCGTACGGCGCGTCCGGGTGCGGGCGCGACAGCGACATCGCCATGTCGAGGTAGTCGGCGCCGGCGGCGCGTGCGCCCTCGAAGACCGGCATCACGAAGCGCGGGTCGACGGCGTTCATGACGTGGGTGGCGCGGTGCTCGCGGGCCAGCGCCGCAACCGACTCCGCGCTGGACGCGTCGACCTGCGCGGGGGTGAACCGGTCGTCGGCGGCCGCGGCCGCCCGCTCGGCCGAGGCCAGCGAGTAGTCGGCGACCACGACGGAGGAGAAGAAGTCGCGGCGGGTCGCGATGGAGCAGAAGGCGGCGCCGACGCCGCCGGCGCCGACCAGGAGGATGCGCATGGGTCTCTTTCCCGTGGCTGGTGGGTGGTGGCTGGGTGTGGAGGTCGGTGTCGCGGCGCTCAGCCGAGGTAGCTCATGACGTGCTTGATGCGGGTGTAGTCCTCGAGGCCGTACATCGAGAGGTCCTTGCCGTAGCCGGAGTGCTTGAAGCCGCCGTGCGGCATCTCCGAGACGTAGGGGATGTGGGTGTTGATCCACACGACGCCGAAGTCGAGGGCGCGCGACATCCGCATCGCGGTGCCGTGGTCCCGGGTCCACACGCTCGAGGCGAGCCCGTACTGCACCCCGTTGGCCCACCGGAGCGCCTCCGCCTCGTCGGCGAACCGCTGGACGGTGATCACCGGGCCGAAGATCTCCTGCTGCACCTGCTCGTCGTCCTGCCGCAGACCCGAGAGGACCGTGGGCTCGTAGAAGTAGCCGGCCTCCCCCTGCCGGTGGCCGCCGCCGTCGAGCCGGGCGTGGTCGGGCAGCCGGTCGACCATCGCGCTGACCCGGGCGAGCTGGTCGGCGTTGTTGAGCGCGCCGTAGAGGACGTCCTCGTCGTCGGGCATGCCGGTCCGGGTGCTGCGCGCCTGCTCGGTGAGCGCGGCCACGAAGTCGTCGTGGACGCCCGGGCCGGCCAGCACGCGGGTGGCGGCGGTGCAGTCCTGGCCGGCGTTGAAGTAGCCGGCCTCGGCGATCGCGGCGGCGGCCCGTCCCACGTCGGCGTCGTCGAAGACGATCACGGGCGCCTTGCCACCCAGCTCGAGGTGGACCCGCTTGAGGTCGGTGGCCGCGGAGCCGGCGACCTCCATCCCGGCGCGCACGGAGCCGGTGATCGCCACCATCTGCGGCGTCGGGTGGGCGACCAGCGCACGGCCGGTCTCCCGGTCGCCGCACACGACGTTCAGCACTCCGGGCGGCAGGAACTCCTGGGCCAGCTCGGCGAGCATCGTCGAGGTCGCCGGGGTGGTGTCCGAGGGCTTGAGGACGACGGTGTTGCCGGCGGCGAGCGCGGGCGCGATCTTCCAGACCATCATCGGCAGCGGGTAGTTCCAGGGCGTCACCTGCCCGACCACGCCGATCGGCTCGCGGCGGACGAAGGAGGTGTGGTCGGGGAGGTACTCCCCCGCGGACTTGCCCTCCAGCACACGGCAGGCGCCGGCGAAGAAGCGGAAGTGGTCGACGGTCGGCGGCATCTCCTCGCTGGTGGTCAGGTGGAGGGGCTTGCCGGTGTCGCGGCACTCCGCGGCCACGAACTCCTCGGTGCGCGCCTCGAGCGCGTCGGCGATCCGCAGCAGGGCGAGCGAGCGCTCCTGGGGCGTCGTGCTCCCCCAGCCGTCGAAGGCCCGGCTCGCGGCGGCGTACGCGCGGTCGACGTCCTCGGCGCCCGACCGCGGCGCGGTGGCGTAGACCTCGCCCGTGCTCGGGTCGATCACCTCGTAGGTCTCGCCGGAGGCGGGGTCGACGGCCTTCCCGTCGACGACATTGCGGAACGTCTGCTCGGCCATGGCCCGACCCTAGTGATCGGGCACGCGATTGGGGAGGTCTGAGCGGCACTTGTCCACGGATTTCGTCGTGAAACACGGGCGACACATGCGGATTCCCTCGTCGTGGTCTTGCTCGCCGGGGGTCAGGGCGCGCACCATGGACCCATGCACCCGGACTACGACCACCTGCAGCAGGCCGCCAAGGACCACCTGTGGCTGCACTTCTCCCGCCACGACGCCTACGCCCAGGGCGACGTGCCCGTCATGGTGCGCGGCGAGGGCGCCTACCTGTGGGACGCGACCGGGAAGCGCTACCTCGACGGCCTGGCCGGCCTGTTCGTCTCCCAGCTCGGCCACGGGCGCACCGAGCTGGCCGAGGCCGCCGCCGCGCAGGCCAAGGAGCTGGCCTTCATGCCGCTGTGGTCCTACGCCCACCCGCCGGCCATCGAGCTGGCCGCCAAGGTGGCGTCGTACGCACCGGGCGACCTCAACCGCGTCTTCTTCACCAGCGGCGGCGGCGAGGCCGTCGAGACGGCGTGGAAGCTGGCGAAGAACTACTTCAAGCTCACCGGCCGGCCGATGAAGCACAAGGTGGTCAGCCGGTCGATCGCCTACCACGGCACGACCCAGGGCGCGCTGTCCATCACCGGCCTCCCGCTGCTCAAGCAGCAGTTCGAGCCGCTCGTGCCCTCGACGTTCCGGGTGCCGAACACCAACGCCTACCGCGCCGACGAGATCACTTCCGGGTTCCTCGACGGCTCCGACCCCGAGGCGTTCGGCCGCTGGGCGGCCGACCAGATCGCGGTCGCGATCGAGAACGAGGGCCCCGACACGGTCGCGGCCGTCTTCCTCGAGCCGGTGCAGAACGCCGGCGGCTGCTTCCCGCCCCCGCCGGGCTACTTCCAGCGGGTGCGCGAGATCTGCGACGAGTACGACGTGCTGCTGGTCTCCGACGAGGTGATCTGCGCCTTCGGGCGCCTCGGGCACATGTTCGGCGCCGAGCGCTACGGCTACCAGCCCGACATCATCACCTGCGCGAAGGGCATCACGTCCGGCTACGCCCCGCTCGGCGCGATGATCGCCTCGGACCGGCTGATGGAGCCGTTCCTCGAGGAGAAAGCGATGTTCGCCCACGGCTACACCTTCGGCGGCCACCCGGTCTCCACCGCGGTCGGGCTGCGCAACCTCCAGCTGTTCGAGGAGGAGCGCGTCCTGGAGAACGTCCGCGACAACGAGGCGGAGTGCCGCGCGATCCTCGAGCGGCTGCTCGACCTGCCGATCGTCGGCGACGTCCGCGGCGACGGGTACTTCTACGGGATCGAGCTGGTCAAGGACAAGGCGACCAAGGAGTCCTTCACCGCCGAGGAGTCCGAGCGGATCCTCTACGGCTTCGTCTCCAAGCAGCTCTACGCCGAGGGCCTCTACTGCCGCGCCGACGACCGCGGCGACCCGGTCGTCCAGCTCGCTCCCCCGCTCATCTGCGGCCCCGAGCACTTCGAGGAGATGGAGCAGGTCCTCCGCGTCGTCCTGGACAAGGCCTCCTCGCTCCTCTGAGGAACCCGGGCCCCGCGCCCTGCCTCGTGGTGATGCCCAGCGCGCGCCGGAGCGCCCGCTGGGCATCACGAGGCGGTCCAGGGGCAGCCGCAGGCTCAGGTGCGGGCGCGGACCCGGCGGCGGTTGCCGACCTCGCCCAGGACCACCACGACGACCGAGACCAGGAACATCACCGCGCCGATGACGTTGACCTGCATCGGCACGCCGCGCTGGGCGACGCCCCAGACGTACATCGGGAACGTCGTGGTGGTGCCGGCGTTGAGGTTGGTGATGATGAAGTCGTCGAAGGACAGCGAGAAGCTCAGCAGCGCCGCGCCGAGGATGCCCGGGAAGACGAGCGGGAACGTCACCCGCCAGAACGTCTGGGCCGGGGTGGCGTACAGGTCCATCGCCGCCTGCTCGAGGTGGTCGTCCATGCCGGCGAGCCGTGCGCGCACCGCCACGACCACGAACGACAGGCAGAACATCACGTGGGCCACGAAGATGGTCCAGAAGCCCAGCTGCCCGCTGAACCCGGTCGCCACGAAGAGCGCCAGCAGCGAGGACCCCAGCACGATCTCCGGGGCCGCCATGGGCAGGAACACCAGCAGGTTGGTGGCCGAGCGGCCGGCGAAGTCGTGGCGCACGAGCGCGAACGCCGCCAGCGTGCCCAGCACCGTGGCGACCAGCGTCGAGAGCGCCCCGATCTCGACGCTGCGGACCAGCGCGTCGCACATGCTCGGGTCCGCGCACGGGTTCGCCCAGTTGTCGAGGGTGAAGGAGCCGAAGGCGTAGACGTTGCGGCTGGCCGGCTCGTTGAAGCTCATCAGGACGACGACCGCGATCGGCACGAACGTGTAGGCCAGCACCAGCAGGCCGAGGACCAGCACCAGGTGCTCGCGCAGCCAGCGGACGGGGGCGCTCACAGCAGCTCCTCGGTGCCGGCGCGGCGGACGTAGACGAGCACCATCACGACGATCAGCACCATCAGCACCATCGACAGCGCGGCGGCGGCCGGGTAGTCGTTGGCGTCGGTGAACAGGCTCTGGATGACGCCGCCGACCATGCGCTGGTTCGGCGAGCCGAGCAGCTCGGCGTTGATGTAGTCGCCGGAGGCCGGGATGAAGGTGAGCAGCGTGCCGGACACCACCCCCGGCAAGGAGAGCGGCCAGGTCACCTTGAAGAAGCCGACGGCCGGGTGGGCGTAGAGGTCGCTGGAGGCCTCCACGAGCCGAGGGTCGATCTTGTCAAGGCTGGCGTAGAGCGGCAGCACCATGAACGGCAGGAAGTTGTACGTCAGCCCCGCCACGACGGCGACCGGGGTGGCCAGCAGGCGGCCGTCGTCGCCGAGCACGTGCAGCAGCTGGAGGCCGTCGACGATCCAGCCGTCGTCGGCCAGGATCAGCTTCCACGACAGCGTGCGCACCAGGAAGCTGGTGAAGAACGGCGCGACGACGAGCACCAGCATCAGGTTCTTCCACCGCCCCGCCTTGAAGGCGATGGCGTAGGCCAGCACGTAGCCGAGCACCAGGCAGAACAGCGTCGCGAGGCCGCCGTACCACAGCGAGCGGAGCATCGGCCGCCAGTACTCCTGGAGGGCGTCGACGTAGTTCCCGAACGCCCACGTCATCTCGTAGCCGCGGAAGTCCGAGCCGGCCGGGTCGTAGAGACTGGTCGCGACCAGGGAGTAGAACGGCACGACGAAGAAGAGCGCCAGCCACAGCAGGCCGGGCAGGAGCAGCAGGTAGCCGGTGCGCCCGCGGCGGCGGCCGGTCTCGGCGGGGGTCTCCGGCGCGACGTCGGTCTCGGCGAGCGGGGCGACCCCCGCGGTGCTCGTCACTCAGGCCCCCGCCCGCTCGGCGGCGCCGGCGTCGGCGGCCTGGCTGCGGTCGAGGAGGAACGCGTACTCCGGGCGCCAGGACAGCTCGACGGGCTCGCCCTGCCGGAAGAGGCGGGTGCGGCCGGTGTTCTGCGAGAAGACCTGCAGCTCCTGGCCCCACGGCATCCGGACGAGGTACTGCGTGCTGACGCCGACGAAGCTGACGTCGCTGACGACGCCGCCGGGGATGGTGTTGCCCGGCGCGTCGAGCTCCTCGCCGGGCCGGCCGATGAGCACCTTCTCGGGCCGGATGCCGACCCAGCCGGCGTCGGAGCCGGTGTGCACCCGCGCGGTCGGCACCGACACCTCGATCCCCTGCATGTCGACGGTGGCCACGTCGCCGGCCCTGCGGCGTACCCGCCCCTCGATGAGGTTGGACTGGCCCAGGAAGTTGGCGACGAAGGTGCTGCGCGGGTTCTCGTACAGCTCGGCCGGCGCGCCCATCTGCTCGATGACGCCGCCGTTCATCACCGCCACGGTGTCGGCCATCGTCATCGCCTCCTCCTGGTCGTGGGTCACGTGGACGAACGTCCGGCCCACCTCGACCTGGATCCGCTTGACCTCGATCTGCATCGACCGGCGCAGCTTGAGGTCGAGCGCGCCGAGCGGCTCGTCGAGCAGCAGGACCTCGGGGCTGTTGATCAGGGCCCGCGCCAGCGCGACGCGCTGCTGCTGGCCGCCGGAGAGCTGGGCGGGCCGCTTGCGGGCCTGGGAGGTCAGCTCGACCAGCTCGAGCATCTCGCGGACCCGGGTGTCGACGTCCTTCTCCTTGCGCCGGCGCAGGCCGAACGCGACGTTCTCGAAGATGTCGAGGTGCGGGAAGAGCGCGTAGCTCTGGAAGACCGTGTTGACCGGGCGGCGGTAGGGCTTGGCGTAGGTGATGTCCTGGCCGGCCAGGGTGATCGTCCCCGAGGTCGGCGTCTCGAGGCCGGCGACCATCCGCAGCGTGGTGGTCTTGCCGCACCCCGACGGCCCGAGCAGCGCGAAGAACGACCCGCGCGGGACGTCGAGGTCGAGGTCGCGGACCGCGGTGAAGCCGGCGAACCTCTTGGTCACCTGGCGCAGCCGGAGCCCGTCGTACGGCGCGTCGTCGCCGCGGTCGCCCGGGGTCGTCCGGCTCGCGGGGTTCTCAGCCACCTGTGACATCGGACCAGTCCCTTTCGTAGGCCGTCGCCTGCCGGTCGTCCAGCGGCATGAAGGCGAAGGTGCGGGCGAGCATCTCCTCGTCGGGGAAGATCAGGGTGTTGTCGACCAGCGAGGCGTCGATCTTCTCCATCTCCTCGCGCGCCCCCTCGACGGGGCAGATGTAGTTGACCCAGGCGGCGAGGCGCGCGGCGACGGCCGGGTCGTAGAAGTGGTCGATCCAGGCCTCGGCGTTCGCCTGGTGCTCGGCGCCGTTGGGCACGAGCATGTTGTCGCTCCACAGCGCCAGGCCCTCCTCGGGCGCGACGAACTTGATGTCGGGGTTCTCGAACTGGAGCTGGATGACGTCGCCGGACCACGCCTCGCAGGCGACGATGTTGCCCGCGGCGAGGTCCTGGATGTACTCGTTCCCCGTGAAGGCGCGCACCTGGCCGTCGCTGACGGCTTTGCGCAGCCGGTCCACGGCGTCGTCCCACTCGTCCTGGGTGAAGTCCTCGGGGTCGGCGCCGACGATCTTCAGCGCGAACGCCATCGTGTCGCGCATCTCCGAGAGCAGCGTGACGCGCCCCTTGAGCTCGGGGTTGTCGAGCAGCTCGGCGAAGCTGCCGATCTCGCCGGTCTTGGCGGCGTTGTAGGCGACGCCGGTCAGCCCGGTCTGCCAGGGCGCGTGGAACTGGAGGTCGGGGTCCCAGGCGACGCCGCGCAGCGGCTCGATCAGGTTGGCGTGCAGGTTCGGCACCGCCCGCCGGTCGATCGGCTGCACCCAGCCGAGGCTGATCATCCGCGCGGCCATCCAGTCGGTGAGCATCATCAGGTCGCGACCGACCGGCTCGCAGCTGCTGAGCTGGTTCTTGACCTTGGCGTAGAACTCGGCGTTGTCGTTGACGTCGTCGGTGTAGCGGACCGTGACGCCGGTCCGCTCCTCGTAGAGCTCGCGGGTGTTCCCGGCGTCGCGGCGCGGGTCGATGTAGCCCGGCCAGTTCGACACCACGAGCAGGCCGTCGTCCTCCGACCGGTCCGTTGCCCGGCACTTCGCCGGGTCCTGCTGCGCACCGTCCTGGCCGAACAGCGGCAGGACGCCGACGCTGGCGCCCGCCACCACGAGGCCCCCCAGGCCTCGCAGCACGGTACGTCGGGAGGTCAGCGCCCCCCGGGCAGCCGACGGGCCGGTGGGTGTTCGCGGTGTCATCCGGCTCCGCTCCCCTCCGCGGCCCGGCCGGCCGCAGCGCTCCGTGGCTGGCGTGCTCCGGATCGTGCCACCGGTGACCGTCACCGGCAAGGGAAACCGTCGACACGAAACCTGTTCGCAACGAAATCGCTCGTCCGGCACCCCTCCGACCGGCGGTCCGCGCTCGCCAGGACCACGCCCCCGTGGGAGAGTGCCGCCCATGAGTCGCAAGCAGGACCGCGCCCCCATGGCGCTCGACGAGGTCTCCAAGGCGATCATCGAGCAGCTCCAGCAGGACGGGCGCCGGTCCTACGCCGCGATCGGCAAGGTCGTCGGGCTCTCCGAGGCCGCGGTCCGGCAACGGGTGCAGCGCCTCGTCGACGGCGGGGTGATGCAGGTCGTCGCGGTCACCGACCCGCTCGAGCTCGGGTTCGCCCGCCAGGCGATGGTCGGCATCAAGGTGCAGGGGCCCTTGGACGCGGTGGCCGACGCGCTCGCGGCCCTCGACGAGGTGGACTACGTGGTGGTCACCGCTGGCTCGTTCGACCTGCTCGTCGAGGTCGTGTGCGAGAGCGACGAGCACCTCCTGGACCTGCTCTCCCACCGGATCCGCGCGATCGACGGCGTCGTGGCGACCGAGACGTTCATGTACCTCAGCCTGCGCAAGCAGACCTACTCCTGGGGTGTCCGCTGACCGCCTCGCTCTGGCAGGACACCGCTCCGCCGGCTCCCGCGCGACCGCCCCTCCCGGGCGGCCGCGACGCCGACGTGGCGATCGTCGGCGGCGGCTACACCGGGTTGTGGACGGCGTACTCCCTCGCCGTGGCCGATCCCTCCCTGCGCATCGTGGTGCTCGAGGCCGAGCGGGTCGGCCACGGCGCGTCGGGGCGCAACGGCGGCTGGTGCTCGGCGCTGTTCCCCGCCTCGCTGCCCTCGCTGGCCGCGACGGCCGGCCGCGACGCCGCCCTCGCCCAGCACCGGGCGATGCGGGAGACCGTCGACGAGGTCGCCCGCACGACCGCCGCGGAGGGCATCGACTGCCACCTGGCCAAGGGCGGCACCGTCGTGCTCGCCCGCAGCCGCGCGCAGTGGACGCGTGCCCGGGACGAGGTCGCCGACGCCCGCCGCTGGGGGCGCGGCGAGGACGACTTGCGCCTGCTGGGCGCCGCCGAGGCCGACCGGGTCCTCCGCGCCGGCGGCACGCTCGGTGCGACGTACACCCCCGACTGCGCCGCCGTCCACCCGCTCCGCCTGGCCCGGGGGCTGGCCGAGGCGTGCGAGCGGCACGGCGTGACCATCCACGAGCAGACCCGCGTGACCGCGATCGAGCCGGGGGTCGCCAGCACCGAGCACGGGGACGTCCGGGCCGACGTGGTCGTGCGCGCCACCGAGGGCTTCACCCCGACCCTCCCGGGCCTGCGGCGCGCGGTCGTCCCGGTCTACTCCCTGATGATCGCGACGGAGCCGTTGCCCGCCGAGGTGTGGGACGAGATCGGCCTGGCGCGGCGCGAGACGTTCAGCGACCACCGGCACCTGGTGATCTACGGCCAGCGGACTTCCGACGACCGGCTGGCCTTCGGCGGCCGCGGCGCGCCGTACCACCTCGGCTCGCGGGTGCGCCCGGCGTTCGACCGGGACGAGCGGGTCTTCGCGGGGCTCTACGCGACCCTCACCGAGATGTTCCCGGTGCTGGCCGGCACGCGGGTCACGCACGCCTGGGGCGGACCTCTGGGCATCCCCCGCGACTGGTGCGCCTCCGTCGGGCTCGACCGGAGCACCGGGCTCGCCTGGGCGGGCGGGTACGTCGGCGATGGGGTCGCGACCACGAACCTCGCCGGCCGCACCCTCCGCGACCTCGTCCTCGGGCACGACACCGACCTCGTCCGCCTGCCGTGGGTCGACCACCGCTCGCCGGCCTGGGAGCGCGAGCCCCTGCGCTGGCTGGGCATCAACCTCGGCCTGCGCGCCACCCGGCTCGCCGACGCCGAGGAGGCCCTCACCGGCCGCCCCAGCCTCGTCGCCCGCGCCACCGCTCCCCTCCTCGGCTGACCGCTGGTCGAGCAGCCGAGCCCTGGCGAGGCGTCGTCGAGACCCGGTGAGGTGCGCAAGACCTGCTGGTCGAGCAGCCGAGCCCCGGCGAGGCGTCTGCTGGTCGAGCAGCGAGCCCCGGCGAGGCGTCGTCGAGACCCGGTGAGGTGCGCAAGACCTGCTGGTCGAGCAGCCGAGCCCCGGCGAGGCGTCGTCGAGACCCGGTGAGATGCGCAGGGCCTCGGGTCCTCGCCTTCGCCGCGAGTAGTCCCTGAACCCGTGGTCCACGATGTGGCCTGACCTGGGGAAACAGGACCGGGACTGTCGGTGGTCGGTGCTTGAGTAGACCCATGGCCAAGGACTCCCGACGCAGCGCGCACGTGGTGTGCCGCGCTGTCGCGAAGTCGCGAAAGCAGATGCGGTCGGCCGCCGAGGTCCACCTGTGGTCGATGTCGGACGACGACGTCACCGACACGCTCAGCGAAGCCGCGAAGCTGCGCGCACAGGCCGAGGCTCTCGAGCTCCGCCTCGCCGCCGAGGCCGACCGCCGGCACGCCGGCGAACGGGTCGGTGCCACCGACACCGCCGCCTGGTGGGCGACCGAGACCCGCCAGACCCGACCCGCCGCGAAGCACCGCATGCGGCTGGCCGAGTCGCTGGACCGCCACAGCCCGACGGCCACCGCTTTCGCGGAGGGTGATGTGTCGGTCGATCACGCTCGCGTGATCACCGAGTGCCTCGACCGGCTGCCCACCGACCTGGAGGACCCGACCATCCCGCTCCGTGCCGAGCAGCACCTGCTGGCCGAGGCACGGCACCGTGACCCCAAGTCGCTGCGCATCCTGGCCAAGCACGTGCTCACCGTCGTCGCACCCGAGGTCGGCGAAGCCCGCGACGCCCGCGCCCTGGAGGCCGAGGAGCGGCTCGCCCGGGAGACCGCGTGGCTGACGATGAGCCCCGACGGCCGCGGGTCGGTGATCGGGAAGTTCAAGATCCCCGAACTCCACGGCGCCATGCTCAAGAAGACCCTCCTCGCCTTCGCCGCACCGAAGCACCAAGCCGCCACCCAGGACCCCGCTGCTGCCGAGCCCGTGGAGCGCCGGCCGTCTCCGGAGCGGATGGGCGACGCGTTCTGCGAGCTCCTCGAACGCATCCCCACCGCCTCGGTCCCGAAGCTCGGCGGCCTCAACGCCACCGTCGTCGTCACCATGGACATCGCGTCCCTCATGGGTGGCCTCGCACCGGGTGTCCTCGACGACGGCAGCACCATCTCCGCCGCCCAGGCACGACGGCTCGCCTGCGAAGCAGGCCTGATCCCCGCCGTCCTCGGCACTCAGTCCGAGCTCCTGGACCTGGGGCGCACCACCCGGCTGTTCACCGGAGCCCAACGCAGAGCCCTCAACCTCACCCAACCGACCTGCACCGCAGAAGGCTGCGACTGGCCCGCCCACCTCTGCCACGCCCACCACGACCAACCCTGGTCGAACGGCGGAGCCACCGACCTGACGAACGCCCGCAACCTCTGCCCCAGGCACCACGCTCGGATCCACGACCCGGCCTACGAGACCACCCATCTACCCGGAGGGGAGGTCGCGTTCCACCGACGGACCTAGGCCGAACCCGCCGGTCCATGCTGATGGTCGAGCAGAGAGGCGCCCCAGCGCCGAACGTCGTCGCGACCCCCAAAGCCACTCGACGCCGCAACCACCCTCACCGGGTCTCGACGACGCTCGCCAGCGCTCGCTGCTCGACCAACAGGAGGCCGGCCCAACGACCACCCCGACGCCCTGCGCACCTCGCCGGGTCTCGACGACGCTCGCCAGCGCTCGCTGCTCGACCAGCAGGAGGCAGGCCCGACGACCACCCCGACGCCCTGCGCACCTCACGGGTCTCGACGACGCTCGCTCGCGCTCGCTGCTCGACCAGCAGGCGCGCGGTCTCGGCGACGCTCGCCAGGGCTCGCTGCTCGACCAGCGGGCGCGGTCTCGACGACGCTCGCCAGCGCTCGCTCGACCAACAGGGCGGCGGGCCTCAGTCGGCCGACCGGAGGGCGACAGCGGCGGAGGGGGCGAGCGGGAGCGACGGGAGCAGGAGGGCGTTGAAGGCGTGGTAGGCGTCCGGCTTGCCCGGCCAGGTGACCCCGGACGGGGCGAGGCCGGCGTCGAGCTCGTGCAGCCAGGAGCCGTCGGCCTCGACGAAGTGCTCGCGGGTGAAGGTCCACCAGCGGTCGGCCAGGTCGGCGTACCGCTGCTCCCCCGTCGCCGAGGCGAGGGCGCGGGCGGCCAGCACGGCCTCGCAGTGCACCCAGTGGAAGCGTTGGTCGACGACGGGCGTGCCGTCCCAGTCGGTGGTGTACGGGAAGCCGGTACGGCCCTCGTCGCAGTCGGCAGCGGCCCGCTCGACCAGTCCGACCGCGGCCTCGAGCAACCAGTCCGGGGACGCCTCGCCGGCGAGCGAGTGCGCGGCACGGAGGTGCAGGAGCAGCCGCGCCCACTCCAGGCCGTGGCCCGGCGTCGCGCCGTACGGGCGGAACGGGTCCGCCGGACGGTCGCGGGAGTGCTCGGGCAGCGGACGCCAGTCACCGTCGAAGTGCTCCACGACCCGCCAGTCGTGCTCCTGGGCGACCCGGTGCACGAGGTGCTCGGCGATGCGCAGGGCGCGGTCGCGCCAGACCGCGTCGCCGCTGGCGTCGGCGGCGACGAGGTAGGCCTCGACCGTGTGCATGTTGCTGTTGGCGCCCCGGTAGTCCTCGGTCGTCGACCAGTCCCCCGCCCGCTGGTCCATGCACCGGCCGAGCGGCTCCTCCCAGAACCGCTCCTCGTGCACGCGCAGCGCGCGCTCGAGGAGCGCCGCGGCGCCCGGCACGTCGGCGACGGTCGCGGTCGCACCGGCGAGGACCACGAAGGCGTGGTCGTAGCAGGACTTGGTCGCGCTCCCCGGCCGGCCGGCGTCGTCCACGGTGCTCCACCAGCCGCCGTGGACGCGGTCCTCGAAGAGCCCGGTCAGCGCGTCGACGCCGTGGCGGGCCTGGTCGGAGGCGTGCTCCACCCCGAGCAGCGAGGCGAGCGCGAAGACGTAGGTCATCCGGGCGTTGACCCACAGCTCGAGACCGCGGGCGGAGTCGACCGTGCCGTCGCGGCGCAGGTGGCCGAAACCGCGCTCGAGCCGCGACCGTCCCGCGAACTCCAGCAGCGGGACGAGCAGCTCCCGGCGCTCCCCGTCGGGCACCGGGCCCATCAGACCAGCCCGTTCGCAGCCGTGCGCGCCGGCGGCTCGTCCGCGCGCAGCCAGGCCTCGAAGAAGCCGTCGAGGTCCTCGCCGCTCACTTCGGCCGCGAGCGCCTCGAACTGCGGGCTCGAGCCGTTCCCGCCCCGGCGCGTGCCGAGCCAGGTGCGCAGCAGGGTCCAGAAGTCGGTCTCGCCGATCCGATGGCGCAGCGCCTGCATCGCCATCCCCCCGCGCTGGTAGACCGGTGCGTCGAAGATCCGGTCCGGTCCGGGGTCGTCGATCCGCAGGTCCCAGAACTCCCGCGAGCCGGAGAGCGCGGCGTGGTCGCGCTGCAGCGCGCGCTGCGCGGACGGGCCGCCGTGCGTCTCGGCGTACCGCGCCTCCATGAACGTCGCGGCGCCCTCGTTGAGCCAGATGTCGCGCCACCCGCGCACCGACACCGAGTCGCCGAACCACTGGTGGGCGATCTCGTGGACGAGGATCGTCTCGCCGTAGGCCCTGCCCATGACCGGGTACGTCGGACGCGTCTGGTTCTCCAGCGCGAAGCCCGGCTGCAGCCCGGTCGTCAGCCCGCCGGTCGTGCTGAAGGGGTAGGCGCCCAGCTGCTCCTCGGTCCACGCCACGACCGCAGGCGTGCGTCGCATCAGGTCCATCGACCGCCTGCGCGCCGCGGGCGGGACCTGCTTGGACACCGCGACGTACCAGGGCAGCCCGTCGCGGCTGCCGCGGTCGACCTCGAAGCGTCCGGCCGCGAAGAAGGCGAGGTACGGCGCCATCGGCTCGTCGGCCCGCCACCGGGTGGTCGCGTTGGCACCGTGCACGGTGCGCGAGACCCGCCGTCCGTTGGCGACGACCTGGTTGCGGGCCGGGACGGTCACCTCGACGTCCATGAGCGCCTTGTCCCGGGGGTGGTCGTTCGCGGGGAACCACCAGGCGGCCATGTGCGGCTCGTTCATCGCCACGACCTCGGTGTCGTCGGCGAGCCAGCTGCGCTCCCCGCGCCAGCCGATGCGCCCGGGGTGCCCTGCGTACCGCACGAGGACCGTCACGACGTCGCCGCGGGCCACCGGCCTGGCCGGGGTGACCCGCAGCTCGTGACGGTCCGGTCGCGACCAGCGGGCGGGCCGTCCGCCGACCCTGACCTCCTGCACCGGCAGGAGCAGGTCGAGGTTGAACCGCGAGAGGTGCTGGGTCGCGCGGAGCCGCAGGCGGGTGGTGCCCCGCAGCCGGCCGGTGGCGAAGTCGTACGCGACGTCCACGTCGTAGCGCCGGACGTCGATGCCGCCGTTGCCGTCCCGGGGGAAGTAGGGGTCGCCGATCCCGGCCGCCCCGGGTGTCGCGGGCCCGGCGGCCCGCCCGGAGGTCCCGGCGAGCCCGGACGAGGCGGACGTGCCGCCGAGGACGAGCGCAGCGGCGAGGAGGCCCGGGAGGAGGCGGCGTGGTCGTGGCACGCGCGAACCGTAACCCCCACGCCGCTGACGGGCCCGGGAACAGGCACGGGAACAGCACGGGAACAGGCACGGGGGTCGGTCTGGTTGTGCCAGGTCCGTGCCCGCGACCGGAAGGCGACCATGTCCATCCTGCAACGACCCGGACCCCGCAGCGCTGCGGCCGACGGCCCCCGCGCCGTCCCGCCGGGCCCCCCGCCGGCCCAGGCGCCCCCGGCCCAGGCCGGCCTCGTGGTCGGCGGCCTGCTCGCGGCCCTCGTCCTGGGCGGCGTCATCTGGACCCGCTCCGGCGGCGTGCCGACCGCGCTTTTCGCGATCGGCCTGGCCCTGGGCTTCGTGCTCTTCCACAGCCGCTTCGGGTTCACCTCCGCCTGGCGCCAGCTCGTGGCGGTGCGCCAGGGCAAGGCCCTGCGCGCGCACATGCTGATGCTCGCCGTCGCGTGCACGCTGTTCGCGCCGATCCTGGCCACGGGCGCCGCGATCGGCGACGCCGTGCCCGCGCCGAGCCTGGCCCCGATCGGCTTCGGCCTGTTCGTCGGGTCGTTCCTCTTCGGCGTCGGGATGCAGCTGGGCGGATCGTGCGCCTCCGGCACCCTGTTCGCCATCGGCTCGGGCCAGACCGCCATCGTGCTGACCCTCGCGGGCTTCGTCGTCGGCTCGACGATCGGCGCGCTGCACTTCCCGTGGTGGACCGAGGACCTCCCCAGCCACGCCCCGGTGTCGCTGACCGACGTCGGCGGCGGCTACCTGGGGGCGTGGGCGATCTCGCTGGCGGTGATGGCCGTGGTCGTCGGGCTGACCTACCTGCTCGCCCGCGGCCGGTCCGTGCCGCCCGTCCAGCAGCCGCCGGTCGCGACCGGGGCGGCACGCGCCGTACGCGGGTCCTGGCCGCTGTGGGTCGGCGCGCTGCTGCTCGCCGGTCTCAACGCCCTCACGCTGCTGGTCTCGGGCGGGGCGTGGGGCATCACGTTCGCGTTCTCGCTGTGGGGCTCGAAGATCCTCGACGCGGTCGGCGTCGACGTGCTCTCGTGGGGCTTCTGGTCCGACCCGGCGAACCTCGCGAAGTACCAGGCCGGCGTCCTCGTGGAGAAGACCTCGGTGATGGACCTCGGCATCATCCTCGGGGCCCTGGTCGCGTCCGCCGCGGCGGGCTCGTGGGTGCTGCACCGCCGGATCCCCTGGCGGCTCGCGGCCGGCGCGGTCATCGGCGGGATCATGATGGGGTACGGCGCCCGCATCGCCTTCGGCTGCAACATCGGCGCCTACTTCGGTGGCATCGCCTCGTTCAGCCTGCACGGCTGGCTCTGGGGCGTCATGGCCGTCGCCGGGACGTTCGGCGGGCTCGCGCTGCGCCCGCTGTTCGGGCTGGGCAACCCCAAGCCTTCGGACTCGGTCTGCTGACCGCCCGGTAATCCAGTTGCGGCGCCCGGTCGCGGACCTCCACCATGGTCCGCGACCGGGCGCCGTGCCCGTCCGGGTGACGGCGTCCGCAGCGGCGCAGCGGCCCCAGCGATCGAGAGGAGCGTGACATGTCCACGACTGTCTCCGGCCTGCCCCCAGCAGACCACCTCCTCTCGCATCCCTGGAGCACCCGTGACACAGCACGACCAGCACGACCAGCACGCCCGCAGCACCGCTGAGCCCCTCGCCGGGGTCGACCCCGCCTTCGTCACCGAGTGGCGGACCTACGAAGAGCTGGCCGACGGCCAGCGCTGGACCACGTGGTACGACGTGGAGCCGCTCGCCCGTGGCCCGGAGCCGCGTCCGGCCTGGGTGGTGACGTCCCGCGGCGCGGTCGACACCGACCTCGGCGTCCTCAAGACAGGCAAGGAGGCCGACGTCTTCCTGCTCGAGCGGGGCGACCCGCACGACCCGGGGAGCTCGGTCGTGATGGCGGCCAAGCGCTACCGCTCGACCGAGCACCGCACCTTCCACCGGGCCGCGTCCTACACCGAGGGCCGGGGCATGAAGCGCTCGCGGGACGTCCGCGCGGTCAAGCGCGGGTCCACCTTCGGCCGCCAGGTGGCGGCCGCGGAGTGGGCCGTCGCGGAGTGGGCCGCGCTCAAGCGGCTGTGGACCCTCGGCCTGCCGGTCCCCTACCCGGTCCAGGTGGACGGCACCGAGCTGCTGATGGAGTGGGTGTGCGTCGAGGGCGAGGACGGGCCGGAGACCGCCCCCAGGCTCGCGCAGACGCGACCGGACGGCGCGCTGCTCGCCTCGTGGTTCGACCAGCTGCGCGACGCGCTCGCGACGATGGTCCAGCACGGCGTGGTGCACGGCGACCTGTCGCCGTACAACATCCTCGCCGCCGGTGAGCGCCTCGTGGTCATCGACCTCCCCCAGGTGGTCGACCTGGTCGCGAACCCCAACGGGATGGACTACCTGCTGCGCGACTGCACGAACGTGTGCCGGTGGTTCCGCGCGCGGGGGCTCGAGGCCGACGAGCAGGAGCTCTTCGGCGACCTCCTGGCGCACGCCTTCTGAGGCCTCCTGGGGCGGCCCCCTAGGTTGACGGGGTGAAGCAGACCCACGGCCGCGTCGTCCACGTCGAGTCGCTGGCCGACTTCGACCGTCGCATGGCTGCCGGGGTCAGCTCCCTGTCGGGCTGGCGGGTCCGGGCGGTCGACCTCAGCGACCGCTCGGACCTGCTGTCGCGCTGCCAGGCGGCGGGCGCGGCGTTCCTCGGGTGCACGCTCGCACCCGGGGACGGCGAGCGCCTCCTGGCGGAGGGCGCGCTGGTGCTGCCCGCCGTGCCGTCCGCGCCCCTGGACACCGCGCGGTCGACGCTCTACACCGCCGAGGAGCTCTACGGCGAGGGCGAGTACCCGCTCTCGCTCGACGCCCGGGCCTACGCCTGGTCGCAGGAGCCGCCCACGCCGGAGTCGGCGCTCGCGGAGGCCCTGCACGACCACGCGGTCGACCAGGCGCTCGACAGGTGGGTCGGGGGCCGACGGCTGGTCGGGGTCATGGGCGGCCACGCGCTCGAGCGCGGGTCCGCGGGGTACGCCGCGGCGGCGGCGCTCGGGCACGCGCTGGCCCGCGACGGCTCACGCACGGTGGCCACCGGCGGCGGGCCGGGCGCGATGGAGGCGGCGAACCTCGGGGCCCGGCTGGCCCGCCGGTCCGTCGAGGAGCTGACCGCCGCGCTGGCCGGGCTGGCGAGCGTGCCGACGTACCGTCCCTCGATCGGCGCCTGGGCGCGCGCCGCGCTCGCCGTCTGCGCCGCCCATCCCGACCCGGTCGAGACGCTGGGGATCCCCACCTGGCACTACGGGCACGAGCCGCCCAACGTCTTCGCGACCGCCATCGCGAAGTACTTCCGCAACGCGACCCGCGAGGCGGTGCTCCTCGAGGTGTGCGACGCCGGGATCGTGTTCCTGCCCGGCGCCGCCGGGACCGTCCAGGAGGTCTTCCAGGACGCGTGCGAGAACTACTACGCCGACGAGTCGTCGGTGGCGCCGATGGTGCTGGTCGGCGGCTCCTACTGGACCGAGACCTACCCCGTCTGGCCGCTGCTGGAGGCGCTCGCCCGCGGGCGGCACATGGCGCCGCACGTCCACCTCGTCGACACCGTCGAGGAGGCCGCCGAGGTGGTCGCACGAGTTCGGTGAATCCGCTTCGCGGTGGCGGTCGTCACACCTAGGGTGCTGGGACCATGCCTATGCCAGAGATCTCCCGCCGCCACCTGCTCCGCTCCGCCGGGGCCGCCGCCCTCGCCGCCACGGCCGCCGCGTCGGGCGCCCTGTCGTCCGCCTCCTCGGCCGCGTCGTCCGCTGCCTCCTCGGCCGCGGCGTCCGCCTCGTCCGCGGTCGCGCGCGTCGTCCGCGGGACGACCCTCGCGGGCGTCATCCGCAAGGGTCCGGTCGCGAACCCGCTCGGCTACCGCACGCTCGTCGCCGGAGCGGGCGAGAAGCACCTGGTGCGCACCGACCTGGGCCTGGCCGCCAAGAAGGGCCGCGGCCGGCGCCGCAAGGGCCTGCTGGCCTTCGCCCAGCTCAGCGACATCCACGTGGTCGACGCCCAGTCGCCGCTGCGCGTGGAGTGGGTCGACCGCTGGGACGACGAGGACGCCGAGAACGGGCCGACCGGCCTGCTGGCCTCCTCCTACCGCGCCCACGAGATGCTCGCCGCGCACATCGCCGACTCGATGGTCCGCCGGATCAACTCCATCGGGAAGGGCCCGGTCACCGGCAAGCCGCTGGCCCTCGCCGTGCAGACCGGCGACAACTCCGACAACTCCCAGCGCAACGAGATCCGCTGGAACATCGACGTCCTCGACGGCGGCGAGGTGCGCGTCGACTCGGGCGACCCCGAGAAGTGGGAGGGCGTCGCCGACCTCGACCCCGACCACTACGACATCCACTACTGGCACCCCGACGGTGCGCCCGCCGGCGCCGATGCCGACCGCGCCCGCTCGCGCTACGGCTTCCCGAGCGTGCCCGGGCTGCTCGACGCCGCGCGCCGGCCGTTCACCGCCGAGGGCCTGAAGATGCCGTGGATCAGCGCCTTCGGCAACCACGACGGGCTCGTCCAGGGCAACTTCCCCACCAGCATCGAGGGCCTCAACGCGGTCGCCACCGGCTCGACCAAGGTGATCTCGCCGCCCGAGAACGTCACCAAGCTCGAGGTGCTCCTCGCCCTGAAGTCCGGCAAGGTCGCCGAGATCCTGCAGAAGGTGATCGCCGCGCCCGGTGCCCGCACCGTCACCCCCGACGAGGACCGCCGCCTGCTCAGCCGCGCCGAGGTCGTCGCCGAGCACTTCACCACCAGCAGCAAGCCGGTCGGGCACGGGTTCACCGCCACCAACCGCGCCCAGGGCACGGCGTACTACACCCACGACCGCGGCCGCGTGCGCTTCGTCGTCCTCGACTCGGTCAACACCGCCGGTGAGCAGAACGGCTCGCTGGACCAGGCGCAGTTCGCCTGGCTCAAGACGGTGCTGAAGAAGGCCAAGCGGGACAAGAAGTACGTCGTCGTCTGCTCGCACCACCCGTCGACCTCGATGACGAACAACACCGGCGGCGGGCGCGTCCTCGCAGCCGACATCATGGAGGTGCTGCTCGCCAACCCCGTCGTCGTCGCCTGGGTCAACGGCCACACCCACAGCAACCACGTGTGGCCCCGCCTGGTGAAGGCGAACAAGAAGAAGAACAAGGGCCGCGGATTCTGGGAGATCAACACCGCCTCCCACATCGACTGGCCGCAGCAGGCGCGCCTGGTCGAGATCGCCGACAACAAGGACGGCACGCTGTCGATCTTCACCACGATGGTCGACCACGGCGGCCCGGTGACGCCCGGTACGGACCTCTCCGACACCCACGCCCTCGCCGCCTGGGGCCGGGAGCTGGCCGCGAACGACTGGCACGAGCGCTCCAGCAGCCACGAGGGCACGCGTCAGGACCGCAACGTCGAGCTGATCATCCGCAACCCACTGGGCTGACCGGCCTCACCACTCGAAGGACCCGCCCTCCCCCGGGCCACCAGTCTCGCCGGGGGTGGGCGGGTCCTCGCCGTCGTGGGGCCAGTCGGTCGACGGCGATCGGTGGGGGAGGTGGTCACTCCGCCGCGGCGAGCTGTCCGCAGGCACCGTCGATCTCGCGGCCGCGGGTGTCGCGGACGGTGGTCGGGATGCCCTTGGCCTCGAGCCGGCGCACGAACTCGCGTTCGTCAGCGGGGTCCGAGGCGGTCCACTTCGAGCCCGGCGTCGGGTTCAGCGGGATCAGGTTGACGTGCACCCAGCCCCAGTCGCCGTAGGAGTTGAGGACGTCGGCGAGCAGGTCGGCGCGGTGCGCCTGGTCGTTGATGCCGCGCATCATGGCGTACTCGATCGAGACACGACGCTTGGTCGTGCGGGCGTAGTTCCACGCCGCCTCGACGGTCTCGGCGACCGAGAACCGCGTGTTGATCGGCACCAGCTCGTTGCGCAGCTCGTCGTCGGGCGCGTGCAGGCTCAGGGCGAGCGTGACAGGGATGCCCTCCTCGGCCAGCTGGTTGATCCGCGGGACCAGCCCGACGGTGGAGACGGTGATCCCGCGCGCGGACATGCCCAGGCCGTCGGGCGCGGGGTCGGTGAGGCGTCGGACGGCGCCGATGACCGCCTTGTAGTTGGCCAGCGGCTCACCCATGCCCATGAAGACCACGTTGGAGACCCGGCCCGGCCCGCCGGGGACCTCGCCGCGGGTCATCGCTCGGGCGCCGGCGACGACCTGCTCGACGATCTCAGCGGTGGACATGTTGCGCTGCAGGCCGCCCTGGCCGGTCGCGCAGAACGGGCAGGCCATGCCGCAGCCGGCCTGGCTGGAGACGCAGATGGTCGCGCGGTCGGGATAGCGCATGAGCACCGACTCCACCAGCGCGCCGTCGAAGAGCTTCCACAGCGTCTTGCGGGTCGTGCCGCGGTCCGCCTCGAGGGTGCGCAGCGGGGTCATCAGCTCCGGCAGCAGCGCCGAGACCAGCTCCTCGCGCTGACCGGCCGGAAGGTCGGTCATCTGCGCGGGGTCGTCGACGAGGCGCGCGAAGTAGTGGGTCGAGAGCTGCTTGGCGCGGAAGCCCGGCAGGCCCTGCTCCTCGAGCAGCGTCTTGCGCTCGGCTGAGGTGAGGTCGGCGAGGTGCCGCGGGGGCTTCTTGCGGCCGCGCGGCTCGTTGAAGACGAGAGGAAGGGGCTTCGGGTCGGACATCGCCGCCCATTCTCCCACCCGGCCGGTCACCGCGATGAATCCACGGAGCCGTGGGGTCCGGCACGCGGAGCCGCGTCAGGACTCGACGCGCATCAGGTACCAGAGCACGAGCGCCGCGACGCCACCCACGACCAGGGCGGTCAGGACCGCGCCCAGCAGCATGTAGCGGGCGAAGCGCCGGGCGCGCGGCACCGCCAGGAGGACGAGCGGCACGGCGAGGACGACCACCACGAACGGGAAGAGGCGCTCGGCGGTGTCGCTGTCGAAGAGCGCGCCGAGCACCGCTGCGTAGATCCCCGGCAGGAGCGTCACGGCCAGCAACCCCGCGAAGAACCCGCTGAGCGGGGTGAACACGGGATGGTCGCGGTGCCACCAGTCGGGCTCCTCCCGATCGGTGCCGGTCCGTTCCTCGAGGGCCTGTCCCGCCGGGGTCTCCTCCCCCGCGGCGGACTCCTGCTCGCGCGCGTCGCTCTCCACCAGCGCGACCATAACGGCTCCGTACGTCGCTCGCGCGGAGCCACCGCCGGCCGGCGCAGGGCCCGCTGCAAGACGGCCCGCTGGAAGACGGCCCGCTGCAGACCGCCCGCTGGAAGACGGCCCGCTAGAAGACGGCGTAGTGCAGCAGCAGCCAGATCGGCGCGACGGTCGCGAGGAGGGAGTCGAGCCGGTCCATCAGCCCGCCGTGACCGGGGATCACCTGGCTCATGTCCTTGATGCCCAGGTCGCGCTTGATGACCGACTCGCACAGGTCACCGAGGGTCGCCATGACCACGGCGATGAGGCCGAGGACGACGCCCACCCACCAGTCGCCGTCGAGCAGGTAGGTCACCAGGGCCCAGCCCGCCGCGACGGTGAACACGAGCGACCCGGCGAAGCCCTCCCAGGACTTCTTCGGGGAGATCACCGGGGCCATCGGGTGCTTGCCGAACAGCACGCCCGCGACGTACCCCCCGATGTCCGAGGCGATGGTCACCAGGATGAAGGCGATGATGCCCTGCACGCCCGGGTCGTCCAGCCCGGCGCCGCCGGAGTCCGAGCCGAGGCCGGTGCCGCCCTCGGCGAGCAGCAGGGCCACGAACGAGCCCAGGAACGGCACGTAGACGAGCGTGAAGACCGACGCCGTGGCGTTCTGCACGTAGCCGTCGATGCCGCGCCGCAGCAGCCACAGCATCGTCGCGAGCGCGGAGACCGCCGTGGCGGTCACCAGCGCGGGCGCGCCGTAGAAGTAGGCGACCACGACCATCACGACGCCGCCGACCATCAGCGGCTGCTCGGGCAGGTCGATGCCCTTGGCGGAGAAGCCCTTGCGCAGCTCCCACACCGCGACGACGACCGCCACGGCGACGATCACCATGAACGCGGTCTTCCAGAAGAACAGCGACGCGGCGATCGCGCCGAGCAGCACGACGGCCGACGCGACGGCGGCGCGCAGGTCCCGGCCGGCGCGCCCGTGGTCCTTGGCCGGCGGTGCCGCCGGCTGTGGCGAGTCGGTCATGGAGTCCCGAGGCCCTCAGACCTCGAGGAGCTCGGACTCCTTGTTCTTCAGCATCTCGTCGATGGCGTCGGTGTGGTTCTTGGTGATGCTGTCGAGCCGCTTCTCCGCGCCGGTGACGTCGTCCTTGCCGACCTCGCCGTCCTTCTCGAGCTTCTCGAGGTTCTGCTTGGCGGTGCGGCGCAGGTTGCGCACGGCGACGCGGCCGTCCTCGGCCTTGCCGCGGGCGACCTTGATGTACTCCTTGCGGCGCTCCTCGGTCAGCTCGGGGAAGACGCAGCGGATGACCTTGCCGTCGTCGGCCGGGTTCACGCCCAGGTCGGAGTCGCGGATGGCCCGCTCGATGTTCTTCATCGCGCCCTGGTCGAAGGGCGAGATAAGGATCGTGCGCGCCTCGGGGGCGGTGAACGACGCGAGCTGCTGGATCGGGGTCGGGGTCCCGTAGTAGTCGACCATGATCTTGCTGAACATGCTCGGGTGGGCGCGGCCGGCGCGGATCGCGGCGAACTCCTCGCGCGTCGCCTCGACCGACTTGTCCATCTTGCTGTCGGCCTCGTTGAGGATGTCGTTGATCACCGGTGCTCCTGACTCGTTCGCTTCGTCTCGTCGCTGCGCGTGCTGCTTGCTGAGGGGGTCGGCGCCTCAGCCGGCGCTGACCAACGTCCCGATCCTCTCACCCTGCACGACGCGCAGGATGTTGCCCTCGGGCTCCATGCCGAACACGACCATCGGCAGCTTGTTCTCCCCGCAGAGCGCGAAGGCGGTCTGGTCCATGATCCGCAGGCCCTGGCTGATCGCGTCGTCGTAGGTGAGGTCGTCGTACTTCGTCGCCGTGGGGTCGATCCGCGGGTCGGCGCTGTAGACGCCGTCGACGCCGTTCTTGGCCACCAGCACCACGTCGCACTTGCTCTCGAGCGCGCGCTGGACCGCGACGGTGTCGGTGGAGAAGAACGGCATGCCCATGCCGGCGCCGAAGATCACGACGCGGCCCTTCTCCATGTGCCGGATGGCCCGGCGCGGGATGTAGGGCTCGGCGACCTGGCCCATGGTGATGGCCGTCTGGACGCGGGTCTCGACGCCCTCCTTCTCCAGGAAGTCCTGGAGGGCCAGGCAGTTCATGACGATGCCCAGCATGCCCATGTAGTCCGCGCGGGCGCGGTCCATGCCGCGCTGCTGCAGCTCGGCGCCGCGGAAGAAGTTCCCGCCCCCGGTCACGATGGCGACCTGGACGCCGGCCCGCGACACGGCCGCGATCTCCCGCGCGATCTTCTGCACGACGTCGGGGTCCACCCCGACCTTGCCGCCACCGAAGACCTCGCCCGACAGCTTGAGCAGGACTCGCTTGTAGGCGGTCAACCGGCTCTCCTCTCCTCGGTGGGTACGACGAAGGCCGGTCCGATGGACAGTGTCTGCTCCATCGAACCGGCCTCCTCGTGATGTCTGGCCAGACCTTAGTGCCTCAGGCGCCGACCTCGAAACGGGCGAAGCGCTTGAGGGTGGTGCCGGCCTCGTCGAGGACGGCCTTGACCGACTTCTTGCTCTCGGTCACCGAGGCCTGCTCGAGGAGCACGACCTCCTTGAAGAAGCCGTTGAGGCGACCCTCGGTGATCTTGGCGATCGCCTGCTCGGGCTTGCCCTCCTCGCGGGACTTCTGCTCGGCGATGCTGCGCTCGTGGGCCACGACGTCGGCCGGGACCTCGTCGCGGGTGAGGTACTGCGGGCGCATGGCCGCGACCTGCATCGCGGCGCCGCGGGCGGCGTCCTCGCTGCCGTCGTACTCCACCAGCACGCCGACGGCGGGCGGGAGGTCGGCGGCACGCTTGTGCATGTAGACGACGACCGGGCCGTCGAAGTACGCCACCTGGCCGAGCTCGATCTTCTCGCCGATGGAGATCGCGAGGTCGCCGACGACGTCGCCGACGGTCTTGTCGCCGAGCTGGACGGCCTTGAGGGTCTCGGCGTCGCCGGCCTTGGCCTCGGCGGCGGCGTCGGCGATCTTCTGGGCGGTGGCGACGAACTCGTCACCCTTGGCCACGAAGTCGGTCTCGCAGCGCAGCTCGACGAGAGCGCCGCCGGAGGTGGCGACGAGGCCGGCGGTGGCCTCGCGCTCGGCGCCGCGGGCCTCGGCCTTCGCAGCGCCCTTGACGCGCAGGATCTCGACGGCCTTGTCGAAGTCGCCGTCGGCCTCGGTCAGGGCCTTCTTGCAGTCCATCATGCCGGCGCCGGTGAGCTCACGGAGCTTCTTGACGTCGGCGGCGGAGATGTTCGCCATGGTGTTGTCCCGTCTGGGTCGCAGGATTCAGGAGTGGAGGGGACGAGTCGGGCTCGTCCCGGCACCGCGCCGCGGCGCCGCTGCGTACGTCGTACGAGCGGCGCCGCGGGCGCGGAGGGTCAGGCCTGGGCCTGGTCGGCGGTCTCGACGGCCTGCTCGGCGGCGGGCTCGTCGGTCGCAGCGGCGGCGGCCTCGTCGGAGGCAGCGCCCTCGGAGGAGGCACCGGTCGCCTCGGAGGCCGGGGCCTCGTCGGTCGCGGCGTCGCCGCCGGTCGCCTCGACGGCGGCCTTCTCGGCGTCGCCACCGAGGAGCTCGCGCTCCCACTCGGCGAGCGGCTCGGCCGCGGTCGCGGTGTCAGCGGCGGCCTTGCCACCGGAGCGGGCGATGAGGCCCTCGGCGACGGCGTCGGCGACCACGCGGGTCAGCAGGCCGACGGCGCGGATCGCGTCGTCGTTGCCCGGGATCGGGAAGTCGACCTCGTCGGGGTCGCAGTTGGTGTCCAGGATGCCAATGATCGGGATCCGGAGCTTGCGAGCCTCCTCGACGGCGAGGTGCTCCTTCTTGGTGTCGACGATCCAGACGGCCGAGGGGGTGCGACCCATCTCGCGGATGCCGCCGAGGGTCTTCTCGAGCTTGTCGCGCTCCCGCTTCATCTGCAGGAGCTCCTTCTTGGTGCGACCCGAGCCCGCCACGTTGTCGAAGTCGACGTCGTCGAGCTCCTTGAGGCGGTTGATCCGCTGGTGCACGGTCTGGAAGTTGGTGAGCATGCCGCCCAGCCAGCGCTGGTTGACGTAGGGCATGCCGACGCGGGTCGCCTGCTCGGCGATCGCCTCCTGGGCCTGCTTCTTGGTGCCGACGAACATGATCGTCCCGCCCTTGGCCACCGTCTCCTTGATGAAGGCGTAGGAGCGGTCGATGTAGGCCAGCGACTGCTGCAGGTCGATGATGTAGATGCCGTTGCGCTCGGTCATGATGAAGCGCTTCATCTTCGGGTTCCAGCGACGGGTCTGGTGCCCGAAGTGAACGCCGCTCTCGAGGAGCTGGCGCATGGTCACGACTGCCATGGTGTTTGTTCTCCTGTGTGGTGGAGCCGCCGCCGTGCGCCCGCCCTTGCGAACGAGGACGGACCGGTGACGCGCTCCGGTCGTTTTCAGTTGCCGCGAGCCGACGGGTGCCGGTCGCCCTGACGCCGGCGCGCGACCCGACCCGGCTCTCGCTGGGACCGAGGGTCGTCGCCCGCGGGTGGTCGGGCCCTCCCAGGATGGAACCCGGAGGGGACCGCCGCGGTCTGCCGACGTGCGAAGTCAGTACGCGTGGTGACGTGCGGACTGCCCTGCCAGCGTACGCGACTCCGGCAGGCGCCCGCCAATCCACCGGGAACCGTCCCCAGGCCTCGTCCCCCGCCGGCTCCTCCCCAGGCCGCCGCCCGGCGGTCGCGCCAGTCCGGCGACCGGCGCACCGTGGCGCCCATGGTCTCCCCGACACTCGCCGCCGCCGTCCTCCTGCTGCTCCCGTCCCCCGCCGGTGCGGGCGCGCCGGCCGGCTCCGGGACCGACCCGGTCGGCGAGTGGCCGCTGCGGCCGGAGCCGGCGGTCGTCGAGCACTTCGACCCACCCGACGACCCGTACGGCGCGGGCCACCGCGGTGTCGACCTGCTCGGCTCCCCCGGGCAACCGGTCCACGCGGCGCTCGCCGGCCGGGTCTCGTGGGCCGGCACCCTCGCCGGGCGTGGCGTCGTCGTGGTCGACCACGGCACGACCCGGACGACCTACGAGCCGGTCTCCGCTGCCCTGGCCGTGGGGACCGTCGTGACCGCCGGCGACATGATCGGCACGCTGCAGGTCCCCGGCTCGCACTGCTTCCCGCGCGCGTGCCTGCACTGGGGGTGGATCGAGGGCGAGACGTACCTCGACCCCCTCGACCTCGTCGGGGCGGGACCGGTGCGGCTCCTGCCGCTGTGGCGCGACGAGCCGGTCACCGGGCGGGTCGCCGTCCCTGTCGCCCACCCCTCCGTCGCCCACCCCTACGACGGGTGGCGACCTCAGGCCCGGGGGTGCGCCTGCTGGTAGGCGCGACGCAGGCGGTCGGTGGTGACGTGCGTGTAGAGCTGGGTCGTGGCCAGTGACGCGTGGCCGAGGATCTCCTGGACCGAGCGCAGGTCGGCGCCGCCCTCGAGCAGGTGGGTCGCAGCGGTGTGCCGCAGGCCGTGCGGACCGATGTCCGGGGCGCCCGGGACGTCGGCGATGCGCCGGTGGACGAGCGTCCGGACGGCCCGCTGGTCGATCCGCCGGCCGCGGACACCGAGGAACAGGGCCGGCCCCGAACCGTCGGCGGCCAGGTGCGGCCGACCGTGCTTGGTCCAGAAGTCGAGGGCGCGCGCGGCGGGGCGGCCGAACGGCACCGTCCGCTCCTTGCGGCCCTTGCCCAGCACCCGCACGACGTTGCGGTCGCGGTCGACGTCGTCGACGTCGAGACCGACGAGCTCGCCCACCCGGATCCCGGTGGCGTAGAGCAGCTCGATCATCGCGACGTCGCGCAGGCCGACCGGGCTGCCGTCGTCGGCGCGCTCGGCTGCCGCGCGCACCAGGTCCGCGGCCTCGTCGGCCCGCAGCACCGGCGGCAGCGTCTTGTGCGCCTTGGGCGATCCCAGGCTGGCGCCGGCGTCGGTCGCCGCTCGCCCGGTGCGCAGCAGCCAGGCGGTGAACACCCGGGCCGCGGTCGCCCGGCGGGCGACCGTCGTCCGGGAACGGCCCAGGGTCTGCTGCTTGGCCAGCCAGCTGCGCAGGGCGCGCAGGTCCAGCTCGGCCGGGTCGGTGTGGCCGAGCCGGGCCGCGTGCTCGAGCAGGCCGGAGACGTCGGTGGTGTAGGCGCGCACCGTGTGCGGCGTCAGGTCCCGCTCGGAGACCAGGTGGCGCTCGTAGTCGGCGAGCACGCGGGCCATCGGCTCGGGCAGCACGTCCGGCAAGTCCCCGGGCGGGTCTTCGGGCCGGCCCTCGGGCAGGTCCTCGGACTGCGGTCCGGCCGCCCGCGGCTCGTGCTCCTGGTTCCCCACGGTCGCCGAGTCTAGGAAGCGCGAGCCCCCTCACCGGTGAGCCAGCGCGGCGAGCCGCCACCCGTCCGGTCCCTCGTCGACGAGACCGAGGGCGTGCAGGCGCACCAGCCCGGAACGCACCTCGACCAGCCCGAGCCCGGCCGCTCGCGCGATCGAGTCGGACCTGGCCCCGGACGCGACCGGCACCGCGTCGAGCACCTGCTGCTGGCGCAGCGACAACCGGTCCCGCTGGCGCACCGGCCCACGCGGCTCCTCGACCAGGTGGGCTCCGGAGACCCCGATCAGCTCCAGGACGTCCTCCCCGGACGTCACCAGGGTGGCCGCGCCGGTTCGCACCAGCTGGTGCACACCCTGGGAGGGCGCGCTCGTCACCGGGCCGGGAACGCCCATCAGGACGCGGTTGAGCCGTCCGGCCCAGTTGGCGGTGTTCAGCGCGCCGCTCCGCACGGCCGCCTCGACGACGACCGTGCCTCGCGTCAGGGCAGCGATGAGCCGGTTCCGGGCGAGGAAGCGCAGCCGGGTCGGTGCCGACCCCGGCGGGAGCTCGGAGACGACCAGCCCCTCCGCTGCGAGGTGGGCCAGCAACGAGCGGTGCGCGGCAGGGTAGGCCCGGTCGACCCCGCAGGCCAGGACGGCCACGGTCGGGCCGTCGACCGCGATCGCCCCGCGGTGGGCCGCCTGGTCGATCCCGAACGCCGCGCCGGAGACCACCGGGACGCCGGCCCCGGCGGCGCAGGCGCCGATCGAGGCGGCGACGTCCGCGCCGTACGTCGTGGCGGAGCGGGAGCCGACCACCGCCAGCGAGCCGTCGAGCCCGTCGAGACGCAGAGGCCCTCTCGCCCACAGGCCGAGGGGTGCGCCGGTGCGCCCCTGCACGTCCCCCGCGGACCCGAGCCCGTCGAGCTGCGCCGGCCACTCGGCGTCGCCCGGGACGACGAACCGGATGCCCAGCCGGGCGGCGATCTCCAGGTCGCGCTCCGGCTCCATGGTCGCCAGCCGCTCCGCGACGTCGGTCAGGACCCCGTTGCCCGGGTCCCGCTCGTGGGCGAGGGCCTGGTGCAGCTCGACCGCGCCGAGCTCGGCGGTGAGCCCGGCGATGCGCGGGTCGCCGGGCTCGGTCAGCCGCGACAGGGCGACGCGTGCCACCCGCTCGCGGTCCGACGGCTCCCCGGGCGTCCTGTCCCGCGTGTGGTCCGGCCGGGTGTCCGGCGGGGTGTCCGGCGTCGACGGGGACGGCTCGCTCATCCCGCCCTCCTGGTCAGGTCCGAGAGCATGAGCGGCTCGGCCGTGCGCAGCCTCAGGGCAGTGCACAGCTCGACCTCCCCGGGGCCCGGAGCACCCGCGAGGTCGGCGACCGTCCAGGCGAGGCGGTGGACCCGCACCGCCCCGCGCCGGGTCAGCAGGCCCTTGCTGATCTTGTCGTCCAGCACCCGCTGCGCGGACGCCGTCAGCGGCCACAGGTCGCGGAGCGCAGGTCCGGGCGCGTGCCCGTTCAGGCGCCACCCGCAGCCGGCGTACCGCTGGGCCTGGCGGTCGCGAGCCGCGGTCACCCGCGCCCGGATCGCCGCCGTGGGCTCCGGGGGCGCCGCGCCGACCTCCCCGCCCTTGAGCGGGGCGACCTCGCGGGTGATGTCGATCCGGTCGCTGAGCGGCCCGGTGATCCGGCTGCGGTAGTCCCGGCGTGCGCGCTCGCCACACTTGCACTGGTTGTCCCGCGCGACCGGCGAGTACTCACCGCACGGACAGGGGTTGCAGGCCACGACCACGATGCCGCGCGCGGGGAAGGTCGCCGACTCCTCGCCCCGCGCGATGGTCACGTCCCCGCTCTCGAGCGGTTGGCGCAGCGCCTCGATGACGTCGGTGCGGAACAACGGGAACTCGTCGAGGAACAGGACGCCGTGGTGTGCCCGGCTGATCGCCCCCGGGCGGACCCGTCCGCTCCCCCCGCCGATCAGGCTGGCCTTGCTGGCGTCGTGGTGCGGCGCCGCGAACGGCGGGCGGGTCAGCATCCCGCCGGCGGGGTCGAGGACGCCGGCGAGCGAGTGGATCGCCGTCAGCTCGAGCGACTCCTCACCGTCGAGGTCCGGCAGCAGGCCGGGCATCCGCTCGGCCAGCGTCGTCTTGCCCGCGCCCTTCGGGCCGGTGAGCATGACGTGGTGGCCGCCGGCCGCGGCGACCTCCAGGGCGTAGCGGGCGTCCGCCAGGCCGAGGACGTCGACCATGTCGGTGTCGTCGAGCCGGTCGTCGCCCCGCCACGAGAGCAGGCGGCTGCCGGACTGCTCCGCCACCGGCGGCGCCTCGGGCACCTCCTCCCCCGCCAGCTGCGCCGCGACCTGCGCCAGCGAGCGCATGCCGTACACCGACACCCCGGGGACCATCGCGGCCTCCGCCGCCTGCGGCTCGGGCACGTAGACCTCGGTGATCCCCCGGCGCGCGGCGGCCAGCACCATCGGCAGCACCCCGGGGACCGAGCGGAGCCCACCGGCCAGGGTGAGCTCGCCGACGAAGAGGCAGCCCTGGAGGCTGGGCTTCGGGACCGCCCCGTTGGCGCCGAGCACCGCGACCGCCATCGCGAGGTCGAAGTGGCTGCCGGTCTTGCTCAGGTCTGCGGGGCTCAGCAGGATCGTCACCCGCTTGGTGGCGGGCCACCCGAGGTCGCTGTTGGCGATCGCCATCCGGCAGCGGTCCCGCGCCTCGTTGAGGGAGACGTCCGGCCGGCCGACGACGATCGTCGCGACGATGCCCGGGGACACGTCGGCCTGCACCTCGATCAGGTGGCCGACCGCTCCCTGGAGCGAGACGGTGTGCGCGGTGGCGAAGGCCATCAGCCGATCCCCCGCACGTGGTCCAGCTCGGCGGCACCGCGTCGTGGCAGCTGCACGCAGACCATGTCGACGCGTGCCTCGAGGTGGGCCACGCCGTGCTCCTCCAGCCAGCGGTTCGCCAGCCGTCGCAGCCGGGCGACCTTGATGTCGGTCACCGCCTCGTGCGGCGTGCCGCCGACCCTGCCGCTGCGGGTCTTGACCTCGCAGACGACGACCGTCCGCCCGTCCCGCAGGACCAGGTCGATCTCGCCCTGCTCGCACCGCCAGTTGCGGTCGAGGAGGGCCATGCCCTCCGCGACCAGGTGCCGGGCGGCCAGCGTCTCGCCGTACTGCCCCACCGCGTGGTTCCGCGCTGCTGTCGTCGTCATGTCCTCGACCTCCTGCCCAGGAGGCTGCCGCGGACGGCTGGCGCTCGACCGGCCTCGAGGACCGCCGTGTGGACAAGCGTCGTCACCGACCCGCTGTGAGCGCCAGCTGGGCCGTCAGCGGACCAGGCGCCCCACTTTCATGCCCACCACCGGGTCGTAGGCCACCGTCGGCGCGGACGCCTCGATCGGGAGGGCGTCCTTGTTGAAGACGTAGACCTGGATGCCTTGGACCTGCCTGCCTCCCCCGTTCAGGACGATCCCGTTGGCCGCCGTCGCGTCCGACAGCCCTCGGGTGCTCACCGGCGACTCGTCGGTGACGAACGCCGGCACGAACTCGCGGATCGGCTGGAAGCCCTTCTGCACGCGGTCCGCGGCGTGGACCACCGGCACCCAGACGAACCGCGGCGACCGGATGACCGCCGGGTCCAGCATCGCGGGCGTCACGCCCGTCGCCTTGCTGATGTCGTCGAGGGAGGCCCCGCCCCGGAGGAAGCAGGAGAGGACGTCGTTGTTGATGGTCGCGCCGCCGTACGACACGTCCGACCGACCCTGGCACGTCGTGCTGCCCCGCTCGGCAGCGATGCGACCCGGCCGGGCCCCCACTCCGGTGAGGAACCCGGGGCCCAGCGGGGAGACCCGGTTGCCCGGAAGACCCGTGATGCAGTTCCGCCCGTCCTGGGACACGTCGTCGAGGCGGGCGCCGGGGATCGTCCTGGTGCCGGACCCGCACTCCTTGACCACGGCAGCTCCGCTCGCGAACCGGTAGGGCTCGAGCAGGTGGTCGAGGCCGGCGGCGATGTTCAGCGCGAGCGCGTCCGCAGTCCCCTCACCGCTCTTGCGCGGGCTGTCGAGCTGTCCGAAGTTGCCCCGCTGCTGCCCGACGCAACCGACCGCCGTCGACGCGGGCACGACGATCTCGGAGTCCATGCCGGCGCCGGTCGCCGGGAGGGGCGCGGGCGCAGGGGCAGGCGGTGCCGAGGCCGGCGGCGTCCCGTTGACGGTCAGCGTCTGGTGGTCCACCGAGATCTGCGGGAGCTTCCTGTCGTTCTTCTCCTGCACCACTCCGTAGACCCGCCACGTCCCGGGCGTGCCGGTGACCTCGGGTCCGATCGAGAAGGGGGGCACGATCAGTGGGTCGGTCCTGCCGACGTCCATCGCGGCGTACTCGTGCCAGGTGCCGTCAGGTGCCACGAACCGGATCGAAGCGCGGTCGATGTTGCTCGGGATCTTGGTCAGCCGCAGATTGCTGACCGTCAGCGTCTGTCCCACCCAGGCGACGCTCGGGACGATCGGGCCCACGACGGTGTGGCCACCCTGCTGGACGTCGCTCGGGAGCACCGTCGGCGTCGCGGTCGGCGTCGCGGTCGGCGTCGCGGTAGGCGTCGCGGTCGGCGTCGCGGTAGGCGTCGCGGTAGGCGTCGCGGTCGGCGTCGCGGCCGGCGTCGCGGCCGGCGTCGCGGCCGGGGACGCCGTCGCGGCGCTCGGAGCCGACCGCGCGCTGGTCGCGGCCTCGTCCGCGTCGGCCGTGACCGTCGTGGAGCCGAACTTCCCCGGGCCGCTCCCCGGCGTCGCATCGAGCATGGCCGGGCCCAGCGCACACCCGCTCGGCAACCAGAACGGCAGCACGCTCTCGCCACGGGGGATCGACGAGAACACCTGCACCGTGGCGGAGCGCTGGACGTCCGTACCGCCCTGTCCGAGCGCTCCGGCCAGGCCGAAGTCGACGCGTGCCTGAGGAGCGGTGACGGAGAGCCGTACGCAGTCGGTCTGGCAGGGCGCTCCGTTCTCGTCCTGCAGGTGCACCTCGCCGTCGAGGACGGAGCCGTTGTGGAGGTCGCCCGGCAGGACCGTTCCCTGGCCGGAGGCGGCGTTGCGCACCAGGTAGGCCGCAGCAGCGGTCGTGATCGTCGCCAGGTCGGTCTCGGAGGCCGGCAGGAGGTGGCTCACGCTCAGTGCGGTCAGGTCGACCTGCTTCTGCACGGACCGCTCGCGCGCCCAGGCGTTGCCCAGGTCGACGGCGAGGGCGGCGACCCCGAAGAGGACGACGGCGAGGACACCGACCATCACCGCGACGGCTCCACCCTCGTCGCGGTGCGCCAGTCGCCTCCTCATGAGCACGCCTCGGGCGCGGACGGCACGAACTCGACCCGGGCCTCGGCGGTCGTCGACACCAGACCTCCGTGGAGGAAGGGCAGGAACGGCAGCTGGAGGTCGGCGGCAGGGAACTCCACGCGCACCTTGACGGTGTCGCCGACGTTGATGCCAGGAGGCATCGAGTCGACGTACGTGCGGGTGATCGAGGCGGCCTCCCCAGCGCCGTTCAGCGTCTCGACCTGCGACCGGACCGAGGTACGGAAGTCCACGCACCTCGCGGGCGTGCCGACAGCCGACTGGCGCGCGGCGTCGCGCGCGATGTCGCTGCCTCCCTGCAACGTCCAGAAGTACAAGCCGTACTGGACGATGCCGAAGACGAGCAGCAGCAAGAGCGGCAGCACGAGCGCGAACTCGACCGCAGCCGCTCCCCCCTCCTTGCCGCGGCGCTGCGTGAGCCGACGGCCGGTCAACCTGGTGCTCCTCCCTACGACCCCCGATGGTCCGAGACCAGGAGCGTAGGCATCTTTACCCGGGCCGACCGGGTCGCTAGTCCGGATGGACTAGGAGGAAGGTCCGGTCGGCGGACGGCCTTCAGCCGACCAGCTTGGGCACGCTGCAGCTGAGCGCGGGCCTGCTGTCGAGCACCACGTCGGACCCCCCGACGCGTGCGCCGGCGAGCGCGAGGAGCGGGTCGAGCAACGTGGCGGTGAGGCTGGCCGGGTTCGCCGGGTCGAAGAGCCGGGTGAGCCCGGACGTGAGGATGGCGTCGAGCAGCTTCGTCTGGTTGGCCGGCGAGATGTAGATGCCCGCGCCGAGCAGCCCTCCGAGGACACCCACGTGGGCGCTGATGTTGGCCCAGGTGCGCGACACCGACTGGAGGCTGGCGCTCCCGCTGCCCGTGTCGTAGGGCGTGTCGAAGGACCGGGGTGGGACGTCGACCCTCACGTCGACGTGCCCGTTCGCGCCCACCGCGATCCGGACCAGCACCTCGGCGTCCACGGCGATCACCGCCTCGGCGAGGCTCGGCAGTCCGAGGAAGGAGCCGTCCAGGACCTTCGCCCCCACCCGCGCGCGCAGCGGCGTCCGGACCGAGAGGGTCGCGACCCCGTTCTCGACGTCGACGACGATGCCGTCCGGCTGCCCACAGGTCACCGCCTTCAGCCTCGAGCTCGTCCCGGCGACGCTGAGGTCGATCGCGACGTGGTTCTCGGCAGTGATCTGCGCGGAGACGACGTTCTCGAGGAGGCCCTCGATGACCGGCGGCACGAAGCTCGTCGTCGTCGGTGCCAGGGTGCCGTCGACGTGGACGCCCAGCTGCTCGGTGTCGGACGCGACCCCGATGGTGGTGCCGTCCCCGGGAGCACCGCAGTACTGCCGGGGGCCCTGGACCAGCTTGGCCCGGAGGTTGACGTTGGCGAGGCCCGGGATCCCGGCGCCGAGATGGACGTTGGCGAGGTTGGTGCCGTTGACCGCGGACACGGCGCCTCCGACCAGGTCCAGGAGGTTCGCGGTGGCGCCCGCCATCGAGCCCGCCCCGCTCGAGACGCCGACCAGCTTGCCGAGCTGCACGCTGACGGTCGAGCTGGCGTTGGCCACGAGGACGTCGAGCACGTTCACGACGGCCGTGCTGGCGGGCTGGGCCAGTGCCCGGACGGCCACCAGGAGCTGCTTGATGGTCACCGTCGTCGTGGCGAGCTGGTCGACCGACCCGACGCCGAGCCGCACCGCGAGCTGGGTGAGGTCCACCGCGGCGGTTGCCAGGCCGGTGTAGCTCAACGCTGCGACCGCCGCGCCGTTGGAGAACGCTCCGGACTGCTCGGCGATCTTGCGGAGGACGGGGTCGAGCAGCGCGGAGTCGCCCGTGTCGACCTTGGTGGCCCAGGATCCCAGCTTGTAGCAGGCGAAGGACGACAACGACGCCGTGGCCGCTCTCGACACCTCGCCGCGACCGGTCGCGAAGGCGAAGTCGACCCCGTTCGACGCGGTCACCCGGACGGCGTTCGGGACCATCGACCCTGCGGTGACCGACGGCGACGACACCGTCGCCGAGCTCGTCGCGTAGCTGACTGCTCCCGCGGCAGTGAAGGCCCCGTCGACCACGCGACCGACCTCCACGCGGACGTCCGGCGCGCTGCCGAGCACCTTGTCGTCGTTGCGGGCCACCGCGTCCTTGACCGCAGCACGGAACGCGGTACTGGCGAGGACGGTCGCGGCGTCGTGGCCCGTCATCTCCCGGGAGAGGTCCAGGGCGACGATGTCCGACAACGCCTGCATGTCCCGTCTCGCCACCCTCTGCATCCCGAGGTCGACCGCGAAGGCGGCGACGAGCAGCAGGACGGTCATCGAGACGGCCACGAGGACCGTGACGCCTCCCTCGTCGGAACGGCGACGCACTCAGCTCACCCGTGCGGACGAGGTGTACGCGAGCCGGTCGGGGAGCACGGTGCCGAGCCCGGGGAAGGCAGGCGTCAACGGGTGTGCGCGGTAGGCGTAGTCCACGGTCACTGACAGGCAGAGCGGCGGGGCCGTACCGTGCCCGGCGCACGAGGCGGGAGCGGACACCGCACAGGTCCCCACCTGCGCGGAGCCTTTGACCAGCTTGCCCGCGGCGCACGTCACGCCGTATGAGCGCAGCCCCTCGTTGACCGCTTTCACGGCATCGCTCTCGCGCGAGGTCGCCACGGTCGAGACGGCCGCCGCCCGGGCTCCCTCGGCCGCCGCCTGGCTCAGCGCCTGGCGGAAGCTGAGCATGTACCCGTAGCTGATGATCCCGAAGACGAGCATCAGCAGCAGTGGGGCGACCAGCGCGAACTCCACGGCAGCGGCCCCGCGCTCGGTACGGCGCGTGCGTGCGCGTCTGCTCGTCACTGCTGGTCCCCTGGCGTGCGTGCCGCGGGCTGTCCCCACGACCGCCCGACCCCGCGACGACCATAAGACCGAGGCTTAGCACTTCGGGCCGAAATGACCCGTTCGGACTACGGCTTGGGCGGATCGATGTCCGAAGGTTGGAGCTCCTCGACGTTCACGTCCTTGAACGTGAGCACCTTGACGTTCTTGGCGAAGCGCGCCGGCCGGTACATGTCCCAGACCCAGGCGTCGGACATGGACACCTCGAAGAAGACGTCCCCGGCCTCGGTGCGGGCCTTCACGTCGACCTGGTTGCACAGGTAGAACCGGCGGTCGGTCTCGACGACGTACTTGAAGATGCCGACGACGTCGCGGTACTCGCGGTAGAGCGTCAGCTCCATCTCGGCCTCGTACTTCTCGAGGTCCTCGGCGCTCATGACAGGTCCTCCAGGGCCTCGACGGGTACGGCGTCCTCATTGTGCACGCGGTCGTCCGGCTCGAGCCCGGCCGCCCGGCGCACGTTGACGAACCGCATCCGGTGCACCGGCGACGGGCCGTGCTGCAGCAGCGCCGCGGTGTGGGTCTCGGTGATGTAGCCCTTGTGCGTCGCGAAGTCGTACGCCGGCCAGTCGGCGTCCATCTCGCGCATGATGCGGTCGCGGGTGACCTTCGCGAGGACCGAGGCCGCCGCGATGCACGCGGCGACCCGGTCGCCCTTCCAGACCGCCAGGCCGGGCACCCCCAGGCCGTCCACGGGGAACCCGTCGGTGAGCACGTACGCGGGAGGCACGTCGAGCAGGGCGACGGCCCGGCGCAGCGCCTCGACGTTCGCCACGTGCATGCCGAGCCGGTCGCACTCGTCGTGCGGGACCACGACGACCGACCAGGCCACCGCGCGCCGCACGACCTGGTCGTAGCAGCGCTCGCGCGCCCTCTCGGTCAGCAGCTTGCTGTCGGCCAGGCCCGGGACGATGCCGGCCTTCCCCGACGGGAGGATGCAGGCACCGGCGACCAGGGGCCCGGCGCAGGCGCCGCGGCCGGCCTCGTCGACCCCGGCGATCGGCTCGATGCCGTGCCGGCGCAGGGCGCGCTCGTAGCCGTAGATGCCGGCGTCACGCCGGACGGTCGAGCCACGTGGGAGGACGCTCACGGGTTCCCGGAGGGGTCAGGACGGGTCGGGCACGTCCGCGAACGCGTCGGGACGCCCCACCCAGTCGAAGCGGTCGGTGGGCCAGAGCAGCACGAACACCTTGCCGACCACTGAGTCCACCGGGACGTAGGGGTTCTCGGTGCAGTCGGTCTCCTGCTCGGGCAGGCACAGGTGCGCGCTGGAGTCGGCGGAGTGGCCGCGGTTGTCACCCATGACGAACAGCTGGCCCTCGGGCACGGGGCCGGCCGACCAGCTGCAGTTGCCGGTCATCGGCCCGCGGCAGTCGATGCCCTTCTCCTGCTTGACGTAGGCGTCCTCGTTCAGCGGCTTGCCGTTGACCGAGATCCGGCCCTTCTTGTCGCAGCAGGTGATGGTGTCACCGGCGACGCCGACGACCCGCTTCACCAGGTGGCCACCGGTCGGGTAGAGCCCGATCTTGGCCATCAGCGAGGTCAGCCCGTTGGTGGGCTCGGCGTCCTCGCTGTCGCTGAGCCAGCTGCCCGGGTCCTCGAAGACGACGACGTCGCCGCGCTGCGGCTCGCGGCCGAACCAGTAGGAGACCTTCTGCACCAGGATCCGGTCGTTCTTGACCAGCCCGGGCTCCATGGACTGCGAGGGGATGTAGAAGGCCTGGACGAAGAGCGCCTTGATGACCACGGCCAGCACCAGCGCGATGCCGAGCAGCAGGATCGTCTCCTGCCAGACCGGCAGGTGCTTGCGCTTCTTCTCGGCCGCCGCGCCGTCGGGAGACGACGAAGACCGCGACCCGTCCGGCGTGCCGACGGTGTCGTCGGCGGGATCGAGGTCGCGGTCTTCGGTGGTCACGCGCAGAGTCTAGGGAGGAGTGACCCACCCGAGACGCATCAGGCCTCGCGGCGCTCCTTGATCTTGGCGGCCTTGCCGCGCAGGTTGCGCAGGTAGTACAGCTTCGCGCGACGGACGTCACCGCGGGTGACGATCTCGATCTGCTCGAAGATCGGGGAGTTCAGCGGGAAGGTGCGCTCGACGCCGACGCCGAAGGAGACCTTGCGGACGGTGAAGGTCCGGCCGATGCCGGAGCCCTGCACGCGGATCACGACGCCCTGGAACACCTGGACGCGGGAGCGGTTGCCCTCGACGACCTTGACGTGGACCTTGATGGTGTCACCGGCGCGGAAGGCCGGGACGTCGTCGCGCTTGGCGCTGTTGCCGAGCTCGGCCACCAGGTTGTTGCTCATGACTGCTCCTCGCGAGTGCCACAGGTCAGCCGCGGTTCGAGTGTTGACGGTGCGGGTGGCGCAGTGCGTGTGGCCGGCGGCGCAGGACTCCCCCTGTGGCAGGAGCCCGGCGCGGACCCCCCGGGTGTGTGCTCGGAGCGGTCCTTCGGCCGACTGGGCCGGTGGACCAGTCTGCCACAGCGCGATCAGCGGCCAGAAATCCGCTTGGTGAGCACCGCCGGGCCCGATCGCCCGTCGAGCACCTCGCGCAGGCGGAAGCCCGCCTTCTTGTACATCCGCAGGTTGTCGGCGCTGCCCTTGCCCGTGAAGAGGCG
Source organism: Nocardioides sp. Arc9.136 (assembly GCF_030506255.1). Classification (NCBI taxonomy): domain Bacteria; kingdom Bacillati; phylum Actinomycetota; class Actinomycetes; order Propionibacteriales; family Nocardioidaceae; genus Nocardioides; species Nocardioides sp. Arc9.136. The sequence goes on along the minus strand of NZ_CP113431.1, from coordinate 1,506,165 downwards.
GTACGACGCGGCGCCGGCCGGCGCGACCGCCTCGACGTGCTCGAGCAGCAGCCGGCCCAGGCCGCGCCCGCGCAGGTCCGGGGCGACCATCAGCCGCCCGATCTCCCAGACGTCGCCGTCGAGCCGGCCGCGCACGGAGCCGACCAGCCGGCCGGCGACCCGCACCACGTAGGTGTCCCAGGTGGCCAGCGAGTCGGTGACGGTCGCCAGGTCCTCGTGCAGGGGCGGGATCCCGAGGTCGTCGTTGGCGATCGCCTCGCGGACCCAGCAGGCGAGCTGGAGGGTGAGGATCTCCGGGGCGTCGGCGCGCACGGCGGGCACGACCTCCCACTCCCCCGCGACCGCGCTGCCGTGCAGCAGGTCCGGCCGGCGCTCGGCGGTGCGGCGTACCGCCTGCTCGTGGCGCCAGCGGGCGATCGCACCGTGGTCGCCCGACAGCAGGACGGGCGGCACGTCGTGGCCGCGCCAGCTGGCCGGCTTGGTGTAGACGGGGTACTCCAGCAGCCCGTCCTCGTGGGACTCCTCGACCAGCGAGGCGGCGTTCCCCATGAATCCGGGCAGCAGCCGCACGACGGCCTCGGTCACCGCGAGCGCAGCCACCTCGCCGCCGTTGAGCACGTAGTCGCCGATCGAGACCTCGCGGACCTCGGTGACGGTCCGGGCGTGGTCGAGGACCCGTTGGTCGATCCCCTCGTAGCGGCCGCACGCGAAGACCAGGCGCTCGCGGGTGGCCAGCTCGCGGGCCACCTCCTGGGTGAACGGCTCCCCCGAGGGCGTCGTCACCACCACGGTCGCCCCCTCGACGGCCAGGTCGTCCAGCGCGGCGCCCCACGGCTCGGGCTTCATCACCATGCCGGCGCCGCCGCCGTACGGCGTGTCGTCGACGGTGCGGTGCCGGTCGTGGGTCCACGCGCGCAGGTCGTGCACGTGCACCTCGATCAGCCCCGACGCCACCGCCTTGCCCGGCAGCGAGAGCTGCAGCGGCGCGAGGTAGTCGGGGAAGATCGTCAGGTAGTCCAGCCGCACCGCCGGCTCACGCGTCCTCGGGCAGCGGCGTCACCAGGCCGGGCCGGTCGGCGACGACCACGCGTCGGGCCGCCAGGTCGACCTCGGGGACGAGGGCCTTGACGAACGGCACCAGCGCCTCGCGGCCCTCGGGCGTGCGGATCGTCAGCAGGTCCTGCGCGCCGCCGTGGACCAGCGCGGAGACCGTGCCGAGCTCGGTCCCCTCCAGGTCGTACGCCGCCAGGCCGATGAGCTGGTGGTCGTAGTACTCGTCGGGGTCGGCCGGGGTCTCGTCGGCGGGGATCGTCGCGTGCAGCACGATGCCGCGGGCGGCCTCGGCGGCGTTCCGGTCGGCGATCTCGGCGAAGGAGACCAGCAGCGTCGTCTGGTGCCAGCGCGCGCTCTCGACGGTCACCTCGCGCAGCGGAGAGGCCGAGCCGCGGGGCGGCTCGGCCCGCAGCCGGGCCCCCACGGCGTACCGCCGCTCGGGCTCGTCGGTGCGCACGTCGACCGTCACCTCGCCGCGGATGCCGTGCGGCTTGCCGATCCGCCCGACCACCAGCTCGATCGTCTCCACTGCTGCTCTCCTCCAGGGAATCGGTGAAAATGCGAACGGGTGCCGCCCCCACAGGGAGCGGCACCCGTCCGGAGTGCTGGACTCAGCGACGCCGGTCGACGTCGACGAAGTCGATCCGCGCACCCTCACGCCCGGCGAGCGCCGAGATGACGGTGCGGAACGCGGACGCCGTGCGGCCGCCGCGCCCGATCACCTTGCCGAGGTCGTCGGGGTGCACCAGGACCTCGAGGACCGAGCCGCGACGGAGCTGCTTGTCGCGGACGACCACGTCGTCGGGGTTGTCCACGACGCCGCGGACGAGGTGCTCGAGCGCGTCGGCCAGCATCGTGCTCAGGCCTGCTTGTCCGCGTCAGGACGCTCGGGGTCGGCGTCCGACTTGGTCTGGGCGGTCTCCACGGCCTCGGCCTCCTCGGTCGCACCCTCGGGGGTCTCGACGCCGGGGGTCACGTTGGCCTCGGGAGCGGCGGCCTCGGCCGACTTCTTCGCGGCCTTCTTGGTCGTCGCGTCGCCGCGGGGCTCGCTCTGAGCCTCCTTGAGCGCCTCGTTGAAGATCTCGAGCTTGTCCCGCTTGGGCTCGGCGTGGCGCAGGGTGCCCTCGGCGCCCGGCTCACCCTTGAACTTCTGCCAGTCGCCGGTGACCTTGAGGATGGCGGCGACGGCCTCGGTCGGCTGCGCGCCGACGCCGAGCCAGTACTGCGCCCGCTCGGAGGTGACGTCGATGTACGACGGGTCCTCCTTGGGGTGGTACTTGCCGATCTCCTCGAGGACGCGACCGTCGCGCTTCTTGCGCGAGTCGACGACGACGATGCGGTACTGCGGCACCCGGACCTTGCCCAGGCGCTTCAAACGGATCTTGACGGCCACAGCTGTGGTGTCTCCTCAGGATGTCGTGTGTGGTGAGGTGCACCGCCACCAGGTGGGGACCGGGTCGGGCTCCTCGGATGGGTCCAGCTGCGTCCGGGTGAGAGGGTCCGGGCGCGCAGGACTCAGCGGCGAAGTCTGCCAGAACGGCGTCCGCGCGGCGAAATCGGGCAGGGTGCGGGCATGAGCGTCCCGCCGGGCCCCCCGACACCCCCACCGTACGCCGCCGGGCCGGGCGCGCCGGACCCGCGCCGGCCCCGGCCGAGCGGCTGGTGGTTCGCAATGGGCGGCGCGCTCCTCGTGGCGGCCGTCGCGTCCGGGATCGGACTCCTGGTCTGGACCCTCTCGGGCTTCCTCGACACCGACGCCACGGTCCCCGGCGACGGCCGGCCCCACCTCGTGACGGTGGACGACGACCGCGACCGCGTGCTCTGGCTGCGCACCGACGACCCGACCGCCTGCCGGGCCGTCGACGCGACCACCGGCCAGGAGGTCCGCCTCGGGCCGGTGGGCGGGACCTTCGAGAAGTCCGACGGCAGCGGCGAGTGGACCGCCGACAGCCGGTTCCGCCCCGGCTCCGGGGAGCTCGAGGTCACCTGCGCCGCGGGCGGTGCGCCGGTGCAGGTGGGCCCCGCCCCGGACGTGCGCGGGTTCGTGGGCGGGATCGTCGCGACGGTCGCCGTGCCCCTCGTCCTGGGGCTCGCCGGCCTGGTCGTCCTGCTCGTCACCGCCGTCCGCTGGGGGACGGGGCGCCCCCGGGGACCGACCCGCACCCTGGCCCGGACCGGCGGGCCGGTGCCCTAGGCGGGCGCGCGACCGACGACGCGGCCCCGCAGCACGACGCAGACCGGCTCCCACAGCACGGTGGGGTCGGCGACGGGGTCGCGGTCGTAGACGACCAGGTCGGCGCTCGCGCCCTCCTCCAGGCCCGGGAACCCCAGCCACTCCCGGCCGCGCCAGGACGCAGCGGCGACGACGTCCTCGGCCGGCAGGCCCAGCTCGACCATGGCCAGGACCTCGCCGGCGAGCCAGCCGTGCCGCTGCGCGCCGCCGCCGTCGCTGCCGACGTACATCGCCACGCCCGCCTCGTGGGCCGACATCAGCACCTCCCGGCGCCGGGCGTGCAGGTCCTCCATCGTGGCCGCGTAGTCGGGGAACCGGTCGCGGCCCTGCTCGGCGAAGGTCGGGAACTTGGCCGTCTGCATCACGGTCGGCACCAGCGCCACGCCCCGCGACGCCATCTGGTCGAGCTGGTCGAGCGAGAGGCCCGTGCCGTGCTCGATGCAGTCGATGCCCGCGTCGAGCAGGCCCTGCAGCACGTCGCGGCCGAAGCAGTGGGCGGTCACCTTCGCACCCTCGGCGTGGGCGGTCGCGATCGCCTCGGCGAACGCCTCCGGCGGGAACGACGGCGCCAGGTCGCCCACGTCGCGGGAGATCCAGTCGCCGACCACCTTCACCCAGCCGTCGCTCCCCTGCGCCTCCCGACCGACGTACGTCGCGAGGTCGGCCGGCTCGACCTCGTGGGCGTAGCCCCGGATGTAGCGCTTCGTGCGCGCGACGTGCCGCCCGGCCCGCACCAGGCGCGGCAGGTCCTCGCGCTCCTGGACCCAGCGGGTGTCGGCCGGGGAGCCGCAGTCGCGCAGCAGCAGCGCGCCGGCGTCACGGTCGGCCAGCGCCTGGCCCTCGACCTCGGACTCCTCGACCGCGCCGTGGTCCTCGAGGCCGAGGTGGTTGTGGGCGTCGACCAGGCCCGGGACGATCCACCCGCGGGCGACCGTCTCCGCGCCGGCCTGCGGCTCGTAGGTGACCGTGCCGTCCACGACGTACAGGTCGCGGCTCCCGCCGTCGGGCAGGACCGGTCCGGAGAACCTCAACGCAGCCATGCCCCGACGCTAGCGGGCCGGCTCAGCCGATGAGGTCGAGGAGCCAGGAGGGCCCGACGGCGAGGGCGCCGACGCCCTCGACCCGCGCCTGCAGCATCCGGTCGGCGGTCACCACCGTGACCCGCTCGCCCCGTCCGGCCGCCGCCCGGGCCTCGGCGACGATCGTCTCGTCGCCGGCGCCCTTCGCGTGCACGGTGCGCACGTGCTGGTCGCGCCCGGGCCGGACGCCGCCCTTGGCCGCCCCCTCCAGCACGAGGACGACCACGTCCTGGGGCGTGTCCCCCACCAGCAGCTGCTCGTGCAGCCGGCGGGCGGCACCCGCCCGGTCCTTCCACCAGCCGTCCGGGCGGCTGCCCACCACGTTGGCGCCGTCGACCACCAGCGTGGTGGTCACTTGAGGAACTTCGAGAAGTCCTTCGGCAGGTCGAGGGCGGCAGCGGCCTGCTCGTAGTCCACGTCCGCACCGCCGGGGGTGCCGAAGGGGTTGGCGGCCGCGGCGGCGGCTGCCTTCTCCTTCTCGGCGGCCGCCTGCTGGGCGGCCTTCGCCGGGTTGCCGGACCGCTTGGCGCCCTTGCCCTTCTTCTGCTGCGGCTTGGCCTTGCCCTTCTTGGGACCGCCCATGCCGGGCATGCCCGGCATGCCGGGGATCCCGCCGCCGCGCGCCATCTGCATCATCATCTTGCGCGCCTCGAAGAACCGGTCGACGAGCTGGTTGACGTCGGAGACCTGGCGGCCCGACCCCTTCGCGATGCGCGCCCGGCGCGAGCCGTCGATGATCTTGGGGTTGGCCCGCTCGGCCGGCGTCATCGACTGGATGATCGCCTGGATCCGGTCGATCTCGCGCTCGTCGAAGTTCTCCAGCTGCTCGCGGAACTGGCCCATCCCGGGGAGCATCCCCATGATCTTCGACATCGAGCCGAGCTTGCGGACCTGCTGCATCTGCTCGAGGAAGTCGTCGAGGGTGAACTCGCCGCCCTGGCCGCTGAGCTTCGCGGCCGCCTTCATGGCCTGCTCGGAGTCGAAGGCCTTCTCGGCCTGCTCGATCAGGGTCATCACGTCACCCATGTCGAGGATGCGCGAGGCCATGCGGTCGGGGTGGAACAGGTCGAAGTCGGTCATCTTCTCGCCGTTGGAGGCGAACATGACCGGCTTGCCGGTGATCGAGGCGATCGACAGCGCCGCGCCACCGCGGGCGTCGCCGTCGAGCTTGGTGAGGACGACGCCGTCGTACCCGACGCCGTCGAGGAAGGCCTGGGCGGTGGAGACGGCGTCCTGGCCGATCATCGCGTCGACGACGAAGAGGACCTCGTCGGGCGAGACCGCGTCGCGGATGTCGGAGGCCTGCTGCATCAGCTCGGCGTCGAGGCCGAGGCGGCCGGCGGTGTCGACGATGACGACGTCGTGCAGGCGGCGCTTGGCCTCCTCGATCGACGCGCGGGCCACCGCGACGGGGTCGCCCACGCCGTTGCCGGGCTCCGGCGCGAACACCGGGACGCCGACCCGCTCGCCGTTGACCTCGAGCTGGCGCACGGCGTTGGGGCGCTGCAGGTCGCAGGCCACGAGGAGCGGGGTCTTGCCCTGCTCCTTGAGCCAGAGCGCGAGCTTCGCGGCCAGGGTCGTCTTGCCGGCGCCCTGGAGGCCGGCGAGCATGATCACGGTCGGGCCGCTCTTGGCGTACCGCAGGCGGCGCGTCTCACCGCCGAGGATCGTCACGAGCTCCTCGTTGACGATCTTGACGATCTGCTGGGCGGGGTTCAGCGCCTGGCTGACCTCCTCGCCGCGGGCGCGGTCCTTGACCGCGGCCACGAACTCCTTGACGACCGGGAGCGCGACGTCCGCCTCGAGCAGGGCGATCCGGATCTCGCGGGCGGTGGCGTCGATGTCGGCCTCGGAGAGCCGACCCTTGCCCCGGAGGTTCTTGAAGGTGTCGGCGAGCCGGTCGGAGAGGGTGGCGAACACGTGAATCCTGACGATCGGTGACGGGTACGACGGGTGGTCGGACACCCAAATCCTAACCGGGTGCCGTGGCTACCCTCCGCCCGCTCGGCGTGCGAGGGTGAGCGCAGTCACTCGGGACAGGAGCACCCCCATGAGCACGGCCACCGACGTCCGCCAGCCCACCCGTCCGCCGCACCGCCGCGACCCCCGGTCGATCGCCCTCTGGGCCGCCGTGGGCGTCGTCGGCGCCGTCTGCTGGGCGGTCCTCGCCCTGTCCCGGGGCGAGGACGTCTCGGCGCTGTGGATGCTGTTCGCAGCGCTGTGCTCCTACGCCATCGCCTACCGGTTCTACGCACGCTTCATCGCCCGGAAGGTGCTCGAGGTCGACGACACCCGGGCCACGCCCGCCGAGCGGCTCGACAACGGCGTCGACTTCGAGGTCACCGACCGCCGGGTGCTCTTCGGCCACCACTTCGCGGCCATCGCGGGCGCCGGGCCGCTCGTCGGGCCGGTCCTGGCCGCCCAGATGGGCTACCTGCCGGGGACGATCTGGATCGTCGCCGGCGTCGTCGCGGCCGGCGCCGTCCAGGACATGGTCGTGCTCTTCTTCTCGATGCGCCGCGACGGCCGGAGCCTGGGCCAGATGGTCCGCGACGAGGTCGGGGTGGTCGGCGGTGTCGCGGCGCTCATCGCGGTGTTCGCGATCATGATCCTGATCCTGGCGGTGCTCGCGCTGGTGGTGGTCAACGCGCTGGCGGAGTCCCCGTGGGGCGTGTTCTCGATCGGGCTCACCATCCCCATCGCCCTGCTGATGGGCTTCTACCTGCGCTACCTGCGCCCGGGGCGCGTCCTGGAGGTCACCGCGATCGGCGTGGTGCTGCTCCTGCTCGCGATCGTCGGCGGCGGCTGGGTCGACGGCTCGTCGCTCGGCGACGACCTGACGCTCTCCAAGGAGACGCTGGTCATCTGCCTGGTCGTCTACGGCTTCGTCGCCTCCGTGCTGCCGGTGTGGATGCTGCTGACCCCGCGCGACTACCTCTCGACGTTCATGAAGGTCGGCGTGATCGTGCTCCTCGCGGTCGGCCTGGTCATCGCCGCGCCGTCGATCCAGGCCGACGCGGTGACGTCGTTCGCCACCGACGGCGACGGGCCGGTCTTCTCCGGCAAGGTCTTCCCGTTCGTGTTCATCACCATCGCCTGCGGGGCCCTGTCGGGCTTCCACGCACTGATCTCCTCGGGCACGACGCCGAAGCTGATCGCCAAGGAGAGCCAGGTACGGATGATCGGGTACGGCGGCATGCTGATGGAGTCCTTCGTGGCCATCAGCGCGCTGATCGCCGCGGTCGTCATCGACCAGGGGCTCTACTACTCGATGAACGCCCCCGCCGGCGCCACCGGAGGGACGGTCGAGAGCGCCGCCCAGTTCGTCGCCGGGCTCGGCTACACGATCACCCCCGACCAGCTGGCCGCGGCCGCAGCGGCCGTCGAGGAGGAGTCGCTCATCTCGCGCACCGGCGGTGCGCCGACGCTGGCCTTCGGCCTCTCCCAGGTCTTCTCCGAGGCCTTCGGCGGAGGGCTCCAGGCGTTCTGGTACCACTTCGCGATCATGTTCGAGGCGCTCTTCATCCTGACCGCCGTCGACGCCGGCACCCGCGTGGGCCGGTTCATGCTGCAGGACACCGTCGGCAACGTCTGGAAGCGGTTCGGCGACACCTCGTGGCGACCGGCCTCCTGGATCGCCAGCGCCGTCGTCGTCGGCGCCTGGGGCTCGATGCTCTACATCGGCGTGACCGACCCGCTGGGCGGGATCAACCAGCTCTTCCCGCTCTTCGGCATCGCCAACCAGCTGCTCGCCGCCATCGCGCTCGCGCTGTGCGTCACCCTGCTCATCAAGCACGGGAAGCTCCGCTACGCCTGGGTCCCCGGCATCCCCCTCGTCTGGGACCTGGTCACGACCATGACCGCGAGCTGGCAGAAGGTGTTCTCCGACAACCCGGCGATCGGCTACTTCGCCCAGGCCGACCGCTACCGCGAGGCACGGGACGCCGGTGAGGTGCTGGCCCCGGCAGCCGACGCCGGGCAGATGGACCAGGTGGTCTTCAACTCCACGCTCAACGGGGTGCTGCAGGCGGCCTTCGCCGTGCTCGTCATCGTGGTCGTCGCCAACGCCGTGGTCGTCTGGGTGCGCGCCGCCCGGGCCGGCGGCCTGCCGACCACGGAGGTGCCGCACACCCCCTCGCGGATCGTCGCACCGGCCGACTTCTTCCCCACCGCCGAGGAGAAGGAGGCGCTGCGCGCCTGGGAGGAGTCCCGGCGGGCCGAACCGGTCGGGGGCCGACGATGACGGGGCGAGGCGTCCTCGGCGGGGTCCGGTGGTACCTCAGGGAGGTCACCGGCGAGTCCCGGTGGGAGGCCTACCTGGCGCGGTGCGAGCGCGACGGCGTCCGGCCGATGACACGTCGCGAGTACGAACGGCACCGCTCGGACCTCCGCGAGCACAACCCCCAGTCGCGCTGCTGCTGACCGTCGCGGTCGGTCGGCCGCGGGGCAGCTACTCCCCCGACAGCGCCGCCCGGACGGCGTGGGCCGCCTCGGCCGCGCGGCCGTCCGGCAGCGGCCCGGCGTCGACCTCCTGGACGTAGAAGACGTCGACCGCCTGCGGCCCCAGGGTGTCGACGTGCGCCGATCGCACCGCCACCCCCAGCCGCGCCAGCGCCGCGCAGACCAAGTGCACGACGCCGGGCCGGTCGGTCGCCCGGACCTCCAGGACGGTCGACTGCTCGGAGGCCTCGGGGCGCACGGCGACGGTCGGCGCCAGCACGTCCGGGCCGGCCGGCCGCAGCCGGGCGGCGGCGTCGACCGAGCCCGAGCGGACGGCGTCGTACCGGGTGCGGAGGACGGCGGGGTCCAGCCCCTGCGCGCCGACCTCCCAGATGCTGACCGCGTGCTGGTCCTGGGACCAGGCGCGGGCGGCGCGCACGGGCAGGCGCTGCAGGGCGAGGACACCGGCGAGGTCGGCGAGGAGGCCCACCCGGTCGGGTGCGACCACCGTGACCCGCGAGCCGTCGGCCAGCTCCTCGACCTCGACGGAGATCCCGCCGCGGCGCACCTCCTCCGGCACGGGGACCTCGTCGGCGACGACGGGCGGCGGCGCCGACCCGCTGTCCAGGGCGGCCCGGGCGCGGCGCGCCAGGTCGAGCACCAGGCCGGCGCGCCAGGACGACCAGGCCTTGGGGGACGTCGCCTTGGCGTCGGCCTCGGTGAGCGCGGTCAGCAGCGACAGCGCCTCGACCGACCCGACCCGGGAGGTGACCAGCTCGACCGTCGCGGGGTCGTCGGGGTCGCGGGTCGTGGCGGTCTCGGCGAGCAGCAGGTGCCAGCGCACGAGCGTGCCGACCAGGTCCACGGCGGCCTCGTCGAACCCCATCCGCCGCGCGATGTCCCGGGCGATCGGCTCGCCGGCCACGCTGTGCTCGGTCAGGCTGCCCTTGCCGATGTCGTGCAGCAGCGCGGCGACCATCAGCACGTCGGGGCGGGCCACCGACCGGATCAGGCCGGAGGCCTCCACGCAGGTCTCGACCACGTGCCGGTCGACGGTGTAGCGGTGGATCGCGGAGGCGTGCGGGAGCAGCCGGATGCGGTCCCACTCCGGCAGGACCGCCCCCAGCGCGCCGGTCTCCTCCAGCGTCTCCCAGGTGTCGAGCAGCCCGCGCCCGGAGGCGAGCATCCGCACCAGCAGCTGGCGGGCCTCGGCGGGCCACGGGTCGGGCAGCGGCGCGCACTCCCGCGCCAGGCGGGCGGCGGTCGGCGGTGCGAGGACGACGTCGCGCTCGGCGGCGTGCGCGGCCGCGCGCAGCAGCAGCACGGGGTCCTGGGCCGGTCGCGCCCGGCCGTCCAGCACCACCTCGCGCCCGGCCATCGCGACCCCCTCGGCCAGCGGGGTCAGGGCCGGTCGGCGCGCGCCGACCGCGGCGGGGCGGGCCAGGTAGTCCTCGACGCGGCGCCAGGTCAGCCGGGACAGGTGGGTGATCCGCCGGCCGAGCTCGCGGACGTGCACCTGCGCGGCGCGGGCGTCGGGCAGCTCGAGGCGGGTGGCCAGCTCGGCCCACATCTCCGGGACCACCCGGTCGCTGGGCCGCCCGGCGACGTCGTGGACGAGGTCGCGGACGTCGAGCAGCGCCAGCCGGACCCGCTCGAGCTCGACGTGGGGGACGTCGACCAGCCAGGTGGCCACCAGCGCTCGCAGCACGGTGGCGTCGCGGATCCCGCCCTCGGCCTCCTTCAGGTCCGGCACCGAGACGTGGGCGAGCTCGCCGACCAGGTCGTGGCGCGCGCGGACCAGCCGCTGCACCTCCGGCAGCCGTTCCCGGGCACCGCGGCGCCACTGGGCGAGCATCGTGGTCCGCAGGCGCAGCGACAGCCCGGGGTCGCCCGCGAGGTGGCGCACGTCGAGCAGGCCGAGCGCGACCTTGAGGTCGGCCTCGGCCGCGGTGACCATCTCCGGCAGCGCCCGCACCGAGTGGTCCACGCGGGCCCCGGAGTCCCACAGGGGGTACCAGAGCTGCTCGGCCACCTCGCCGGGGTCGACCCCCTCGTCGTGGACCAGGACCACGTCGAGGTCGGAGTGGGGCGCCAGCTCGGAGCGGCCGTACCCACCGACGGCGACGAGCGCCATCCCCGCATCGGGACCGCCGACGCCGTCGTAGGCCTTGACGCACAGCGCGTCGGCGTCGGCGGTGCGGGCGGCACGGTCGGCGGCGGTCACGGCGTCCTGGGGCCGGCGGAGAGGACCGTGCCGGGAGGGGCGGGGGCGCGAGAGGTCACAGGGCCTCGTCGTCGCGCTCGCCGGTGCGGACGCGCAGGACCGAGTCGACCGGGCTCACCCAGACCTTGCCGTCACCGATCTTGCCGGTCTGCGCGCCGCGCTCGATGGCGCCGACGACCTCGTCGACGTCGCCGTCGGCCACGACGACCTCGAGCCGCAGCTTCGGCACCAGCGCGACGTCGTACTCCGCGCCGCGGTAGACCTCGGTGTGCCCCTTCTGCCGCCCGTAGCCGCTCACCTCGCTGACCGTCATCCCGGTGACGCCGACGGACTCCAGGGCGACCCGGACGTCCTCCCACTTGTGCGGCTTGACCACCGCGGTGACGAGCTTCATCGGTTCTCCTGGTCGCTGGGCTGAGGTGGGCCGATCATGCCCGACCATGCCGACGGCCCGGCTCCCCCACGCGGGGAGGGCCGGGCCGTCGGGGTGGTCACAGGGCGGCTTCGTCCTTGTCGCCGGTGCGGACCCGCACCACCGTCTCGACCGGGCTCACCCAGACCTTGCCGTCGCCGATGCGGCCGGTCTGCGCGGTCTTGACCACGATCCCCACCACGTCGTCGGCGTCGCTGTCGTCGACCACGATCTCGATGCGGATCTTCGGCACGAGCGCGATGTCGTACTCCGCGCCGCGGTAGACCTCGGTGTGGCCCTTCTGGCGTCCGTACCCGCTGACCTCGCTGACGGTCATGCCGGTGACCCCGAAGGTCTCCAGCGCCTCGCGGACGTCCTCCCACTTGTGCGGCTTGATCACCGCGGTCACGAGCTTCATGCGTTGGCTCCTTCCGAGGCGGGGGCGGTGTGTGCGGCGAGGACGCCGGACTTGCCGCCGCCGCCCAGGCTGCTGGTGTGCAGGTCGTACGCCGACTCGCCGTGGGCGCTGAGGTCGATGCCCTCGACCTCGTCGTCCTCGGTGATCCGCAGGCCGATGGTGAACTTGATGGCCAGGGCGATGACCGCGGTCACGATCGCCGAGTAGACCACCGCGACGACCACGCCGAGCGCCTGGTCGCCCAGGGAGCCGGCGCCGCCGCCGTAGAAGAGGCCGTCGATGCCGCCGGCCCCGTCGGAGGTGGAGAACAGGCCGATGAGCAGCGTGCCGACGATGCCGCCCACGAGGTGGACGCCGACGACGTCGAGCGAGTCGTCGTAGCCGAGGCGGAACTTCAGGCCCACGGCCCAGGCGCACACGGCACCGGCGATGACGCCGATGGCGACCGCGCCCTCGATGTCGACCGCACCCGCGGCCGGGGTGATGGCGACCAGGCCCGCGACGATGCCGGAGGCGGCGCCGAGCGAGGTGGCCTTCTTGTGGATCAGCTTCTCCACGGCCAGCCAGCCGAGGATGGCGGCCATGGTGGCCAGCGTGGTGTTGGCGAACGTGCGGCCCATCTCCGAGGGGATGTCCTGGTCGACGACGACGATCGAGCCGACGTTGAAGCCGTACCAGCCGAACCACAGCAGGCCCGCGCCGAGCATGGTCAGCGTCAGGTTGTGCGGGCGCATCTTGTCGCGGGGCCAGCCGAGGCGCTTGCCGAGGAGGACCACCAGCACGAGCGCCGCGACGCCGGCGTTGATGTGGACCGCGGTGCCACCGGCGTAGTCCTGCGCGCCGATCCGTCCGCAGATGAGCGAGTCCTCGGTGCAGCTGAAGACCATGTGGGCCATCGGGAAGTAGCAGAGCAGCGCCCACAGCGGCACGAAGGCCAGCCACGCGCCGAACTTCATCCGGCCCTCGACGGCGCCGCTGATCAGGGCGACGGTGATGATCGCGAAGGTCATCTGGAACATGACGAAGACGTAGTCGGCGGTGCCGACGCCGTCGAGCCAGAACAGGTCGAAGGGGTTCGCGAAGAGCGTGCCGTCGCCGGCCCAGCCCATCGACCAGCCGACCGCGACGTACAGGATGCCGACGATCGCAGCCGCGATGTAGGACATCATCATCATGTTCAGCACGGACTTCGAGCGGGACATGCCGCCGTAGAAGAGCGCCAGTGCGGGCACCGTCATCATCAGCACCAGGGCTGTCGCCACCAGCATGAAGGCGTAATAGCCGTCCACGAAACCTCCAGGGTTGCTCTCGTCGAAGGCCGGCCCGCACGTCGACTGACGTCGCTGTCAGGTGCGGGTCCGGCCGCTGTCGAGAACACTCGGCGGCCGAGGTTTCGCTGCCCGCCGCGCGATGTTGCGAGCAGGAAACGAGTCCTGGAGTTTCGTTACGTCCCGGTTACGGACCGGGCGTGCCGCGTTTGCCCGGCCCGGTCGCCAGGCGCTTCAGCCGAGCAGTGCGTCGACGAACGCGCCGGCGTCGAACGGCGCCAGGTCGTCGGCGCCCTCGCCGAGGCCGACCAGCTTGACCGGTACGCCGAGCTCGCGCTGGACCGCGACCACGATGCCGCCCTTGGCGGACCCGTCGAGCTTGGTGAGCACGATGCCGGTCACGTCGACGACCTCGCTGAAGACGCGGGCCTGGATCATGCCGTTCTGCCCGGTCGTGGCGTCGAGGACGAGCAGCACCTCGGTGACCGGTGCCTGCTTCTCGATGACGCGCTTGACCTTGCCGAGCTCGTCCATCAGGCCGGCCTTGTTCTGCAGGCGGCCGGCGGTGTCCACGATGACGGTGTCGATGCCGCGGTCCACGCCCTCCTTGACCGCCTCGAAGGCGACGCTGGCGGGGTCGGTGCCCTCCGGGCCGCGGACGACCTCGACGCCGACCCGCTCGCCCCAGGTCGCGAGCTGCTCGACCGCAGCCGCACGGAACGTGTCGGCCGCCCCGAGGACGACGCTGCGGTCCTCGGCGACCAGGATCCGGGAGATCTTGCCGACGGTGGTGGTCTTGCCGGCGCCGTTCACGCCCACGACCAGCACCACGCCGGGCCGGCCGTCCTCGCCGCTGACCTGGAGCCGGCGGTCCATCGAGGGGTCGACCAGCGTGAGCAGCTCCTCGCGCAGGACGGTCCGGGCGTCGGCGCCGGTGCCGCCCTCGACCCGCATCCGGGTGCGCAGCCGGTCGACCAGCTCCTGGGTGGGCGCGACGCCGATGTCGGCGGTGAGCAGGGTGTCCTCGATCGACTCCCAGGTGTCCTCGTCGAGCCGGTCGCGGCTCAGCAGGGCGAGCAGCCCGCGGCCCAGGGAGCCCTGGGAGCCGGCCAGGCGCTGGCGCAGCCGCACCAGGCGGCTGGCCGTGCCCTCGGGTCGCTCCAGGACGGGCGCCTCGTCGACCGGCGCGACCTCGGCCTCGACCTCCGGCTCGAGGGTCGCCGGCGGCGAGCTGAGCTCGACCGCCGCCTCGTCCTCGGGCGCCTCCGACGGCGGCCGGACGATGACGTCGGTGTGGGTGTTCGGCAGCGGCTTCGGCGTCCGCCGCCGCCCGACGATGAGCCCGGTGACGGCCGCGACGAGGCCGAGGCCCACGAGCGCGACGATGAGGATCAGGGCGGAGACGGCTTCCATGGCGTCATCCAATCATCCGGGGCGGGAGCCCCCGAAACGCGTGCCGCGGGTCAGTGGCGGCGGGCGCCGGCGGCCTCGTCGGCCTCGGGGTCGAGCACCGGGGCACGCTCGGCCACGCGCTCCATGGCCTCGCCGAGCCAGGGCGCCTGCGGCACCTGCTGGCCGCGGTGGGGGAACGCGACGTACGTCACCACGAGCCCCGCCACGAGAACGATGAACAGCATCACCAGGGAGATCGTCAGCACTCCTCAGTGTTACCCCTGGGGCGCACGGGGCAACCCACCGGGTCAGCGCAGGAGCGGGGCGACGGCGGCGCGGATCACGTCGGGCACCGGGGTGACCGGCCGCGCGGGATCGGTGTCGTCGACGTAGACGTGCACGAACCGGCCCTCGGCGGCGGCCTCCTCGCCGTCGCCCTGGAACAGCCCGATCCGGTAGACGACCGAGGAGGTGCCGACCTTCTCGCAGACCAGGCCCGCCTCGACCGGTGCGGGGAAGCCGATCTCGCGGAAGTACCGGCACCCGGTCTCGGCGACGATGCCGATCTGCGGCAGCCTGCGGATGTCGACGCCGGTCGCCTCGTAGAGGTGGGCGTTCACCGCGGTGTCGAACATCTCGTAGTACGTCGCGTTGTTGAGGTGCCCGTAGGCGTCGTCGTCGCGCCACCGGGTCGTGATCGTGCGCCACGCGACGTAGTCGGCGCGCATGGGGCGGGTGCGGTCGCTCATGCCGGCTCCGGCTCCCGCAGCCGCTGGCTGATGACGGCCGAGACGCCGTCCCCTCGCATGGTCACGCCGTACAACGCGTCCCCGACCTCCATCGTCCGCTTCTGGTGGGTGATGACGAGCAGCTGGGAGTTCTCCCGCAGCTCCTCGTAGATCTCGAGCAGCCGCCCGAGGTTGGTGTCGTCGAGCGCCGCCTCGACCTCGTCGAGGATGTAGAACGGCGAGGGCCGGGCCTTGAAGAGCGAGACCAGGAAGCAGACCGCCACCAGGGAGCGCTCGCCGCCGGAGAGCAGCGAGAGCCGCTTGACCTTCTTGCCGGCGGGGCGGGCCTCGACCTCGATGCCGGTGGTCAGCATGCTGCCCGGGTCGGTGAGCACCAGGCGTCCCTCGCCCCCGGGGAAGAGCCGCGCGAACGTCGCGTCGAAGGCCCGCTCCACGTCGGCGTACGCCTCGGTGAAGACCTGCTCGACGCGGGTGTCGACCTCGCGGACGATGTCGAGGAGGTCCTTGCGGGTCTTGCGGAGGTCCTCGAGCTGCTCGGTGAGGAACTTGTGCCGCTCCTCCATCGCCGAGAACTCCTCGAGCGCCAGCGGGTTGACCCGGCCCAGCATCGACAGGGCGCGCTCGGCGGCGCGCAGCCGCTTCTCCTGCTCGGCGCGGACGTACGGCGCAGGCTCGGGGGCTGGGTCGTCCTCGGCCGCGTCGGCGGCAGGTGCGACCGGCACCGGCTGGTCGGGCCCGTAGTCGCCGACCAGTGCGTCGGGCGCGAGGCCGAGCTCCTCGACGGCGCGCTGCTCGAGCTGCTCGATCCGCATCTGCTGCTGCGCGCGGGCCAGCTCGTCGCGGTGGGCGGAGCTGACGAGCTCGTCGTGCTCGCGGGCGAGGTCGCGCAGCCGGGCCCGCACGTCGCGCAGCTGCTGCTCGCGCCCCGCCCTGGCCTGCTCGACGGCGGTCCGTGCCTCGGCCGCGCGGGTCACCGAGACCTCGAGCCGGACGAGCACGTGCGCCACGGCCGTGCCGACCGCCTCCGCGGCCCGCCCCTCGCGCATGAGCCGCTCGCGGCGCTCGGCCGCCTTCGCCCGCGCCTCGCGCTCCGCGCGCGCCGCGCGCAGCAGGCCGTCGGCCCGCCCGTGCAGCGCCCGGGCGCGCTCCTCGGAGGTGCGCAGCGCGAGCCGGGCGTCCATCTCGCCCTGGCGGGCGTCGCGGGCGGCGGCGACCAGGCGCTCGCGGTCACCGGTGTCGGGCTCCTCCTCGGGAGCGTCCTGGGCCGTGGCCAGGCGCGTCTCGAGGTCGGCGAGTCCCGCCACCGCCTGCTCGCGGGCCTCCTGGGCCTTGGCGATGGCCTGCGCGAGGCGCTCGGCCTCGCCGCGGGCCGCGCGGGCCTGCGAGCCGTACTGCCCCAGCTCCTCGGCCACTGCCGCCAGCGTCGCGTCCGACTCGTGCAGCTTGGCCATCGCCACGTCGGCGCGCTTCTGCGCCTCCAGCCGCTCGGCCTCGAGCCGGGAGATGTCGAAGGAGAGCCGCTCCCCCGCCGCCGTCACCTCGGCCAGCTGCGCGGCGGCCTCGTCGACCGCGGCCTGCACCTCGATGAGGCTGGGGCGGCTCGTGGACCCGCCCGCGGCGAAGTGGGCGGCCAGCACGTCGCCCTCGCGGGTGACGGCGGTCAGGTCCGGCAGGTCGCCCACCAGGTACCGGGCGGTGTCGAGGTCGTCCACGACGGCCACCCGGTCGAGCAGGCGCGACAGCGCCGGTCGCAGCTCCTCGGGGCACTGCACCACGTCCACGGCGTACGTCGCGTGGCCGGGCAGCGCCGGCCGGTCGGTCGCTCCGGTGGTCCCCGCGCCGCCCAGCACGAGGCCGGCGCGGCCGAGGTCCTCGCCCTTGAGGTGGGCGATCGCGTCGACCGCGGCCGCCGCGTCGGCGACGGCGACCGCGTCGGCGGCCTGCCCGAGGGCGGCGGCGACGGCGGTCTCGAAGCCCGCACGGACCGTGAGCAGGGCCGCGACCGACCCGAGCAGGCCGGGGACGGCGTCGGCGGCGCCCAGCAGCGCGCCGGCGCCGTCCTTGCGGTCCAGGCCGAGCTCGAGGGCGTCCTTGCGGGCCGCCAGCGCGGAGCGGTCACGGTCGGCCTGCTGGGCCGCGTCGCGGACCTTGGCCAACCGCTCCTCGACGTCGTCGAGCAGCGAGGTGGCCGCCTCGTGCTCGGCGTCGAGGCCCTCCTCCCCGGCGTCGAGGCCGGCGACCCGGGTCTCCAGGGCGGTGAAGTCCCGCTGCGCCCGGTCGGCGCGGGCCAGCGCCTCCTCGCGGGTGAGGGAGAGCCGACCCACCTCGTCGTCGGCGGCCGAGGCGCGCGAGCGCAGCGCGTTGACCTGGCCGTGCAGCCGGGCGAGCCCCTCGCGGCGGTCCGCGGCCGCGCGCTGGAGGGCCGCGATGCGGCGGTCCTCCTCCGCGGCGGCGTCCTCGGCGGCCCGGCGGGCCGCGACGGCCTCCTCGAGCGCGGTGCGGTGCCGGTCGACCTCGGCGGCGGTGCGCTGCTCGTTCTCGCGCATCCGCTCCGCCTCGGCCTCGAGCTCCGCGGGGTCGCGCCCCCCGCGGTGCTCGGTGCCGGCGCTGCCGGCGGCGTTGCGCCTGCGCTCGGCGGCCAGGGACTGGGTCCCGCGCAGGCGCTCGCGCAGGCCAGACAGGGCGAACCACGTCTCCTGGGCCGCAGCGAGGGCCGGCAGGTCCTCGCGCAGCGCCGCCTCGAGGGCGGCCTCGGCCTCCCGGGCCGACGCGATCGCCGCCTCGACCTGCTCGCGACGCTGCACCAGGACCGACTCGTCGGCCAGCTCCTGCTCCAGCGCGGTGCGCGCGGTCACCAGGTCGTCGGCGAGCAGCCGGGCCCGGGCGTCGCGCACGTCGGCCTGCACGGTCTGCGCGCGCCGGGCGACCTCGGCCTGCCGGCCCAGCGGCTTGAGCTGCCGGCGGATCTCGCTGAGGAGGTCGTTGAGGCGGTTGAGGTTGCCCTCGGTCGCGTCGAGCTTGCGGAGCGCCTTCTCCTTGCGCCTGCGGTGCTTGAGGACGCCCGCCGCCTCCTCGATGAAGCCGCGGCGGTCCTCGGGCGTGGCGTGCAGGATCTGGTCGAGCTGGCCCTGCCCGACGATCACGTGCATCTCGCGTCCGATGCCGGAGTCGGAGAGCAGCTCCTGGACGTCGAGCAGCCGACAGGTGCTGCCGTTGATGGCGTACTCCGACCCGCCGGAGCGGAACATCGTCCGGCTGATCGTGACCTCGGCGTACTCGATGGGCAGGGCGCCGTCGGAGTTGTCGATGGTCAGCACCACCTCGGCGCGCCCCAGCGGTGGGCGGCCGGAGGTGCCGGCGAAGATGACGTCGTCCATCTTGCCGCCGCGCAGCGACTTGGCGCTCGCCTCGCCCATCACCCAGGCGAGCGCGTCGACGACGTTGGACTTGCCCGAGCCGTTCGGCCCGACGATGCAGGTGATGCCCGGCTCGAGCTGAAGCGTCGTCGAGGACGCGAAGGACTTGAACCCCTTCAGGGTCAGGCTCTTCAGGTACAACGGGGGCTCCCTCACACCGGTGGGCGTCGGCGCTGACGTGCGCGCGGCGGCTGGCGGGTGCCGCGCGGGGGAAGCTCAGCGGCCTCAGGGTACCTCCCGCGCCGGTCCGCGAGGCCGCCCTGCGGCCCCCGCGCGTCGCGTCGGCGCCCTCAGCTCCGGCGCACGGCGAGCGCGGTGAGCCCGACCGCGGCCACGTCCTCGGCGACGGCGGCCTGCCAGGTCCACCCGCGGCGCTCGGCGGCGTCCCGCCACAGCGCTCCGGCGACGGTGCCGATCGCCGCGCCCGCGGCCCCGGCGAGGACCGCGAGGACCCGCGGGGCGTCGGCACGGCCGGCCAGGGCGGCGCCGCCGCCGGCGCCGGCCAGGAGCCGGCCGCCCGTCGCCTGGGCCTGGAGCCGGCTCGGGGCCTGCGGCAGCTTGTCGCCGACCACCTCTGCGGCCACCAGCCCGGCGCTGAGGACGCCCCGGGCACGGTTGCCCGACGTCAGGGCCGGACCCGCGACGGCGAGGGACGTGCGGCTGCCGGCAGCGGCGCCCAGCGCGAGGCTGCGCCCGAGCAGCCCGACGGTGACCCGCCCGGTCGGCGCCACCTCGCCGGCCGGCGGCGTGACCCGGTCGAGGGTCCACTGGACGCCGGCGCCGTACGCGAGGTGCGGGAGGACGTCACGGGTCCAGTCCGCGGCCGACCACTCCCGCGGGTCGGTGAGCCCGCCGGCGGCCATCGGCACGTCGGTCGCGGCCATCGCCGCGAGACCGGTCGCCACCGCCCCGACCGGCCCCGGCAGGCGCAGCCCAGCCCGGCGCAGCGCGCTGGCGGCCACGCCGAGGCCGAGACCGGTCGCGGTGCCGGCGAGCGCGCCGTACGCCTCGGGCCGGCCGCCGTCGGTGGGCGGCTCCAGCCCGAGGGACCCGGCCAGGCGGAGCACGGTGCGCGTCGGCTGCGCGCTCGCCTCGCGGCCGGTGAGGGCCATGTCGAGGTAGGTGGCCGCGTTCAGCAGCGTGGTGCCCACGGCCCCTGCGGCCAGGCCTCGTCCGATCGTCGTCGCCATGCCGGGGAGGTACCCGCGGCGGGCGGCGCCAGCCGCGACCGTCGCAGGACCCGCGGCGCCGGTCGGCGGCTCAGGCGGGCTGCATCTCCTGCAGCGCCGACTCGCGGTCGAGGATGTCGGCGGCCTGCGCCGCGACGAGGCGGTCGTTCTCCTCGCTCAGCTTGAGCACGAGGGCCTCGAGCTCGCGGACGCGGGCGCGGAGACGGGCGTTGTCCGCCGAGAGGCGGGGGTCACGCAGGTCGCTGTCCAGGTAGCCGATCAGCGCCTTGGCCATGGGGTCTTCCTTCGGTTCGGAGATGGTCGTGCGGAGGGCGGTCCTCGTGGGACCGGGGAGCGGCGCAGATGGCCACCGGGGGCGTGCCGCGCGGAGGCGGGCCGTCTTCAAGAGTCCCACCGAGGCGCCGTCCGGTCAATCCGGGACGGGCACCACCGGCGGGGCACCCGCCGGCACCGGGCGTCGCCGGCGCGGCGCCGGCTGGCAGCGCGGGCAGAAGTACGACGAGCGGTTCATGAACGCCACCCGGCGGATGGGCGTCCCGCACCGGTCGCACGGCTCCCCCTCGCGGCCGTAGGCGTGCAGCGAGCGGTCGAAGTAGCCGGACTCGCCGTTGACGTTGACGTACAGCGCGTCGAACGACGTCCCGCCCTGGGCGAGCGCGTCGGTCATCACGTCGCGCACGTGGCCGAGGAGCTCGCGCACCTGCGGACCCGTCAGCCGGTCCCCCGGGCGCTCGCCGTGCAGGCGCGCGCGCCACAGCGCCTCGTCGGCGTAGATGTTGCCGACGCCCGAGACGAGGTTCTGGTCCAGCAGCAGCCGCTTGACGCCCGAGGTCCGGCGCCGCACGCGACGTACGACGTCGTCGAGGTCGAACTGCTCGTCGAGCGGGTCGCGGGCGATGTGGGCGATCTCGGGCGGCAGCCCGGCGCCGCCGGCCGAGACCGAGAGGCCGCCGAACATCCGCTGGTCGACGAACCGCAGCTCGCGCCCCTCGTCCGCGCCGTCGAGCGCCAGCCGCACCCGCAGGTGCCGCTCGGCCGGCGCGTCGGGCGGCTGCACCAGCAGCTGCCCGCTCATGCCGAGGTGCGCCATCAGCGCGTCGCCGTCGTCGAGCGGCAGCCAGAGGTACTTCCCGCGCCGGCGGGCGGCGACGATGCGGCGCCCCGCCAGCGCCTGGGCGAAGCCCTCCGGCCCGCGGGGGTCGCGGCGCACCGGTCGCGGGTGGAGGACGTCGACGCGGGTGATCGTCGCGCCGAGCACGTGCCGCTCGAGGCCGGCGCGGACGACCTCGACCTCGGGCAGCTCCGGCACGGCTCAGGCGGAGTGCTGGGAGGCGCTGGTGGCGGTGCTCGTGGCGGTGCTCGTGGCGGCGTCGGCCGCCGGGTCCGTGACGCCCAGGGCGGTGGCGATCTCGCCGTACGCCGTCTCCGCGGCGGCCTGCTCGGCCTCCTTCTTGGAGCGGCCCACGCCGTTGCCGTAGAGCTTGTCGCCGACCCGGACCTGCGCGGTGAAGGTCTTCTGGTGGTCGGGGCCCTCGTCCTCGATGACGTACTCGGGGACCCCGAGGGCGTGCTCGGCGGCGAGCTCCTGCAGCGAGGTCTTCCAGTCCAGGCCCGCGCCCATGGCCGAGGCGGCCTCGATGAGCGGGTCGAAGAGGAGGTGGACGACGCGGGCGGAGGTCTCGAAGCCGCCACCGGAGAGGTGGACGGCCCCGATGACCGCCTCGACGGTGTCGGAGAGGATCGAGGCCTTGCCCCGACCGCCCGTCGACTCCTCGCCACGACCGAGCTTCACGTGGTCGCCCAGGCCGATGGCCCGACCCACCTCGGCCAGCGCGCGGGCGTTGACGACCGCGGCGCGGAGCTTGGCCAGCCGACCCTCGGAGAGGTCGGGGTGGGTCGTGTAGAGCGTCTCGGTCACGACGACGCCGAGCACCGAGTCACCCAGGAACTCCAGGCGCTCGTTGGTCGGCAGGCCGCCGTTCTCGTACGCGTAGGAACGGTGCGTGAGCGCACGCTCCAGCAGCTCGGGGTCCAGCTCCGGATCCCCGAGCGCCGCGCGCAGCTCGCTGTAGTTGGTCAGTGGACCGGTTCTCAGATGACCTGACGACGGTCGGCGCGAGCGCCGTACTGGCCGCACTCGCCGCACGCACGGTGCGGGAGGTGCTTGGCACCGCAGGCGGGGTTCGCGCAGGTCACCAGGGTGGGCGCGACGGCCTTCCAGGCCGACCGACGGTGACGCGTGTTGCTGCGCGACATCTTCCGCTTCGGGACTGCCACTGTTCTCTCCTCGTTCTGGACCGGTGGTGCCGGCCGTACCTGGCTTCGGTGCTGCTCGCGGGACCGAGGTCGGTCCTGCTGTCTTGGTGGCTCTCAGCTGTCCTGGGAGTCCTGGTCCTGCAGGGCCGCGAGGCCCGCCCACCGCGGGTCGACCGGCGCCTCGTGCGAGTGGTCGGGGTCCTCGGCCAGGCGTGCACCGCACTCGGTGCACAGGCCAGGACAGTCGTCCTCGCACAAGGGCTGGAACGGCAGTGCGAGCACCACCGCGTCCCGCAGCAGCGGCTCGAGGTCGAGCAGGTCGTCCTCGAGCTTGCTGACCTCGTCGTCCTCGGAGTCGCCCTGGTGGGCAGGGTCGTCGTAGACGAACAGCTCCTGGAACGTGACCTCGGTGTCGTCCTCGATCGGTTCCAGGCACCGTGCGCACTCGCCCTCGAGCACGGCTCGCGCCGTGCCCGTCACCAGCACGCCCTCCATGACCGCCTCGAGGCGCAGGTCGAGCTCGACCGGCGACCCCTCGGGGACCTTGAGGACTTCGATGCCTAGATCTGGCGGTGCCGGCACCGTCCGCGTCACCTGTCGCTGGGACCCCGGGCGGCGGCCGAGCTCGCGGGTGTCGAGCACGAGCGGCGCTCTCGGGTCCAGGCTGTTCAGGAGATCACTTCCGGTCCGGGCACGTACAGATCAGCGAGAAGCCTAACCGGCGTGCCGACGATCGGACAAAACGCAGGTCGCGAGGTGTCAGGCACGGGCGGCACGCCGTTCGGCCAGCCGCGCGGTGAGCCGCTCCAGCACGGGTGCCGGCACGAACGCCGAGACGTCGCCGCCGTACGTCGCGACCTCCTTGACCAGGCTGCTGGAGAGGAAGGACCACTCCGGGCTGGTGGGGACGAAGACGGTGTCGACGCCGGTGAGCGAGGTGTTCATGTGCGCCATCGGCAGCTCGTACTCGAAGTCGCCCGCACCCCGCAGGCCCTTGACGACGGCGACGGCGTCGTTCTCCTGGCAGTACGTCGTGAGCAGGCCGGTGAAGCCGTCGACGCGGACGTTGTCCCAGCCGGCGCAGGCCTGCTCGAGCATCGAGATCCGCTCCTCGGCCTCGAAGAGCCGGTTCTTCGACGCGTTGACCCCGACCGCGACGACGACCTCGTCGAAGAGCACCGAGGCGCGTCGGACGATGTCGAGGTGGCCGTGGGTGACGGGGTCGAAGGACCCCGGGCAGACGGCTCGGCGCACGTGCGGCTCCGCTCTAGTCCTCGGCCGGGTCGTCGCCGGCGGGAGGGTCGTCGGTGGGTCGGGCGGCGCGACCGTACCAGAGCACGGTCTCCCCGTAGCGGCGCTCCCGGACCGGCTCGATGCCGTCGGGCCAGGTCGGCTCGGGGCTGCGCACGGACCGCTCGACGACGACCAGCGCGTCGGGGACGAGCCACCCGTGCTCGACCAGGGCGAGCAGGTCGCGGGCCAGGCCCGCCTCGTCCAGGGGGTACGGCGGGTCGGTGAAGACCACGTCGTACGGCGCGGCCGGCGCCCGGTGCAGCGTCGTGCCGACCGCGGCCGCGACGACGTCGGCCCGGGGGAAGCCGATGGTCCGGGCGTTCTCGCGGACGAGGGCGGCCGTGCGACGGTCCTGCTCGACCAGCGTGACCACCCCGGCGCCTCGGGACCACGCCTCCAGGCCCACCGCGCCGGAGCCGGCGTACAGGTCGAGGAAGCGCAGGCCGTGCAGCGAGCCGCACCAGGACTCCACGGCGGAGAACAGCGCCTCGCGGACCCGGTCGCTGGTGGGCCTGGTTGCGGCCCCGCGGGGGGTGGCCAGCCGCCGCCCGCCGGCGGACCCGCCGATGATCCTCGTCACTGGTCCCTCACGACTTCTCCATGTACTCGCCGGCCACCGAGAGCTCCATGTCCCGCACGACCGCGGCCAGCTCGGGTGCACCGGCCAGCGCGGGGTCGCGGTCCAGCAGCGTCTCGGCGGCCTGCCGCGCCGCCACGATGGTCTCCTCGTCCCGGAGCACGCGGAGGTTCTGGAGGCTCGAGCGGTAGCCGGACTGGTTCTTGCCCAGCACGTCGCCCTCGCGGCGCTGCTCCAGGTCCACCCGGCTCAGCTCGAAGCCGTCGGTGGTCCCGGCGACGGCGTCGAGCCGCTCGCGCGCCGGTGTGCCGGCCTCGGCGCGCGAGACCAGCAGGCACAGCCCCGGCAGCCCGCCGCGGCCGACGCGACCACGCAGCTGGTGCAGCTGGGAGACCCCGAACCGGTCGGCGTCGAGCAGCACCATCGTGGTCGCGTTGGCGACGTCGACGCCCACCTCGATGACCGTGGTCGAGACCAGCACGTCGACGTCGCCCGCGGCGAAGGCGCGCATCGTGCGGTCCTTCTCCTCCGGGTGCATCCGGCCGTGCAGCGCCTGGACGCGGAGGTCGGCGAGCGGGCCGGCGGCGAGCTCCGCGACGACCTCCTCCACGGCCGCCAGGGGCGGTCCGGTGCGGGCGGCCTTCTTCTCCCCCGCCTTCTCCCCCGCCTTCTCACCTGTGTCCTCCCCCGGCGCCCCGGGGTCGTCGGCGGGTGCGTCCTCGCCGCCCTGCTCGAGCTCGTCGCCCGCGATGCGCGGGCACACGACGTACACCTGGTGGCCGGCGGCGACCTCCTCGCGGACCCGCTCCCACACCCGCCCCATCCAGCCGGGGTGCTCGGCGAGCGGCACGACGTTGGTCTGGATCGGTGCCCGGCCCGCCGGCAGCTCGGTGAGCGTCGAGGTCTCCAGGTCGCCGAAGACCGTCATCGCCACGGTGCGCGGGATCGGCGTGGCGGTCATGACCAGCACGTGCGGCGGGGTGCCGGCCTTGTCGGTCAGCGCGGCCCGCTGCTCCACGCCGAAGCGGTGCTGCTCGTCGACGACGACCAGGCCGAGGTCGAAGAACGAGACGTGCTCCTCGAGCAGCGCGTGGGTGCCGATCACGATGCCCGCCTCGCCGGTGGCCAGCCGGGACAGCGGACCGGTGCGCTGGGCCTTGGTCATCGACCCGGTGAGCAGCTCGACGTTCGTGCCTTCCGCGGCGCCGCCGAGCATGCCGCCCGCGGCGAGGTCGCCGAGCATGGCGGTGATCGAGCGGTGGTGCTGCTGGGCGAGCACCTCGGTCGGCGCGAGCAGGGCCGCCTGCCCGCCGGAGTCCACGACCCGGAGCATGGCCCGCAGCGCCACCAGGGTCTTGCCGGAGCCGACCTCGCCCTGGAGGAGGCGGTTCATCGGGTGCGGCTCGGCGAGGTCGCGCTCGATCTCCTCCCCCACCGTGCGCTGGCCGGCGGTGAGCTCGAAGGGCAGCCGGGCGTCGAACGCCGCGAGCAGCGCGCCCTCGCCGCCGGTGCGGGTCCGGGCGCCGAGGTCCCGCAGCGCCCGGCGGCGCCTGGCCAGGACCAGCTGGGTGACCAGCGCCTCCTCGAAGCGGAACCGCTTCATCGCCGCGCCGACCTGGCGACGGTCGTCGGGCGCGTGCACCCAGTCCAGGGCCCGCCGGGCGGGCAGCAGTCCGTGCTCGTCGCGGACGTCGGGCGGGAGGAGGTCGGGCACCTCGTCGACGACGCTGCGCGCGAAGGTGATCGCCCGCTGCAGGTCCCACGACTCCACCCCGCTGGTGAGCGGGTAGATCGGGTAGAGCGCGCCCAGGGCGTCCAGCTCGGCCTCGACGTCCTCGGCGTCGGGCCCGCCGGGACCGCCCTCGGGGCCCTCGCCGAAGAGCACTATCTTGGGGTTGGTCAGCTGCCACTCGCCACGGAAGGCGTTGACGCCGCCGACGAACAGCCCGCGCCGGCCGACCGCCAGGCGGCGGGCGTTCCACTCCGCGACGTGGCGGCCCTTGGCGAAGAACGACATCCGCAGCCGCGGGCCGTCGGTGGTCAGCGTCGTGTCCAGGCGGTACGCCGTGCGGCCGGTGCGCCGGTCGGTGTAGGTGCGGACGTCGGAGGCGACGACCTCGCCGACCACGGTGATGACCTCGCCGGGCTGCAGCTCGTCGACCTTGGTGAGCTCCTTGGTCTCGACGTAGCGCCGCGGGAAGTGGTGCAGCAGGTCGCCGACCGTGCGGATGCCGAGCCTCTCCTCGATCTTGGCGCGCTTGCCCTTGTGGTCGCCCAGCACGGCGGCGACCGGCGTCTCGACGGTGATCACGCGGTGTCCGCTCCCCTCACTCGACCGCCACCAGGAGCGGGTACCGCTCCTGGCCACCGTCGTACACCACGACGTCGACAGCGGGGTGGTGCTCCTCCACCCAGCCGGCGCACCGGGTGGCGAGGGCGCCCTCGGGATCCTCGGCGCCGGCGACGATCGTCACCAGCTCGCCGCCGCCGCCGAGCAGCCGGTCGAGGACCTGCGTGCCCACGGCGAACTGGTCCTCCCCGACGACCACGAAGTCGCCCGCCACCACGCCGAGGACGTCGCCGACCTCGCAGGGGCCGGCCATCGTCATCGCCCGGCGCGCCGCGACGGTGACCGCCCCCTGGCGGGCGTGCCGGGCGGTCGCGGTCATCTCGAGCACGTCCTGGTCGAAGGAGCGGCCCGGCTCGTGGACCGCCAGCGCGGCCAGCCCCGAGACCTGGGCGGGCGTCGGGATGACCGCCACGCGCAGGCCGCCCTGGGCGTCGCCCTCGGCGGTGCTGGCCGCGACCTGCGCGACCCGCACGGAGTCGTGGTCGTTGGGCAGCACGACGACCTCGGAGGCGCCGCAGGAGGTGATCGCCTCCAGCAGCTCCCCCGTGCTCGGCCGGCGGCCCGGCCCGCCGTGCACGACCACCGCGCCGGCCTCCTCGAACAACCGGGCCAGTCCCGGGCCGGCAGCGACGGCCACGACCTTCCGCCCGGCGCGCGCGGGGGTGCGGCGACGTGCCTCGGCGACCTGCTCGGCGAAGTGGGTGACGCGCACCCGGTGCGGCCGGCCGGCCTCGATGCCGGCCTCGATCGCGGCGCCGACGTCGTCCACGTGGACGTGGACGTTCCAGAGCCCCTCGCCGCCGACGACCACCAGCGAGTCGCCGAGCGCGCCCAGCGACCGGCGCAGCGGCGGGATGTGCTCGTCGTCGGCCTCGAGCAGGTACATGACCTCGTAGGACGGACCGTCCGGGGACAGCTCGTGCTGCACCATGGCCGGCTGCGGGATCAGGTGGCTGCCCAGGGGCGCGGTCACCGGCACCGGCCGGCGGCCGGTCAGGACCGTCTCGGCGGCGTCGAGCACCACGCTCAGCCCGCGACCGCCGGCATCGACCACGCCGGCGTCGCGCAGCACGGCCAGCTGCTCCGGCGTACGCGCGAGGGCGGTGCGGGCCGCCTCCGCGGCGGCGGCGAAGACGTCGCGGGCGCGCGCACCCGGCTGGGCAGCGCGTTCCCCGGCCGCCTCGGCGGCGGCGCGACCCAC
The DNA here is from genome assembly GCF_030506255.1 of Nocardioides sp. Arc9.136. Classification (NCBI taxonomy): domain Bacteria; kingdom Bacillati; phylum Actinomycetota; class Actinomycetes; order Propionibacteriales; family Nocardioidaceae; genus Nocardioides; species Nocardioides sp. Arc9.136. Next base: position 1,478,614 of record NZ_CP113431.1, on the reverse strand, counting down.
GGTGAGCATCGTGCCCTCGACCGGCTCCCCCACCGCGGCGTACGCCGCGTCGCTGGCGTGCCGGAGCGCGTCGGCCATGACCGCGGCGTTGCGCTCGCCGCCCCGGCCGGACGCGAGCCGCCGGGCGATCGCCCCCAGCATCTCGCTGAAGATCACCCCGGAGTTGCCGCGGGCACCGAGCAGCGCCCCGCGCGCCAGGGCCGCCAGGGCCGGGCCGAGGTCGGCGTCGGGGTCCCCGCCACCGGTCGCCTCGCGCAGCGCGTCGCGCGCCGCCGAGACCGTCAGCCACATGTTGGTGCCCGTGTCGCCGTCCGGCACCGGGTAGACGTTGAGCGCGTCCACCTCCTCGCGCGCCTCGGCGAGGGCCTCGACCGCGATGTCGACGAACCGCAGCACGACCGCGAGCGAGATGGCGCCGTGGCCCGGCACTTGCTCCATCGGCGTCCTCGACTGTCGTGGGTGACCGTGGACCGTGGCACGATGGTCGGGGCCGGTCCTGGCGGATGACGAGGAGCCAGGGTATGGCCTCGGGCGACGATTTCCGGGTGGACCCACTCGTCAGATATTCTCGCCCGGTTGCCCGCTCGTCGGGCGCCTCACACGTAATCGATCATCAGGAGTTCACGGTGGCTGCCGTCTGCGACATCTGCGCCAAGAAGCCTGGCTTCGGCAACAACCGGCCGTGGTCGCGCAAGATCACGAAGCGTCGTTTCGACCCCAACATCCAGCGGGTTCGTGCGACCGTCAACGGTACGCCCAAGCGGCTCAACGTCTGCACCGGCTGCCTCAAGGCCGGCAAGGTCACTCGCTGAGCGAGTCGATCCGCGGAGGCCGTCACCCCTGAGGGGTGGCGGCCTCCTGCTTTTCCCCGCCTTCCGGCGCGCACCCGCGCGTTCGTGCAACGCGCTGTCCGGTGGTCTGCCGCGCTGTCCGCTGGTCTGCCGCGCCGTCGGAGCGTGCAACGCGCCGTTCGGTGGTCTCCCGCGCCGTTGGAGGCACTGCCGCGCCGATCCGCCGGCGCGGTAGTCCTTCGAACGGCGCGTTGCAAGCAGCGACGCCCGCCCGCCCGGGGCGCCGGCTCGGCTCAGAAGTGCGTCCAGCCGGTCGGGCCGTCGTAGGGGGCGCCGTCGACGGTGACGGCGCCGACCGCGCCGTCGGCCGGCTCGGTGACCTCGCCGACCACGTCCCAGCCCTCGGGGACGTCGGCGGAGTCGAAGGTCGCGAGCAGGGCGTGGTCGTCGCCTCCACCGAGCACGAAGCCGAGCGGATCGGCGCCGAGAGCCGCGCCGACGGCGTGCAGCGGCTCGGGGACCTCGAACGCGCCGCGGCGGACGTCGATCGCCACCCCGGAGGCCGAGGCGAGGTGGCCGGCCTCGGCGAGCAGGCCGTCGGAGACGTCGATCATCGAGGTCGCACCGGCCTCGGCGGCGGCCGGCCCGGCGTCGTACGGCGGAGCGGGGCGGCGGTAGGCCTCGACGAGCACGCGCGGGGAGCGGAAGCCGCGACCGAGCACCGCCAGTCCCCCGGCGGCCCAGCCCTGCCGGCCGTGCAGGGCGAGCACGTCCCCGGGGCGGGCGCCCGAGCGGAGCACCGGGGAGACGGTGCAGGCGCCGAGGACGGTCACGGCGATGACGATCTCGTCCGCGCGGGTCAGGTCGCCGCCGACGACGCTCGCGCCGACGAGGGCGCACTCGTCGGCGAAGCCGCGGGCGAAGTCCAGCGCCCACTGCGCCTCGAGGTCAGCCGGTGCGGCGAGCCCGACGGTCAAGGAGCCGGCGCGACCGCCCATGGCGTTGATGTCGGAGATGTTCTGCGCGGCGGCACGGTGCCCGACGTCCTCCGCGGACGCCCACTCCCGGCGGAAGTGACGGCCCTCGACCATCAGGTCGGTGGAGACCACGACGTGCCCGGTGCGCACGCGCAGCACCGCCGCGTCGTCGCCGGGGCCCACCAGGACGTGCTCGCCCTGCTCGAAGAGCCGGGTGAACGCCTCGATCAGGCCGAACTCACCGGCGTCGCCCAACGTCGCGCCGGCGGGGAACGGAGCACTCGCAGCCATGGACCCATCCCACCAGACGCCCGCCGGGCGGCGAGCGGGCGCCGGGCTGTCGGCGCGTGGCGACCAGGGGGTAGGTTGACGCCGAACCGCAGTCCAGCGCTGAGCAGCAGGGAGAGCACCACGATGGTCGTCCAGGCGTACATCCTGATCCAGACCGACGTCGGCAAGGCTGCCGAGGTCGCCCGCGAGATCGCGCAGGTCAAGGGTGTCACCCTCGCCGAGGACGTCACCGGGCCCTACGACGTGATCGTGCGCGCCGAGGCGCGCAACGTCGACGAGCTCGGCAAGCTCGTCGTCGCGAAGGTGCAGACCCTCGACGGCATCACCCGCACCCTCACCTGCCCGGTCGTCCACATCTGAGGACCGCACCCGACGCCCCGTGCCCGCCGGGCGCGGGGCGTCGTGCTGCTCCGGGGCAGGGCGTCAGCGCAGGCCGGTGTCGCGCGCCAGCGCGAGGCGGAGCAGCCGGTCGACCAGCGCCGGGTAGTCCAGGCCGGTGGCCGCCCACATCCGCGGGAACATCGACAGCGGGGTGAACCCGGGCATGGTGTTGAGCTCGTTGACCACCAGCGAGCCGTCGGGGAAGACGAAGAAGTCGACCCGGGCCAGCCCCTCGCACCCGACCGCCTCGAACGCCGCGGCCGACAGGCTGCGCAGCCGCTCCTCCACGCCGTCGGGCAGCACGGCGGGCACGTCGAGCTCGGTGGCCTCCTCGGGGAGGTACTTGGCGTCGAAGTCGTAGAACTCGTGGTCACCGGTGATCCGGATCTCCGCCGGGACGCTGGTCTCGGTCGACCCGTCCAGCGCCTGCAGCACGCCGCACTCGACCTCGCGGGCACCGGTGGCGCAGACCTCGACCAGCACCCGAGGGTCGTGCTCGAGGGCGTGCTCGATCGCCGCGTCGAGACCGGCGGGGTCGTGGACCTTGGAGATGCCGATCGACGAGCCGCCGCGGGCGGGCTTCACGAAGAGCGGGTAGCCCAGCCCGGCGGAGCGCTCCCGGCACTCCTGCGGGTCCGCGGACCACTCGCGGGCGGTGACCACCACGCTCGGCATGACCGGCAGGCCGGCGGCGGCGAGGACCACCTTCATGTAGGCCTTGTCCATCGCGACCGCGGACGCGAGCACGCCGGCGCCGACGTACCGCACCCCGGCCATCTCGAGCATGCCCTGGATCGTGCCGTCCTCGCCCCACGGGCCGTGCAGCAGCGGGAAGACCACGTCGACCTCGCCGAGCGTGCGCGGCGGCGCCGAGGCCTCGGTGACGACGAGGTCGGTCCCGGCCGCGTCGGGGGCGAGCGCGACCGTCGCGCGCTCGCCGTCGACGCTGGGCATCCGGTCGGCGCCGTCACCGGCACCGATCCGCAGCCGCTCGACGTCGCCGGACTCCAGCACCCAGCGGCCGTCCCGGGCGATGCCGACCGGCACGACGTCGTACTGCTCGGGATCGATGGCCTGGAGGACGCTGCCGGCGGTCACGCACGAGATGGCGTGCTCGCTGGAACGGCCACCGAAGACGACGGCGACGCGGGGCTTGCGGATCACCGTCCGACCCTATCGACCTAGGGTTGTCCCATGACTGCGGACGCGCCCGACCACCTGACCGACCACCTCGCGTCGATGGGCACCGGCACCCGCGCGGTGCACCTGGGCCGCCCTCCGCACGTCGCGGACCAGCCGCTGAACGAGCCGATCACGCCGGCGTCGACCTTCGTGGCCGGCGGTGACCGGGAGTACGGCCGGTACGGCAACCCGACCTGGAGCGCGTTCGAGACGGCCCTCGGCGGGCTCGAGGGCGGCCGCGCGCTGGCGTTCTCCTCCGGGCTCGCCGCCGTCGCGACCGTGCTGGACCTCGTCGGCAACGGCGCCAAGGTCGTCGCGCCCCGCAACTGCTACACCGGCACGGCCATGCAGCTCGGCGACCTCGAGGCCCGCGGCCGCCTGCGCACCGAGCTGGTCGACGTGACCGACACCGCTGCGGTGGTCAGGGCCTGCGAGGACGCCGCGCTGGTGTGGCTGGAGTCGCCCACCAACCCGGCGCTCGAGATCGCGGACCTCCCGACGATCATCGCCGCCGCCCACGAGGCCGGGGCGTACGCCGTCGTCGACAACACCTTCGCCACTCCCCTGCTCCAGCGACCGCTGGAGTCCGGCGCGGACCTGGTCGTGCACTCGGTCACCAAGTACCTCGCCGGCCACAGCGACGTCCTCATGGGTGCGGTCGTCACCGCCGACGACGAGCTGCACGGAGTGATCAAGGGCCGTCGCGACCTGCTCGGCGCGGTGCCCGGCACGTTCGAGGCCTACCTCGCCCTGCGCGGCCTGCGCACCCTCCACCTCCGCGTCGAGCGGGCGCAGTCGAACGCCGCCGAGCTGGCGCGCCGGCTGGGCGACCACCCGGCGATCGAGGAGGTCCGCTACCCCGGGTTCGGCGGCATCGTGGCGATCGTGCTGGCCCAGGGCGCCATGGCCGCGGACCTGCTCACCCACAAGACGAGGCTGTGGGTGCACGCCACGTCCCTCGGCGGCGTGGAGTCCACCTTCGAGCGGCGCCGTCGCTGGAAGGCCGAGCCCGCCACGATCCCCGACGCGCTCGTCCGGCTCTCCGTCGGCGTCGAGGACGTCGACGACCTGTGGGAGGACCTCCGCGTCGCGCTGGACGACCTCACCTGAGGCACCGCCCGCTGGTCGAGCAGCGAGCGCTCGCGAACAGCCGCGCTGGTCGAGCAGCGAGCGCCGGCGAGCGTCGTCGAGACCCGGTGAGGTCCCCACCCGCGGTGCGCACCTCACCGGGTCTCGACCCGCTCGCGCGACCTCGTTCCTCGGTCGCGTCGCTTGCTCGACCTTCGCGAGCCACGCGGCGACCTCGTTGCTCGGTCGCCGCTGCTCGCTCGCTCAGTCGGTCTCGGCCTTGGTGTCGCGGGCGATGAAGGACTCCATCATCTCCTGGGCGGTCATCCGCCCGGCGACGACGGCGTCGACGTGCTCGGCGATCGGTGCGTCGACACCGGTCTGCCGGGCCAGCGCCAGCAGGGAGGAGCAGGACTTCGCGCCCTCCGCGACCTGGCGGGTCGAAGCGTAGATCTCCGCGGCGCTCAGCCCCTGCCCGAGCTTCTCGCCGAACGTGCGGTTGCGCGACAGCGGCGAGGAGCAGGTGGCCACGAGGTCGCCGAGGCCGGCGAGGCCCATCAGGGTCAGCGGGTTGGCGCCGAGGCCCATCGCGAGCCGCGCGGTCTCGGCGAGGCCGCGGGTGATCAGCGAGGCGGTGGTGTTGTCGCCGAAGCCCAGGCCGACCGCCATGCCGACCGACAGCGCCACGACGTTCTTGTACGCCCCGCCCAGCTCGCAGCCGAGGACGTCGACGCTCGTGTAGGGCCGGAAGGCCGCCGTGTGGCACCGCTGCTGCAGCATCCGCGCGACGTCCTCGTCCTCGCAGGCGACGACCGACGCGGCCGGCTCGCGCCGCGCGATCTCCTTGGCGAGGTTGGGGCCGCTGACGACGGCGATCCGCTCCGGTCCGGCGCCGGTGACCTGGCCGATCACCTCGCTCATCCGCTCCAGCGTGCCGAGCTCCACGCCCTTCATCAGCGAGACGAAGACCGCGCCGGGCTCGACGTACGGCGCCCACGCGGTGAGGTTCTCGCGCAGGGACTGGCTGGGGGTGGCCAGCACGACGACGTCGGCGCCGTGCAGCGCCTTCTCCACGTCGTGGGTGGCCGACACCGACGGGGGCAGCTCGATGCCGGGCAGGTAGTCGGGGTTCTCGCGCCGCTCGTTGATCGACTCGGCGACCTCGGGCCGCCGCGCCCACAGCACGACGTCGTTGCCGGCGTCGGCGAGCACGATGGAGAACGCCGTCCCCCACGACCCGGCGCTGAAGACGGCGACCTTGCCGCGCCCACCGGGGGCGTCCTGGCTCGGGACAGTGGTCATGCGGGGTCCTCCCCGATCTCGTGGCGGCGCGGGTTGCCGGTCGGTCGTACCCCGTGCTTGCGCATGTCGAACCTCTCGGCGGGTGCCGTGCCGCCGCGCACGTCCTCGACCAGCACCGTGATCGCGGCCATGATCCGGTCGGTCGCCTCCTGGACGACCTCGGGACTGCGGGGCCGGGCGAGGAGGTCGGCGAGGTCGACGGGGTCGCCGACCTTCATCCTGATCAGCTTGCGGGGGACGACGTCCGGCTTCTTCGCGTACGGCGCCAGCAGCTCCTGCGCGCCCCACTGCCCGACGGGGATCACGGGACAGCCGGTCTCCAGCGCGATCCGCGCGGCCCCTGACTTCCCTGTCATCGGCCACAGGTCGGGGTCGCGGGTGATCGTGCCCTCGGGGTAGACCACCACGCACTCACCGGCGCGGACGGCGGCGACCGCGGCGTCGTACGCGCCGATCGCGTTGCGGGTCAGCCGCTCGACGGGGATCTGCCCGGCGGCCTGCAGGAAGAAGCCGAGCGCCTTGTTCTTGAACAGCCCGGACTTGGCCAGGTAGCGCGGGATCCGGCCGTGGTCGTAGACGATGTGCGCCGCGGTGAGCGGGTCGACGTGCGAGATGTGGTTCATGACCAGGATGCAGCCGCCGCGCACCGGGATCTTGTCGCCGCCCTCCCACTCGTGGCGGGTCGTGGCGAGCAGCGTGGGCTTCACGATCGCGACCGCGATGTTCCACGCCCAGCCTCGCTTCTGCTGCAGCTTCCGGACCGTCACGAGCGCAGGCTACTCGCCCGGCTCGCCGGCGCCTGAGAGGATCGGGAGCGATGTCTGCCCAGCCCCCGGGACCTCGCTCCCCCGCCCGCTTCGTCGTGGTCGTCCCCGTCAAGCCTCCCGCCTTCGGGAAGTCCCGCCTCGGCGGCCTCGGCGACGACCAACGACGCCGCCTCGCCGCGGCGTTCGCGGTCGACACCGTCGCCGCCTGCCTGGCCGCCGACGCGGTCGCACAGGTGCTCGTGGCGACCGACGACGCGGGGTTCAGCGCGCAGCTGGTGGCGCTCGGGTGCGCCGCCATCCCCGACGGCGACACCAACGACCTCAACTCCGCGCTGCGGCAGGCCGTCGCGGAGGCGGGGCGCCGCTGGCCCGAGCTCGAGCCGGTGGCGCTGTGCGCCGACCTCCCGGCCCTGCGGGCCGAGGACCTCGACGACGCCCTGCACGGACTGGTCCCGGGAGGGGCGTCGTTCGTCGCCGACGCCGCCGGGCTCGGCACGACGCTCTACACCGCGCCGTACGCCGAGTTCGACCCGCAGTTCGGCGTCGGCTCGCGTGAGGCTCACCTGGCCGTCGGCGCGCTCGAGGTGCGCGGCGGGCTGCGGACGCTGCGGCGCGACGTCGACGACCTCGACGACCTCCGCGAGGCCGCCGTCCTCGGGCTGGGCCCGAGGACGGCGCCGCTCGTCGAGGAGCTCGGCCTGGCCTGAGGCGCCTGGTCCGCCGGTGGTCAGCTGGAGCCGCCGGCGGCCTTCTTCGCGGGGGTCTTCTTCGCGGCGGTCTTCGTGACTGGCGCCTTCTTCGCGGCGCTCGTCTTGGCGGTGCTCTTCTTCGCGGTGCTCCCCGCGGCACTCGTCTTCTCGGCGGTCGCCTTCTTCGCCGGGGTCGCCTTCTTGGCCGGGGTCGCCTTCTTGGCCGCGGCCTTCGCCGCGGTCGTCCTCGAGGCCGCGGCCTTCGCGCCGGCGGCCTTGGTCGCCGGCGACTTCTTGGCCGCCGCCTTCGTCGTCGCGGCCGAGGTGGTGACGGCCGACTTCGCCGCGGTCGGCGCCGCCGCGCTCGTCTTGGCCGGCGCCTTGGCGGGCTGCTTCCCTCCGGACTTGCCCGCGGACTTGCCCGCGGACTTCCCGGCCGCGGCCGAGCCCTTGCCGGGCCCGACGGGCGCGGCCTTGAGGGCCACACCGGCCGCCGCCCGCGCAGCACCCGTCGAGGCGGCGACGGTCAGCGCCGGGAGCTTCTTGGCCCCGGAGACGACGTCCTTGAGCTGGGCGCCGGCCTTGAACTTCGGCACGGCGGTCTTCTCGGCCTTGACCCGCTCGCCCGTCGAGGGGTTGCGCACCCAGCGCGCGTCGCGGACCCGCTTCTCGAACGAGCCGAAGCCCGTGATCGCGACCTTGTTGCCCTTGGCCACCTCGCGGGTGATGGTGTCGACCACCGACTCCAGCGCGTGCGCCGCCGCCTTCCTGTTGCCGTCGAACCGCTCGGCGAGCGTGTCGATGAGCTCGGACTTGTTCATCTGGCTGTCCTTCCGACGAACCCCGGACGCCGAGCTCGTGCTCGACCCTCGAGCACGCACGCTAGGGACAAGTGGCCCGGGCCACAACGACCGCGCCGACGACCGCGGGAGGCGGTCGTCGGCGCGGGACGTCGACAGCGGGCGTCGGCGGGAGCCGGTTCAGGCGTGCTGGGTGACCGGCTTCCACCGCGGGCGCGAGCCCTCGTAGGTGGAGATGTCGCCCTCGTGGCCGAGGGTGATGCCGATGTCGTCGAGGCCCTCCAGGAGCCGCCACCGGGTGTAGTCGTCGATGTCGAAGGAGTCCTCGATCGCGTCGACGCCCTCGCCGGCGCGGACGGTCCGGGTCTCCAGGTCGACGGTGACGGAGGCGCCCGGGTGCTCGTCGAGGTGGTCCCAGAGCCGCTGGACGACCTTCTCGTCGACCTGGGCGGCCAGCAGCCCGGCCTTGCCGGAGTTGCCGCGGAAGATGTCGGCGAACCGCGGCGAGATGACCGCCTTGAAGCCGTAGTTCTGCAGCGCCCAGACGGCGTGCTCGCGCGAGGAGCCGGTGCCGAAGTCCGGCCCGGCGACGAGCACCGAGCCGGCGGCGTACACCGGGTTGTTGAGGACGAAGGACGGGTCGTTGCGCCAGGCGGCGAAGAGCCCGTCCTCGAAGCCGGTGCGGGTCACCCGCTTGAGGTAGACCGCGGGGATGATCTGGTCGGTGTCGACGTTGCTGCGGCGCAGCGGGACGCCGACGCCGGTGTGGGTCGTGAACTTCTCCATGGACGTGCTCCGGTTCAGACGGTCGCCGGCGCGGCGACGGGCTCGAGGTCGGCGGGCGAGGAGAGGGTGCCGCGGACGGCCGTGGCGGCAGCCACCGGCACCGAGACCAGGTGGGTGCGTCCACCCTTGCCCTGGCGGCCCTCGAAGTTGCGGTTGGAGGTCGAGGCGCTGCGCTCGCCGGGCTGAAGGGTGTCGGGGTTCATGCCCAGGCACATCGAGCAGCCGGCGCCGCGCCACTCGGCGCCCGCCTCCTTGAAGACCACGTCCAGGCCCTCCTCCTCGGCCTGCAGCCGCACCCGGACCGAGCCGGGGACGACGAGCAGGCGCGTGTCGGCGGCGACGTGGTGGCCCTTGATGATGTCGGCGGCCAGCCGGAGGTCCTCGATCCGGCCGTTGGTGCAGGAGCCGACGAAGACGGTGTCGACCTTCACCTCGCGCATCGGGGTGCCGGCCTCGAGACCCATGTACTCCAGGGCCTTCTCGGCGGCGACCTGGTCGCTGACGTCCTCGAAGTCGGCGGGCACCGGGACGGCCGCGCCCAACGGCACGCCCTGGCCCGGGTTGGTGCCCCAGGTGACGAACGGGGTCATCACGCTCGCGTCGAGCACGATCTCCTTGTCGAAGACCGCGTCGTCGTCGGTGCGCAGGCTCGTCCAGTGCTCGACGGCCGCGTCCCAGTCGGCGCCGGTCGGCGCCTCGGGGCGGCCGGCGATGTAGTCGAAGGTCGTCTGGTCGGGCGCGATCATCCCGGCCTTGGCGCCCCACTCGATGCTCATGTTGCACACCGTCATCCGGCCCTCCATCGAGAGCTCCTCGATGGCCTGGCCGCGGTACTCCACGATGTAGCCCTGGCCGCCGCCGGTGCCGGTGTGCGCGATGAGGTTCAGGACCATGTCCTTGGCCGTGACGCCCTCGGGCAGGCTGCCGTTGATGGTGACGGCCATCGTCTTGGGCTTGGCCTGCATCAGCGTCTGGGTGGCCAGCACGTGCTCGACCTCGGAGGTGCCGATGCCGAAGGCGATCGCACCGAAGGCCCCGTGGGTGCTGGTGTGGCTGTCGCCGCACACGATCGTCATGCCCGGCTGGGTCAGGCCCAGCTGCGGGCCGACGACGTGGACGATGCCCTGGTCGAGGTCGCCGAGCGGGTGCAGGCGGACGCCGAACTCCGCGGCGTTGCGCCGCAGGGTCTCGACCTGCGTGCGGGATACCGGGTCCGCGATCGGCTTGTCCCAGTCCAGCGTCGGGACGTTGTGGTCCTCGGTGGCCAGGGTCAGGTCGGGGCGGCGGACCTGCCGGCCCGCGAGCCGGAGGCCGTCGAAGGCCTGCGGCGAGGTCACCTCGTGGATGAGGTGGAGGTCGATGTAGAGCAGGTCCGGCTCTCCCGGCGTCGAGCGGACGACGTGCTCGTCCCAGACCTTCTCGGACAGGGTCCGACCCATGGTGTCTCTCCCTCATGACGTGCTCGTGACGTACTTCTCGGTACGTCCCCACTGTAGACCCTTGCATCCCATGATGCGAGACGGCAGTATTGCCATATGGACACCACCAGCGGAGTGGGCGTGCTCGACAAGGCCGCTCTCGTGCTCACCGCCCTCGAGTCGGGCCCCGCCACCCTGGCCGGGCTCGTCGCCGGGACCGGCCTGGCCCGCCCCACCGCGCACCGCCTCGCCGTCGCCCTCGAGCACCACCGCCTGGTGGCCCGCGACATGCAGGGCCGCTTCGTGCTGGGCCCCCGCCTCGCCGAGCTGTCCGCCGCCGCCGGCGAGGACCGGCTCCTCGCCACTGCCGGGCCGGTGCTCGCGCGACTGCGCGACATCACCGGCGAGTCCGCGCAGCTGTGGCGCCGGCAGGGCGAGCACCGGGTGTGCGTCGCCGCCGCCGAGCGCCCCTCGGGCCTGCGCGACACGATCCCCGTGGGCTCCCAGCTGACGATGCGCGCCGGCTCGGCCGCCCAGGTGCTGCTGGCGTGGGAGGACCCCGAGCGGATGCACCGCGGCCTGCAGAACTCCGCCTTCTCCGCCGCCGCGCTCTCCGGCATCCGCCGCCGCGGCTGGGCGCAGTCCGTGGGCGAGCGCGAGCAGGGCGTCGCGTCGGTCTCGGCGCCGGTCCGCTCCCCCGGCGGCAAGGTCATCGCCGCGGTCTCCGTCTCCGGCCCGCTCGAGCGGCTCTCCCGCCAGCCCGGTCGCATGCACGCCCCCGCGGTGCTCGCGGCTGCCGAGCGGCTCTCGGAGTCGCTGCGCCGCGCCGCCGCGGAGTGACGCCCCCTCCCCTGCCCGGTCAGAACAGCCCGGCGGACTCCAGGCCGAGCAGCAGCTGCTTGCGCGGCAGGCCGCCGGCGTACCCGGTCAGCGTGCCGTTGGCGCCGATCACCCGGTGGCAGGGCACGACGATGGGGATCGGGTTGCGCCCGTTGGCCAGGCCGACCGCGCGGGACGCGGCGGCGGTCATGCCGAGCCGCAGCGCCACCTGGCCGTACGACGCGGTCTCGCCGTACCCGATCCGGCGCAGCTCGGCCCACACCCGCTGCTGGAAGTCGCTGCCGACCGGCGCGAGCGGCAGGTCGAACTCCTCGAGCTCGCGGTCGAAGTAGGCGCGCAGCTGGCGCGCGGTCTCGACGAGCAGGGGGTGGGTGTCGTCGCGGTCCTCCTCCGGCAGCTCGACGACGGGGGCGAACTCGATCGCGACCAGCGCGTCGTCGCGCTCGACGAGGCGCAGCTCGCCGACGGGGCTCTCGATCACGGTCCACATCTCAGGTGGCCTCCGTCCTGTCCGGTGGTGCGGTGGGTGGCATCAGGGTGTTCCACAGGTGCAGCAGCGCGTAGGAGCGCCAGGGCCGCCAGTCGTCCGCCCCGGCGACGAGCCTGGTGACGGAGACGTCGTCGTGGCCGAGCCCGCGCAGGGCGTTGCGCACGCCGACGTCGGTCGGCAGGAAGACGTCGGGGTGTGCCAGGGCGCGCATCGCGACGTAGTCGGCCGTCCAGGGCCCGATGCCGGGCAGGACGAGGAGCCGGCGGCGCACGTCGTCGCGCTCCGCGCCCCGGTCGAGCGCGACGTCGCCGGCCGCGAGCGCCGCGGCGAGGCCGACGAGCGCCCGACCACGCGCCCGCGGCATCGGCAGGGTCGCCGGGTCCACCGCGGCCAGCGTGGCCGTGTCCGGGAACAGGTGGGTGAGACCCGGGACGTCGGTGGCCACCGGGCGGCCGTGCTCGGCGACCAGGCGCCCGAGCACCGTGCGGGCGCCCGCGACGCTGACCTGCTGCCCGACGACGGTGCGCAGGGCGGTCTCGTCACCGTCGACCTGGCCAGGCACGCGCAACCCCGGGCAGGCACGCACGAGCGGCCCGACGACCGGGTCGCCGGCGAAGTGGTCGTCGACGGCCACGGGGTCGCAGTCGGCGTCGAGCAGGCGCCGGGCGCGCTCGACGGCGGCGGTCGTGTCGCGGAGGTCGTGCAGGGTGAGCGTCGCGGCGACGAACGCCGTCCGCCCGGCGTCCCGCTCGTCGGCGAGGTCGAGGCGCACGACGCCCGGCCCGTGCGGCAGGTCGAGGGTCCGGGCGTACCAGCCGTCGCCGGCGACCTCCACCCCCGGGACCAGGTGGTAGGCGAGGAAGTCCAGCAGCGCACGGCCCGCGAAGGGGGTGCGGACGGCGAGCCGCATCGTCACGGTGCCGTCGCCGCCGCGCCGGTCGCGACGACCGCGCAGCTGGGTCGGGGACGCGGCGTACACCTCGCGGACGGTGTCGTTGAACTGCCGGACGCTCGTGAACCCGGCGGCGAACGCCACGTCGGCGTAGGACAGGTCCGTGGTCTCGATGAGCACGCGGGCGGTCTGGGCGCGACGGGCGCGCGCCAGGCCCAGGGGGCCGGCGCCGAGCTCGGCCAGGAGGATCCGGGAGAGGTGGCGCGGGGTGTAGCCCACCCGGCGGGCGAGCCCCTCGACCCCCTCCCGGTCGACCACGCCGTCCGCGAGCAGCCGCATCGCCCGGCCGGCCACCGTCGCCGCGACGTCCCAGTCCGGGCTGCCCGGGGTCGCGTCCGGCAGGCACCGCTTGCAGGCCCGGTAGCCGGCCGCTTGGGCCGCCGCGGCGCTGGGGTGGAAGGTGACGTTGCCGTACGCCGGCGTGCGCGCCGGGCAGCTGGGCCGGCAGTAGATCCCGGTCGTCCGCACGGCGGTCCAGAAGACGCCGTCGAAGCGACGGTCCCGCGACTTCACCGCGCGGTAGCAGGACTCGGGGTCCAGCCGGAGGTCGCCGTCGGTCGTCGTCACAGCCCCCATCCTCGCCCACGCCGCCGACGTCGGCTGGCGGGAATCGGACACTGCCGCCGTCCGCGATCGGCCGCGCCGCGCCCGTGCGCCTGGGACGATGGGCGATGTGGCCCACCGCACGTACCGCCGAACCGTCCTCAAGGTCGTGCTGGTCACCCAGCTGTGCCTGGCCCTGGTCACCGGCATCGCCGTCGTCCTCGTCGTCCGCCACCTCGACGGACGCATCGACGAGGGCGCGTCCATCCCCCACACCGCGGGGGTCGTCCGCGAGCAGCCGAAGCTGCCCACCAGCTCGCTGAACATCCTCGTCATCGGCACCGACGAGCGCGCGTGCGCGGGCTGCGGGATCGACGGCGAAGCGGGTGGCGGCGGGTCGGACCTGACGATGCTGCTGCACGTCGCGGAGGGCCGGCGCTCGGCGTACGGCATCTCGATCCCGCGCGACACCCTCGTCGAGCGACCCGACTGCGAGGTCGACGGCGAGGTGGTGCCCGGCGACGGCGACGCGATGTGGAACGAGGCGTACGCCCTCGGCGGCGCCGCCTGCACCGCGACGCAGGTGGAGGCCGTGACGGGGGTCTACGTCGACGACTACGTGGTGGTCGACTTCGGCGGGTTCAAGGAGATGGTCGGCGCCCTCGGCGGCGTCGAGGTGTGCATCCCGGCCGAGATCGACGACCCCGAGCACCGGATCCACCTCGACGCGGGGACGCAGGTCCTCGACGGCGAGGACGCCCTCGCCTACGTGCGCCAGCGCAGCTCGACCCCCAACTCCGACCTGGGCCGGATGCGGCGCCAGCAGGCCTTCGTCTCGTCGATGCTGGCGACGCTGATGTCGGCAGGGACCCTGACCCGCCCCGACCGCGTCTTCGGGTTCGCCAACGCCCTCGCCGGCTCCATCCAGACCAGCCCCGACCTGGCGAGCGTCACCGACCTCGCCGACCTCGCCCGGTCCCTGCGTCGGGCGGACCTGGCGAAGATCCGCTTCGTCACCGCGCCGGTCGCGGAGTTCGCTGTCGGCGACCCGGACTACGGGCGGCTGTACCTCACGCCCGAGGCCGACCGCCTGTGGACGAAGGTCGTCGACGACGAGCCGCTCGGGACCTTCGGTCGCGACGCGATCAGCGGCGACGAGCAGAGCGGGTCCAAGGACGTCGCCGCGGCCAACGGTCTCTGCGCCTGAGGACCGGCGCCCGGGCTGCTCGACCGAGACCGGGCAGCGGAGCAGCGGAGCAGCCGGAGATGAGTCAGGGCCCGGATCCTGAGCGGATCCGGGCCCTGCTGCGACGTACCCCCGACCGGATTCGAACCGGCGCTACCGCCTTGAGAGGGCGGCGTGCTAGGCCGCTACACAACGGGGGCTTGCCTTGGCACTCTCTCGAGCGCCTGCGGAACTCTAGCCGGGGCTGTCGTTCGCACAAAATCGCGGGCTTTCCGGTGCCTCCGAGGAGACCTGGGACCTGCGACTCGCTGGGATACTAGGACTCGAACCTAGACTAACTGGACCAGAACCAGTCGTGCTGCCAATTACACCATATCCCACTGACCGACAAGACTTATGACGGCAGTTTCGTGCCCTCCGCCGTGGCGGTGGGCACGGTCGAGAACCTTACACGCGAGTGTTTCGGCGCTCCAAAACGGCCCGGTCGACCGTCCTCCCGACGCCCATCATCCGCGCCACGAGCAGGGTCAGGCCGAGGAACACCAGCGACTGGGTCAGGGTCACCGGGATGCTCCACCAGGTGCCGCCGGTGGGGTTGAGCGCCGAGGTCATGTCGCCGAACGCGAGGGCGATGCCGAAGGCCAGCCAGTTGTTCAGCACGTGCATCGCGATCCCGGCCTCCAGCCCGCCGGTGAGGACCACGAGCGTGCCGGCGACGAGGCCGAAGGCGAACCGGTCGAAGAAGATCGGCAGGTCCTGCCCCAGGCCGTGGGCGAGGGCGAAGAGGAACGCCGGCACGACCACGGCGACCCAGCGCCAGCGGACCAGGCCGCCGAACGCCTGGGTGAGGTAGCCCCGGAAGGCGTACTCCTCCCCCGCGGCCTGCAGCGGGGTGAGCAGCAGCACGACGAGGGCGAAGTCACGGGTGGTCCGCGTGAACTCGTTGAGGTCGGTCGACACCTCGGCGCCGTCGGCCTGCGCGGGCAGCAGCGCCGAGACGAGCAGGGTCGCGAACAGCGCCAGGAACGCCACGCCGAAGCAGGCGGCGAACCACTTCCACCGCAGCCGCAGGCCCACCGAGGACACCCAGCCCGGCCGCATCCGGTGCAGGGCGAAGCCGACCAGCCACACCGCCGGGATGGCGAGCGCCCAGCCGATGTTGACCAGCGCCAGGAACGACGGGGTGACGGTGTCCCCCGCGAGCCGGTCGAGCGCCTGGTCGACGGTGTCGCCGCGCAGCACCAGGGCCAGCGCCAGCACGACCGTCGTGACCATCTGGAGGACCAGCACGAGCACGACGAGGAACAGCACGCCGACCAGCGGCCGCCACCAGCCCGTGCGCCCGAGCCGGTGGAGCCGCTCGTAGGTGAGGCCGGTCTCCACCGGGACGGGCGCGTACGGCGCGGGGGCCTGCGTCACGGGGTCAGCCCAGCGCGGAGCGGAGGCGGGAGAGGCTGCGGTCGCGCCCCAGCAGCTCCATCGACTCGAACAGCGGCGGGGAGACCCGGCGCCCGGTGATCGCGACGCGGACGGGCCCGAAGGCGTTGCGCGGCTTCAGGCCCAGCTCCTCGACCAGCTTGCCCTGCAGCGCCTCCTGGATGGCCGCGGTGCTCCACGTCTCGAGCCCCGCGACGGCGTCGTACGCCGCCTGCACGACCTCGACGCCCTTCTCGTCCAGCAGCTTCGCGGCGTCGGCCTCGTCGCGCGTGAAGTCCTCCTCGGCGACGAAGAGGAACCCGAGCATGTCGACGGCCTCGGTGAGCTTGTTGATCCGCTCGGCCACCAGCGGCATCGCCAGGTCCAGCAGCTGCCGGTCGGCCGCGGAGGTGGCGTCGACCACGCCGGCGTCCTCGAGGAACGGCAGCGCCCGCTGGGTGATCTCCTCGACCGACAGCAGCCGCATCTGGGCGGCGTTGATCGCCTCGGCCTTCTTCAGGTCGAAGCGCGCCGGGTTGGGGTTGACGTCGCCGATGTCGAAGGCCTCGACCATCTCCTCGAGGGTGAAGACGTCGCGGTCGGCCGCGATCGACCAGCCGAGCAGCGCGAGGTAGTTGAGCAGTCCCTCGGGGAGGAAGCCCTGCTCCCGGTAGAGCGCCATGTGGGCCTGCGGGTCGCGCTTGGAGAGCTTCTTGTTGCCCTCCCCCATGACGTAGGGCAGGTGGCCGAACGCCGGGGTCTCCTTCGCCACGCCGATCGCCTTGAGCCCCTCGAACAGCGCGATCTGGCGGGGCGTGCTGGAGAGCAGGTCCTCACCGCGGAGGACGTGGGTGATCTCCATCGTGGCGTCGTCGACCGGGGCGGTCAGCGTGTAGAGCGGGTCGCCGTTGGCGCGGGCCAGCGCGAAGTCCGGCACGTGCTCGGTCTGGAAGGTGATCTCCCCGCGGACGAGGTCGTCGAAGGTGATCGACCCGTCGGGCATCCGGAACCGCACGACCGGGGCGCGGCCCTCGGCCTCGAACGCCGCACGCTGCTCCGCGGAGAGGTCGCGGCAGAACCCGTCGTACCCCAGCACCTTGGAGCCGGACTCCTTGCGGCGCGCGTCGACCTCCTCGGTGGTGCAGAAGCAGTCGTAGGTGTAGGACGACTCGCGCAGCCGCGTGAGCACGTCGGTGTAGATGTCGGTGCGCTCGGACTGGCGGTAGGGGCCGTGCGGGCCGCCGACCACGACGCCCTCGTCCCAGGAGAGGCCGAGCCACTGCATCAGGTCGATGAGCGAGTCGTAGGACTCCTGGGTGTTGCGCTCCTTGTCGGTGTCCTCGATGCGGAAGACGAAGGTGCCGCCGTGCCGCCGCGCGAACGCCCAGTTGTAGAGGGCGGTGCGGGCGAGGCCGACGTGCGGGCTGCCGGTCGGGGACGGGGCCATCCGGACGCGGACGGGGGTGCTGCTCAACGCTGGGCCACCTTGTTCGTGAGAGTGCCGAGGCCGGCGATCGAGATCTCGACCTCGTCGCCCACCTCCATCGGACCGACACCCTCCGGGGTGCCGGTGAGGATGACGTCGCCGGGCAGCAGCGTCATCACGCTCGAGACGTACGAGACGAGCGTCGGGACGTCGAAGATCAGGTCGGCGGTGCTGCCGTCCTGCTTCAGGTCGCCGTTGAGGTAGGTCTGGACCCGGACCCCTTCGGCGAAGTGCTGGGGGTCCAGGTCGGTCTCGATCCAGGGACCCAGGGGGCAGAAGGAGTCGAAGCCCTTGGCCCGGGTGAACTGCACGTCGCCCTTCTGCAGGTCGCGCGCGGTCACGTCGTTGGCGATGGTGTAGCCGTGGATGACGTCGGTCGCCTGCTCCGGCGGGACGTCGCGGCAGATCCGGCCGATGACCACCGCGAGCTCGCCCTCGAAGTGGAGGTTGCTCGTCTGCGGCGGGTAGAAGATCGGGTCGCCGGGCCCGACCACGCTGGTGTTGGGCTTGAGGAACATCAGCGGCTCGGTCGGGAGGTCGTTGCCCATCTCGGCGGCGTGCGCGGCGTAGTTGCGGCCGATGCCGACGACCTTGCTGCGCGGCAGCACCGGCGCCAGCAGCCGGACGTCCTCCAACCGGTGCTCGGTGTCGAGCAGCTTCACGCCGACGTACAACGGGTCGCCCGCGAGCGCGACGACGACTGCGTCCTCGCCGGGCTGGCCGAACTCGTCGAGGTCGCCGGTCACGACGCCGTACTGCGGGTCCTCGCCTGTGGTGAATCTCGCGATGCGCACACCACGACACTATCGACCTAGCATCGACGCCCGTGGAGGTGCTGGACCGGGCCGAGTGGCAGGCGAGAGCCGCGGCACACGCCGCCCGCGTCGACACGTTCGTGCGCCCCCACCTCGCGCGCCGCGAGGGACGGGTCAAGCACCCGGTCCACGACTTCCTCTTCACCTACTACTCCCAGCGGCCCGCGCAGCTGCGGCGCTGGCACCCCGGCCACGGCACGGGGCTGGTCGGCGCCGACGAGCTCTCCGGCTTCAAGGGGTACGGCGTCCTCCCGGGCGGCACGGCCGGGGACGTGGTCACCGTCACGGCCGAGCACGTGCGCTCTCAGCGGCCCCTGCTCGAGTCGCTGCACACCCTGCTGACGGCCACCGAGGGGCGACCCGCGAACTTCGGCTGCTTCGGGATGCACGAGTGGGCGATGGTCTACCGGCTCGAGGAGGACGAGACGCGGCACGCCGACTGGCCGCTGCGCCTGGGTCCGGCCGGCACCGACGCGGTCGTGGAGTCGCACAAGGTGGCCTGCTCCCACTTCGACGCCTACCGGTTCTTCACCGGCCCGGCCCGTCCACTGAACACGCTGCGGCCCACCAGCGCCGACCGGCCGGCGTTCGAGCAGCCGGCCTGCCTGCACGCGGGCATGGACCTCTACAAGCACGCCTTCCGCCTCACGCCGATGATCAGCTCGGACGTGGTCGCGGACTGCTTCGAGCTGGCGCGGGACATCCGCGAGCTCGACATGCGGGCCGCGCCGTACGACCTGCAGGACCTGGGCTTCGACCCGGTGCGCGTCGAGACGCCCGAGGGCAAGCAGGAGTACGTCGCCGCGCAGCGCGCCTTCGCCGAGCGCGGCGCTCCCCTGCGCCGGCGGCTGGTCGAGGAGTGCGAGCGCCTGCTGGCGGTCGCCGGTGTCAGCGCTGGTCACGGCCAGGGTCAGGGCCGGGATCGGGGCCGGGATCAGGGGTCGGACAGCGTCAGGTCCACGGCCCCGAGCCGGCCCTGACCGTCCGCGGCGAGCACGAGGGCGAAGTCGCTCGCGCAGGTCCGCCGGTCCGGTGGCGGTCGCAGGACGACCAGCCGTCCCGCCGGGAGCGGCCCGCGCCGCGGGTGCGCGCAGACCACCCCGTCGTGGCGGCCCGACACGACGAGCGGCACGCCGTTCTCCGCGGCGGCGGCGACCGGGCCGAGCAGGTCGACCGGGCAGGAGGCCGCCCCGTGCAGCTCCTGGCCGTCGGGGCAGGGCCGCCAGGTGGAGCGGCGCCGCAGGGCCGCGGGGACGTCGTCGACCGACCGCACCGCCGCGCCGTCGAGGCCCAGGACCAGCGACTCGCCGTGGCGGAACGTGCCGCTCCCGCCCGCGGCGTACGCCACGAACGCGCGGGCGAGCCGGAGGAGGTCCGCCGCCACCGGCGCGGCCGGGTCCTGCACCAGCCGCGGCGTCCCCTGCGTCCCTGGTGTTTCCGGCGCCTTCCGTGCCGGCTCGGGCGGCCGGTCCGGCTGGGCGACCGCCGCCGGGCCGCGGTGCCGGTCCAGGTCGTCGCCCGCGCAGGAGCCGAGAACGCCGCGGCGAGGGCCGCCACCGCCGCTCGCCGCCTCCCCCACCTGGGCCGCACCGTTATCCTTGCTCACCTCTCCTTCGTGTCGCCGGATGCTTCACCGGCCGGCCGCTGGAACTGGCGCTTGGCCGATGAGGTTTCAGCGGCCCACCGGGAGGTTCCTCGGCTGGCCGCTGAACCTTCCGCACCGCCGGCCGGCCGGCGGACGCCCCCGAGCACTCGACCGCGTCGGACGTGGGACGCGGCATGCCCGCACCTGGTTGCTCCCGGCCAGCGGGACCGGGCGGGCCGGGGTCACGCGCGGCGGCCAGCGTGGGCCCGTGGACACGACGGGGAGCGCCGGGGTGAGCGACCTGGGGTCGGCGTCGCGGGTGTTCTTCTCCTTCCCGCGGGTGACCGACCCGCGGCGCCACCGCGACTACAACGCCTGGCACGTGGGCGACCACCAACCGGAGAACCGGGCGCTGCCGGGGGTGCTGCACGGCGACCGGTGGGTGCGGACGCCGGCGTGCCGGACCGCCTCCGAGGTCGACGACGAGGCGGCGTTCACCGGCGCGGACTACGTCGCGGTGTACTGGTTCGCCGAGCCCGCCCGCGCCAGCATCGCGGAGTGGCTGGCGCTCGGTGCCAGCACCGGCGAGCAGGGGCGCCGCCCGGACCTGGCCTGGACCGAGCGGCGGTTCACCGGCTTCTTCGAGCCGGTCGCCTCGTGCGTCGCGCCGGGGTCGCCGCTCTCGGCGCCCGCGGTGCCGTTCCGGGCGCACCCCGGCGTCGTGCTCGAGGTTCACCGCGGCAGCCGCCCGGAGGCGGCACGCGACCTCGCCGCGACGCCGGGCGTGGTCGGTGCCTGGGCCTTCGAGAGCCGCACCTCGACCGTCGCGGACCAGGAGCCACCGGCGTGGACCGTCATCCTGGCCTGGTGCGCGGAGGACCCGCTCGCGGTCGCGGCGGCGATGTCCCCACCGGCGGCCGGGCTGGTGCTCCGGACGCCGCTGCTCGCCGTCGGCGCCGATCCCGCGGGCTGGTCCTGGTTCGACGACGCTCCCCGCTGAGGGCCGCTGAGGGCCGCTGAGGGCCGCTGAGGGCCGCTGAGGGCCGCTGAGGGCCGCCGAGGGCCGCCGAGGCTCGGTGGGTCGCGCGGAGGGACCGGAACCCCGCAGGTCGGGCACGCGTCCGAGCGCCGGGCCACGCGACGAGGAGGACACCGGATGGGACGACGTGCAGGGGCCGGGGTGCTGGGGGTGCTGGGGTGCCTGGCGCTGGTCGCCTCGGCGTGCGCGGAGGGGTCCTCGTCGGCCCCGGCGCCCGCGGCCGAGGTGCAGGAGGAGGTCCTGGTGTCCTGCGGCGGTGACGTCGGGTGGCGCCCGTCGACCATGGCCGAGGGAGTCCCGGGCGTCCTGACCGAGGGAGAGACGCGCGAGGCGTTCCAGGACGTCCTCGACGACCCGCGCACCGGGGCCGAGGCCGGCATGTCGCTGTTCCGCGACGGGATCGGCGTCGACTGGCGGGTGCTGGCGCAGGACGGGCCGACCCTGGTCGTCGGTATCGGGCGGTGGACCGAGCAGGGTCCGGCCACCGACGGCGCCTTCGTGCTGGAGCTGCGGTCCACCGGGGGCGGGTGGTCGGCGGAGGGCTGGGGTGACTGCGGGTTGAGGCCCCTGCTCCCGGACGGGGCCTCGTGGGCGCGGGTCGAGCGCTACCGCAGCACGGGCCCGACGAGCCTCGCGGTGGAGGTGTCGGAGGTCGAGTGCACGAGCGGGCGGGCCCCCGACCCGTTCCTCCGGGAGCCCGCCGTGGTGGAGACGGCGGAGTCGGTCGTCCTGACCTGGACCTCCACCCCGGCCGAGGGCGGACAGCGCTGCCCGGGCAACCCGTGGACGACCGTGCTGGTCGAGCTCGCCGAGCCGCTCGGGTCCCGGGAGGTCCTCGACGGCTCGGTCCACCCGCCCCGACGGCTGACCGAGGCGCGGTCCGCGGACTAGGGTGCGTCAATGGCGACGGCGACGGCGACGGTGCGGCAGGTCCAGGTGACGTTCGACTGCGCGGACCCGGAGCGGGTCGCACGCTTCTGGTGCGAGGTGCTGGGGTACGTCGTGCCGCCGCCGCCGGAGGGCTTCGGCTCGTGGGCGGACTTCGACGCCTCGCTCCCACCGGAGCACCAGAGCTCGGCGTTCGCCTGCGTCGACCCGACGGGTGCCGGGCCGCGGCTGTTCTTCCAGCGCGTCCCGGAGGGGAAGGTCGTCAAGAACCGGGTCCACCTCGACGTGCGGGTCGGCACCGGACTGGTCGGCGAGGAGCGGGTGGCGGCGCTCGAGGCCGAGGGCGCACGGCTGGAGGCGATCGGCGCCGTGCACGTGCGGCTGCTGCCCGCCGACGGCGTCGACGAGTCCTGCCTGGTGATGCAGGACGTCGAGGGCAACGAGTTCTGCCTCGACTGAAGCGACCGGACGGAGCCGTTCGGCTCTTGGCCGTCGGCCGCGCCCACCGCTAGCGTCACCGGCATGGACCCCGTGACGCGCCACGCCGTGACCGTCCAGGGACCCCTCGACGCCCCACCGCTGGTCTTCGCCCACGGCTTCGGGTGCGACCAGAGCATGTGGCGGCACGTCGCCCCGATGTTCGCGGACCGCCACCGAGTGGTGACCTTCGACTTCGCGGGGGCCGGCGGGAGCGACCCCGCGGCGTACGACCCCGACCGGCACCGGCACCTCGACGGCTACGCCGCCGACCTCCTCGACGTGCTGCAGGCCCTCGACCTGCGCGACGTCGTGCTGGTCGGCCACTCGGTCGCGGCGATGATCGGGGCCCTGGCCACCATCGCCGAGCCGGAGCTGTTCGCGGGCCTGGTCATGGTCGGGCCCTCCCCCCGCTACCTCGACGACGACGGCTACACCGGCGGCTTCACGCGCGAGGACATCGACGAGCTGCTCTCCTCCCTGGCCAGCAACTACCTGGGCTGGTCGGCCGCCATGGCACCGGCGATCGTCGGGAACCCCGACCGACCCGAGCTGGGCCACGAGCTCACGGCGGCGTTCTGCCGCACCCACCCCGACGTCGCGCGCCGCTTCGCCGAGGCGACGTTCCTCTCCGACAACCGCGCCGACCTGCCCCACGTGGCGGTGCCGGCGCTGGTCCTGCAGTGCCGCGAGGACGTCATCGCCCCCGTCGAGGTGGGGACGTACGTCGCCGAGCAGCTGCCCGACGCGACCCTGGTGGTCCTCGACGCCATCGGCCACTGCCCCCAGCTCAGCTCCCCGGAGCTGACGGCCGACGCCATCCGCGCATGGCTCGACGAGCAGGCCGCGGCCTGAGCCCCGCGACGGGTGGGCTCCAGCAGGCCGAGCCGGCCGCACGGCTGCTCGACCGGGCCCCGTGCGGCCTCCTGACGACCGACCCGGACGGCCGGGTCGTGACGGTGAACGCGACGTTCCTGCGCTGGACGGCGCGGAGCGCCGAGGAGGTGGTCGGCCGACGACTGGTCGAGCTGCTGACCCCGGGCGGGCGGATCTTCCACGAGACCCACTACGCGCCGCTGCTGCGGCTCCAGGGCTCGGTCCACGAGCTGGCCGTCGACCTGCGCTGCGCGGACGGCGCCCGGCTCCCGGTGCTCCTCAACGCGACCCTCGTGCGCGAGCCGGACGAGCCGGACGGGGCGGACGGGGCGGACGGGGCGGAGCGTGAGGTCCACGTCGCGGTCTTCGAGGCGACCGAACGTCGGCGCTACGAGCAGGACCTGCTGCGCGCCCGCGACGAGGCCCGGGCCGCCGAGGACCGGGCCCGCTCGCTGGCCCGCACCCTGCAGCAGACGCTCATCCCGCCGGTCCCGCCGCAGGTCCCCGGGCTCGACCTCGCCGCGGCGTACCGCCCCGCCGGCGACGGCACGCAGGTCGGCGGTGACTTCTACGACGTCTTCCCCACGGCCCCCGACGAGCACGTCGTCGTGCTCGGGGACGTGTCCGGCAAGGGCGTCGACGCGGCGGTCGTGACCTCGCTGGTGCGCAACACCGTGCGCGCGCTCGCCGTGCTCCACCACCGGCCCTCCGACCTGCTGGCCGAGCTCAACGACGTCGTCGGCGCCCACGAGACCGAGCGCTTCTGCACGGTCGTGCTGATGCGCATGAGGCGCGAGGCGGACGGCGCCTGGCAGGTCACCGTCAGCGCCGGCGGACACCCTCCGCCGATCCTGCTGCGGCCCGGCCGGCGCCCGGTCGAGCTGGCGGTGGGCGGCCCGCTCGTGGGCGTGCTCGGCGACCAGACCTGGGCCGAGGTCGAGCTGCGGGTGCTGCCGGGCGAGGCGCTCGTGCTCTACACCGACGGGGTCACCGAGGCGCGAGGCGCGGAGGCCTACTTCGGCGACGAGCGCCTGCTGGCCACCCTCGACCGGCTCGGGACCGGCGACGTCGCGAGCCTGGTGGAGGCGCTCACCGACGAGGTCGTCGCGTTCCAGTCCGGGGTCACCCACGACGACGTCGCGATCGTCGCCCTCTCCCCGCGCTGAGCCCTCCCTCCTCGCGCGGCCGCGACGCGGCCGGAGTGTGACAAGAGTCCCAGGGACCGGGCCAGGGGTTGCGGACCCGTCGTCGGGTGTCAATAAGGTGAGCCTTACCTAACTCGGAAGGACAAGGCTCGTGCTCCCAGCCTCACCGACGCGCCAGCGTGCCCGCGACACCCGCCACCTGTTCCACCCCGACCACCTCGACGACTTCCTCGCCAGCATGCGCCTCGGCCTGGACCACCTCGCCGACGCGCTGCGCGCCCAGTCCGGGCCCGCGACCGGCGTGCTGCCCGAGCAGGCCG
The DNA here is from genome assembly GCF_030506255.1 of Nocardioides sp. Arc9.136. NCBI lineage: Bacteria > Bacillati > Actinomycetota > Actinomycetes > Propionibacteriales > Nocardioidaceae > Nocardioides > Nocardioides sp. Arc9.136. The sequence continues at coordinate 1,454,104 of NZ_CP113431.1, read as the reverse complement.
CGAAGGTCGTCGCCGACGTCGACCTGGACCGCCCGCTCGGCGACACCGGCGCCGCGCTCGCCGAGATGAGCCGGGTCTGGCTCGACGACGCGGTCTGGTTCCACGACCCGTCGTACGTCGCGCACCTCAACTGCCCCGTCGTGGTGCCGGCGCTCCTCGCCGAGCTCTTCGTGTCCTCGGTCAACTCCTCCCTCGACACCTTCGACCAGAGCGTCGGTGGCACCTTCGTCGAGCGGCACCTGGTCGACTGGACCGCCGCCCGGATCGGCTTCGGAGCCGGCGCCGACGGCGTCTTCACCAGCGGCGGGACGCAGTCCAACCTCCAGGCGCTGCACCTGGCGCGCGACGCCGCGCTGGTCGCCGGCCACCCGGTGACGGACCTGCGGGTCCTGGCCTCGGTCGACGGCCACTTCAGCGTGCAGAAGGCCGCCCGGCTGCTGGGCCTCCCCCCCGACGCCGTCGTCACCGTTGCCGTCGACGCCGACCACCGGATGGACCCCGCCGCGCTCGGCCGGGCGCTCGCCGGCGTCCGGGAGGCGGGGCTGGTGCCGATGGCCGTCGTCGCGACGGCCGGCACCACCGACTTCGGCGCGGTCGACCCGCTGCCGGCGGTCGCCGCCCTCGCCTCGGCGTACGGCGCGTGGCTGCACGTCGACGCGGCGTACGGCGGCGGCATGCTCGCCTCCGCCCGGCTCCGCCCGCGCCTGGACGGCATCGAGCGGGCCGACTCGGTGACGGTGGACTACCACAAGACCTGGTTCCAGCCGGTCTCCTCCAGCGCACTGGTCGTCCGCGACGGGCGCCACCTCGGCCACGTGACCTGGCACGCCGACTACCTGAACCCGAAGGACCCCGAGGGCACGGGGCACCCCAACCAGGTCGACAAGAGCCTGCAGACCACCCGCCGGTTCGACGCCCTCAAGCTGTGGCTGACGCTGCGCGTGATGGGGCCCGACACCATCGGCGGCTACGTCGAGGACGTCGTCGACCTGGCCACCGCGGTCGGCGCGCGGCTGGCCGACCACCCGGACCTCGAGCTGGCGGCGACGCCGCAGCTCTCGACGGTGGTGTTCCGCTACCGGCCCGCCGGGCTGGCGGAGGACACCGCCGACCTGCTCGCCGGCCGCATCCGCGCCACCCTCTACGAGCGCGGTGCGGCCATGGTCGCCGCCACCAAGGTCGACGGGCGCTGCTGGCTCAAGCTCACCCTGCTGAACCCGATGGCCACCCTCGAGGACGTCCTCGCGGTCACCGACGCCGTCGCCGGGCTCGGCCGCGAGCTCACCGCGGAGGTGGCGGCATGAGCGCTACCTCCGACAGCCACGTCCACGACGTCGTCGGCATCGGGCTGGGCCCGTTCAACCTCGGCCTCGCCTGCCTCGCCGACCCGGTCGAGGACCTGGACTGCGTCTTCCTCGAGGCGCGGGACCACCTGGCGTGGCACCCCGGGATGATGCTCGACGACGCGACGCTGCAAGTGCCGTTCCTCGCCGACCTGGTGACGATGGCCGACCCGACCTCGCGCTGGTCGTTCCTGAGCTACCTCAAGGAGACCGGCAACCTCTACCCGTTCTACATCCGCGAGTCCTTCTACCCGCTGCGCCGGGAGTACGACGACTACTGCCGCTGGGCCGCCGAGCGGCTCGGGTCGGTGCGCTTCGGGCAGGCCGTGACCGCGGTCGAGCACGACGGCAGCTGCTACGTGGTGACGACCGCCCGCGGGGAGGTGTTCCGCGGCCGGCGGGTCGTGCTCGGCACCGGCACGCAGCCGCGCGTGCTCTCCTGCGTGCGCGACGCCGGAGGGCCGGCCATCCACTCCGCGGACTACCTCGTCCACAAGCAGGCGCTCCAGAGGCTGCCGCGGATCACGATCGTCGGCAGCGGGCAGAGCGCGGCGGAGATCTACCACGACCTGCTCGGCGAGAGCCCCGACCACGACTACGAGCTGGTGTGGCTGACGCGGAGCCCCCGGTTCTTCCCGATGGAGTACACCAAGCTCACCCTCGAGATGACCTCTCCGGAGTACACGACGTACTTCCAGGGGCTCCCGGCCGGGACGCGCGACCGGCTGCTGCGCGAGCAGCGCTCGCTCTACAAGGGCATCAGCGGCGACCTCGTCGACGCGATCTTCGACCTGCACTACCGCCTGCGGGTGCAGGGCGCCGGACCGCGCACCACGCTGATGACCGGCACGGCCGTGACCGAGGCGGCCTGGGACGGCACGGCGTACACGCTCGGGCTGCACCACGACGAGACCGGGGAGGACGTCTCGGTGCGCACCGAGGGCCTCGTGCTCGCGACCGGGTACGCCGCGCGCGTGCCGGACTTCCTCCAGCCGGTGCGCGACCGGCTGCGGCTGGACGGGCAGGGGCGGTACCTCGCGTCGGCGACCTACGCCGTCGACCACGGTGGCTCCGAGGTCTTCGTGCAGAACGCCGAGGAGCACACCCACGGCTTCGTCGCACCCGACCTCGGCATGGGTGCCTACCGGAACTCGGTGATCATCGCGGCGATCACCGGCCGCGAGGTCTACCCCGTGGAGAAGCGGATCGCCGTGCAGTCCTTCGGCGTCCCCGACCACCTGCGGAGCGTGCCGCGATGACCCCCTCCTCCGCGGGCACGACCCTGGAGCCGCTCGACCTGGACCGCGACCTCGGCCTGCTGCACCGCTGGGTCACCCACCCGCGCTCGGCGTTCTGGCTGATGCAGGGCGCGACCGTGCAGGACGTCGCGGCGGAGTACGCCGCGATCGCCGACGACCCGTACCACCACGCCTGGCTGGGTCGGGTCGGAGGCGAGCCGGCGTTCCTGGCCGAGACCTACGACCCGGTCCGGTCCGGGCAGTCGCCGGTCGCGGACCTGCCCGACCTGCGGCCCGGCGACCTCGGCATGCACGTGCTCGTCGCGCCGCCGACCGGCGACCCGGTGCCGGGCTTCACCCGCCGGGTCTTCGCCGCCGTGCTCGACCACTGCTTCGCCGACCCCGCCGTACGTCGCGTGGTGGTCGAGCCCGACGCCCGCAACGGCGCGATCCGCGCGATGAACACCGCCTTCGGGTTCCGCGAGCTCCACACCGTCCACCTGACCACCCCCGTCGAGAAGGAGGCCGTCCTGTCCGTCCTGGACCGACCGTCCCCCCTGCCCACCCCGTCGTCCGCGGCCACCGGCCGCGCGAGCGACCTGCTCGCCGACCACCTGGCGCCCGACCACCTGGCCCGCGCGCAGCGGCACCTGGTCACCAAGGCGCTCTCCGAGCTCTCCCACGAGCGCCTGCTGGAGCCGGTCGCGACCACCCCCGGCGCCTGGGAGCTGGCCTCCCCCGACGGCCGCGCGACGTACCGGTTCCGTGCCGAGCGGCTCGCGCTCGAGCACTGGGCAGTCGACCCGGCCAGCGTCGAGCGGACCTTCGACGGCGAGCCGGCGCCGCTGGACGTGCAGGACCTCGTCGTCGAGCTGGCGCCGCTGCTGGGCATCCCCGACGGCCTGCTGCCCACCTACCTCGAGGAGCTCGCCGCCACGCTCGCGTCGGCGGCCTGGAAGCTCGAGCACTCCACGCGGTCGGCCGAGGAGCTGCTCGACACGCTGCTGGAGCGCCCGGCGGCCGAGGGCTACCAGGCGGTCGAGGCCGCGATGACCGAGGGCCACCCGGGCTTCCTGGCCAACAACGGGCGGATCGGCTTCGGCGTCGACGACCACGCGGCGTACTCCCCCGAGGCGGGTGCGCCGGTCCGCCTGGTGTGGGTCGCCGCCCGGCGCGAGCACACGCGGCTCTCGCTGTCCGCGGACCTCACCGAGGACGCGCTGTGGGCGGCCGAGCTCGACGACGACACGCGGGTGGGGTTCGAGAAGCGGCTGCGCGACCTGGGGCTCGACCCGGGCGAGTACCTCTACCTCCCGCTGCACCCGTGGCAGTGGCGCAGCAAGGTGGCGGTGACCTTCGCCCCCGACGTCGCGCGGCGCGACCTCGTGCCGCTCGGCGAGGGGCCCGACCACTACCGGGCGCAGCAGTCGATCCGGACGTTCTTCAACACCAGCCGGCCCGGGCGGCACTACGTCAAGACCGCGCTGGCGGTGCAGAACATGGGCTTCCTGCGTGGTCTCTCGCCCGCCTACATGGGTCCCACGCCGGCCATCAACGACTGGGTGGCCGGCCTGGTCGAGGGCGACCCCGAGCTCCGCGCGTGCGGGTTCACGGTGCTGCGCGAGCGGGCGGCGATCGGCTACACCGGCGACGCCTACCACCGGCTCGCCGAGCGGCAGGGCGTGCGGTCGCCGTACCAGAAGATGCTCGCCGCGCTCTGGCGCGAGAGCCCGCTCCCCCGGCTCGCCGAGGGCGAGCGGCTGGCGACGATGGCCGCGCTGCTGCACCGCGACGGCGACGGTCGCGCGTTCGTCTCCGCGCTGGTGGCGCGCTCCGGGCTGCCCGCCCGGGAGTGGGTACGGCGCTGGCTCGACGCCTACGTCCGGCCGGTCGCGCACTGCCTGGTCGCGCACGAGCTGGCGTTCATGCCCCACGGCGAGAACCTCGTGCTGGTGCTCCGCGACGGCGTCGTCGACCGCGTCGTGATGAAGGACGTCGGCGAGGAGGTCGCGGTCATGGACGACCAGCCGCTGCCGCCGGAGGTCGAGCGGATCCGCGCCGACGTCCCGCAGGACGTCCGCGCCCTCGCGCTGCACACCGACGTCCTGGACGGGGTGCTGCGGCACGTGGCGGCGATCCTGCACCTCGACGGGGTGCTGGACGAGCGTGCGTTCTGGGCGGAGGTGCGCGACTGCCTGGTGCGCCACCGCGAGGACCACCCCGAGCTGGCGGAGCGGCACGCGGCGTACGACCTGCTGCGGGCGGAGTTCCGGCACAGCTGCCTCAACCGGCTGCAGCTGCGCAACACCCTGCAGATGGTCGACATCGCCGACCAGGCGGAGTCGCTGATGTACGCCGGCACGCTGGTGAACCCGGTGGGGGTGCTTGACTCCCCGGCGTGACGCATCCCGGCCACACCGTGCTGCAGGTGCCGGTCCCGCCGCTCGAGCAGGTCGTGCGGGGCCGGCACGCGCACTACGACCCCGCCTGGGTGTCCAGCGACCCGGCGTTCGTGCACGCGCACGTGACCGCGCTCGGGCCGTGGCTGCCCGCGCCGGGTGCCGGAGACCTGGCGGCGGTCGGCACGATCGCGGCGTCGACCCCCGCCTTCGACGTCGTGCTCGCCGAGGTGGCGACGTTCCCGAACGGGATCATCCACCTCGTGCCCCAGCCGGACGGACCCTTCCGCGAGCTGACCGCGCGGCTGGCGGAGGCGTTCCCGCAGTGCCCGCCGTACGCCGGGGAGTTCGAGCCGGTCCCCCACCTGACCCTGGACCTGCGCTCGGACGCCGTCACGGAGGCCTCGACGCTCGAGCTGCTGGGCGGGGTGCTGCCGGCCCGTTCCCGCGTCGACGCGCTGGACCTGGCGTGGTACGAGGCCGACGGCTGCCGGCTGCTGCACCGCTGGTCGCTGGCCGGTGGGTGAGCGTCGGCGACGTGTGCTTGGCTCACGCCCATGAGCACCGTCGACGTCGAGGACGAGCACCTGCACGACCTGGACCTGTACGGCGAGGACCTCGGTGCCGCGCGGTACGTCGGGTGCACCTTCACCGGCGTCGACCTGACCGGGGCGACCTCCCGGGGAGCGGTCTTCGAGCGGTGCACGTTCCACGGCGGCCGCCTCGACTCCTCCCGGCACGTCTCGACCGCGTTCGTGGGCTGCGACTTCCGGCGGGTCTCCTTCGCGGACGCCACCCTGGAGGGCTGCAAGCTCACCGGGTCGGTGCTCAGCGAGTGCACCCTGCGGTCGCTGCGGGTCGTCGGCGGCGGGGTCTGGCGCGGCGTCACGGTCCGGGGCACGCGCCTGGCGCGCCTCGACCTCACCGGCCTCGACCTCCGCGAGAGTGACCTGTCGTCGTCCGACCTGACCGGGGCAGTGCTGCGCGACGCCCTGCTCACCGACGCGGTGCTCCAGGGAACGGTGCTCGACGGCACCGACCTGCGGGGGGCCACCCTCGACGGGGTCGACCTGACGACGGCCCGCCTGCGTCGTACGAGGCTGGACGTGGCGGGTGCCGTCCTCCTCGCCGAGCAGCACGGAGCGCTCGTCGAGGGCTGAGCGCTCCGTCAGCGCCGGCGGCGGGACCGCACGACCAGCACGACGACCAGCGCTACGAGGGCGAGGAACACCAGCAGCGTCCCCACCATGATCGCGATCTCGACCGGGTGCGGCGCGAGGGGGTTCAGCTCGTGCTCCTCGGCGCGGAGCGACAGCGGGAGACGGATCAGCACGCCCGGATCCTACGGCTGCGCGTCGGCCGCACCGCCCGCACCCACGCGTGCGCGGATCCCGTCGACCACCAGGCCGACACCGACGGTGAAGTCCGAGCGCTCGCGGGGGCCGTCCTCGATCGCCCCGGCGCTGCCGGCCTGCAGGTGGGTCTGCTCGTCCATCGTGTGACCGAAGACCAGGTGGAGCAGGGTGCGGGTCGCGGCTCGGACGAGGTCGTCGGGTGCGCCCGAACCGGCGACGGCCTCGGCCAGGGCGTGCTCGGAAGCCTGCGCGCCGAGCCCGAAGGCGTGGACGGTGGCCACGACCTCGGCCCCGTCGCGGTAGGCCAGCATCGCGTCCCGCAGCTCCACGCACAGGGCCAGCACGCGCTGCTCCCAGGTGCCGACCGGTGCCGGGCGCGCTCCCCTGACGAGGAGCTCGTCGGCGACCGCCGCGAGGAGGAGCTGCTTGCTCGGGAAGTGGTGGTAGAGCGCGCTCGGCTGGACGCCCAGCTCCTTGCCCAGCCGCCGCATCGTGAGGTCGGCGAGGCCGTGGGCGTCGAGCACCCGCAGCGCCTGGTCGACCACGTCCACCCGGTGGTTGCGCACCGTCCCGCCCCTCTCCGCCGCACCTCGGCCGTGGTCGTGCGGCCCCGTTGACCAGACGAACGGTCACACCCTAACCTGAACGCCGTTCACCTGACCAGCGTTCAGGTGCCTGCCACCTCCGTGAAGGACCACCGATGACGATGACCTCCGAGCCCACCACCGCCGCGCCGCGCCGTCCCCGGCTGACGACGACGGACCTCTCGCTGGTCGCGGCGTTCGCCGCCCTGGTCGCGGCGTGCGCGCTCGTCGGAGGAGTGCCCGTCGGCGGCGCCGGCGTGGAGATCACGCTGCAGACCTTCGGCGTCCTGCTGGCCGGGTGCGTGCTGGGCCCGGTCCGCGGCCTCCTCGCGGTCGCGCTCTACCTGGGCCTCGGGGCCGCGGGCCTGCCGGTGTTCTCCGGCAGGGAGGGCGGGCTGGGCTCGTTCGCCGGCGCCAGCGCCGGCTACCTGTGGTCCTTCCCGCTGGTCGCCGGCCTCGCCGGGCTGCTCGTGCGGCAGGTGGCGGGGCGCAGGCGGAAGAGCCGGGCGTTCTGGGTGTTCCTCTGCGCCGTGCCCGCGGTCGCGGTCAACCACCTGCTGGGGATCGTCGGCATGAAGTACTGGTTCGACGTCTCCTGGGCGGTGGCGTGGGGGTACGACGCGCCGTTCTGGGCCGGCGACCTGCTCAAGGCCGCCCTCGTCGCGCTCGTCGCCGCCGAGGTGCACCGCGCGTTCCCGCAGCTGCTGCACCGCCGCTGATACTGCTCGCGTGCCCCGCATCGACCTCGACGCCGCGTCCGTCGCGGTGCCCACGCCCGACGGGGACCGCGTCGTCCTCGAGCCGACGACCCTGACGCTCACCGAGCACCGGATCGGCGTGGTCGGCGCGAACGGCTCGGGCAAGTCCACCCTCGCCCGGCTGCTCAACGGGCTGGTCGCGCCGACGTCCGGCCGGGTGCTGGTCGACGGGCTCGACGTGGCGCGCGAGGGCGCCGCCGTACGCCGGCGGGTGGGGTTCTGCTTCACCGACCCGTCCGCCCAGCTGGTGATGCCCACCTGCGTGGAGGACGTCGAGCTGTCCCTGCGGCGCACCGAGCGCGACCCCGCCCGCCGCCGCGCCGCCGCGCTCGCGGTCCTCGCCGAGCACGGCCTCGCCGGGCACGCCGACGTGTCGGTGCACGCCCTCTCCGGCGGGCAGAAGCAGCTGCTGGCCCTCGCCGGCGTGCTCGCCACCTCCCCCGACGTGCTGGTCGCCGACGAGCCGACCACGCTGCTCGACCTGGCCAACACCCGGCGGATCGCCGACCTGCTGTTCTCCCTGCCCCAGCAGCTGGTCCTGGTCACCCACGACCTCGACCTGGCCGCCCGCTGCGACCGGGTGCTGGTGGTGCTCGACGGTGCCGTGGCGTACGACGGCGAGCCGGCCGCCGCCGTGGCCCACTACGTCGCCGCGGTGACCACGCCGTGAGCCACCCGCTGCTCGTCGGGACCTACCAGCCGGGCCGGACGGTGCTGCACCGGATGCCGGTCGGGCCGAAGGTGCTCCTCCTCGCCGTCTTCAGCGTCGCCGTCGTGGTCGTCCGGTCGATGCCGGCGTCGTTCGTCACGCTGGCCCTGGCGGTCAGCGCCGCCGTCCTCGCCCGGGTCGCGCTCGCGGCGGTGGGGCGCGCGCTGCGCGGGCTGCTGGTCCTCGTCGTCGTGGTCTCGGCGGTCCAGTGGTGGGTCAACGGGCTCCCCCGAGCCGTGGAGACCACGCTCGACCTGGTCGCCCTCGCCCTCGCCGCGCTCGTCCTCACCGCCACCACCCCGGTCAACGCCCTGCTCGACGCGATCGTGCGGTGGTTGCGACCGTTCCGCCGGGTCGGGATCAACCCCGAGCGTGTCGCGCTCGCCTTCTCCCTCGCCGTCGCCGCCCTCCCCGCGACCCTCACCCTCGCCATCGAGACCCGCGACGCCGCCCGCGCCCGCGGCCTGGGCCGCCACCCCCGCGCCCACCTCACACCGTTCGTCGTCCGCGTCGTCGCCCGCGCCCACGAGACCGGCGACGCCCTGCACGCCCGCGGCCTCGGCGACTGACCCCGGCCTGTCGCGCAGCCGAGCCCCGGCGAGGCGCGCAGGGCGCTCACCTCCGGCCGCCGGGCGGTGCCCCGCTGGTCGAGCAGCCGAGCGCCAGCGGGGCGTCGTCGAGACTCGGTCAGGTGCGCAGGGCCTCGGGTGCGCGCCTCAGGCCGCCTGGCCATAAGTGGTTGCGGTGGGGGCAGCTACGGGGAGGTACGGCGGGTGGACGCGGCGGTCTCCCGGCCGCCGCTGGTCGAGCAGCCGAGCGCCAGCGAGGCGTCGTCGAGACCCGGTGAGGTGCGCAGGGCCTCGTGTCCTCGCCTTCGCCGCGGAAAGTCCCCGAACTCGTGGTCCACAATCTGGTCTGACCTGGGGAAACACGCGTCTGACTGTCGGTGGTCGGTGCTTGAGTAGAGCCATGGCCAAGGACTCCCGACGCAGCGCGCACGTGGTGTGCCGAGCCGTCGCGAAGTCCCACACCCGCCTCGACCGGGCGCACGAGTCGCACCTGTGGTCGATGTCCGATGACGACGTCACCGCCACGCTCCACGAGGCAGCGCGGCTCCGTGCCCGGATCGAGGCGCTCGAGCTGCGCCTAGCCGCGGAGGCCGACCGTCGTCACGCCGGCGAGCGGGTCGGCGCCACCGACACCGCCTCCTGGTGGGCGGCCGAGACCCGCCAGACCCGTCCGGCTGCGAAGCACCGGATGCGGCTGGCCGAGTCCTTGGACCGCCACAGCCCGACGGCCACCGCTCTCGCCGATGGCGATGTGTCGGTCGATCACGCTGGCGTGATCACCGAGTGCCTCGACAAGCTCCCCGCCGACCTCGACGACCCCACCATCCCGCTCCGTGCCGAGGAGCACCTGCTGGCCGAGGCGCGGCACCGTGACCCCAAGGCGCTACGCATCCTGGCCAAGCACGTCCTCACCGTCGTGGCCCCGGAGATCGGCGAGGCCCGCGACGCCAAAGCTCTCGAAGCCGAGGAACGGCTCGCCCGGGAGACCGCTTGGCTGACGATGAGCCCCGACGGGCGCGGGTCGGTGGTCGGGAAGTTCAAGATCCCCGAGCTGCACGGCGCCATGCTCAAGAGGACGCTCCTCGCCTTCGCCGCCCCGAAGCACCAGACGGCTGAGAACGGCGCCGAGACCTACGAACGACGCCCGGTTCCGGAGCGGATGGGCGACGCGTTCTGCGAGCTCCTCGAACGCCTTCCCACCACGTCCGTCCCGAAGCTCGGCGGCCTCAACGCCACCGTCGTCGTCACCATCGACATCGCGTCCCTCATGGGTGGCCTCGCGCCAGGTGTCCTCGACGACGGCGGCACCATCTCCGCCGCCCAGGCACGGAGACTGGCCTGCGAGGCAGGCTTGATTCCCGCCGTCCTCGGGTCGAGGTCCGAGCTGCTCGACCTCGGCCGCACCACCCGTCTCTTCACCGGCGCTCAGCGTCGGGCGCTGAACCTGACCCAGCCGACCTGCACCGAAGACGGCTGCGACTGGCCCGCCCACCTCTGCCACGCCCACCACGACCAACCCTGGTCCGCCGGCGGAGCCACCGACCTCGCGAACGCCCGCAACCTCTGCCCCAGACACCACGCCCGCATCCACGACCCCGCCTACGACACCACCCACCTGCCCGGAGGGAAGGTCGCGTTCCATCGGAGGACCTAGGCCGACCCGAGCGACTCCCTCCTCCACCGCAACCACAGCGGTCGACCCCCGCCGGCCGTGACCCGACGAGCAGCCGCGCCCAGGACCTCGACCACAGCGGCGCGCAACCACACGACTCGAAAAACTGGACCTGCCCTGGCACCACCCGGCGCCCCGGCGACCACCCCCGGGCCCTGCCCACTTCACCGGGTCTCGACGACGCTCGCTAGGGCTCGGTGCTCGACCAGCAGGCGCGGGTCTCGACGACGCTCGCCGGGGCTCGCTGCTCGACCAGCGATTGCAGCCCGACGACCACGCCTAGGCCCTGCGCACCTCACGGGGTCTCGACGACGCTCGCCAGGGCTCGCTGCTCGACCAGCGATTGCAGCCCGACGACCACCCCGACGCCCTGCCCACCTCACCGGGTCTCGACGACGCTCGCTCGCGCTCGCTGCTCGACCAGCGGCTGCAGCCCGAGGCCCTGCGCGCCTCACCGGGTCTCGACGACGCTCGCTCGCGCTCGCTGCTCGACCAACAAGGCGACGCTCGCTCGCGCTCGCTGCTCGACCAACATGGCGACGCTCGCTCGCGCTCGCTGGTCGACCGGCGGCGGGGCGGGCCCGGATGGAATACCTGGGGCGGTGGGACCGATGAGGAACGGAGACCGAGCAGGACGAGCAGACGGAGGTAAGCGCGTGCGCGCAGCGGTGTACGACCGATTCGGTGGGGCCGACGTGATCGAGGTGCAGGAGGTCGCGGACCCGCCCGTGGGCCCGGACACGGTCCTGGTCCGGGCGAGGGCGACGAGCGTCAACCCGGTGGACTGGAAGATCCGCGAGGGCTACCTGCAGGGCGCCTACCCCCACCACCTGCCGATCATCCCGGGCTGGGACGTCGCGGGCGTGGTCGAGGCGGTCGGGCCGTCGGTGCGGTCCGGGCTCCAGCCGGGCGACGAGGTCTACGGCTACGTGCGGCGCGACGACGTCGCGTTCGGCACCGCGGCGGAGCTGGTCCCGGCGCCCGAGCGGACGGTCGTCCGGAAGCCGGCGAACCTCTCCTTCGAGGAGGCCGCCGCGATCCCGCTCGCCGGTCTCACCGCCTGGCAGCTGGTCGTCGAGGCGCTCGAGGTGGGCGAGGGCGACCGCGTGCTGGTGCACGCGGCGGCCGGCGGCGTCGGGCAGTTCGCGGTCCAGGTCGCCAAGTCCCGCGGTGCGACGGTCGTCGGCACCGCCCGCAGCGACAAGCACGACTACCTGCGCCGGCTCGGTGTCGACGAGGTCGTCGACTACACGCAGGGCACGATCAGCGAGCAGCTCTCGGCCAAGGTCGACGCGGTCGTCGACCTCATCGGCGGCGACGCCCTCGAGGACGCACCGAACCAGGTGCACGACGTCTCGAGGGTCGCCTCCGTCGTGGACGCCGACACGGTGCTGCGCATCGGCGGCCGGTACGTCTTCGTCCGGCCCGTGGCCGAGCACCTCGACGAGCTGCGCGCCCTCGCCGAGGCAGGGGCGCTGCGGGTCGACCTCGCCGCGACGTACCCGCTCGAGCGGATCGGCGACGCCCACCGCGCCAACGAGGACGGCCGCACCCGCGGCAAGATCGCGGTCACGATCTGAGCGACGACCGCGCCGGAGGGCGGCGTCACCAGACGTCGCCCTCCCGCCAGTCGCACGCCAGCGGCAGGTCGAGGTCGAGCGGGCGGACGCCGGAGGGGTCCGGGCCGCACAGCACGTACGTCGAGCCGTCGTCGTCCGCGGTCCGCTCACGGCCGCGCGGCCCGAGCACGGAGGTCGGCCCGCGCCACGGGACCCACCCGCGGCCGCGGTACAGGCCGGCGCCGGCGTCCGAGGACGACAGCGCCAGCAGGTCGTACGCCGCAGCGAGCCCCTCCAGCGCCGCCATGACCGCGGTCGCGTGACCACGACGCCGCTGGCCGGGATGCGTGGCGACCGCCTCGACGTACCCGCACCGCAGCGACCGCTCCCCCGCCCCGGCCCCCACGAGCAGGCGCCGCTGGACCAGCGAGCCGTGCGCCACCAGCACGCCGTCGACGCGGACCAGCGCGTGCATCCCCCCGAGGGCGTGGGACCAGTCGGCGTCGGTGAAGTCGTCGAAGGCCGCGTCCACCAGCGCCCGCGCGGCGGCCAGGTCCGCGTCCGCCAGGTGGGCGGTGTGCGCGAGGACGGTCACCACTGGGGCGGCCGGCGGTGCGCCCACGGAGCAGCCTCCTCGACCTGGGCGGCGAGCGCGAGCAGCAGCTGCTCCTCGGCCGGCCGGGCGGCCAGCATCACGCCGACCGGCAGCCCGTCGTCGGTCCAGTGCAGCGGCAGCGAGACGGCCGGCATGCCGGTGACGTTCCAGGCCGACGTCCAGGGCGTGAAGCGCTTCTGCGCCTCGAAGTCCGCCGCCGGGTCCGCGTCGTCCCGGATCGCGCCGACCGGCAGCGGCGGCGCGGCGAGGGTCGGCGTCAGCACCGCGTCGTACGGCGCCAGCGCGACAAGTGCCTCCGCGGCGAACCTCCGCACCGCCCCGATCGCCAGTCCCAGCTCCGGCCCGCTGACGGCGCGGCCGCGGTCGCCGAGCCACCGGGTGAGCGGCCTGAGCAGGTGCTCGCGACCCTCCGGGGCGGCCGACATCGCGGTCAGCACCGCCCAGCAGGTCTCGAACTCCGGCACCGCCTCGCGGGGCAGCGGGACGGCGACGTCCTCGACCTCGTGGCCCAGCGACTCCAGCAGGCGGGAGGCGTCCTCCCAGGCCTGCACGACCGCCGGGTCGAGCTCGGCGTCGGCGATCACCGGCTCCGCGAACCGCGCGACCCGCAGGCGCCCCGGCGGCCGGTCGCACGACTCGAGGAACGTGCCGCTCGGCTCGGGCGCCCAGGACGGGTCGCCGGGCCGCCGGCCGGCCAGGACGTCGAGCAGCGCGGCCGCGTCGCGGACCGTGCGCGCGACCGGCCCGGCGGTGGCCAGGCCGACCGGGTCGCCGTACATCGGGAAGCCGGAGATCCGCCCCCGGGACGGCTTGAGGCCGACCAGTCCGCAGCAGGAGGCGGGGATCCGGATCGACCCGCCGCCGTCGGAGCCCTGCGCGACCGGCACCAGGCCGGCCGCGACCGCCGCGGCCGCTCCGCCGGAGGAGCCGCCCGCCATCCGGGTCCGGTCCCACGGGGTCACCGCCGGCGGGCGCCCGTCCGGCTCGGTGTAGCAGGGCGACCCGAACTCCGGCGTGCTCGTCTTGCCGAGGCTCACCAGCCCGGCGGCCTCCAGCGACAGCACGACGCCGTCGGAGGTGTCGGGGACGAAGTCGTCGAACGCCGCCGACCCGAACGTCGTCCGGACACCGGCGGTCAGGTTGAGGTCCTTGACCGCGGTCGGCACGCCCGCGAGCGGGCCGGGCGCCGACGGCGCCGTCGCGGCCCGGGAACGCGCCTGCTCGGGGGTGAGCGTGACGAACGCGCCGACCGTGTCGAGGCGGTCGGCGCGTTCGAGGTAGTGGTCGACGAGCTCGAGGCTCGAGACCTCACCACGCCGGACGAGGGCGCCCTGCTCGAGGGCGGTCAGGTCGTGGAGGTCGGCCATGCGACCGACGCTAGCCGTCGGGCACGACTGCGTCAGCCGCTCGGCCGGCAGGCGCCGGCAGGAGCCGGCAGGGTCAGGCGGCCGAGGACGGCGCGGCGTCGTAGGCGACGAGCGCCTCGAGCGCGCCGCGCAGCTTGCCGAGGACCTCCTCGTCGTTGAGGACGTCGACCTCGACGCCCGGCTGGGAGACGGTGACGTCCTCGAGGACGACCGCGCCCGCGACGTTGGCGGAGCGCACCGTGTCGGCGTGGGCCCAGCGGCCGCCGTACGGCGTGGGCGTGGTGCCGACGACCGCGAACGGCTTGGCGACCAGCGCGCCGGCGCCGTAGGGGCGCGAGAGCCAGTCGATGGCGTTGTTGAGCACGGCCGGCATGGTGCCGTTGTACTCCGGCGTGACGACCAGGACGCGGTCGGCGGCGGCCACCTGGCGGCGCACGTGGGTGGCGGCGTCGGGGGCGGTCTCGCCGTCGATGTCCTCGTTGTAGAACGGCAGGTTCTCGAGGCCGTCGACGATGTCGACCTCGACTCCCTCCGGGGCCTGGGCCGCGAGCAGCTCGGCGATCTTCCGGTTGAGCGAGTCGGCGCGGAGGCTGCCGACGAGGACGGCGACGCGGGTCTGGGACATGGTTGCTCCTGGGGTCGTGCGACGAACGGTCGCCAGCCCAAACGGACCTCGGTCCGGTTCTATTCCCGGCACCGTGCCGGCGTGGTCCCTACAGTGGCGACGTCATGTCCGGACCCCACCTGCTGCCGCTGCTCGGCGACCCGCCGCCCGAGCGGCGCGACGCCGCGCGCAACCGCGAGGCGCTCCTCACCGCGGCCCAGGAGCTGGTGGACGCGTGCGGGGTCGACCACGTGACGATGGAGGCGGTCGCGGCCCGGGCCGGGGTCGGCAAGGGCACGGTGTTCCGCCGGTTCGAGTCCCGCGAGGGCCTGATGGCCGCGCTGCTCGACTTCTCCGAGTCGGCCTGGCAGGCGGCGGTCATCTCCGGTCCCCCGCCGCTGGGACCGGGGGCGGACCCGCTGGAGCGGCTGCTCGCCTTCGGCCGGTCCCGCCTGGAGTCGACCCTGCGCCACCAGGAGCTCATCCGCGCGGCGGGCCGTGCCGGCTCGCGGTCGTACGCCGTGTGGTCGTTCACCGCGATGCACGTGCGCTACCTGCTCGACGAGCTCGGCGTGCAGGGCGACCTCCCGCTGCTCGCGACCGCACTGCTGGCGCCCCTCGAGCTCCCCATCCTCGAGCAGCAGCTCTCGGTCGAGGGGTTCCCGCTCGAGCGCGTCGTGCACGGGTGGGTCGACCTGGTCGAGCGGGTCCTGCGGCCGCCGGGCGACTGAGGCCGTCCGCGGCAGCCGGGCTCACCCGGCGTACGGCACCTCCGTCGCCCACGCGTCGAGGTCCTGGTGGGCCGCGGCCCAGATGGCGTCGGCGACCCGGTCGGGGGTGAAGGCCCCCTCGCGCGCCAGGGTCCCCTGCACGGTGACCGACACCGCCCGGATGCCGTCCGGCGCGAGCGCCGCGTCGAGGCTGTGCACGAGGTTGCGCACGCCGGCCTTCTGCACACCGAGCGAGGCCGCCTGGTGCCAGGGCCGGTCGGCGGCCATGCTGCCGGTGACCGTCACCCGCCCGCCGGCGGACATGAAGGGACGCGCGGCCTGCACGCAGGTGAGCAGCGCCCCGACCCCGAGCGCGACGTCCTCGAGCAGCTCGGCCACCGTGAGCTCGAGCGGGTTCTTCTCCCGGAAGGCGCTCGGGTTGAAGTGCAAGACGTCGACCCGGCCGCCGAACCCGCCGAACCGCTGCACCGCAGCCGTCGCCGCCTCGACGTCGGTCACGTCCACGACCGCCCGGCCGACCGCCGCACCGAGGTCCTCCAGCTGGCCGGCGAGCGCCACCAGCTGGTCCTGGTCGACGCCCAGCAGGCCGACGTCGTACCCCTCGCGGGCGAAGCGCCGGGCCACCGACCCGCTGACCCCCGGTCCGGCTCCGACGACGACGATGACGGGACGGCTCATGGCCCCACCCTCGCAGGACGGCCGGCCTCCGGCCACCCGCGGCTCAGTCGGCGTGGTGGCGGCGCAGGCCGAAGGTGAGGCCGTCGACGAGCGCGCCCCACGACGCCTCGATGACGTTGGCGCCCACGCCGACCGTCACCCACGACGACCGGCCGTCGGTGGTCTCGATGAGGACCCGGGTGATCGCGTCGGTGCCGTGGCCCTGGTCGAGGATGCGCACCTTGTAGTCGATCAGCTCGAACTTCGCGACCTCGGGGAACGCCTGCCCGATCGCCGACCGCAGCGCCTGGTCGAGCGCGTTGACCGGACCGTTGCCCTCACCGGTCACGACGTAGCGCACCCCGGCGGCCCGCAGCTTGACCGTGGCCTCCGAGAGCGCCTCCTCGGCGGGCTTGGAGTCGGTGATCACCCGCCAGGACTCGACCTCGAAGTACGCCGGCCGGGCGCCCTCGACCTCCTCGAGCAGGAGCAGCTCGAACGACGCGTCGGCCGCCTCGAAGGTGTAGCCGCGCGACTCCAGCAGCTTGACCCGCTCGGTGATCCGCGTGACCAGGTCCTTGCCGGCGGGCGTGCCGGCGTCCAGGTCGAACCCGAGCTCGCGGCCCTTCAGCTCGATCGAGGCCCGACCCGCCATGTCGGAGACCAGCAGGCGCATGTCGTTGCCGACGCCCACCGGGTCCATGTGCTGGTAGAGGTTCGGGTCGACCTTGATCGCGCTGGCGTGCAGGCCGGCCTTGTGCGCGAACGCCGATGTGCCGACGTAGGGCTGGCGCGAGGCGGGCGGGACGTTGGTGACCTCGGCGACGGCGTGGGCGATCCGCGTCGCGTCGCGCAGCAGGCCCGCCGGCAGCACCGCGCGGTCCAGCTTGAGCTCGAGGTTGGCCACGACGGTCACCAGGTCGGCATTGCCGGTGCGCTCGCCGTACCCGTTGATGCAGCCCTGGACGTGCGTCGCGCCCGCCTCGACCGCGGCCAGGGTGTTCGCGACGGCGCAGCCGGTGTCGTTGTGGCAGTGGATGCCGACCCGCACGCCGGTCGTCTCGACGACGTCGTGGACCACGTCGGAGACCCAGGTGGGCAGCATTCCCCCGTTGGTGTCGCACAGGGCGACCACCTCGGCCCCGGCGTCGTACGCCGTCCGGAGCACCTCCAGCGCGTAGGCCCGGTTCGCCCGGTAGCCGTCGAAGAAGTGCTCCGCGTCGAGGAACACCTGCTGCCCCTCGGCGCGCAGGTGGCTGACGGTGTCGCGGACCATCGCGAGGTTCTCCTCCAGCGTGGTCCGCAGCGCCAGCTCGACGTGCCGGTCGTAGGACTTGGCCACCAGCGTCACCACGCCCGCGCCGCTGTCGCGCAGCGCCGCGACCATCGGGTCGTCGGCCGCCCGCGCCCCGGCCCGGCGGGTGGCGCCGAACGCCGCCAGCCGGGCGTGCCGCAGCTCCAGCTCCGCGGCGGCGCGGCGGAAGAACTCGGTGTCCTTGGGGTTCGCCCCGGGCCAGCCGCCCTCGATGTAGCCGACCCCCAGTCCGTCGAGCTGCTGGGCGATCGTGAGCTTGTCGGCGACGGAGAGGTTGAGCCCCTCCTGCTGGGCGCCGTCGCGCAGCGTCGTGTCGTAGACGTGGAACGAGCCGTGGAGGTCCATCGGTCTGTCTCTGCTTCCGGGCTGGGCTGGTGTGGGCTGGTCTGGGCTGGTGCGGGGGGCTGGTGCTGGTGTGCGGGCACAAAAAAACCTCTCGGGGTGCGAGAGGTCGGCGCGTCGAGGGGCTCGACGCGCTAGGGAATGATGATCGCGGTGCGCTGCACGGCGCCATCGTGCCACGGCCGTCCGCTGGCCGGGACGGTGATCTCAGCACGCGAGCCGGCTCCCGCCCGTACGCTCCCCTGGTGAGGTGGCGGCGCACGGCAGGCACGGCGGCGCTGCTCGTGGCCCTCCCGGCGCTCTCCCTCGTCCCACCCGCCTCGTGCGCGGGCGCCGTCGGCCAGCCGCAACCGGACCTCACGCAGCCGGAACTCCCGCAGCCGGACCTCACGACCGGCACCGGAGGGGCCCCGCCGTGGTCCAGCGGTGCCACGACGCCCGCGGCGGCCCGTCCGTTCGGCATGGTCCAGCTGGGGCCGGACACGACCGCCGACGCGACGGGCGGGACGCCGTCGGCGACGGCCTCGGGGTACGCCGCCACCGACACCCACGTCCGCGGCTTCTCCCCCACCCACCTCTCCGGGGCGGGCTGCCCTGCGTTCGGGGACGTCCCGGTGCTGCCGTGGACCGGCCGCGCGCCCGCCGACCCCTCCGCGGCGACCGTCGCGCTGGACCGGGCGAGCGAGCGCTCGGCACCCGGGTGGTACCGCGTCCGGCTGGCCAACGGCGTCACCGCCTCCCTCGCCGCCGACGACCGCTCGGGACTGGCCGCCTACCGGTTCCCCCGCGGCGCCGCACCGCGGCTGGTGGTCAAGGCCGACGGCAGCCTGGCCGGCACGAGCGCGGCCCGGGTGCGGCTGGTGGGCCGCCGCGAGGTGGTGGTGCGGGCGACCAGCGGGGGGTTCTGCGGCACCCCCACGACGTACGACGTGCACGTGCGGCTGCGCCTGGACCGCCCGATCGCCTCGGTCCGGCGCTGGCCCGGCGGGGTCGTCCTGCGCCTCGACCGCCCCACGGACGGCCGGGGCCGCCGGGGCCGCACGGTGCGCACCCAGGTCGCGGTGTCCTTCGCCGACGCCGCCGGCGCCCGCGGCAACCTCGTGGCCGACGCACCGGGCTGGTCGGTCGAGCGGCTGCGCGCCGAGGCCGCCCGCGCGTGGGACGCCGAGCTCGGCCGGGTCGCCGCGACCGGCGGGACGACCGCCCAGCGCACGACGCTGCGCACCGCGCTGTACCACGTGCTGCTGCACCCCACGACGGTCAGCGACGCCGACGGCCGCTACCCCGGCTTCGACGGCCGGGTGCACCGGGTGGCGGCGGGCCACCGGCGCTACACGGCGGCGACCGCCTGGGACGCCTACCGCACCCACACCCCGCTGCTGGCCTGGCTGCGGCCCGACGTCGCCTCGGACCTGGTGACCAGCCTGCTCGCGGCGGCGCGGGAGGGCGGCTGGATGCCCCGGTGGCCGCTGGTCGCCCAGGACACCCTCGTGATGTCGGGCGACTCCGCCGCGCCGCTGGCCGCCGCGGCACATGCCTACGGCGCCCGAGAGTTCGACCTCCCCGGCGTCGTGGACGCCCTGGTCCGCCAGGCGACCGTCCCGACGCCCGCACGCCCCGGCCTCGCCGCGCAGCTCGAGCGCGGCTGGGTGCCCGGGGACGCCTCGACGACGCTCGAGCACGCGGTGGACGACTTCGCCGTCGCCCGGCTGGCCACGGCGGCGGGCCGCGGCCGCGACGCCGCCGGCCTGCTGGCCCGCAGCGGCTGGTGGCGCCACCTGCTCGACCCGGCGCGCCGGGTGCTGGCGCCGCGCGCCGCCGACGGCTCGTTCCCGGGCTCCGGCTGGGACCCCTCGTCCTGCTGCACGGGGTTCCAGGAGGGCACGGCCACGCAGTACACGTGGTTCGTCCCGCACGACATGGCCGGCCTGCTCGCGGCTCTCGGGACCCGCTCCGAGGTCCTCGCCCGTCTCGACGACCTCCACGCCGAGCTGGACGCGGGCGCCGGCCGGCACGCCTGGCTGGGCAACCAGCCGAGCCTGCTGACGCCGTGGGCCCACCTGTGGCTGGGCGAGCCGGCGCGCACCCAGGACGTCGTGGCCCGGGCGCTGGAGCAGCTGTGGCGTCCCGGACCGACGGGGCTGCCCGGGAACGACGACCTCGGCGGGCTGTCGGCGTGGTACGTCTGGGCGGCGCTCGGCCTGCAGCCGCTCGTGCCCGGGACCGACGTCACCGCGCTGGGCCGGCCGCTCTTCGACGAGGTCGTCGTGCGACCGCTCGGGGGCACCGCCACCCGGCTGGTGCGGCGCGGCGACGGCCGCCACGTCGCTGCCGTCACCGTCGACGGCCGGGCCCACACCTCGACGTGGCTCGGCCTGGGGCCGGGTCGCCCGCGCACGGTCGTCGTCGACACCACCGACGCCGACCGGCCTGCCTGGGGCACCCGCCCCGAGGACGTCCCGCCCTCGTACGGCGGCTGACGGCGGATGGGTCAGGACCCGCCGAGCAGCCCACCGTCCGGCACCGAGAGGTCGGCGAACGGGCGGCCGTCGTCCGGCGCCCAGGAGGTGCCGGAGGCCTCGACGAGCGCACCCAGGCCGCAACCGAGCACGGCCACCGCGACCAGCCCGGCGAGCCAGCCGCGCACGCCGCGCGCTGTGGGGTCGACGACGCGCGACAGCGGCGAGCGGATGCGGGAGCCACCGGGGCCGAGCCAGAGCGCACCGGCCAGCAGCGTCCCGCAGACGAACAGGGTCACCGGCACCGACGCCGCCACGGCGTAGCAGAGCAGGCCGCCGGCAAGGGCGAGCCCGAGGCTCCACAGCAGGAGCACGACGGTGCCGGGGATCGAGCGCACCAGGTCCCACGGCGCCCCCAGGAGCAGCAGCACGCCGTCGTACCACTTGCGGCCGCGCAGGCGCCGGCGGTCGCCGGCCTTGCTCGCGGCCAGGGAGCCGCTGCGCAGCAGCCAGACCAGGACGAGGGTGAGCGCCGTCGCGACCCAGGGGTACGCCGCGAAGCCGGCGCCGGTGGCCAGGGCGCCGCCGAGCAGGAGCGTCCCGCGGCGGAACCGCTCGCCGACCGAGGTCCGCGGGACGACGTACTCCGCGACGTCCCAGTCGTGGACCGTCGGCTCCTGGCCCGCCTCGCGGGCGTCGTGGTCCACCAGGGTCTCGAACGGGCGGGTGTGGGTGCCGTCGGCGTCGGGCCGGTCCAGCATCACCGGCAGGGTCTCGATCGCCGGCTCGAGCACCGGCTCGGGCTCGGGCTCGAGGACGGGCGGGGGGACGCGTCGCCCGCGCCCGACCTGCGGCCGCAGCCAGGCGAGCAGCTGGTCGAGGGTGGGCCGCCGCTCCGGCTCGGGGTCGAGGGCGGCCTCGACGACGGCGGCGAGGTCGCCGGGCAGTCCGGAGACGTCGTGCTCCCCGCGCCGCACGCGGTCCATGACCGCCATCGACGGGCCGCGGCCGAAGGGCGGGCGGCCGGTGCCGGCGTAGGCGACGGTCGCCGCCCAGGAGTGGACGTCGGAGGCGGTCGTCGCGTCGTCGCCGTACAGGATCTCCGGCGCGAGGTAGCCGGGCGTGCCGAGCAGCCAGCCGGTGTGGGTCAGCTTCGGGTCGTCGGCGACGCGGGCCAGGCCGAAGTCGATGAGGATCGGCGTGCGGCCCTCCATCAGGACGTTCGAGGGCTTCACGTCGCGGTGCAGCACCCCGGCGGCGTGGACCGAGGCGAGCCCCTCGGCGAGCGAGGCGGCGAACCAGGTGAGGTCGGCGCCGGTGATCGGCCCCTCCTCCACGACGTGGTCGTGCAGGGAGAGACCGGGGACGTAGCGCGTCGCGACGAACGGCACGACCGCCCACGGGTCGGCGTCGACGATCTCGGCGACCCAGCGGGAGCGGACGCGGGACAGCGAGCTGACCTCGCGGGCGAGCCGCTGCCGCGCCTCGTCGTCGCCGACGATGTGCGGCCGCAGCACCTTGAGCGCGACCCGGTCCCCCTCGGGGCTCCGGGCCAGGTGGACGACGCCCATGCCGCCCTCGCCGATCTTGGTGAGCAGGGTGTAGTCCCCCACCACCGCCTGCTGCGTCGTCACCCGCGCAATCTATCCGGCGCGGACGCGCGGAACGCCGCGACCGCGCCCGGGAGTCCCGGACGCGGTCGCGGTGTGGCTGGTCGAGCGGGGTGCTGCACGGTGGGGCTCAGCCCGCGGCGTCGGCCTTCTCGACGGCCGGCACGAGGGCCTCGACGAAGTCGTCGAGCCCCCAGGTCAGCGACAGCGCGGTCGGCGGGGAGACCGAGGAGACGAGGGACTCGCCCACGACCCGGGCCACGGTGCCGTCCTGGAACTGCTGCATGGCCTTGGCGGCCGCGCTCTTGTCGACCTCCGCGGCGGCCTCCTCGGTCGGCGAGTACGAGACCAGGACGTCGGAGCCGAGCTTGTCGACCTCTTCGGTGGAGACCGTGTAGTAGAAGGTCGTCTCCTCGGTGTCGAGCTCGTCGACGCTCGGGGCGAGGGTGAAGCCGAGGTCCTCGAGGAACTCCACGCGCGGGTCCGCACCGCGGTAGACGTAGAAGGCCGACGGGTCGACGGCGACCGCGGCGATGGTCTTGCCCTCGAACTCGGGGTGCTCCTCGGCGGCGGCGGCGACCTCGGCGTCGATGTCGGCGAGCACCTGCTCGGCCTCGTCGGCCTTGCCGAGCGCCTCACCGACGGTGGTGATCACCTCGCGCCACGGGGTGGCCCACGGCTGGTCGGGGTAGGCCACGGTCGGGGCGATCTTCGAGAGCTTCTCGTAGTCGGCCTCGGTGATGCCGGAGTAGTTGGCGAGGATCAGGTCGGGCGCGGCCTCGGCGATCTCCTCGAACGGCGGCTCGGCGGTCTCGCTGAGCAGCGCCGGCTCCTCGCCGCCGAGCTCCTCGAGCGCCTCGGTCTGCCACGGCATCCGGCCGGCCTCGTCGGCCCCGTAGGAGTACTCCGGCATGGCGACCGGCACGACACCGAGGGCCAGCGCGGCGTCGCCGCTGCCCCAGCCCCAGGTGGCGACGCGCTCGGGCTCCTCGTCGATCTCGGTGGAGCCGAAGGCGTGGTCGATGGTCACCGGCTCGAAGGTCTCCTCGGCGGGGGCGTCACCGGCCGTCTCCTCGGAGTCCGACTCCGAGCCGCACGCGGCGAGCGGCAGGGCGAGCAGGAGGGCGCCGACGGGCAACGCCAGGCGGGACAGCCGGCGGCGCCGGTTCAGGGGACGAAGGGACGTCACGTCCACTCCTCGAGGTGCGGGACCGGCCGAGCCCGGTCCAGGTGGTTAGGTGAGGCTCACCTTACAGCAGGTTCACCGGCCCGGGGTGGTGGCGTCCGGCACAGCCGCACGCCCCGCCCCGGAGCCGCGGCGGCCCACCGGCACCACGAGCGGCGACCCGGTGACGGGGTCCGGGACGACCCGGGCGGTCAGCCCGAACGCCTCCTGCACGCAGTCGGCGTCGAGCACGTCGGCGGGCGCACCCTCCCGGAGCAGCCGGCCCTCGCACATCACGACGAGGTGGTCGGCGTACCGGGCGGCGAGGTTGAGCTCGTGCAGCACCATCACCACCGTGGTCCCCCGCTCCTCGTTGAGCTCGGCGAGCAGGTCGAGGACGTCGACCTGGTGGGCGATGTCGAGGTACGTCGTGGGCTCGTCGAGCAGCATGATGCTCGGGTCCTGGGCCAGCATCAGGGCGACCCAGACGCGCTGGCGCTGGCCGCCCGAGAGCTCCTCGACCCGGCGACCGGCCAGCTCGTGGGTGTCGGTGAGCGCCAGCGCCGTCGCGACGGCGTCGGCGTCACCGGCGTTCCAGCGCCGGAACGCGCCCTGGTGCGGATGCCGGCCCCGGCCGACGAGGTCGGCGACGGTGATCCCCTCCGGCGCGACCGGCTGCTGCGGGAGCAGCCCGAGCACCGCCGCGACGTCGCGGGGACGCATCCGCTGGATGTCCTGGCCGCCCAGGTGCACCGAGCCACCGGTCGGCTTGAGGATGCGACCGAGGCCGCGCAGCAGCGTCGACTTCCCGCAGCCGTTGGCACCGACGATGACCGTGACCTTG
This sequence comes from Nocardioides sp. Arc9.136, assembly GCF_030506255.1. NCBI lineage: Bacteria > Bacillati > Actinomycetota > Actinomycetes > Propionibacteriales > Nocardioidaceae > Nocardioides > Nocardioides sp. Arc9.136. Next base: position 1,430,208 of record NZ_CP113431.1, on the reverse strand, counting down.
CCGGCCGGGATCTCGAGGTCGACGCCCTGCACGACCGTGCGCTGGTCGTAGGCGAGGTGGAGACCGCGCGCGACCAGGCTGACCGGGTCGTGGTGCTCCAGGGCGTCGTCCGGGAGGTGCTGGGGGCCGCCCGCTGCCGGGCGTTCCGCGACGAGGCTCACGCCGTCTCCTTCGATCCGGGCCATCAGGCCCTCCGGGTGCGTCCGCTGGCCATCAGCCAGATGAGGTACGGGCCGCCCACCGCGCCGGTCACGACACCGACCGGGACGGAGAGGTCGGCGGGCAGCAGGTGCTGGGCCACCACGTCGGCCCCGACCACCAGCACCACGCCGACGAGCGCCGACTGGAGGAGCGCGAGCGTGCCGTCGCCCAGCAGCCGCCGGGCCACCGGGGCCGCGATGAACGCCACGAAGGCGACCGGCCCGGCGGCGGCGGTCGCCACGCAGGCCAGCGCCACGCCGAGGCCGACCACGCAGGCCCGGGTCACCTCCGGCCGCAGGCCCAGGCTGCCGGCCTGCTCGTCGCCGAGGAGCAGCAGCGAGAGGCCCCGCGCGACGCAGGCCACCAGCGGGACCAGCACGACGACGGCGACCGCGAGCGTCCGCACCAGCGGCCAGTCCGCCTGGCCCAGGCTGCCGGTCATCCACAGCAGCGCGACCTGGGCCTCCTTGACGTCGCTGCGCGTCAGCAGGTAGCCGATGAGGCTCGTGCAGACGTACGCGACGCCGATGCCGGCCAGCACGAAGCGGTGTCCGGTCATCCCGCCACGCCACGCGACGGCGTACAGCAGGAGGCCGACGAGCGCTCCGCCCGCCAGCGCGGAGAGGGGCACGACGACGCCGCTCGCGCTCCCGACGACCAGCAGGGCGGTGACAGCCCCGGCGCTGGCGCCCTGGGAGATGCCGATGACGTCGGGGCTGGCCAGCGGGTTGCGCAGGACCGACTGGAAGAGCGCGCCGGCGAGGCCGAACGCCACGCCGACCAGGATCCCGAGCACGAGCCGCGGGAGCCGCAGGTCCATCACGATGAAGCGGGCCGCGCCCTCGTCGGAGCCCGCCAGGGTGCGGACCACCTCGGCTGCCGAGAGACGGTAGTCGCCCAGCATCAGCGCGGTCACCGAGAGGACCGCGGCGAGGACCGTGAGGGCGAGCGTGACCAGCAGGCGGCGCCGGAGGCGGCGCCGGCGGTCCGTGCGCAGGCCGCGGCCCGCGACCTCGCGCCGGTCCACCACCGGGTCGGAGCCGTGCTCCAGCACGGCCGGCGCGCTCACGCCGCCACCGCCCGCGACCGGCGCACCAGGGTGATGAGCACCGGCGCCCCGACGACGGCGACGACGAGGCCCGCCTCGAGCTCGGAGGGGCGGGCGACGAGGCGACCGGCGATGTCGGCGACCAGCAGCAGCACCGGCCCGACCAAGGCGGAGAGCCCGACGATCCAGCGGTAGTCCGGCCCGACGACCGCGCGGGCGATGTGCGGGACGACCAGGCCGACGAACGCGATCGGCCCGACCAGCGAGACCGCGGAGCCGCACAGCAGCACGACGGCGGCCACCACCAGGAGGCGCCCGCGGGTGATGTCCTGGCCCAGCCCGCGGGCGACGTCGTCGCCGAGGGCCAGCGCGTTGAGCACGCGGCCCGAGGCGAGGGCGAGCGCCAGCCCGACCGCGACGAACGGCGCCACGGTGGTCAGCACGTCGAGCGGGCGGTTGGCCAGCGACCCCACCTGCCAGAAGCGGTACTCCCCCAGGGTCCGGGTGTCGGTGAGCAGCACGACGGTGATGACCGACGTGCAGGTCGCGGTGAGCGCGGCACCGACCAGGGCGAGCTTCACCGGCGTGACGCCCTCCCACCCGAGCGAGGCCGCGCCGTACACCACCAGCGCGGCGATCGCGGCGCCGGCGAAGGCGAACCACAGGTAGCCGGCGGTCGTGGACACACCGAGCCCGGCGATCGCCACGATCACCGCAAGCGAGGCCCCCGCGTTGATGCCGAGGAGGCCGGGGTCGGCGATCGGGTTGCGGGTCACGCCCTGCATCAGCGCGCCGGCCGCGCCTAGGGCGGCGCCCCCGACCAGGCCGATCAGCGTGCGGGGCACCCGCAGGTCCCGGACGACGAGGTGGTCGTTGTCGCCGGGGACCGGGGAGACCAGTGCGTCCCAGACCGCGCCGGCGGCGATGTCGCGGGCGCCCCACATCAGGCTCGCGAGGGACACGAGCAGCAGCGCGACCGCGAGCACGGCGACGGCGACCAGGCCCCGGAGGGCCGAGCGCGTGCGGCCCGACCCGTCGGCACCGCCCGGGCGCGCGGGCCCGGGCGGGTGCGGTGCGGACGTCGGGGGGCCGAGCACGGCGCTCATCGCGCTGCCTCCCTCACCCGGGTCGCGCCCGGTGCGCGACGTACTTAGGTAAGGGTAACCTCTCCCGACCGGCGGCGGCAGCCGCCTCCGGGAATCCTCACCGGTGCGTCACCGGGAATCTCAGAGGATCCGGTGCATCCAGCCGAAGGTGTCCTCGGCGCGACCGAACTGGACGTCCACGAGGGCCTGGCGGATCCGCATGGTCAGCGAGGTCTCCGCCGGGGCCGGGACCTCCCCGCCGTCCCACTTCAGCCCGCCCACGGGGGTGACGACCGCGGCCGTGCCGCAGGCGAAGATCTCGCGGATCGCCCCGCTGGTCACGCCCTCGCGCCACTCGTCGATCGAGAACCGGCGCTCCTCGACCTGGTGCCCGAGCTTGCCGGCCAGCTCGATGATGCTGGCCCGGGTGATGCCCTCGAGGATCGTCCCGGTCTCGGGGGTGACGATGCGGCCGTCGTCGTAGACGAAGTACATGTTCATCCCGCCGAGCTCCTCGACGTACCGCCCCTCCTGGCTGTCGAGGAAGACGACCTGGTCGCAGCCGTGGCTCGTGGCCTCCTGCTGCGCGACCAGGGAGCTGGCGTAGTTGCCGCCGGTCTTGGCCGCGCCCATCCCGCCGCGGCCGGCGCGGGTGTACTCCTCGGTCAGCCAGAGCGTGACCGGCTTGACCCCGCCCTTGAAGTAGGAGCCCGCCGGGCTCGCGATCACCATGAACGTGACGTGCTGGGAGGGGCGCACGCCGAGGAACTTCTCCGAGGCGAACATGAACGGGCGCAGGTAGAGGCTCTTCTCCCCCGTCCCCGGCTCGGTGGTCGTCGGCACCCAGCGCTCGTCGACGCGGACCAGCTCGTCGACGGCCTCGATGAAGTCCTCGACCTCGAGCACCGGCAGCGCGAGCCGGTGGCTGGACCGGACCATCCGCTTGGCGTTCTCCTCCGGGCGGAACGACCACACCGAGCCGTCCGCGTGCCGGTAGGCCTTCATGCCCTCGAAGGTCTCCTGCGCGTAGTGCAGGACCGCCGTGGCGGGGTCGAGGCTGAGCGGGCCGTACGGCTCGATCCGCGCGTCGTGCCAGCCGGCGTCCGGCGTCCACTCCACGCGGAACATGTGGTCGGTGAAGTGGTTGCCGAAGCCGGGGTCGGCCAGGACCTGGGCGAGGCGGTCCTCGGCGACGGGGTTCTCGTTGCGGGTCGTGCGGATCTGCATGGGGGTCACGGTAGTCCTCGGTGAGCTCGGGCCGGCGGGGCCGGGTCGGCCGGATGGGGCGGGGGGACACAGGTCGCGCCGCCGGCCCGGGCTCAGGACACCCGGGACCGACGGTCAGCCGCCTACTCGGGCCGCGACCGCGTCGCCGACCTCCGTGGTGGTCCGGGTGGTGCCCGGCTCGCGGGCGGCGAGGTCGGCGACGACCGCGGACTCGATGGTCGCGGCGGCCTCGGTGTGGCCGAGGTGGTCGAGCAGGAGCGACGCCGAGAGGATCGCGGCGGTGGGGTCGGCCTTCTGCTGCCCGGCGATGTCGGGCGCCGAGCCGTGGACGGGCTCGAACATGCTGGGCGCGGTCCGGTCGGGGTTGACGTTGCCGGAGGCCGCGAGGCCGATGCCGCCGGTGATGGCGGCGGCGAGGTCGGTGATGATGTCGCCGAAGAGGTTGTCGGTCACCACCACGTCGAAGCGCTGCGGGTCGGTGGTCAGGTGGATCATCGCCGCGTCGATGTGCATGTAGTCGGTCGTCACGTCGGGGTGCTTGGCGGCCACCTGCTGGAACAGGCGCCACCACACCGAGCCGGCGTTGACCAGCACGTTGGTCTTGTGGACCAGGGTGAGCTTCTTGCGGGGCCGGCGCTCGGCACGGGCGAACGCGTCGCGGACGACCCGCTCGACGCCGTACGCCGTGTTGACCGAGACCTCGGTGGCGACCTCGTGCGGGGTGCCTACGCGCAGTGCGCCGCCGTTGCCGGTGTAGGGACCCTCGGTGCCCTCCCGGACCACGACGAAGTCCACCTCGCCGCGACCGGTGACGGCCTCCGACAGCGGGGAGACGCTGCCGGGGAAGATCCGCGAGGGCCGCAGGTTGACGTAGTGGTCGAGCTCGAAGCGCAGCCGCAGCAGCAGCCCGCGCTCGAGGATGCCCGGGGGCAGGTTCGGGTCGTTGGGCTTGCCACCCACGGCGCCCAGGAGGATCGCGTCGTGGTCACGGACCTCCGCCAGCACCGAGTCCGGCAGCACCTCGCCGGTCGCGAGGTAGCGCTCGGCGCCGAGGTCGTAGCGGGTCTGCTCGAACTTCACGCCGTCGGGCGAGGCGACCTCGAGGACCTTGAGGGCCTCGGCGGTCACCTCCGGGCCGATGCCGTCGCCGGGGATGACGGCGAGACGGACCGTGCCGCTGGTGGGGCTGGTGGTGTGGGTGGTCATGGGGCCGGACGTTAGTTGTCGTCGGGGCGCTGGCCGCCGTTGTCCCGCAGGTCGAGAGAGCGCTGGACGGCCTCGCGGCCCATCGGGTTCTCCGGGTCGTGGCGAGCGGGGCCCCACTCGGGATACATGTCGTACATCGGTCTTCTCCTTGCTCGGCGGGGACGGTCTCGGGGACGGTCTCGGGGACGGTCTCGGGGACGGTCACGGGATGGAGGTGCTGCCCGGAGGACGCCCCGCGGAGGAGCAGGAGGACCGCACGGATCGCGTGCGGCCGAGGACCGACAGGGATGCGGATCGCGCACGTGCTGCTGGGCGGTCCGCCGCGGTGGCGTCTTCGGGTGGTGTGAGGGGGTGAGGCCCGGGAGCAAACGCCGATCACCGCGGCGAGAGGGGCCTCACGGTGCAGTCGTTACTGCTGGGCCTCGCCGCGGCGCTCGATGAGTACGAAGACGCTCCGCATGATGCGCCGACCGTACGCCGCCTCCCCGCGGCCCGCCACAGGTCTCGGCGAACCGTCCGCCATCCGAGACGGTCGTACCGGGATGGGAGACTCCCCGCCATGAGCGCGCCACCCGACCTGCCCGACGTGGTGTCCCGTGCGTTCGCGGTCTCGCGACGCTCCGGCTACGTGTCGTTCTGCCGCAACGAGACCGGCCGGCTGCTCGCCACCCTGGCCGCGACCCGCGGCGGCACGATGGCGGAGTTCGGCACCGGCTGCGGCGTCGGCACCGCCTGGCTGCGCTCCGGCGTGCGCGACGCCGACACCCGCATCGTGACCGCGGAGCTCGACGCAAGGCTGGCCGGCGCCGCGGCCGAGATCTTCGTCGACGACCCCCAGGTCGAGGTGCTCTCCGCCGACTGGTCGACCCTGCTCGACAAGGGCCCGTTCTCGCTGCTGTTCCTCGACTCCGGCGAGCCCACCGAGGTCGGCGTCGACGCCGTCGCCGACCTGGTCGAGGCCGGCGGGATCGTCGTGCTCGACGACTTCACCCCGTGCGAGCTGTGGCCGCCGATCACCGGCGGACGCGTGGACACGCTGCGCGAGCAGTGGCTCACCGACGAGCGGTTCACCGCCGTCGAGGTCATGGTCGCCTCCGACGCCTCGACCCTCATCGCCACCAAGCGCTAGCCGGGGCGCTGGGCCCGGCGGTTGAATCGGCCGCGGAGCGTCAACATCCCAAGTAAACCTGGGATCTTGATGCTTCCCTGCCGTTGCAACACCCGCGAAGCGTCAACATCCCAAGTAAACCTGGGACGTTGACGCTTCCCTGCCGATCCTTCCGCGGACGGCGTCGGGCTGGCGCCGCGGGGCTCAGGAGCGGTCGGGCAGCTCGACCGTCCAGCCCGGGAGCCAGCGCTGGGTGAGCGGGCCGATCGCGAGGGCGTAGAGGACGGTGCCGAGGCCGAGCACGCCGCCGAGCGCCAGGCCGGCCAGCACGACGGTCACCTCGATGCCGGTGCGGACCAGGCGCAGCGAGCGGCCGGTACGTCGCGCCAGGCCGGTCATCAGCCCGTCGCGGGGGCCGCGCCCCAGCTGCGAGCCGATGTACATCGCGCCGGCGTACCCGCACAGCACCACCCCGCCGACCACCAGGCCGACCCGCAGCACGAGCGCGTCCGGGCGGTCGAGCAGCCAGAGGGTCGCGTCGGCGGAGAAGCCGACCACCAGCGCGTTGCTGACGGTGCCCAGGCCCGGGACCTCGCGCAGCGGGATCCACAGCAGCAGCACCACGAAGCTCATCACGACGACGGCCTGGCCCAGGGTCAGCGGGAGGTACCGCACCATGCCGGAGTGCAGCACGTCCCAGGGCGCCAGCCCCAGGTCGGAGCGGACCATCATGCCCAGCGAGACGCCGTAGAGGACGAGCCCGACGTAGAGCTGGGCGAGACGCCGCGGCAGCCGGCCCGCACGCAGCTGCGCGATCGGGCCCAGGTCGGCGAGGGGGGCGGCCGCGCGCACAGGGCGAGCGGCACGGGAGGCGAGGACGGTCACGAGGACAACGATCCGCCGGATTGGCCTTCTCGCCAATAGCCAATCGTGGGACAGTGGCCTGCATGCAGCAGTCCATCAGCGCGCCGCGGGTGGCCGGCCTGGTCGCCGGCTTTCCCCGCAACCCGGCGTACGCCGGCCTCGCCGACGCCCTCACCCTGCTCATCGGCGACGGGCGGATCCCGCTGGGCACCCGGCTGCCCAGCGAGCGTGAGCTGACCGAGGCGCTCGGCGTCTCGCGGACCACCGTGACCCGCGCCTACGCCGCGCTGCGCGAGGGCGGGTACGCCGAGGCCCGCCAGGGCGCCGGCACCTTCACCCGCGTCCCCGGCGGGCGGGCGCGCTCGCACGACCGGGCCCTCCTCCCCCGGCCCGAGGACGAGGCCGCCATCGACCTCAACTGCGCCGCGGCGACCGCGCCGGCCGGGCTCGCCGCGGCGTACGCCGAGGCGGTCGCGGAGCTGCCGGCCTACCTGGGCGGCCACGGGTACTTCCCGGCCGGCCTCCCCCGCCTGCAGGCGGCGATCGCGGCGGCGTACGACGCGCGCGGACTGCCCACCGACCCGGCCCAGGTGATGGTCACCCCGGGCGCGCTGAGCGCGGCCGGGATCGTGGCAGCGGCGTACGCGGGCAGGGGCGAGCGCGTGCTCGTCGAGTCGCCGGTCTACCCCAACGCCACGCAGGCGCTGCGCCGGGCGGGCGCGCGGCTCGTCGAGGCGCCGGTCGACCCGGGCGGTTGGGACCTCGACGCGGTGGGCGCCGTGCTGCAGCAGGCGCGACCGGGCCTGGCCTACCTCGTCCCTGACTTCCAGAACCCCACCGGGCACCTCATGGACGACGCCCAGCGCGAGGTGTACGCCGCGCACCTGCGGCGCGCCGGGACGGTCGCGGTCGTCGACGAGGCCCACCAGGCGCTGGCGCTGGACGGGCAGCCGATGCCGCTGCCGTTCGCGGCGCACGCGCCGGGCACGATCACCATCGGCAGCGCCAGCAAGAGCTTCTGGGGAGGCCTGCGGCTGGGGTGGATCCGCGCGCCGCACGAGCGGATGGAGGAGCTGACCGAGGCTCGGGTCGCGATGGACCTCGGCGCACCGGTGCTCGAGCAGCTGGTGCTCGCCCGGCTGCTCGCCGACGGCCCGGTGATGCCCGACAACGTCACCCGGTTGCGGGCCCAGCGCGACGGCCTGGCCGCGGCGCTGGCCGAGCACCTGCCCGAGTGGCGCTTCCGGCTGCCGACCGGCGGGCTCGCGGTGTGGTGCGAGCTGCCCCGCCCGCTCGGGACGGCGGTCGTCACCGAGGCCGACCGGCTCGGGGTGATCGTCGCGCCCGGACCCGTCTTCGCGGTCTCCGGCGGGCTGGACCGGTTCGTGCGGATCCCCTGGACCCGCCCCGCGCCCGAGCTCGAGGAGGCCGTCCGCCGGCTCGCCGCCGCCTGGGCCGTCGTCCGCGACCGGCCCGCGGGGGTCGCCGGGCGGCGCACCGGTCGGGTCATGGTCGCCTAGGGCGGCCCGAGGTCAGCCGAGGTCGACCGCGCGCACCGAGACCGCGTCGATGGCGGCGGCGATCTCGGCGAGGCACTCCGCCGGGATCGCGGAGTCGACCGACAGCGCGACGAGCGCCTCGCCGCCCTTCGCCTGGCGGGCGACCTGCATGCCGGCGATGTTGACGCCCGCGTCACCGAGGATGCCGCCGACCGTGCCCACCATGCCGGGCCGGTCGGCGTACCGCAGGAACGCCAGGTGGTCGGTCGGCTCCAGGTCGACGGCGAACCCGTCGACCTCGACGAGCCGCTCGCGCTGGGCCAGCCCGACCAGCGTGCCGCTCACCGAGACCTGGGAGCCGTCCGAGAGCGTCCCGCGCAGGGTGATCAGGTTGCGGTGGTCGGGGCTCTCGGGGTCGGTCACGAGCCGTACGGCGGTGCCCCGCTCGGCCGCGAGGAGCGGGACGTTGACGTAGGAGACCTGCTCGGGCACGACATCGGCGAAGACGCCCTTGAGCGCGGCGAGCTCGAGCACCTTGACGTCGTGGTCGGTGATCTCGCCGCGGACCTCGACGTCGAGCTGCTGGGCCACCTCGCCGGCCAGCCCGGTGAACACCCGGCCGAGCTTCTCGGTCAGCGGGATGCCGGGCCGCACGTCCTCGGCGATCAGCCCGCCCTGGACGTTGACGGCGTCCGGGACCAGCTCGCCGGAGAGCGCCAACCGGACCGAGCGGGCGACCGCCAGGCCGGCCTTCTCCTGCGCCTCCGCGGTGGACGCCCCGAGGTGCGGGGTGGCCACGACGTTGTCGAGCGCCAGCAGCGGGCTGTCCGCGCACGGCTCCTCGGCGAAGACGTCGAGCCCCGCGGAGGCCACGCGCCCCTCCTGCAGCGCCGCGTGCAGCGCCTGCTCGTCGACGATGCCGCCGCGGGCGGCGTTGACCAGCACCAGGTGCGGGCGCACCCGGCGCAGCTCGTCGTGGCCGATCAGACCGACGGTCTCGGGGGTGCGCGGGAGGTGCACCGACATGAAGTCCGACTCGCGCAGCAGGGTGTCGAGGTCGACGAGCCGCACGCCCATCTGGGCGGCGCGGCCGGGCTGGACGTAGGGGTCGTAGGCGATGACCTTCATGCCGAACGCCGCGAGCCGCTGGGCGACGAGCACGCCGATCCGGCCCAGGCCCACGATGCCGACGGTCTTCTCGTAGAGCTCGGTGCCGGTGAACCGGGACCGCTCCCAGCGCCCCTCGCGGAGGGCCCGGTGCGCCGGGGACAGGTGGCGGGCGGCGGCGAGCATCAGCGCGACCGCGAGCTCGGCGGCCGAGACGATGTTGGAGGTGGGCGCGGTGACGACCATGACGCCGGCCTGGGTGGCGGCGCGGACGTCGACGTTCTCCAGCCCGACGCCGGCCCGGGCCACCACGCGCAGCCGCGGCGCCGCCCGGAGCAGTGCGGCGTCGACGTAGGTCCCCGAGCGCACCAGCAGCGCGTCGGCCTCCGCGACCGCGGCCAGGAGCGCCGCGCGGTCCTCCCCGTCGCAGTGCCGCACCTCGACGTCGGCGCCGAGCGCCTCGACGGTGGCCGGGCTGAGCGCCTCGGCGATGAGGACGATCGGCTTGTTCACAGCGGCACGCTCACAGCGGTTCCCTCGCAGGTGTCGCCCGGACGACGGGCGTGGGTGGGGGGTGCACGACGCTGTGCCGGTCACCCAGCCTACCCGCGCGAAAACCGCTCGACCGTCGCCGTGCGGGCGACGTACCGTGCTCGTGTCCCAGCCCCGACCGAAGGACGAACCGTTGCTCCTGTGAGGTGACACCCGCGCCGTGCGAGCCGTCCGCGCCGTACGACGCACCACCCCTCACCCGTGGAGCACCGCGTGCCCGGTCCGTCCTCCGTCGTCACCCTCTCCGCCGTCAGCCTCACCTGGCCCGACGGCACCCCCGCCCTGCGCGACCTCGACCTGCTCGTCCCGCCGGGCCGCTCGGCCATCGTCGGCGCCAACGGCTCCGGCAAGTCCACCCTGCTGCGGGTCGTCGCCGGCCAGCTGCGGCCCGACTGCGGCCACGTCACCGTCGAGGGCCGGGTCGGCCACCTCCCCCAGGACCTCACCCTGGACGCCGACCGGCCCGTCGCCGAGCTGCTCGGGCTGGCCGGCGTGCGCCGGGCGCTGCGCGCGGTCGAGGCCGGGTCGGTGGACCAGCGCGACTACGACACGATCGGCGACGACTGGGACGCCGAGGACCGTGCGGTGGCCGAGCTGGGTCGCCTCGGGCTGCCGCCGGACGTGCTCGACCGGCGGCTCGGCGACCTGTCGGGCGGCGAGGTGACCCGCCTCGGCCTGGCCCGCGTGCTCCTGGAGCGGCCCGACGTCCTGTTGCTCGACGAGCCCACCAACAACCTCGACGCCGACGCCCGGGCCCACCTGCACGACGTGGTCGCGGGCTGGACGCGCACGCTGGTCGTGGTCAGCCACGACCGGGAGCTGCTCGAGCGCGTCGACCGGATCGGCGAGCTGCGCGCCGGCTCGGTGCGGTGGTACGGCGGCGGCTGGTCGTCCTACGCCGCGCAGGTCGAGGCCGAGCAGTCGGCCGCCGAGCGCGCGGCCACCGCGGCGCGCTCGGACCTGCGTCGCCAGCGGGCCGACCGGGCCGAGGCCGAGCGGGTCCTCGCCCAGCGGCGGCGGCAGGGCCGGCAGGCGCAGCTGGCCGGCGGCATCCCGCGGATCGCCGCGGGCCGCCAGCGCAACGCGGCCGAGCGGTCGGCCTCGACGTACCGCAAGGTCCATGAGGAGCGCCTCGACGCCGCCCAGGAGCGGCTCGCGGACGCCGAGTCGCGGCTGCGCGAGGACCGCGAGATCCGGGTCGACCTTCCCGGCACGGAGGTCCCCCGCGGCCGGGTCGTCCTCACCACCGAGGCGCTGGTGCTGCGGACCGGTGCCCCGGTCGCGCTGGACCTCCACGGCCCCGACCGGGTGGCGGTGATCGGCCCGAACGGTGCCGGCAAGACCACGCTGCTCCACACCCTCGTCGGCACGGTCGCGCCCGCGGCCGGCACCGCCCGGGTCCACGTCCCGGTGGCGCTGCTGCCCCAGCGGCTCGACGTCCTCGACGAGGACCGTACGGTCGCCGAGAACGTCGCCGCCCGGGCTCCCGGGCACGACGCGGTAACGGTCCGGGCCCGGCTGGCGAGGTTCCTCTTCCGGGGGCGTGCCGCCGACCGCGCGGTGGCGACGCTGTCGGGCGGCGAGCGGTTCCGCGCGACCCTCGCCGCGCTGCTCCTCGCGGATCCCGCACCGCAGCTGTTGCTGCTCGACGAGCCGACCAACAACCTCGACCTGGCGTCGTACGACGCGCTCGTGTCGGCGCTGGCGTCCTACCGCGGCGCGCTGGTGGTGGTCAGCCACGACCGCCGGTTCCTGGCCGACGTCGGCGTCGACCGGGTGCTCGACCTCGGTCAGGCGGCGGACGCGGTGGGGTCCGGCGGCCAGACGTAGGGCAGGTCGCCGGGGACACCGGGGAACAGCGGGCCGTAGAACTCGGGGTCCTTGCGCACGAGGTTCGACTGGTGGCTGCGGTGCAGCGCCTCCTCGCCCAGCCAGGGCGGCAGCGCACCGGCCTCGGCCAGCTCGGCCTGCGTGCGCACCTCACGCACGCCGGCGGCGGCCAGGTCGACCCCGATGGTCGCGGCGCAGGTGTCGCCGTACCCGAGCTCGACCCACGCCTCGCAGCACGCGAAGGAGTAGCGGCCCAGCGCCTCGAGGTGGCCGCGCCACATCTTCACCGCGGGGTGGTTGCGCCAGCCGTACGTCGGCACCGTGAGGCCGCGGAGCACCTGGATGCACTCGACCCGCTGCTTGCCGAGCCGCTTCTGGTCCAGGACACGGGCGGAGCGGTCGAAGTCGGCGTACGGGAGGAACGTCTGCACCCGTCACCGGTGCCCGGTCCCGGACGCGCGAGACGCCCGGGACCACCGGCGGACCACATCACCTGTCGTCGAGACCCGCGGTGTGCTTGGCTCCCCCGCTGCCCACCTGGTAGCTCACGCTGGCGACGGTCGGCAGCCCGTTGCCCGGCGTCGCCGTGCCGTTGAGCAGCGCGTCGAAGTCGAACTTGCCGTTGGCGACGTTCGTCTGGCCCCAGGCGTCTGCGGTCTTCTTCAGCGCCGCGGCGCCGTCCCCGGCAGCCGTCACCAGCGTGTCGAGGTGCTTGGACATCGCGGTCATCGAGCTGATCAGGCCCTTGATGAAGCCGGTGAGCTTTGCGACCCACTCCCCGACCTTGGCGACGATCTCGCTGATCGCCTTCGGGGCGAGCACGACCGTGAGCAGCTGCGCGGCCTTGGAGATCGCGTAGCCGACCAGCTGGGAGATCGCGTCGCGGACCAGCTCCCGCACGCCGGCGACGATGGCGCCGCCGACGTCGACCGCTGCCGAGACGCCGTCGACGGCCACGCCGAAGGCGTCCATGAGGGCGGCCTGGGCCTTCGCCGCACCCCGGTAGGCGTCGATCGCGACACCGTCCCACTGGGAGGTGGCGGACGCGACGGCGTCGAGGAACTGGTCGGAGGTGTCGCGGACCAGGTCGGCGATGTTGCGCCAGGTGGCGGCGAAGGCCGCGATCTGGTCGGGGTCACCGGCCAGGTCGTCGAGCCAGCCCGGCAGCGGGCCGAAGTGCTCGATGACCCAGCCGACACCCGCGGAGAGCAGCGCCCCCAGCGGGTCGGCGATGGCGCCGAGCGTCTCCAGGCCGGTGGCGACGCCCATCAGGCCGGCCTCCACCCAGTCGCCGCCGGCCAGCGCGTTGCCGCACCCGACCAGCGACTCGATCGGGCCGAGCCCGGTGACGGCGGTGGTCGACTCCGTCGGAGCGACCACCAGGCTGTCCGCACCCATGTCCCTACCCCCTGAACCTGTCCATGGCGGAGCCGACGACGTCGTCGACCTCCTCGAAGACCTTGGCGACCGCCCGCACCTGGAGGGCGGTGGCGCCCAGGCTGCCGACCGCCGCTCCGGTCGCGGCGATGCCGGTGGCCTGTGCCGGCGCCAGCGCGCCGCCGATGAAGCTGCAGAGCACCCCGAAGGCGGACCCGTCGAGCGCCATGTCGCGCCCGGCCTGGACGCCGTCGTACGCCGAGACCGCGAGCTGCTCGACCTGGCCGGCGTGGCTGCGCATCGCCTCGGTGACGACCTTGATCTCCCCGGAGGTCATCCCAGCACCCCCGCCCGCGTCGGGCTGCCGCCGTCGTCGGGCGGCGCCGGGAACATGTCGGCGTACTGCCGCGTGATCTCGCGTGCGGTCGCCGAGTCGGCACCGAACGTCTCCGCGCTGAGCGCGCTCACGCGCTCGACGACCTGGCGCTGGGCGTCGGCGTTGGCCTCGAGGACCGCGGAGCGGATGCGCTCGAGGGTCGCGTCGTTCAGCGTGCGGCCGAGGTAGAGGTCGTGGATCGCGCCGTTGTGACCGACGGTCACCTCGGCGCCGCCGTCGCGGGACTGGCCGACGATGCGGAGCGTCTCGACCTCGACGGCGTACGCCTGGGCCTTGACGACCTGCTCCTGCATCTTCGCGGCGGCGCGGTCGACCGAGGCGAGCGCTTCTTCGGGGCTGGAGTACACGGGGGTCCTTCCTGTGCGGGTGCCTGCCGCCGATGCTGCCCGCCCCGACGAGGTGCAAACCCGGTCCGGACGGGTATGACTGGTCCAGGCCCCGGCCCGCCGACCGACCACCGAGGAGCGTCATGACGACCGACCCCCTGCCCCCGACCGGGCCGTCCGGGCCCGCCGGACCGACCGGCCGCAGCGAGGTGCTGACCCCCGCCCTCCCCGTGCGCGTCGCCTTCACCCTGGTCGGGGCGTTCTTCGGCGCGGCGCTGCTGTGGGCCGTCGTGAAGATCGCCACCGGCGAGCTGGAGTGGACGACCACCAACATCGTGGCGGTCCCCCTCGTGGTGCTCTTCGGCGTGGCCTCGGTCGCCGGCGTCCTCCAGGCCTGGACCGCGAAGGTCTGGGTGGACCACGACCGCGACGAGCTGCACCAGGTGATCTTCGGCAAGGACGTCGCGATGACGCTGCAGTCGCCGACCACGGCGCGGCTCGACTACCGCCGCCAGGCCCTGGGCTCCACGGTCAGCGGCACCTGGAAGGTCGTGGTCACCCACCCCGACCGCCAGCTGACCGTCAACACGCCCTATGTCCGCGACATCGCCGACGTGCTGCGGATCCTGCGCCCCGCGCTGGGCCGGAACCCCCACCTCCCCGCCGACGACTACACCCGTCGCGCGCTGCAGGACCCGGACGCGGCGCTGGTGCCGCCCCAGGTGGACGGCGCCGCCTGAGCCCCTCGGCCCATGCCGAGCAGGTGCGGCTTCAGCCGAAGAGCGTGTGGCCGACGTGCTCCCCGGACGCCGTGCCCGGCGGGACGGCGAAGAGCGCGGAGCCGGTCACCTGGAGGTACTCCGTCAACGCGTCGGACTTCGCCATCGCCAGCTGCACCGGGGTGAAGTGCGTGCGCGGGTCGCGCACGTAGGCGACGAAGAAGAGCCCGGCGTCGAGCCCGCCGAGCGGGTTGGTCCCGTCGACGAAGTTGTAGCCGCGCCGCAGCATCCGTGCACCGTCGTGGGCGCCGGGGTGCACCACCCGGACGTGCGCGTCGACCGGGATGACCGGCTGGTCGTTGCTGCCGGGCATCTCGAAGTCCGGCTCGGTCATCTCCTCGCCGCCCGAGAGCGGCGCGCCGGTGCCCTTCGTGCGACCGACGAACGCCTCCTGGTCGGCGAGGGGCTGGCGGTCCCACACCTCGATGTGCATCCCGATCCGCCGGGCCACGAGGTAGGAGCCGCCCGCCAGCCAGGCCGCGGCCGGGTCGTCCTCGGCACCGACCCAGACGTGGTCCTCGAGCGCGGTCGTCTCCTCGGCCTTGACGTTGGCGGTGCCGTCCTTGAACCCGAAGAGATTGCGCGGGGTGTCCTGGGTGACCGACGTCGTCGACGTCCGGCCGAAGCCGAGCTGGGACCACCGCACCGAGACGGTGCCGAAGCCGAGCCGGGCGAGGTTGCGGATGGCGTGCACCGCGACCTGCGGGTCGTCGGCGCACGCCTGCACGCACAGGTCGCCGTCGGAGCGGGCCGGGTCGAGCTCGTCACCCGGGAAGTGCGGGAGCGGCTCCAGCGCCGCGGGCATCCGGTCGGCGATCCCGAACCGGTCACGCCCCTCGGCGTCGCGGAACAGGCTCGGCCCGAACCCGAAGGTGATCGTGAGCCCACCGGGGGCCAGGCCGATGGCCTCGCCGGTGTCGTCCGGCGGCAGGTTGGCCGCGCCCTCGACCGGGCCGATCTCGCCCGCGGGCAGCCCGCGGGTCATCCGGTCGGCGGCGTCGGTCCAGGCCTGCAGCAGCGCCACCAGCTCCTCGCGGGAGTCGGTGACCACGTCGAAGGCCGCGAAGTGCAGCCGGTCCTGCGCCGGGGTGGTGATCCCCGCCTGGTGCGCGCCGCGGAAGTCGTACGTCGCGGGCGCCGCCGACGCGTGGGCCGGCTCGTCGGCGGTCACCCGGCCGGCGGCGTACGCACCCACGGCCCCGGCGGCGGCCGCGCCGCCGCCGAGGAGCCCGCGTCGTGAGAGCCGCATGATCAGGCCAGCACCGCTGCGGTCAGCCGCGAGAGCGGCTCGGAGAGGGCGTTGACCGCGTCGGACAGCGCCTTGACCTCGGGCTGGGAGAGGTCGTCGTAGGACACGAAGCCCTCGCCCTCGCGCTGCTCGTCGAGCAGGTCCTGCAGCGCGGCGAAGCGGGTGTCGAGCTGCTCGGCGAGCTCGGGGTCCTTCTCCGCCAGCAGCGGCTTCACGCCCTCGTACCCGACGCGGGCGCCGTCGACGTTGGCCTGGAAGTCGTAGAGGTCGGTGCGCGACCAGTACTCCTCCTCGCCGGTCACCTTGCCGGTGGCGACCTCCTCGAGCAGGCCGCGCGAGCCGTTGGCGATCTGGTCGACGGTGAACTCCAGCTCGCCGATCCGCTGGTCCAGCGTCTCGGTGTTGGCGAGCAGGTCCTGGGCGTAGGTCGCGCGCTGCTTGGCCGTCAGCGGCGTGTAGCGCTCGGCCCGGCCCGGCCACAGGTCCTTCTCGATCCGGTGCCAGCCGGTCCACTCCTGGCCGGGCTCGAGGTCGGCCTCCCGCGCGTCCATCTGGGGGTCGAGGTCGCCGAAGGACTCCGCGACCGTCTCGATCCGCTCCCAGTGGGTGCGCGCCACGGGGTACAGGGCCCGGGCCCGGTCGTCCTCGCCGGCCTCGTAGAGCTCCACGAACTCGCGCGTCCGCACCAGCAGCTGGTCGGACTGGTCGCGCACGTAGGCCTGGTAGTTCTGCTGGGCGGTGGCGACCAGCTCCTGGTCGTCGGTGCTGACCTCGACGTCGTCGTCGGACCCGGTCACGGTGAAGTCGGCGCGGATGCCCTCCCCGGCCATGCCGGGCTTGCAGGCGGTGACGTAGGTGCCGGCCGGGGCGTTGACGACGAGCTGGCGGCTCAGCGACGGGCCGACGTTCTCGACCTCGCCGACGATGCGCAGGCCGTCCTCCCCCAGCAGGTAGAACTCGGTCACCTGCGAGCCGGCGTTGGTGACGTCGAAGGTGAGCGTGCCGGCCGGGGCCTCGGTGGCCGAGACCTCGCAGGCCTCGTCGGAGGAGGTGACCGCGAGCGTGCGCGGGTCGCCGCCGCCCTCGGTGGAGGCGGCGTCGGTGTTCTCCGTGCAGGCGGCCAGCACGGGGGCCGTGAGCAGCACGGCGGCGACGAGGGTCCTACGCATGGGTCGGGTCCTTCTGCAGTTCGGGTCCGGGGCGGACGGGGCGCGTGCGTCGGCGGACGCCGAGCAGGAAGAGCGTCATGGCCGGCACGGCGTACGCCAGCCAGGCGGCGGCCTCGAGCCAGGTCGTGGCCGGGGAGAAGTTGAAGATGCCCTTGAGCAGGGCGGCGTACCAGCTGCCGGGGTCGATGGTCGCGGAGACGTCGAAGGCCAGGTCGTGCAGGCCCGGCAGGAAGCGCGCCTCCTGCAGGTCGTGCACGCCGTACGACAGCACGCCGGCGGCGACGAGGATCAGGAAGGCACCGGTCCAGGTGAAGAACCGGGTGAGGTTGATGGTGATCGCACCGCGGTAGATCAGCCAGCCGAGCGCCACCGCGGTCGCGATGCCGAGCGCGGCGCCGAGCAGCGGCTCCCAGGTGGGGGTGACCGCTCCCCCGGCATCGCGGGTGCCGGCCTTGGTGGCGGCCCACAGGAACAGGGCGGTCTCGAGCCCCTCGCGGCCGACCGCGAGGACGGCGACGACCACCAGCGACCAGCGGCTGCCCTCGGCGGCCCGGTCGATCTGACCGCGCAGCTCCCCGCTCAGCGAGCGGGCGGCGCGCGCCATCCAGAAGATCATCCAGGTGACGAAGCCGACGGCGATGATCGACAGCGTGCCGCCGATCAGCTCCTGGGCCTCGAAGGTCAGCCCTCGCGGCCCGAACGTCAGGATCGCCCCGAAGGCCAGGCTCACGCCCACCGCGAGCGCGACGCCGGCCCAGATCCGGCCGAGGAGGTGGCGCCGGTCGGTCTTGACGAGGTACGCCACGAGGATGCTCACCACGAGCGCGGCCTCGAGGCCCTCGCGGAGGCCGATCAGGTAGTTGGCGAGCACGAGCCGCGATCCTACGCCCGATTCTTAGGTCTGCCTAAGTGCGCCGGGTCACAGCGGTCCGGGGTCCGCGGCGGGGCCTGTTGGAATCCCCGGGGCCCCGGGGATTCCGGCACTCCTCAGGGTTTGCATCCCCTGAGAGGTACCGGGATCCCCTGAGGAGTCGGCTCAGATCGGGCAGCCGTCGGGGCCGCAGGCATCGGCGTCGCCGCCGACGGTCTGCAGGACCGGGTGGGCGTCGGCCCAGGCCGTGGCGAGGACCTGCTCGAACACCTCGGTCGGCTGGGCGCCCGAGACGCCGTAGCGCTGGTCGACGACGAAGAACGGCACGCCCGTGGCGCCGTACGCCCGCGCCCGGGCGACGTCGGCGGCGACCGCGTCGGCGTACTCCTGGCCCGCGAGGACCGCGTCCACGCGCTCCCCGCCCGCCGCCTCGGTGAGCCCGGCGGTGCGGGCCGCGGCCCGGAGCACGTCGTGGTCCCCGACGTCCTCGGCGCGCAGGAAGTACGCCGCGAGCAGCTGCTCCTTGAGCTCGCGCTGCAGCGCCGGGCCGCCGGTCTCGAGCGCGAGGTGCAGCAGCCGGTGGGCGTCGACGGTGTTGGTGTGGACGTTGTCGAAGAGCCTCATGTCCAGGCCCTCGCCGGCGGCCGTCTCGATGAGCGACTGCATGCCGGCGCGCATCTGGTCCTCGGACTGGCCGTACTTCTTGGCCAGCTGGCTCAGGGTCGACTCGTGCCCGTGCTGCGGGGCGGACGGGTCGAGCTCGAAGGACCGGTAGACGACCTCGACGGCGTCCCGGTGCTCGAAGCCGGCCAGGGCCTTCTCCAGACGGCGCTTGCCCACGTAGCACCACGGGCAGACGACGTCGCTCCAGATCTCGATGCGCATGAGACCCGGAACGCGCCGCCTGCCCGCGTTTGTTCCTGGTGCTGCCGGGGGTGCTGCCGCGTCAGCGGGTGGCGGTGCCCTCGGTGTAGTCCGAGTCGTGGCTCTTGACCCACGCCATCAGCTTGCGCAGCTCGCGACCGGTCTGCTCGATCGGGTGCTGCTCGCCCTGCTCGCGGAACTTGGTGAACTCCGGCGAGCCGTTCTCCTGGTCGGTGATGAACCGCTCGGCGAACGCGCCGTTGGTGATGTCGGCGAGCACGCCCTTCATGTTCTCCTTGACGCGCTCGTCGATGACCCGCGGGCCCGAGACGTAGTCACCGAACTCGGCGGTGTCGGAGACCGACCAGCGCTGCTTGGCGATGCCGCCCTCGTACATCAGGTCGACGATCAGCTTCAGCTCGTGGAGGCACTCGAAGTAGGCGACCTCCGGCTGGTAGCCGGCCTCGGTGAGGACCTCGAAGCCGTACTGCACCAGCTGCGAGGCGCCACCGCACAGGACGGCCTGCTCGCCGAACAGGTCGGTCTCGGTCTCCTCGGTGAAGGTGGTCTTGATGCCGCCGGCGCGCAGGCCACCGATGGCCTTGGCGTAGGAGAGCGCGAGGTCCCAGGCCGTGCCCGAGGCGTCCTTCTCGACGGCGACGAGCACCGGCACGCCGCGCCCGTCGACGTACTCGCGGCGGACGAGGTGGCCCGGGCCCTTGGGGGCGACCATGAAGACGTCGACGCCCTCGGGCGGGGTGATGTAGCCGAAGCGGATGTTGAAGCCGTGGCCGAAGACCAGGGTGTCGCCCTCGGTGAGGCTCGGGGCGATCTCCTCGGAGTAGAGCTTCCGCTGGTGCTGGTCGGGGGCGAGGATGACGATGACGTCGGCCTCCTCCGCGGCCTCGGCCGGCGTGACGACGCGGAGGCCCTCGGCCTCGGCCTTGGCGCGGCTCTTGGAGTCGGGCTGCAGGCCGACGCGCACGTCGACACCGGAGTCGCGGAGCGACAGCGCGTGGGCGTGGCCCTGGCTGCCGTAGCCGATGACGGCCACGTTCTTGCCCTGGATCAGGGACAGGTCGGCGTGGTCGTCGTAGAACATCTCAGCCACGGGGGCTTCTCCTTCTGGTTGGGTCCTGCCGGTTGGCGGCAGTGGGTGTCGGTGCTGCTGGTCTGGTGGGTGCTGCGGGCGCTGCCGCTGCCGAGGTACGTCGGTCAGCCGGCGGCCGGGCGGGCCGGGACGGTGACCGGCCGCAGGTTCCGCTCGGAGATCGACCGGGAGCCGCGGCCGATGGCGACCATCCCGGACTGGACGAGCTCGCGGATGCCGAAGGGCTCGAGCACCCGCAGGAAGTCCGCGATCTTCCCGGCGTTCCCGGTGATCTGGATGGTGACCGCGTCGGGGGCCACGTCGATGACCTTCGCGCGGAAGAGCTGGACGGTGTCGAGCACCTGGCCCCGGGTCTCCGCGGTGGCGGCGACCTTGACCAGGACGAGCTCGCGGTCGACCGATGCGGTCGGGTCGAGCTCGACGATCTTGATGACCTCGACCAGCTTGTTGAGCTGCTTGGTCACCTGCTCCAGCGGGGACGACTCGACATTGACGACGATGGTCATCCGCGAGACGTCGGCGTGCTCGGTGGGCCCCACGGCGAGGGAGTCGATGTTGAAGCCGCGGCGGCTGAACAGGCCGGCGATCCGGGCCAGGACACCGGGCTTGTCCTCCACCAGGACCGAGAGGGTGTGCTTGCTCATCGACGTCCTCGCTTCGCTCCGGGCGCCGACGAGGCTCCGTTTGCGCTGTCTTGGATGATTCGCTCGCTCCGCTCGCTCATGCCGGTCGGACCTCCCAGTCGTCCTCGACCCGGTCGAAGTCGGGTGCGAGGTCACGTGCGTACTTGATCTCGTCGTTGCTCTTGCCGGCGGCGACCATCGGCCACACCATCGCGTCGCGGTTGACGCGGAAGTCGACCACGACCGGGACGTCGTTGATCGACATCGCCTTCTCGATGATCGAGTCGACGTCGGCCGGGGTCTCGCAGGAGAGGCCGACGCAGCCGTAGGCCTCGGCGAGCTTGACGAAGTCGGGGATCCGCTTGGAGTGCAGGTCGGTGTTGGAGTAGCGCTCGTTGTAGAACAGCGTCTGCCACTGCCGGACCATGCCGAGCGACTCGTTGTTGACGATCGCGACCTTGATCGGGATGTCGTTGATCGCGCAGGTGGCCAGCTCCTGGTTGGTCATCTGGAAGCAGCCGTCGCCGTCGATGGCCCAGACAGTCGTGTCCGGGGCGCCGACCTTGGCTCCCATGGCCGCGGGGACCGAGTAGCCCATCGTGCCGAGGCCGCCGGAGTTCAGCCAGGTGCGCGGCTTCTCGTAGCCGATGAACTGCGCGGCCCACATCTGGTGCTGGCCCACCCCGGAGGTGTAGATCGTGTCCGGGCCGGCGATCTGGCCGAGCCGCTCGATGACGTACTGCGGCGCGAGGCTGCCGTCGGCGGGCGCCTCGTAGCCCAGCGGGTAGCGGCGCTTGATCCCGGTGAGGAACTCCGCCCACGCCTCGAAGTCGCCGGTGTGGCCGGCGTCGGCCTCGGCCCGCAGGACGGCGAGCAGGTCGGCGATGACCTCGCGGCAGTCGCCCACGATCGGGACGTCGGCGTGGCGGTTCTTGCCGATCTCGGCGGGGTCGATGTCGGCGTGGACGACCTTGGCGTGCGGCGCGAAGGAGTCGAGCCGACCGGTGACCCGGTCGTCGAAGCGGGCACCCAGGCTGATGATCAGGTCGGACTTCTGCAGGCCCGCGACCGCCGAGACCGAGCCGTGCATGCCGGGCATGCCGAGGTGCTGGGGGTGGCTGTCGGGGAACGCACCGCGTGCCATGAGGGTGGTCACTACCGGCATGCCGGTGAGCTCGGCCAGCGCCCGCAGCTCGGCCGAGGCGCCGGCGCGGACCGTGCCGCCGCCGACGTACAGCACCGGGCGGCGCGACTCGAGGATCAGCTTGGCCGCCTCGCGGATCTGCTTGGCGTGCGGCTTGGTCACCGGGCGGTAGCCGGGCAGGTGCAGCTCGGTGGGCCAGCGGAACGTCGTCATCGCCTCGAGCGCGGACTTGGCGACGTCGACGAGGACCGGGCCGGGGCGGCCGGTGGAGGCGATGTGGAACGCCTCGGCCACGCGCTGCGGGATCTCGGCCGGGTCGGTGACGAGGAAGTTGTGCTTGGTGATCGGCATCGTGATGCCGCGGATGTCGGCCTCCTGGAAGGCGTCCGTCCCGATCATCGACGCGCCGACCTGGCCGGTCACGGCCACCATCGGCACGGAGTCCATGTGGGCGTCCGCGATCGGCGTGACCAGGTTGGTCGCGCCCGGCCCGGAGGTCGCCATGCACACGCCGACCCGGCCGGTCGCGGCGGCGTACCCCTGCGCCGCGTGGCCCGCACCCTGCTCGTGGCGGACCAGGATGTGGCGGATGCTGGAGTCCAGCAGCGGGTCGTAGGCCGGGAGGATCGCGCCGCCCGGGATGCCGAAGACGTCGGTGACGCCGGCTGCCTCCAGCGACGCGACCAGGCTCTGGGCGCCTGTGATCTGCTCGGTCATCTTCTCGCTTCCCCGTTCAGTGGTGGTGCTGGTGGTGCATGGCCAACAAAAAACCCCTCGGCCGCAGGCGGCGAGGGGTGACGCGCTGGCGGAGCCGGTTCGGCTCAGCCCACGCGTCGCGTGCGTACAAGGAGGTCCTGGCGCATGCCACCACGGTAGCCGCCCGCCCCCGCGCCCGTCACCCGGACCCGACTGCCGTCCCAGCATACGGGACACAAATCCCACATGTTGGGCCGGGTGAGGGTGCGATGGGCGCAGGTCCGGCGGCCGGCCGACGAACTTGGCGGTGGGCCGCTAAAGCTCACGCGCGCTCAGTCCTCGCGGCCCAGCCAGGTGGTGATGCAGGCGCGGTTGCCCTGGGCGTCGGCGAGCACCCAGAAGCGGGGGGCCGGGCCGTCGTCGACGAGGGTGCCGCCGGCCCCGACCGCCGCGCGTACCCGCTGCTCGGCGACCTCGGGCGGGACGCGCACGTCGAGGTGGAAGCGCTGCTCGATGTCGCCGGGCCGGCGGGGGCCGGACTCCTGGAACCACAGGGTGGGGCCGTGGCCCAGCGGATCGCGGAGCTCGTCGGGGTCGTCGACGGGCTCGTAGCCCAGCACCGCCGCCCAGAACGGCCGCACCTCGTCGAGGTCGTGGGTGTCCAGCGCCAGCTCGAGGACCGAGAGCCGGTGCGGTTCCGCGGTCGCGCCGAGGCGGCCGGCCGCGTCGCTGACCGCCCGGGCGAGGCGCACGTCGCGCCGGGTCACCGCGCCGATGTCGTGGCTCCACGTCCGCACCGCGACGGCGCCGTACGTCAGCTCGACGTCGGGGTGGTGGTCCATCTCCTCGGCCGCCTCGCCGATGGCCGCGACGAGCCGGAGCCCGGTCGCGAAGTCACCGGTGGCGAACCGGGCGTGCAGCTGCTCGAACATCACCCGCCAGTCGGCGAGCTGCTCGGCCTCGACGTCGCGGCCGGACAGCCGGGTGCGGTCACCGGGCGCGCCCGCCGCGGGGCGGTCTCGTGGGTCGGTCACGGGCGACACCTTCCGTTGCAGGGGGGTCCGTCTCGTGCTCTCGTACCCGAGGGCTCAGGGCAGCACGCGCTGCCCGATCGGGCCGGGGTTCCAGGCGACCTCCCAGCGGTGGCCGTCCGGGTCGGCGAAGTAGCCGGTGTACCCGCCCCACGGGCGCTCGGTCGCACCGCTCACCGGGTCGGCGCCCGCGGCGCGGGCCGTGTCGAGCACCGCGTCGACCTCCGCGGGGGTCGCGACGTTGTGCGCCAGCGTGAACGGCGCGACGCCCGGTCCGGTGGCGAGCGGACCCACCTCGGCCTCGAAGGCCGAGCGCACCCACAGCGAGAGCACGAGGTGCTCCCCCACCTCGATCATCACCACGTCGTCGGGCACCTCGAGCGCCGGCGTCCACCCCAGGCCGTCGCAGTAGAACGCCCGGCTCGCGGCGAGGTCGGCCACGGCCAGGGTCACGAAGCTGATCCGCTGGTCCATGCGGCGATCCTGGCAGCCGGCGCCGACACCGTCTCCTCAGCCGGCGGCGCGGGCCGACCCCACCCGGCGGGCGAGCCACCCGACGGCCAGCCCGATGACCACGCCGACGAGCGTCTCGGTGCCGCGGTCGACGAGCAGCTCGGAGGTCGGCACCGGCGAGACGAGGTGCACCATCAGCAGGGCCAGGGGCGTGATGACCACCAGCGCGAGCGCGTAGTTGCGGCCGACGAGCAGCTCGGCGGCGACCTGCAGCGCGACGACCGCCAGCACGGTGGCGAGCGGCCCGAGGTCGAGCGCCAGGAGCGCCCCCGCGAGCGCGAGGCCGACGCCGGTGCCGAGCAGGCGGTGCAGGCCGCGCACGAGCTGGCGCAGCGGGTCGGCGGCCGCGAGCGGGACGACCGCGGAGACCATCGCCCAGTAGGGGTGGCCGATGCCGACCCCGGTCGCCACGCTGCCGGCGAGCAGCACCGCGACGCCACTGGGCAGCACGTGCCGCCACAGCCCCGTGGTCGGGCTCGCCGCCCGGGCACCCGGGGCGCCGGACGGGCGGTCGGCGGCGGCGTACGTCGCGCGCCGGCGCCGCAGCCAGGCGCCGAGGTTCCCCACCAGCAGCGAGAACGCCGCGGAGCAGCCGGCGACGAGGAGCGCCACGAGGGCGTCGGAGGGCTCGCCGGGGATCGAGGCGCAGGCGGTGAGCGCGAAGACGGGGAACAGCGCGCCGGGCGGGTGCCAGTGCTGCCGGTCGGAGAGGACGGCCGCGCCGATCGTCAGCAGCGCCGCCGTGGGGACGGCGACCCAGGCCCGGTGCTCGGAGGAGCCGACCAGGGTGCCGACGGCGACGACGGCGGTCAGCAGGACGCCGACCTCGGTCTGCAGCCGCACCCGCAGCGGGCCGACGCGCTCGCGGCCGTAGAGCGCGGTGAACGCCCCGAAGGTGGCGTAGATGGACCACTCCAGCCGCCCGGCCGCCAGCAGCACGAGGAGCGGCACGAGCACCGAGACGCCGGCCCGCGCCGCGACGCGGTGGGCGCCGGCGTGCGGCCCGAAGCCGAGCAGCTCGCGACCGAGCTGCCCGGCCCCGGTCCCCCGGGTCACCCCGGTCAGCTGGTGACCGCGCCGTGCGCGGCGGAGCGGACGGTCGCGGCGTACTTGCCGAGGACGCCCCGGGTGTACTTGGGCGCATTGGGCTCCCAGCCGACCTTGCGGGCCTCGAGGTCGTCGATCTCGACCTCGAGGCTGCGGTTGAGCACGTCGAGGGTGATGGTGTCGCCGTCGCGGACGAAGGCGATCGGACCGCCGTCGACGGCCTCCGGGGCGACGTGGCCGACGCAGAGGCCGGTCGTGCCGCCGGAGAACCGGCCGTCGGTCAGGAGCAGGACGTCCTTGCCGAGGCCCGCGCCCTTGATCGCGCCGGTGATGGCGAGCATCTCGCGCATGCCGGGGCCGCCCTTGGGGCCCTCGTAGCGGA
The DNA here is from genome assembly GCF_030506255.1 of Nocardioides sp. Arc9.136. Classification (NCBI taxonomy): domain Bacteria; kingdom Bacillati; phylum Actinomycetota; class Actinomycetes; order Propionibacteriales; family Nocardioidaceae; genus Nocardioides; species Nocardioides sp. Arc9.136. The sequence continues at coordinate 1,404,902 of NZ_CP113431.1, read as the reverse complement.
TGACCACCACGTCGCCGGCGACGATGCGGCCCTCGGCGAGGGCGTCCATCGCCGCGCGCTCGCCGTCGAAGACCCGGGCGGTGCCGGTGAAGACCGACTCGTCGAAGCCCGCCGACTTCACGACCGCGCCCTCGGGGGCCAGCGAGCCCTTGAGGATGGTCAGGCCGCCGGTGGCGTGGATCGGGCGGTCGAGGCTGCGGATGACGTCGTCGTCGAGGGCCGGGGGCGCGAGCTCGGCGAGGTTCTCGGCCAGCGTCTTGCCGGTGACCGTCAGGCAGTCGCCGTGCATGAGGCCCGCGTCGAGCAGCGCCTTCATGACGACCGGGATGCCGCCGACCTTGTCGACGTCGTACATGACGTACTTGCCGAACGGCTTGAGGTCGCCCAGGTGCGGGACCTTGTCGCCGATCCGGTTGAAGTCGTCGATGGTCAGGTCGACCTCGGCCTCGCGGGCCATGGCGAGCAGGTGCAGGACGGCGTTGGTGGAGCCGCCGAGCGCCATCACGACGGTGATGGCGTTCTCGAAGGCCTCCCTGATCATGATCTGGCGGGCGGTGATGCCCTTGCGCAGCAGGTTGACCACGGCCTCGCCGGACTTGTGGGCGTAGCCGTCGCGGCGGCGGTCCACGGCCGGCGGCGCGGCGGACCCGGGCAGCGACATGCCGATGGCCTCGGCGACCGCGGCCATCGTGTTGGCGGTGTACATGCCGCCGCAGGCGCCCTCGCCGGGGCAGATGGCGCGCTCGACCTTGTCGACCTCCTCCCGGGAGATCTTGCCGGCCAGGCAGGCTCCGACGGCCTCGAACGCGTCGATGATCGTGACGTCGCGACCGTCGACGTTGCCCGGCATGATCGAGCCGGCGTAGAGGAAGACGCTGGAGAGGTCCAGCCGCGCGGCGGCCATCATCATCCCGGGCAGCGACTTGTCGCAGCCGGCGAGCAGCACCGAGCCGTCGAGCCGCTCCGCACTCATCACGACCTCGACGGAGTCCGCGATGACCTCGCGGGAGACCAGCGAGTAGTGCATGCCCTCGTGGCCCATGGAGATGCCGTCGGAGACCGAGATGGTCCCGAACTCCATCGGGAAGCCGCCCGCCGCGTGCACGCCGTTCTTGGCGGCCTTCGCGAGGCGGTCGAGGGACAGGTTGCAGGGGGTGATCTCGTTCCAGCTCGAGGCGACGCCGATCTGGGGCTTCTCCCAGTCGTCGTCGCCCATGCCGACCGCCCGGAGCATGCCGCGCGCCGCGGCCCGCTCGAGGCCGTCGGTGACGTCGCGGGAGCGGGGCTTGATGTCGGGCGTGGTGGGCTTCGGGTCCTGCTCGGTCATGCGGGCCAGCCTAGTCGCGGGCGCCGCCGCGGCCCGTCGGGTCTCAACCGGTGTGAGATATCAGACGAGCGCCGCGCGCACCACCATCACGTCGGGCAGGTCTGCCACCACGCAGCGCCAGGTGTCACCGCCGTCCGCCGAGCCCCACACCGCGCCGTTGCGCGCACCGAGGTAGAGCCCGGTCCGCTCGTGGTCGTCGGCGCACATCGCGTCGCGCATGACGCCCACGAAGAACCGGTCCGGCAGACCATCGCCGAGCTCCTCCCAGGTCTCCCCGGCGTCGCGCGAGCGCCAGACCCGGGCCCGGCCGTCGGTCGGGTAGCGGCCGAAGCCCGCGCTGAGGGGGAAGAGGAAGACGGTGTCGGGCTCCTGTGGGTGCACCACGACCGGGAACCCGAAGTCGGCGGGCAGCCCGTCGGCGATCGACACCCAGGTCGCGGCGTGGTCGTCCGAGCGGTAGACGCCGCCGTGGTTCTGCAGGTAGAGCCGCTCGGGCCGCGCCGGGTGCCGGGCCACCTTGTGGACGCACTGGCCGAGCTCGGGGTACTGCTGGCCCTCGGGCAGGAAGTCCGCCCGGATGCCGGTGTTCCGCGGCTGCCACGACGCGCCGCCGTCCGAGGTCTGGTAGACCCCGCCGGTCGAGATCGCGACGGTGACCGAGGCCGGGTCGGTCGGGTGCGGGAGCACGGTGTGGAAGGCCTGGCCGCCGAACCCCTCCCCCCACTCCGACCGGTGCGGGTGGTCCCACAGCGCCCGCTCGAGGGCGAAGGTCTCGCCGCCGTCGTGGGAGCGGAAGACCGCGCCCGGCTCCGTGCCGGCCCACACCGACCCGGGGTCGGGGCCGGGGGTCAGCTGCCAGATCCGCTCGACGCTGGCGTCGACGTCGTCGGGGAAGCGGACCGCGCCGCCCGGCGTCTCCTCCCACGTCGCGCCGAGGTCGTCGGAACGGCGCACCTGCGGCCCCAGCCAGCTCGACGACGCCCCGGCGAGGAGCCGGGGCCGCTCGCCGCGGGTGTCGACCATGCAGGAGTAGACCTCCTCCATGTCGAAGTGCGGGCCGGTGAACTCCCAGTCCTCCCGCGCCTCGTCCGAGCGCCCGAGCCAGAGCCCCTTGCGCGTGCCCACCATCAGGATCGTCCCGCGAGCCATCCCCGCTCCTTCCGCCGTCGACCGGTCCCCTACCTTGACCCGGTGACGCAGCCGAACTCATCGCCCGGCTCACGCGTCGCCGCCGCGCCCCTGCGCGGGGTCTCGCCGGTCTGGCTCGTCCTGGTCGGCATCGCCTCGGTCCAGCTGGGAGCGGGGGTGGCGAAGAGCCTGTTCGACGAGGTCTCCCCCACCACCATCGTCTGGCTGCGGCTGGTGACCAGCGCCGTGGTCCTCGTGCTCGTGGCCCGGCCGGTGCTGCGCGGCAAGAGCCGGCAGGACTGGCTGGTCGTCCTGGGGTACGGCGCCTCGCTGGGGCTGATGAACTGGGCGATCTACCAGTCCTTTCAGCGCATCCCGCTCGGGCTCGCGGTCACCATCGAGTTCGTCGGCCCGCTGACCCTGGCGGTGCTGGGCTCGCGCAGGCTGCGCGACCTCGCCTGGGTGGGGCTGGCCGGCCTCGGCGTGCTGCTGCTCGGCTTCGAGCGCTCCGACCTCGACCTCGCCGGCGTGGCCTTCGCGGTCCTCGCCGGCGCCGCGTGGGCGGCGTACATCCTGCTCAGCGCGGAGACCGGCGCCCGCTGGCGCGGCCTCGACGGGCTGGCGGTGGCCAGCGTCGTCGCGACCCTGCTGCTCTCGCCGCTGGCGCTGGGGAGGTACGGCGACCAGCTGGCCGACCTCCACGTGGTGCTCCTCGGGGCGCTGGTCGGCCTGCTCAGCTCCGTGGTGCCGTACACCTGCGAGCTGGTCGCGCTCCGCTCGATCAAGCCGTCGGTGTTCAGCGTGCTGATGTCGCTGGAGCCGGCCGCGGCGGCGCTCGCCGGCATCGTGGTGCTCGGCGAGCTGCTCGCCCCCGTCCAGTGGGTCGCGATGGCCTGCGTCGTCGTCGCCAGCGTCGGCGCGACCCGGTCGGGGCGGACGCTCGCGGAGCCGGTCCCGGACTGAGCGCTCCCCGGCCGCCCGTCCCGTACCGCCCGCGGTGTCTGGACCAGTTCACCGGAACGTCACACGGCAGTGACCTCTGCGTCGCGGGCCGCTCCTAGCGTCGAGCCATGGCCCCCAGCTCCCTGCTCCCGCTGCTGCCGACCCTCGTCCACCGGGTCCGCACGTGGCCGGAGGAGTCCCAGCTGCGGGCCCGGCGCAACGCCATGGTCGCCTCCACCGCGCTGGCCCGACGACGTGCCGAGCGCGACGACGTGGAGGACTTCCTCGCCGCCCTGGCGGGGACGGTCGTGCCGGCGACTCCGGTCCGGCGCGCCGCTCACGGCTGAGCCCGCCGGTCCGGCCCTCGCCGGGCCGGCGGGCTCGTCCACCATCCCGCCCTCGCGGCGCTCTGGCACCCTGGCTGCATGCAGCCCGCCGCCCGCACTGCGCCCGCGCCTCCCGCCACCGTCGCCTTCACCGACGTGCTCTCAGACGACGGCACCCGGCTGCGGGCCTGGACGAACGACCCCGAGGGCCGGCTCGCCGGACCCGCGGTGCTGCTGTGCAACGGCCTCGGCACCAGCGCCTTCGCCTGGCCCGCGCTGCTCGACCCCGGCTGCGGGGTGCGGGTCGTGTCGTGGAACCACCGCGGCACCGGCGGCTCGGACCGGCCGGCGCGCGCCGACGCCTGCGGCGTCGACGAGCTGGTCGAGGACGCGCTGTCGGTCATGGACCACTTCGGCCTGGACCGGGTCGTGGTGATGGGCTGGTCCATCGGCGTCAACACCGCCTTCCAGCTGGCCGTGGACCACCCCGAGCGGGTCGGCGGGATCCTCGCGGTCGCCGGCGTCCCCGGCGACACCTTCGCCACCATGCTCGGTCCCCTGCGGCTCCCCCGCGTCGCCGCCCGTGCGGTCACGACGGGCGTCTCCCGCGCCGTCCGGCTCGCCGGCCGGGCGGTCACGCCGGTCACCACGCGGCTGCCGGTCGGCGAGCGGACCGTCGACGTGCTCAGCCACAGCGGCTTCATGTTCCCGGTGGCCGACCCGCAGCTCACCGCGGCGGCTGTCCGGCAGTTCCTCACCACCCCCGTCGACTGGTACTTCCACATGGCGCTGACCACCTCCCGGCACCGACGCGTGCCGCTGAGCCGGGTGGGCGTGCCGTGTGTCTTCGTCGCGGGCCGGTGGGACCTGCTGGCCGGGGCCCGGCACATGGCGAGCGCGGCCGAGCGCGTGGCGGACGGGACCTACGTGGAGCTCGAGGGCTCCCACTTCATCCAGATGGAGCACCCCGACGAGGTGCACCGGCTGCTGGTCAACCTGGTGGCCCGGGTCTCGAGCGAGAAGGCCGCCTGACGTGCGCCGGCCGACCCGCCGCCTCGCGACGTACGCCGCCGGCGCGCTGCTCGCCCCGCTCGTGCTCGCCGGGTGCGGCCAGGGCGGCAACGAGGTCGACGTCGACGTCACCGGGACCGCCCCGGCGAGCCCGTCGTCGCGACCCTCCTCCGGTGGAAGCCCCGGTGGGAGCGCGAGCGGGACCCCCGACGGCGGCGCCGGCGCGGGCGGGACCTCCGCGCGACCGACGGTGACGGGCACGGTCGTGACCGGCCTCGAGGCCCCGTGGGGCATCGACTTCCTGCCCGACGGCGACGCCGTCGTCACCGAGCGCGACACCACCCGCGTGCTCCGCGTGACCGCGGACGGCGACGTCACCGAGCTCGGCACGATCGACGCGGCCGCCCCCCAGGGCGAAGCCGGCCTCCTGGGTGTCGCGGTCTCCCCGGACTTCGCCGAGGACCGGCTGGTCTACCTCTACGTCTCCACCGCGGAGGACAACCGCGTCGTGCGGGCGCAGCTGCGCGGCGACCGGCTCGGCGCGACCGAGGACGTCCTCACCGGCATCCCCAACGGGTTCATCCACGACGGCGGGCGGCTGCTGTTCGGGCCCGACGGTCACCTCTACGTCTCCACCGGCGAGGGCGGCGAGGAGTCGCGCTCCCAGGACCGTGACGACCTCGGCGGCAAGATCCTGCGGATCACGACCGAGGGCGACCCGGCGCCCGGCAACCCCTTCGACTCCCCCGTCTGGTCGTGGGGCCACCGCAACGTGCAGGGCCTGGCGTTCGACGCGGACGGCCGGCTGTGGGCCTCGGAGTTCGGCGACAGCACGTGGGACGAGCTGAACCTCGTCGAGAAGGGTCGCAACTACGGCTGGCCCGAGGTCGAGGGCCGCGCCGAGGGCGACATCGAGGGCGGGCCGAGCGGCGAGTTCGTCGACCCGGAGGTGCAGTGGCGCACCGATGAGGCCTCGCCCTCCGGACTGGCGTTCCTCGACGGCCACCTCTACCTCGCGGCCCTGCGCGGCGAGCGCCTGTGGCGGGTGCCCGTCGAGGGCGGCGGGGCCGGGGAGCCCGAGGCGTTCCTCGTCGGGGAGCACGGCCGGATGCGCACCGTCGCGGTCTCGCCCGACGGCGTCCTGTGGCTGAGCACGAGCAACCGCGACGGCCGCGGCGAGCCCGTCGAGGGCGACGACCGGATCCTGGCGCTCAGGCCCTGACCGGCGGCTCGGCCTCCGCCCCGTCCACCCGGCGGACCTCGCCGACGACGGTCGCGCGCCGGGCCGCCCGCCGCAGCGTGGTGAGCACCGCGGGGCCGAGCAGCACGATCGCGACCGCGTTGGTCACGGCACGGCCGGTGTCGAAGCTGCCGGTCGAGGTGAGCAGGGTGTACCGCGCGAACGTTGCGAGGTTGTCGAGCACCGGCGCGCCCGGCACGAAGGCCAGCGACCCCTCGTGACCGGGCACCTGCACGCCGAGCAGGAACGGCCACGACGAGAGGTTCATCAGCGCGCCGAAGAGGTACGCCGCCAGCACGCCGTACGCCGCCAGCATCGCGATCTCCCAGCGCCCCCGCACCCGGCGGGGCAGCAGGCCCGCGCCCATCCCCAGCCAGGCCGCGCACATCATCTGGAACGGCAGCCACGGCCCGACGCCGGCGGTCATCAGCGCCGAGGTGAACAGCGACGTGCACCCGAGCACGAATCCGAAACCGGGCCCGAAGACCCGCCCGGCCAGCACGAGCAGGAAGAAGACCAGCTCCACGCCCGCCGTGCCGGCGGAGACGGCGCGCAGCACGGCCTGGACCGCGCTCAGCACGCCGAGGACGGACAGCACCCGGGCGTCGAGCCCGCCCTCGGTCAGCTCGGCGAGCACGACCACCACCACGACCGGCAGCAGGGCCAGGAACAGGAACGGCGGGTCGACGCGGGCCTCGCCCGGCGACTGCAGCAGCAGCGGCCAGCACAGCATCATCAGCCCCGCCAGGGACGCCACGGACAGGACGAGCGCCGAGCGGCGGGAGACGCGGACCGCCGCCGTCGAGCCTGCGCCGCTCACGCCGGCTCCAGGGCCCGGGCGACCTCGTCGACCCGCAGCCACGGCGGCCCGAGCACCTTGGCCACCTGCGGGGCGAAGGACGGCGACTCCGCGAGCACGCGGCGTGCCGGGCCGTCCGAGACCACCTCTCCCTCGGCCAGCACCACCACGTCGTCGGCAGCCTGGGCGACGAACTCCACGTCGTGCGTCGCGACCAGCACCGCCCGGCCGTCGGCGGCGAGGCGGCGCAGCGTCGCGGCCAGGACCTCCTTGGCCGCGTAGTCCAGCCCGCGCGTCGGCTCGTCGAGCAGCAGCACCCGGGGCCGGGCGGCCAGCACCAGCGACAGCGCGAGCGCGAGCCGCTGGCCTTCGGAGAGGTCACGGGGATGGGCGTCGTCGGGGACACCGGGCACGAGGGAGTCGAGGATCCCGCGGGTGGTCGGGCCGCCCGCGGCGCACTCCTCGGCGACGGTCTCGAGGTACAGCAGGTCGGCGGCGTCCTGGGGCAGCAGCCCCACCGCGGCCCGGCGCTCGGCCGGGCCCAGGCGGGCGGGGTCCTGCCCCGCGACGTCGACCGTGCCGGCGTGCCGGCGGCGGCTGCCCTGCAGCGCCCACAGCAGCGAGGACTTCCCGGCGCCGTTGCGACCCATCAGGCCGGTCACCCGCCCGGCGACCAGGCGCAGGTCGACCTCGCGCAGCGCGGTGGTGCGGCCGTGGACCACGGTCAGCGACCGCGCGTCGAGGAGGGGGGCGCCGGACCGGGTGTCCCGGCCGGGGTCGGTCCCGGGCTCCGCCCCGGGCGGGGTCAGGACCAGCGAGCGCGCCCGTCGGCGCGCGTCACGGACGCTCAGCGGCAGCGGGTGCCAGCCGGCGAGCCGGCCGAGCTCGACGATCGGCGGGACGACGGGCGAGGTCTCGAGCAACTCGGCGGTCTCCCCGACGCGGACCGACCCGCTGCCGTCGAGCAGCAGCATCCGGTCGGCGAAGGGCACCACGCGCTCGAGCCGGTGCTCGGCCAGGAGCACGGACACGCCGAGGTCGTGGACGAGCCGGGTCAGCGTGGCGAGCACCTCCTCGGCCGCGGTGGGGTCGAGGGCGCTGGTGGGCTCGTCGAGGACCAGCAGTCGGGGGTGCATGGTCAGCACCGCCCCGATGGCGACCCGCTGCTGCTGGCCCCCCGAGAGCGTGCGCAGGTCCCGGTCGCGCAGCGCGGCGATGCCGAGCAGGTCGAGGGTCTCCTCGACCCGGCGGCGCATCGTCGCGGGCGGCAGGCCGAGCTGCTCCATGCCGTACGCGAGCTCCTCCTCCACGGTGTCGGTCACGAACCCCGCGGCGGGGTCCTGGCCGACGTACCCCACGACGTGGGCGCGGTCGCGCGGCGGCGCCTGGACCACGCTGGTGCCGTCGAGGAGCACGTCGCCGGTGAGCACGCCGCCGGAGAACCGCGGCACCAGGCCGGTGACGACGCCGAGCAGCGTCGACTTCCCGACGCCGGTCGGCCCGCTCACCAGGAGCAGCTCGCCCTCCTCGATCGTCAGGTCGACGCCGTCGAGCACCGGCGGGTGCCCCTCGCCGTAGCTGAACGTGATGCCCCGCAGCTCGATCACGCCGCCACCGTCCTCGGCGCCGGCGCTACGACCGCCGCGAGCGCTCCGAGGAGCACGCCGACGAGCAGGACCAGGCTGATCTCCGGCGCGCCGGCCAGGTCGGGGTAGGCGATCGCGACCTGGCTACGGCTGGCCCACACGCCGACCGCGCCGACGGCCACCCCGGAGGCGACGACGACCAGCTCCGGCCAGCGCCACCGGTCGGGCCGGTAGCGGCTGCGCTCCACCCGCCGCCCGGCGCTGGCCAGGCCGGCCACCGCCGCGACCACGCCGAGGACCAGCATCGGGGCCGCCAGCGCACGCGGCGCGGTCCGGTCGAGGACGCCGTACACCCCGACGCAGATGCCGCACAGGCCCAGCAGCAGGAACGCCCCGGTGGTGCGCCGCTCGGTCCTCCCGAGGCCCGGGGCCCGGCCGTACCCGCGGGCGTCCATGCCGGCCGCCAGCGCCAGGGAGCGCTCGAGCGCGTCCTCCAGCACCGGCACGAGCACGCGCCGCAGCCCCCGGACGCGGCGCTCCTCCCCCGCGCGCAGCTGCTGGGCGGCGCGGACCCGCCGGACGCTGTCGGCCAGCTGGGGCAGCACGGTGACGGCGACGACCAGCGCGGTGCCGACCTCGTGGAGCGCCGGCGGCACCGAGCGGAGCAGCCGCTTGGGGTTGGCCAGCGCGTTGGCCGCGCCGATGCAGACGATGATCGTGGCGAGCCGCAGCCCGTCGTACACCCCGCTCAGCAGGCCCTCCCGCGTCACCGGGCCGAGCAGCGTGACGCCCAGGACCCAGTCCGGGAGCGGCACCTGCGGCAGGTCCAGGAGGACGGTGCCGGGGTAGCTGCCGCCGAAGACGACCCGGAACAGCACCCGCAGCACCAGCACGAGGAGCCCCAGCCAGAGGTAGAGCCGGAAGGACGCCGCCCACGGCTGGTCGGAGCGGCGGCTCACGACCACGAGCGTCGCCACGGCGAGCAGGAGGCCCAGGACGAGCGGGTTGGTCGTCGACGAGGCGGCCGTCGCCAGGCCGATCGCCCACGCGTACCACGCGACCGGGTGGAGGTCGCGCGGCAGGCGCGCCGCCCGGGCCCGCGCGCGGACGTCGGCCACGCCCGACCTGGTCCCGCTCACGCCGTGCTCATGCTCTGGTCATGGCCGTGCTCACGGCCTCCCGGTCGTGCGACGGCGGGCCACGACCGCGGCGACCGCGGCCAGCAGGAGCACGACGAACGCGAGCGGCACCCAGGCCGGGAGGCCGTCGTCGTCCGGCTCGGCGGCGGTGGGTGCGGTGTCCTCCTCGACCGCCGGGTACGTCGTGGAGCCGGCCTCCGACGGGCTGGGCGAGGCCGAGCCGGACGCACCGGCGCGCCGGTCGCCCGAGCGGCGCTCGTCGTCCTCGCGGGCCTTGCGGTCCTTGCGGTCCTCGCGCCCCCCGGCTGCGTCCTCGCCGGCCGTCGTCGACGCGTCCGCGGAGGGCGACGCCGCGGCACCGGCCGAGCCGCTGGTCGTCGGCGCCGCGGCCGGGCCGCGGGTCGGCCCCGCCGTGGGGGTGGAGCGCCCGCCGCCGGTGGACGGCTGCTTCGTCGGGCCCGCGGTGGGGCTCGGCGAAGCGGCCGGGGCCCGGTGCGGCGTGGGGGTCGCGCTCGGCGGGCTCTTGGTGCTCGAGCCCTGCCAGGAGAACGCGACGTAGCCGCCGTCGGGCACCGTGAGGCTGCCGGCACCGAGGGAGGCGTAGGTCCAGGAGCCCGACGTGCCGTCGGACCAGTACAGCGCCCAGTAGGCGTCGGCCGGCGCGGCGTTGACGCACGGGTCGCTGGCGGGCACGCCACCCACGCGGCACACGAAGCCGGGGTCGCGCTGGGCGTAGGAGAGCGGGAACCCCGCAGCGCCGAAGACGGCAGCCGCGGTGTCACCGCCGCCGCCCGGGACGCACACCTGCTGCACGCCGCCGCCGAGCTGGTTGTGGTCGACGACCGCGGTGACGCCGGTGTCGCTCGAGCAGGCCGCGGCCTGGGCGGGCGCCGGGGTCACCACGCCGGCCGCCGCGACCACGAGGGTCGCGGCGGCCGCGCGTGCGAGCAGGCGGCGGAGCATCAGCGGCAGCCCGACGTGTACGCCAGGCCCGGCACGCCCTGCGCCGTCGCGCGGCGCCACTGGTCGCGCTCCTCCACCGAGATGCCGTCGCGCGCGGCCTTCTCGGCGGCGCGGTCGAAGGCGATCGCACCCTTCTCGCCGGCCAGCGGCGTCCCGGCGTAGGAGCCGGTGAGCTGGAGGCCGGCGACGGCGCGCGCCGCCTTCTGGGCCGCCGAGCAGCGACCGGCGTCGCCCAGCGCCCAGGCGGCGAGCCCGGTGCTGTTCGCGTTCGGGTCGCTGCCGGTGCGCCGGCCGTCGGAGGCGTACAGGCCGTCGCGCTGCGGGCGCTTGGCCAGCCAGCCGAGCGCGGAGCTGATCGCGCGGCGGACCTTCGTCGACTTCTGGGGCAGGGCGCGGAGGGAGATCACCGCGACGGCGGTCGCGTCGACGTTGGGCTTGGCGTTCGAGCGCGGCGCGGCGTCGCAGCCGTGGCTGGCGGCGTCCACGGCGTCGAGCGTGACCCGGAAGTAGCCGGCGTCGCACTGCTGGCGCAGCAGGAAGCGGACCGCCGCTGCCGCGTGCCGCGAGCGCGCGACGGAGAGGGCCTCGGCGGCGTAGGCCTGCCCGAGGGTGTTGGCGTAGTCGGTCGCGCCCCGGTCCTGGATCCGGCCGGCGGCCGCGCCCTTCTTGACGACACGGCCGTTGAGCCGCTTGACCAGGTCGGTGCCGCCGAAGTCGCGGGCGTCGGCGCCCGCGCGCTGGGCCAGCACGGCGGCCTTGGCGACCGAGCCGGCGTACACGTCGCTGGAGCCGAAGTCGGCACCCGTGGTCCAGCTGTCGACGCGAGGGGCCAGCGCCTTGCGGATCGTGCGCACGGTCCGGGCCTCGCCGCCCACGGCGTCGAGGGCGAGGGCGACGTCCGCGGTCAGGCCGTAGTCGTCGAAGTCGTACTGGTCGTTGTGGACCAGCCCGTCGGTGAGCTGCTGGGTGAGCCACCGGGCACCGCGGTCCTCGGGGGCCGCGTGGGCGGGGGCGGAGAGGACGCCGGCCGAGAGCACCGCTGCGGTGAGACCTCCGGCGAGCAGGCGAGCTGGGTTGCGCATGTGTTCCTTCCCGCTGCGCCAGCGGGACGGCTGCGACCGGGGAGCCCCGGCGTGGCCACCCGCTGCGTTCCTCGACAGCGTGTGATCGGGCGTCTCGCAGCAGGTGCTCCGGCTCGCCGCGCGGTCCCGGTGGTGCTGGGTGCCGTCGACCTACGGTTGCGGGTCAGCGCCGGACTCGGACCGGCTTCCCCTGGCTGTGGACGGTGTGGATGTCTGCGGCAGCGTACTCCACGCTGCACCCGCCCCCAACCGTCCTCGGACGGGTGAGGAAGGCCTCAGCCGGGCCTCCCCCACCGCGTCCGCGGCGGGGCGTCGGGACTCCCCGGTCAGCCCTCCTGGATGAGGGCGTAGGGGTCGACGCCGTCGACGAGCGTGCCCAGGGGCAGGTGCTCGGGCAGCTGCACGGCGCCGGTGCGCGCCGTCCGCCCGGCGGCCGGGCGCGAGCGCGGCGGCGGGTTGCGGTAGAGCCGCTCGACGAAGCCGTTGTAGCGCTTCAGCACGCCCGGAGCCTGCAGCCGGATGAGCACCTCGTCGCTCGGCAGCGCCGCCGGGGACCAGTTGGCCGAGCCGTTGAGGGTCATGGTGGCGCGGCGGTCGTTGCCGTAGTGGCCACGCACGGTCAGCACCTTGGTGTGCAGGTAGCGGTCGTAGACGCCGTCGCCGTTGAAGTCCTGGGTGACCTGCCGCAGCGGCACCGGCTTCGCGCCCTCGCGGCGCAGGATGCGGAGCACCTCGTTGCCCGCGACGGCGTACACGATCTTCACGTTGCAGCCGGAGTTCTGCTTGCGGCGCACCGCCCAGGCGATCTTCTTGCCGCGCTCACCGTGCCAGGAGGTCATCGAGATCCGGATCTTCGTCCGGCCCGAGGAGGTGTTGCGGGCGCCGGTGCAGGAGATCTTCGACAGCTCGCGCAGCACCGGGTCGCCCTGCGTGCCCTTGCCGCGCCAGGGGTAGACCATCGTGGTGAGGCTCCTGCCGAAGGCCCGGTGCCGGTAGCCCTGCTTGACGTTCTCGTCCTGCCACATCTGGGCGAAGACCGTGCGCAGCTCCTGGTAGACCGGCTTGCGGCCGACGACGGTGTACATGTCGTTCCACTGGCCGTACGCCGCGAGGTCGGTGGCGTTGAACGAGCCGTTCATGACCACCCAGCGGGCCTTGCCGGCCTGGCTGAAGAGGAAGAACTTCGAGTGGGCGATGCCGCCCCGCCCGCGGCAGGCGCTCACGCACTTGCGCAGCCCGCTGCGCAGGTACGGCTTGCGGGAGCCGTTGCCCTCCTTCAGCGCGCGCTGCAGGCGGTTGACGCCACGGTTGGGGTTGTCGGGGTTGGCGTTGAGGCGGTCCATGACGACCTTGACGCCGACCTTGCGCTTGGCGTGCGCGCGGATGAGCGCGTCGACGATGTCGTCGCTGCGGACGTTCCAGCTGGCGATGCGGATCTGGCCCTTGCGCGGCACGGCGTTGATGGACTTGATGACGTGCCCGATCACCGCGCGACGGGCGTCGCGCCCACCGAGCGGGTCATTGGTCTTCACCCCCGCCGGTGGGGTGTAGCGGGCGGCCTCGGCCGGCACCGCGAGGGGGCCGGCCAGGAGGGCGAGGACGGCGGCGACGCTCGTGAGCGCGGTGAGGAGGGAGGTCCGTGCGAAGGGGAGGGACGGGCGGTTGGTCATCGACGAGGCACCCCGGAATCGGCTCGGTCGTGGGGGGACAACTGCATCCACGACGGTAACAAGAGCCCCCCGTGCCACACGGGACCCGGGTGCCCGGGGCCGGCGGGTCCGGCGGGTCCGGCGGGTCCGGCGCCGCCGGCCCTCCGCTTCCCGGTCAGCGCGGGTCACGGCCGGTCAGGGCCGGTCAGGGCCGGTCAGTCGACCTCGATCTCGGCGTACGGGTCCAGCACGCCGAGCCGGCGGCCGAGCAGCGGCGCGAGCTGACCGGTCTCGGGCGGGTGCCGGTAGAGCTTGGTGATCCACCGGTCGTAGTCGCGCAGGACCGAGGGGCGCTTGATCCGCAGCACCGCCTCGTCGCTGTTGAGCACCGCCGGCGACCAGTTGGCCGAGCCGTTGACGGTGATCCAGGCCGAGCGGTCCCCGCGGTAGCGCCCGCGGATGGTGAGCACCTTCATGTGCAGGTAGCGGTCGTAGACCCCGTCCCCGTCGAAGTCTTGGACGATCTGGCGCATCCGCACCGGCCGTCGGCCCTCGCGGCGCAGGATGCGCAGCACCTCGTTGCCCATGACGGCGTAGACGATCTTCACGTCGCAGCCGTGGTTCTGCATCCGGCGCACCCGCCACGCCAGGCGGGTGCCGCGCTCGCCGAACCAGCTGGTCATCGCGATCCGGACCTTGGTGCGGCCGCTGGCGGTGTTGCGCGCACCGCGGCAGCGCACGGCCTTCAGCTCGCTGAGGGCCGGGTCGAGCCGGCGCGCCCGGGGCCCGGCGTAGGGGTAGAAGAACGCGGTGACCGGGCCGACCTTGGCGCGGGTGAAGGCCTTGCGCACCGGCTTGTCGCGCCACATCTGGGCGAACGTGCCGCGGAACGCGTCGTACATCCCCGGCTTGCCGCGCACGGTGTAGATCTCGTTCCACTGGTTGCTGGAGGCGAGGTCGGTGGCGTTGAAGGAGCCGTTCATGACCACCCAGCGGGCGCGACCGGTGCGGCTGAAGAGGAAGAACTTCGAGTGCGAGATGCCGCTGGTGCCGCGGCAGGAGCTCACGCAGGTCTTCACGTGGCTGCGGCGGGCCGGTCGCCGGGCGTCGTTGCCGTTGGTGGAGAGCTCGTGGACCAGGCTGCGCACGCCCGGGTTCGGGTCCTCGCTGGTCCCCAGGTTGCCGCGCGACATGATCATCCGGACGGTCGCGCCCCGGCGGTGCGCCGAGGCGAGCGCGCGGGTGATGCCGGCGTTGCGGACGTTCCAGCTCGCGACGCGGATCTGGCCGCCGCGGGGGGTGTGGTCGATCGCCTTGATCACCTGGCGCACGATCCGGCGCCGCTCGCGCCGCCCGCCGAGCGGGTTGTTGAACGTCGCGCCGGCGCGGGGGCGCCACGCCTTCCTCGGCCCCTTGCGTGCGGCCGGCGGCGCCGCCACGAGGGCTGCGGGCCCGACGGACGCGACGGACCGGGCCGACGGAGCGGCGGGCGCCGCGGTGGCCGGGCCGGCGCCGAGCGGCACGGACCCGGCGAGGGTGAGGACGAGGGCGAGGACCGTGCTCAGGACGAGCAGGCCCAGGGTGCGGCGGACGACGGACACGACACTCCTAGCAACGGACGAGACGGTCCCCCAAGACCGCGTGCACAGGGTACGGGTCCGTCCCACCAGTCACAGCCGTCACACGCCGCACGGTCGACGTTCGTCACGGCTGGTCGCGCTCGTTGCGGTTCGTCGCCCCTCGACACCGGCGCACGACGCACCAGGGGCCACCCGGGACCGTCCACGTGGACGGGCCGGGTGGCCCCTGGCCGGGTCGAGCAGGAGGCGCGCGCTCAGCCGAGCTTTTCGAGGATCAGCTCGCGCACGCGGCCGGCGTCGGCCTGGCCGCGCATCTCCTTCATCACCGCACCGATGAGCGCACCGGCCGCGGCGACCTTGCCGTCGCGGATCTTGTCGGCGACGTCGGGGTTGGCCGCGATGGCGTTGTCGACGGCCGCGGAGAGCGCGCCCTCGTCGGAGACGATCGCGAGCCCACGACCCTCGACGACCTCGTCCGGGGTGCCCTCGCCGGCGAGCACGCCGTCGAAGACCTGGCGCGCCAGCTTGTCGTTGATCGCGCCGGAGTCCACGAGCGCCTGGACACGGGCGACGTCGACCGGCGAGACGCCGAGGCCGGCGAGCTCGGTGCCGGCCTCGTTCGCGCGACGGGCGAGCTCGGAGAGCCACCACTTGCGGGCCGCCTGCGGGCTGGCGCCGGCGGCGATCGTCTCCTCGACCAGGCCGAGCGCGCCGGCGCCCACCGTGTCGCGCATCTCCAGGTCCGAGAAGCCCCAGGCCTCCTGCAGCCGGGCCCGCTTCACGGTCGGGTTCTCCGGCAGCGTCCCGCGCAGCTCGTCGACCCACTGGCGCGAGGGCGCCACCGGGACGAGGTCGGGCTCGGGGAAGTACCGGTAGTCCTCAGCGTCGGACTTCTCCCGGCCGCTGGTGGTGATGCCGGTGTCCTCGTGCCAGTGGCGGGTCTCCTGGAGGATCGGGCTGCCGCCGGAGAGGATCGCGCCGTGGCGCTGCATCTCGTAGCGGACCGCCCGCTCCACCGAGCGCAGCGAGTTGACGTTCTTGGTCTCCGTGCGGGTGCCCAGCTCGCCGGTGCCCTTCGGCGCCAGCGAGAGGTTCACGTCGGCGCGGATCGAGCCCTGGTCCATCCGCGCGTCGGAGACGCCGAGGGCGACGATCAGCTCGCGCAGCTGCGCGACGTACGCCTTGGCGATCTCCGGTGCCTTCTCCCCCGCGCCGCGGATCGGCTTGGTGACGATCTCGATCAGGGGGATGCCGGCGCGGTTGTAGTCGACCAGGGAGTACTCCGCACCGTGGATGCGACCGGTGGCCCCGCCGACGTGCAGCGACTTGCCGGTGTCCTCCTCCATGTGCGCGCGCTCGATCTCGACGCGGAAGGTCTCCCCGTCGACGTCGACGTCCATGTAGCCCTCGAACGCGATCGGCTCGTCGTACTGGGAGGTCTGGAAGTTCTTCGGCATGTCCGGGTAGAAGTAGTTCTTCCGCGCGAACCGGCACCACTCGGCGATCTCGCAGTTGAGCGCCAGCCCGATCCGGATGGCCGACTCCACCGCCTTGCCGTTGACGACCGGCATGGCGCCGGGCAGGCCGAGGCAGGTCGGGCAGACCTGGGTGTTCGGCTCGGCGCCGAACTCCGTGGGGCAGCCGCAGAACATCTTCGACGCGGTGTTGAGCTCGACGTGGACCTCCAGGCCCAGCGCCGGGTCGTACGACGCGAGCACGTCGTCCCACGGCATGAGTGCCTCGCGGGTGCTCGTGGTGGTCATCGGGGTGCTCCTTCCAGGGCGGGTGCCTGCGCCAGCAGCGGGCCGCCCCACTGCTCGTGCAGCGCGGCCTCCAGCGCGGCGCCGACGCGGTAGAGCCGGTCGTCGGCCAGGGCGGGCGCCAGCACCTGGAAGCCCGCGGGCAGGCCGTCCTCGGCGAGGCCGCTGGGCAGCGACATGCCGGGGACGCCGGCGAGGTTGGCCGGGATGGTGGCGAGGTCGTTGAGGTACATCGCCAGCGGGTCATCAAGCTTCTCGCCGAGCTTGAACGCGGTCGTCGGCGCCGTCGGGGAGACCAGGACGTCGGCCTTCTCGAAGGCCGCGTCGAAGTCGCGGCTGATCAGCGTCCGCACCTTCTGGGCCTGGCCGTAGTAGGCGTCGTAGTAGCCGCTGGAGAGCGCGTAGGTGCCCAGGATGATGCGGCGCTTGACCTCGTCGCCGAAGCCGGCGTCACGGGTGGCGCGCATGACCTGCTCGGCGCTCGGGTTGTCGATCCCCTCGGGGAGCACGCGCAGGCCGTAGCGCATGGCGTCGAACTTCGCCAGGTTGCTGGAGGCCTCGCACGGCATGACCAGGTAGTAGGTCGCCAGGGCGTGGACGAAGCTCGGGCAGGAGACCTCGACGACCTCCGCGCCGGCCTTGACCAGCAGCTCGACGGCCTCGGTGAAGCGCGCCTGCACGCCCGCCTGGTAGCCCTCCCCCTGCAGCTCGGTGATGACGCCGACCCGCACGCCGGTCAGGTCGCCGAGGGCGCCCTGCTCCGCGGCAGCGACCAGGCCCGGGAGCGGCTGGGCGATGCTGGTGGAGTCGAACGGGTCGTGCCCGCCGACCAGCTCGTGCAGCAGCGCGGAGTCGAGCACGGTGCGGGTCACCGGCCCGACCTGGTCGAGGCTGTTGGCCATCGCCACGAGGCCGTAGCGCGACACCCCGCCATACGTCGGCTTCACGCCGACGGTGCCGGTGACGGCGCCGGGCTGGCGGATCGAGCCGCCGGTGTCGGTGCCGAGGGCCAGCGGCGCCTCGAAGGCCGCCACGGCCGCGGCCGAGCCGCCGCCCGAGCCGCCCGGGATCCGGTCGAGGTCCCAGGGGTTGCGGGTGGGTCCGTACGCCGAGTGCTCGGTCGAGGAGCCCATCGCGAACTCGTCCATGTTGGTCTTGCCGAGGATCGGCAGGCCGGCCTCCTTGAGGCGGCGCACGACGGTCGCGTCGTACGGCGGCAGCCAGCCCTCCAGGATCTTCGAGCCGCACGTGGTGGGCATCCCGACCGTGGTCAGCACGTCCTTGACGGCGATCGGCACGCCGTCGAGGCGCGAGGCCGCGGCGCCGGCGGCACGGCGGGCGTCGGACTCGGTGGCCTGGGCCAGCGCACCCTCGGCGTCGACGTGGAGGAACGCGTGGACCGCGCCGTCGACCTCGGCGATGCGGTCGAGGTGGGCCTGGGTCAGCGCGACCGAGGTGGTCTCGCCGGCGGCCAGGGCGTCGCCGAGCTCGGCGGCGGTGCGGGTCTCGAGGTGGTCTCGCGTGCTCACTGCTCGTCCCCCAGGATCCGCGGCACGGCGAAGCGCTGCTGCTCGACGGCGGGCGCCATCGCGAGCGCCTCGTCGGGGGTCAGGGACGGGGTCACGACGTCCTCCCGGAAGACGTTGGTCAGCGGCAGCGGGTGGGACGTCGGCGGCACGTCGTCGCCGGCGGCCCCGGTGATGGAGGCCACCGACTCCAGGATCACCGTCAGCTGCGGGGCGAGGTGGTCCAGCTCGGCGTCGTCCAGGTCGATCCGGGCGAGGTCCGCCAGGTGCGCGACCTCGTCACGCGTTATCTCAGGCATGGGGTCGATCTTAGGAGCCCGGCCCGTTTGTCCCGTCGCCGGTCGGGCACCGGAGAAGTTGAACGGTCAACCGAACACCCCAACCGGACGGAGACACCGCTCCTCATGACCAAGCTCGCGATCGTCTACTACTCCTCCTACGGCACCACCCACCAGATGGCCCGGCGCGTCGCCGAGGCCGCCGAGAAGCACGGTGCCGAGGTGCGGCTGCGCCACGTCGCCGAGACCGCCCCGACCGAGGTCGTCGAGGGCCAGGAGGCCTGGGCGGCCCACCGCCGCGAGGTGGAGGGCGAGCCCGTCGCCTCGCCCGACGACCTGGACTGGGCCGACGCCGTGGTCTTCGGCTCGCCGACCCGCTACGGCCACGTGACCAGCCAGCTGCAGTCGTTCATCGACACCCTCGGCCCGCTGTGGGCCCAGGGGAAGCTGGCCGACAAGGTCTACACCGCCTTCACCTCCTCCCAGACCCGGCACGGCGGCCAGGAATCGACGCTGCTGGCGATGCACACGACCTTCGCCCACTTCGGCGGCATCATCGTGCCGCCGGGCTACACCGACCAGCTGAAGTTCAACGACGGCAACCCCTACGGCGTCGGCAAGGTCACCGGCCAGTCCGCCGAGCTGGACGACGACGACAACGCCGCGCTGGACCACCTGGTCGTCCGCGCCCTCACCGTCGCGGAGCGGCTCGCCGGCTGAGGCTGCTCGTCCGCACGGCCCCTGCAGGAGTCCCCGGTCCACCGGGGACTCCTGCGCTTCCCGGGGTGGATCTGCCCCGGGAAGCAGCAGACTCCCCCGGTAACCACCGGGTCCCCTGGCTGGCACGCCGGTACGCCGGCACCCCGCCCCACCCAACCGGTCCTGGCGGTCGCGGCATCTGATCGGGTAAACACCACCCGACAGGAGCCCCCCCGTGCCACGACCACCCTCCGACGCCGAGTTCGGCGAGCTGGTCCACGCCACGTGGCCCTCGCTGTACCGCACGGCGTACCTCCTCCTCGGCGACCACGCCGAGGCCGAGGACCTCGTCCAGACCGCGCTGGCCAAGACGTACGCGTCGTGGTCGAAGGTGCGCACCCTCGAGGCGGCGCCGGCGTACGCCCGCACCGTCCTGGTCAACACCGCCGGCTCCTGGTTCCGCAAGCGCGGCTGGCGCAACGAGCGCCCGACCGCCGAGCTGCCCGAGCACGTCGCCCCCGGCACCGACCTCGCGGACCGGCCGACCCTCGTCGCGGCCCTCGCCGAGCTCGCGCCGCGGCAGCGCGCCGTGGTGGTGCTGCGCTACTACGCCGACCTCCCGGTCGCCCAGGTCGCCGCCGCCCTCGGCTGCAGCGAAGGCACCGTCAAGAGCCAGACCTCCGACGCACTCGTCCGGCTGCGCTCGCTGCTCGGCGACGCCGTCGTCCCGCACACCTCAGGAGCCCACCGTGACTGAACGTCTCTCCGCCCTCCTCCACGCCGAGGCCGACGAGCTGCGGGTGCCGCCGCCGGACCCCGCCACCGTCCTGGCGGGCGGTCGGCGGATCCGGCGCCGCGGGAGGCTGGCGGCCGCCGGCACGTCGCTGGCGGTCCTCGCCCTCGTCGGTGGCGGCGCCCTCGCGGCGACCGGCGGCGACGACTCCCCCGGGCGCGGCGTCGACCTGCCGGTGGCCAGCGCTCCTGCGGTGGACTGGGCGGTCGGGTCGGGGTCCACCGTGCACCTCGACGACGGCTCCGAGGTCGAGGTCGACGGCGTGGTCACCTCGCTCTACTACACCTCCGCCGGCGTGCTGGTCCGCACCGGCGCGAGCTCCTCGGCCGACCAGGACGACCACCACTACGAGCTGGTCGACGGCGACGGCGCCCCGACGTCGTTCGACCTCGACCTCGGCGACCGTGTGGCGAGCACCGACCCCACGCTCCCGCTCATGGCCTACGCCCGCTCCGGCGGCGACGCCCGCAGCTGGGAGGTGGTGCTCCGCGACGTGCGCAGCGGCGAGGAGGTCCGGAGCTTCCCGGTCCGGGGCTCCTACACCTGGGCCGGCTGGGTGGCACCGCCGGTCGCGCTCGACGGCGACACGGTGTACGTCGGGCTCGACGACGCCACGCTGGCCGTCGACTGGCGCTCGGGCGAGGTCAGCACCAGCACGCTGCCGGGCAGCACCATGCCGGCGGTCCGCGGCGGCCGCGACGTCGTCGACGTCGTCGAGGGACCCCGCGCGCAGGACGCCGAGGCCGTCGTGGCCGTCGGCAGCCGGGAGGAGCTCCTGGTGACCTCCGGCCCCGAGCAGCTGGCCAGCCTGTCCCCCGACGGGCGGACGGCGCTGCTGCACGGCTACCGGCTGTGCAAGGACGACGACCGGTGCAGCTTCACCGAGGACGGCGTGCTCGTCGACCTGGAGACCGGGCGGCGGGTCGACGTCGCCCTGGACGGCGCCTCCGGCAGCGGCTGGACCACCGACGGCCGGCTGCTGGTGGTCACCGCGGAGACGGTGGCGGTGTGCGACGCGACCGGTGCCTGCACGCCCACGTCGGTGGAGGTGGACGAGGCGGGGATCCGGGTGGGCGGCACCCTCTACGAGGCCTGACCACTGCGGACGCCGGGGCTCTCAGGCCTCGGCGTCCGCCCCGGTGCCATTTCCGGCGTCCTCCCCGGTGTCCTCCCCGGCCCCGTCCCCGGCGACCGCCGGGCGCACGGCGTCCGCGCCACCCTCGAGCAGCGCACGGAAGCCGTCCTCGTCGAGGACCGGCACGCCGAGCTGCTCGGCCTTGTCGGCCTTGGACCCGGCGTTCTCGCCCACCACCACGAAGTCGGTCTTCTTCGACACCGAGCCCGCGGCCTTGCCGCCGCGGGCGAGGATCGCCTCCTTGGCCTCGTCGCGGCTGAAGCCCTCGAGGGAGCCGGTGACCACGACCGAGAGCCCCTCCAGCGTGCGGGGCGTGGACTCGTCGCGCTCGTCGGCCATGGCGACGCCGGCGGCCGTCCACTTCTCGACGATGTCGGCGTGCCAGTCGACCGAGAACCACTCGATCACCGCCTCCGCGATGGTCGGGCCGACGCCCTCGGCAGCGGCCAGCTCGGCCTCGCTGGCCGCCCGGATCCGCTCCATCGAGCCGAACTCCTGGGCCAGCGCGCGCGCGGCGGTCGGCCCCACGTGGCGGATCGACAGCGCGACCAGCACCCGCCACAGCGGCACCTGCTTGCGGTCGCCGAGGTTGGCGAGGAGCCGCTGGCCGTTGGCGTTGAGCACCGGCCCGTCGCCCTCGTCCTTCTTCGGCGCACGGGTGAACAGCGGCGCCCGCAGCAGCCCCTCGGCGGTGATGTCGAAGACGTCGCCCTCGTTGGCGATCACGCCGGCGTCGAGCAGGGCGGTGGCCGCCTCGTAGCCCAGGCCCTCGATGTCGAAGGCGCCGCGGCCGGCGACGTGGAAGACCCGCTCCCGGGCCTGCGCGGGGCAGGACCGGTGGTTGGGGCAGCGCAGGTCCCGGTCGCCCTCCTTCTGCTGGTACAGCGGGGTCCCGCAGGCGGGGCACTCGGTCGGCATCACCCACTCCGGCAGGCCCTCGGGCCGCAGCGCCAGGACCGGGCCGACGATCTCGGGGATCACGTCGCCGGCCTTGCGCAGGACGACGGTGTCGCCGGGGCGCACGTCCTTGCGCTTCACCTCGTGGGCGTTGTGGAGGGTGGCCTTCTCGACCGTCGAGCCGGCCACGCGGGTCGGCTCCATCCGCCCGAACGGCGAGACCCGACCGGTGCGGCCGACCTGAACCTCGATCGCGTGGAGCAGGGTGTTGACCTCCTCCGGCGGGTACTTGAACGCGATCGCCCACCGGGGAGCCCGGCTGGTCGACCCGAGCCGCCGCTGCTGGCCGACGTCGTCGACCTTGAGCACGACGCCGTCGATCTCGTGCTCGACGTCGTGGCGGTGCTCGCCGTAGTGCTCGATGAACTCCTGCGCCTCGGCGAGGGACTCCACCACCCGGGCCCGGTCGGAGGTCGGCAGGCCCCACGCCCGCAGCGCGTCGTACGCCGCGGACTGGGCGCGCGGCTCGAAGCCCTCGCGCTTGCCGATGCCGTGGCAGACCATGCCGAGCGCGCGCGTGGCCGTGACGCGGGGGTCCTTCTGCCGCAGCGAGCCGGCGGCGGCGTTGCGCGGGTTGGCGAAGACCGGCTTCCCGGCGTCGGTCATCGCCTCGTTGAGCCGCTCGAACGCCTCGACCGGGAGGAACACCTCGCCCCGCACCTCGACCAGCCGCGGGACCGGGTGCTCGTCGGTACCGGTGAGCCGGTGCGGGACGGAGTCGATGGTCTTGACGTTCGGCGTGACGTCCTCGCCGGTGCGGCCGTCCCCCCGGGTCAACGCGCGGACGAGCCGGCCGTCCTCGTAGAGCAGGTTGATGGCGAGCCCGTCGACCTTGAGCTCGCAGAGCAGTGCCGGGTCCTCCACGCCGTCGCGGCGCAGCCGGCCGTACCACGCCTCCAGCTCCTCGAAGGAGAAGGCGTTGTCCAGGCTCTCCATGCGCTGGAGGTGGTCCACCGCCGTGAAGTCGGTGGACACGGCTCCCCCGACCTTCTGGGTCGGGCTGTCGGGCGTGCGGAGCTCGGGGTTCGCCTCCTCGAGCTCCTCGAGCCTGCGCATCCGCCGGTCGAAGTCGGCGTCGGAGAGCGAGGGGGCGTCGAGCACGTAGTAGCGCCAGCGGGCGTCCTCGACCTCCTCGGCCAGCCGTCGGTGCTCCTCGCGTGCGTCCTCGCTCGCCGGGGTCGGGTCGGTCATGGGGACATCTTGCCCGGCCCCTCCGACACCGCTCGCAGCCCACCGATGAGGCGCGGCGGCGGGAGCGGTCCAGACCAGTGGAATAGGACCGGCAGGTCGCTGGTTGGGGCTCGATGGAACGAAACGGTTCCGTTTCGTCCAGGTGAACGAGAGGTGGACACCCGACCATGGTCCCGACCGGCACCGACGCCGAGCACGCTCCCCGACCGCGCATCGAGGGCGACCGCGAGCAGGAGATCCTCGCGGCGACCCTCGAGGTGCTGGGCGACGTCGGCTACGACCGGCTGACGATGGACGCCGTGGCCACCCGGGCGCGGGCCTCCAAGGCCACGCTCTACCGCCGCTGGTCGAGCAAGGCCCGGCTGGTGGTGGAGGCCCTCCACTCGACCAAGACGCCGACGGAGGTGCCCGACACCGGCAGCCTGCGCGAGGACCTGACGCTGCTCTTCTGCGGGTTCGGCCCCGGGGACGGCCTGATGGACCGCGAGCAGGTCGGCCTCTTCGCCAGCGTCATCACCGCCATCGCCCGCGACGCCGACTTCGCCGCCGCCTGGCGCGAGCACGTCGTCCCCCTCAAGCAGGCGCCCTCCCGCGAGGTGTGGGAGCGCGCCGTACGACGCGGCGAGGTCCGCGCCGACGCCGACCTCGACCTGCTCGAGGCGGCCCTGCCCGGCATCGTCCTGCACCGCGTCTTCGTCCTCGGCGAGGAGCCTTCACCCGAGCTCGTCGCCCGCGTCATCGACCAGATCGTCCTACCCGCCGCCACCGACGGCCACTGAAAGAGAAGGAAGAGGACCACCCATGTCCGACATCACCACCACCGACACCTCGGTGGCCGATCCGGGGACGGGGCGTACCCGACACCTGGGCTGGGCCCTCGTGCTCATCTCGGTCGCCCAGCTGATGGTCGTGCTCGACGCGAGCATCGCCAACATCGCCCTGCCCTTCATCGGCGAGGACCTCGACATCGACGAGGCCAACCTGACCTGGATCGTCACCGGCTACGCCCTGGCCTTCGGCGGCCTGCTGCTGCTCGGCGGCCGCCTGGCCGACCTCTACGGGCGCCGCCGGATCTTCATGATCGGCCTGGCGGTCTTCGCGGTCGCCTCGCTCCTGGGCGGCATCGCGACCAGCGAGCCGCTCCTCCTCGGCGCCCGCGGCCTGCAGGGCCTCGGCGCGGCGCTCGCCTCCCCCGCCGCCCTGGCGCTGATCACCACGACGTTCCCGGCCGGCCCGGCGCGCAACCGCGCCTTCGCCGTGTACGCCGCCATGTCGGGCGCCGGCGCCGCCGTCGGCCTGATCCTGGGCGGCTGGCTCACCGGGCTCGACCCGATCCTCGGCCTCGAGGGCTGGCGCTGGACGTTCCTCATCAACGTGCCGATCGGCGTCGTCGCGGCGCTGCTGGCGCCGCGCTTCCTGCCGGAGTCCGAGTCGCACCCCGGTCAGCTCGACGTGCCCGGCGCCGTCACGGGCACCCTCGGCCTGCTGGGCCTGGTCTACGGCTTCAGCCGGGCCGGCGAGGAGGCGCACGGCTGGGGCGACACGTGGACGATCGCCTCGCTCGCCGCCGGCGTCGCCCTGCTCCTCGCCTTCGCGTTCGTCGAGTCCCGGGTCTCCCACCCGCTGCTCCCGGTCCGGGTCTTCGCCAACCGCACCCGTGCCACCAGCTTCCTCGTGATGGCGCTGGTCCCGGCCGCGATGTTCGCGATGTTCTACTTCCTCAGCCTGTTCATCCAGCTGGTCGTGGGCTACAGCCCGCTCGAGACCGGGTTCGCGTTCCTGCCGTTCTCGGTCGGCATCGTCATCGGCGCCGGGGTCTCCTCGAACCTGGTCAACCGCATCGACGCGCGCTACATCGCCGGCGTCGGCACGCTGATGGCGGTCGTGGCCCTGGTGGGCTTCTCCCGGCTCTCGGTGCCCACGGGCGCGGCCGACCTCCTCGCGCTGGGCCCCGACGGCCACCTCGGCTCGGACGTGAGCTACTGGGCGTCGATCTTCCCGTTCATCGTCCTGATGTCGATCGGCATGGGCCTCACCTTCGTGCCGCTCACCCTGACCGCGGTGCACCACCTGCGCGCCGAGGACTCCGGCATCGGCTCCGGCGTGCTCAACACGATGCAGCAGGTCGGCGGCGCGCTCGGCCTGGCCATCCTCGGCACGGTCTCCCTGCACTACGCCGAGGGCACCAAGGACCGGCTCTCCGAGCAGCTGACCGCCCAGGGCCTCCCGCCCGAGCAGGCCGGCGGCCTCGCCTTCCTCGGCTCGTTCACCGAGGGCGCCACGGCGGCGTTCCTGGTCGGCGCGGCACTCATCGCGCTCGGCTCGATCGCGATCTGGGCGTTCCTCAACGTCAAGCACACCGAGCTCGCGACCGACGGCCCCGAGGGCGGGGTCCACGTCGGCTGAGCTCAGCCCGCCCGCACGTTCGCGGCGCTCGTCCTGACCAGGGCGAGCGCCGCGCGTGCGTACGACGCGTCCGCGCCCGCGAGACCGCAGGCCGGGGCCACGACCAGGCCGGGCAGCTCGGCGGGGTCCAGGCCGAGCATGTCCAGCCAGCGGAGCACCCGCTCGGTGACGTGGGAGTCGCCGGGCAGCGCACCGCCGGCGCCCGGCAGCACGCCGAGGGCGACCGACTCCCCCGCCTCGAGCGCCTCGGCCAGCCCGTCGTGGTCGGCGGCCGCCAGCACCTCGACATCGACCGACAGCCCACGGGCACCGGCGCCGCGCACGAGGCCCCAGGGCGTCCCGGGGGCGCACGCGTGCACCCACGGCTCCGCACCGGCCTCGGCGATCGCGCCCAGCACCCACTCGAGGCCCTGGGACGCCTCCGGCAGGTCGACCGTGCGGTGCCGGCCGAAGCCGGAGGCGGTCGGCACGGACCCGGAGACGACGGCGGCGAGCGCCGGCTCGTCGACCTGGACGACCAGCCGGTCGACCGACGGCAGCCGGCGACGCACGTCGGCGACGTGGGAGCGGACCCCCTCGGCGAGCGCCTGGGCCAGCTCCCGGCGGGCACCGTGGTCGGCGAGGACCTTGTCCCCGCGGGGCCGCTCGACGGTGGCGGCCAGGGTCCACGGCCCGGCGACCTGGACCTTGAAGGCGCCGCCCGGGGACGTCAGCGCGGCCTGCGCCTGCTCCTCGAGCCCGTCGAGGTCCTGGGCGAGCCGGCTGCGTGCGCGCCGGTGGTCGAGGCCCGGGGACCCCGAGGACCCGGTGAGCCGCCAGCCGGCCGGCTGCAGGTCGGCGTCAAGCCCGTCGAGGACGGCGAGGCCGCGACCGGTCATCGTGGCGGTCGCGCCGCGGCCGGGCACCTCGGGCAGGTACGGCAGCCCGGGCTCCTCCCCCAGCTCGCCGAGCACGACCCTGACCGCCTCGTCGAACCACCGCTGGTCCTCGCCCGGGTGCGATCCGACCCCGGTGGCCAGCGTCCGCCCCGCGATCACGCGGGGACCCGCTGGGTCGCGGCGATGGTGGCCGAGCCGACCACCCGCGTGCCGTCGTACACCACGACCGCCTGGCCGGGCGCGATGCCGTACGCCGGGTCGAGCAGCTCGACGTCCACGCCGTCCGGGCCGACGGCCACCCGGGCGCGGTGCTCGTCGCCGTGCGCGCGCAGCTGGACGGTGACGCCGGGCCCGTCGAGCCCGGTCGGCACGGTGCCGCACCAGCGCGGCCGGACGCCCCGCAGGTGGGCCACCGCGAGCCGGTCGCGGGGGCCGACCCGGACGGTGCCGGAGACCGGCTCGATGTCGAGCACGAAGCGCGGCTTGCCGTCCGCGGCGGGCGTCCCGATCCGCAGCCCCTTGCGCTGGCCGATCGTGTAGCCGTAGGTGCCCCCGTGCCGGCCGAGCACCTCGCCGGTCGCGTCGTCGACGATGTCGCCGCCGTGGTTGGGCGCGCGGTCGCCGAGCTTCTCGCGCAGCCAGCCGGCGTTGTCGCCGTCGGCGACGAAGCAGATGTCGTGGCTGTCCGGCTTGTCCGCGACGAGCAGCCCGCGGCGGGCGGCCTCCTCGCGCACCTGGGCCTTGGGGGTGTCCCCGAGCGGGAACAGGGAGTGCCGCAGCTGGTCCTGGTCGAGCACCCCGAGGACGTAGGACTGGTCCTTGCCGCCGTCGGCCGCGCGGTGCATCTCGACCAGCCCGTCCGCGCCCTCGCGCAACTGCGCATAGTGGCCGGTGACGACCGCGTCGAACCCGAGCGCCAGCGCGCGGTCGAGGACCGCGGCGAACTTGATCTTCTCGTTGCAGCGCAGGCACGGGTTGGGCGTGCGCCCGGCGGCGTACTCGTCCATGAAGTCCTCGACCACGTCCTCGTGGAAGCGGTCGCTCATGTCCCAGACGTAGAACGGGATCCCGATGACGTCGGCCGCGCGGCGCGCGTCGTTGCTGTCCTCGATGGTGCAGCAGCCGCGGGCGCCGGTGCGGTACGACGCGGGGTTGCGCGAGAGGGCCAGGTGGACGCCGGTCACGTCGTGGCCGGCCTCGGCGGCGCGGGCGGCGGCGACGGCGGAGTCGACGCCGCCGGACATGGCGGCGAGGACCCTCATGCCCGCGCGGCCCGGGCCCGCTCGACGACCGGGACGATGGCCTCCACGACCGCGTCGACGTCGGCGGCGGTGCTGGTGTGGCCGAGGGAGAAGCGCAGGGAGTGGCGGGCGGACTCCTCGTCGCAGCCCATCGCGAGCAGCACGTGGCTGGCCTGCGGCACGCCCGCGCTGCAGGCCGAGCCAGTGGAGCACTCCACGCCCCGCGCGTCGAGCAGCATCAGCAGCGAGTCGCCCTCGCAGCCGGGGAAGCCGAGGTGGGCGTTGCCGGGGAGGCGGTGCCCCGGGCGGTCCAGCGGGGCGCCGTGAAGGTGGGCGTCGGGCACGCGCTCGACGATGCGGCGGACGAGGTCGTCGCGGAGCGCCGCGACCCGGGCCGCGTGCTCGGCCTGGTTCTTGACCGCCAGCTCCACCGCGGCGGCGAACCCGGCGATCGCCGGCACGTCGAGCGTGCCGCTGCGGATGTCGCGCTCCTGCCCGCCACCGTGGACGATCGGGACCACGCCGAGCTCGCGCCGCACGACGAGCGCGCCGACGCCGTAGGGACCGCCGACCTTGTGCCCGGTCAGGGTCAGGGCGTCCACGCCGGTGCGGGCGAAGTCGACCGGGACCTGCCCGACGGCCTGGACGGCGTCGGTGTGGACCGGGATGCCGTGGGGCGCGACCGCCGCCACGACCTCCTCGACCGGCTGCACCGTGCCGACCTCGTTGTTGGCCCACATCACCGAGACGACCGCGACGCTCGCGGGGTCGCGCTCGACGGAAGCGCGCAGCGCGTCGACGTCGAGGACGCCGTGCCGGTCCACCGGCAGCAGCTCCACCTCGGCGCCCTCGTGCTCCTCGAGCCAGTGCACGGTGTCGAGCACGGCGTGGTGCTCGACGGCCGTGGTCAGCACGCGCGTGCGCCGGGGGTCGGCGTCGCGACGGGCCCAGAAGACCCCCTTGACCGCCAGGTTGTCGGCCTCGGTGCCCCC
Source organism: Nocardioides sp. Arc9.136 (assembly GCF_030506255.1). Taxonomy (NCBI): domain Bacteria; kingdom Bacillati; phylum Actinomycetota; class Actinomycetes; order Propionibacteriales; family Nocardioidaceae; genus Nocardioides; species Nocardioides sp. Arc9.136. The sequence continues at coordinate 1,376,274 of NZ_CP113431.1, read as the reverse complement.
GGAGGTGAAGACGACCTCGCCGGGACGGCAGCCGATCGCCTGCGCGATGGTCTCCCGCGACTCCTCCACCACCCGGCGCGCGTGGCGGCCGGAGGCGTGCAGGGAGCTGGGGTTGCCGACCTCGAGCATCCGGTTCGTCATCGCCTCCACGGCCGCGGGGACCATCGGGGTGGTCGCGGCGTGGTCGAGGTAGACGGTCCTGCTGGTCATGGCACCCCCAGCCTACGGCGCGCCCCTCCACCCGACCGAGGTGGCGGTCCCGCCGGGGTCACTGGGGCGCGAGCACCGCGACGACGGCGCGGTGGTCGGTGCCGCCGAGGGCGACGGTCCGCGCGGAGCGGGCGGCGAGGTCCTCGCCCACGAGCACGTGGTCGATCTGGACCAGCGCGGGCAGGACCCCGAGCGGGCCGAACAGCCCGTTCTCGGGCCAGGTCGGCCGGTAGCCGGCGTTGGTGAGCTCGACGGCGTCGCGGTAGCCGGCGTCGACGAGCCGCCGGAGCGGGGCGTGGTCGAGGGTGGCGTTCAGGTCGCCGACGACGAGGTCGGCCCCGCCACGGACCGCGGCGCGGCGCACGGTGTCGTGGTCGCGTCGCCAGCCGTCCGCGTCGAGCGGCGCGCCGGGGTGGACGGCGAGCAGGGTCAGCCCGCCCGGTCCCCCGACGTCGACCTTCCAGGAGCCCAGGGGCGTGTCGAGGCGGCGCGGCTCGGACAGCGGCACCCGGCTGAAGACCATGGTCCCCACGACGGGGTCGGTCTCGGGCCCGCCGACGGAGTACGGCAGGACGTCGTCGATGCCGGCCGAGCGCATCCGCCGCAGCGCCGGGCCGGTGACCTCGTTGACCACCAGCAGGTCGGCCTCCTCGGCGCTGGCCAGCTCGACCAGCCCGAGCGCGTCACCCTCGCCCTGGAACAGGTTGGACGTCACCACGACGAGCGGCTCGGCGCCGCGGGCGGCGGGCGGGTTGGGCCCCAGCCAGTACGGCGCGAGCCACCACCCGTGCAGGGCCAGGCCGACCGCCGCGAGCGCCACCGGCACGAGCTCCAGCCGGCCGCGCCACCGGGCGTGCACGATCCCGCCGACGACCAGCGCGGCGGCGTACAGCGGGAGCGCGTAGGGGGCGAAGGACACCGCCCGGACCGCCGGCCCCCAGGACGGGTCGCCCAGCCGGAGGGCGGTGAGCACGACGGCGGGCAGGAGCAGCAGCGTCACCAGGGTGAGGCCGAGGTGGTCGCGCACCCACCAGCCGGCCCCGGACAGCGCCCGACGGACCACGTCAGACCAGGACGAGGTCGTCGCGGTGGACGACCTCGCGCTCGTACGCCGCGCCGAGCTCCTGCGCGAGCTCGCGCGAGGACCGCCCCAGCAGGTCGGGGAGCTCCTCGGAGTCGAAGTTGACCAGGCCGCGCCCCACGACGACGCCGTCGGGCCCGACCACGTCGACCGGGTCACCGGCCTGGAAGGTGCCGGTCACCCCGGTGACACCGGCCGCCAGGAGCGAGGCCCGCCGCTCGACCACGGCCCGCACCGCACCCGCGTCGAGCACGAGCGAGCCGAGCGGCTCAGTCGCGTGCGCCAGCCACAGGAGCCGGGTCGGGCGACGGCGCCCGGTGGCGTGGAAGAGCGTGCCCACCCGGTCGCCGGCCAGCGCGTCGCCGGCCCGGTCGGCGGAGGTGAGCACGACGGGGACGCCGGCGCCGGTGGCGATCCGGGCGGCCTCGACCTTGGTCTGCATCCCACCGGTGCCGACGCCGGCCGAGCCGGTCCCGCCGATGTCGACCGCGGCCAGGTCGGCCTCGGAGACCACGTCGCCGAGCAGCCGGCTGCCCGGCACCGAGGGCGCGGCGTCGTACAGCCCGTCGACGTCGGAGAGCAGGACCAGGAGGTCGGCGTGGACCAGGTGGGCGACCAGCGCGGCCAGCCGATCGTTGTCGCCGAAGCGGATCTCGGTGGTGGCGACCGTGTCGTTCTCGTTGACGATCGGCAGCACGCCGAGCTCGAGGAGCTTCGCGAGCGTCTGGTGGGCGTTGCGGTAGTGCGCGCGGCGGGTCACGTCGTGCACCGTGAGCAGCACCTGCCCGGCGACGACCCCGTGCCGGGCGAGCTCCTCGGTGTAGCGGTGCACGAGCAGCCCCTGGCCCACCGACGCGGCGGCCTGCTGGGCGGCCAGGCCGCGGGGGCGGGTGCGCAGGCCCAGCGGGGCGAGGCCGGCCGCGATCGCGCCCGAGGAGACCAGCACGACCTCCGCGCCGCGCGCGCGGACCGCGGCGAGCACGTCGACGAGGCGGCTGACCCGCTCGGGGTCGATGCCGCCGGCGGCGGTGGTCAGCGAGGAGGAGCCGACCTTGACCACCACGCGGCGGGCACCGGTCACCTCCGCCCTGCTGGACGGCGCCTCACTCACCCGGGTCGTCCTCGGCCCAGTCGGGGTCCTCCGCGGTCCCGATCTCGTACGACGTGGGACCGGCCGGCCGGTCCAGCCGGCGGGCGACGTCGGCGCGGGTCTCGCCCTCGACGCGGTCGTCCATCAGCTCGTCGATCGCGCGGCGGCGGCGGGCGGCGGGTCGGGACTCGTCGAAGCGCTGGTCCTCGCCGCGGCGGCCGAGCATCTCCGCGCCGGCCTCCATCCCGGGCTTGAAGTCGAAGACGACCGCGTTGTCGGGGTGGCCGATGAGGACGGTGTCTCCCTCCTCCGCGCCGAGCTTGACGAGCCGGTCCTCGACGCCGAGACGGTTGAGCCGGTCGGCGAGGAAGCCGACGGCCTCGTCGTTGCTGAAGTCGGTCTGGCGGACCCAGCGCTCCGGCTTGGTGCCGCGCACCCGCCAGCCGTCGTTGGTCGCGGTGATGGTGAAGTCGTCGCCGCCGTCGGCCCCGGCCGGGCGCAGCACGATCCGCTTGGTCTCCGCCACCGGCGTGGCGGCGCGGGAGGCCTCGACGATCGCGGCCATCGCGAAGGTCAGCTCGCGCAGGCCGGCGCCGGACGCGGCGGAGACGGGGAGGACGGTGAGGCCGCGCGCACGCAGGTCCTCGATGGTGATGTCGGCGAGGTCGGAGCCGTCGGGGACGTCGACCTTGTTGAGCGCGACGAGGCGCGGCCGGTCCTCGAGGCCGCCGTACCGGCTCAGCTCGTTCTCGATGACGTCGAGGTCGTCCACCGGGTTGCGACCCGGCTCGATGGTGGCGGTGTCGATGACGTGGACGATCGCCGCGCAGCGCTCGATGTGGCGCAGGAAGTCGTGGCCCAGGCCGCGGCCCTCGCTGGCGCCCTCGATCAGGCCCGGCACGTCGGCGACGGTGAACGTCGTGTCGCCGGCCGTGACCACGCCGAGGTTCGGCACCAGCGTCGTGAACGGGTAGTCGGCGATCTTCGGGCGCGCCCGGGAGATCGCGGCGATCAGGCTGGACTTGCCGGCGCTCGGGAAGCCGACCAGGCCGATGTCGGCCACGACCTTGAGCTCGAGCACGATGTCGAGCTCCTCGCCGGGCTCGCCGAGCAGGGCGAAGCCGGGCGCCTTGCGCTTGCTGCTGGCCAGCGCGGCGTTGCCGAGGCCGCCGCGGCCACCCTGGGCGATGACCAGCTCGGTGCCGCCGCCGACGAGGTCGGCCAGCACCGTTCCGTCGCGCAGGCTCACGACGGTGCCGTCGGGCACCGGCAGCACCAGGTCGGCGCCGTGGCCGCCGTTGCGGTGGGCGCCCGCGCCCTGCCCGCCGTGCTCGGCGCGGCGCTTGGGGCTGTGGTGGTACTCGACGAGCGTGGTGATCTGCGGGTCGACGCGCAGGATGACCGAGCCGCCGGGCCCGCCGTTGCCGCCGTCGGGCCCGCCGAGCGGCTTGAACTTCTCGCGGTGGACGGACGCGACGCCGTTCCCACCGCGCCCGGCTGCGACGTGCAGGGTCACGCGGTCGACGAACGTGGGGACGGCCATGGTTCTACCTACTTCTGTGGCGGTGTGCCGGGGAGAAATGACGAAGGGCGCCCCGGATCCGGGGCGCCCTACGGTGGCCGGTGAGAGACCGGCCGACGATGTGTCGCCTCAGGTCACTCGCCCGGGACGATGTTCACGACGCGACGACCACGGCGGGTGCCGAACTCGACCGCACCGGGAACGAGCGCGAACAGCGTGTCGTCGCCGCCACGGCCGACGCCGCTGCCCGGGTGGAAGTGGGTGCCGCGCTGGCGGACGATGATCTCGCCGGCGTTGACGGCCTGGCCGCCGAAGCGCTTGACGCCCAGACGCTGCGCGTTGGAGTCGCGACCGTTCTTGGTCGACGCCGCGCCCTTCTTGTGTGCCATGTCGTGTCCTTGGGTGTGGGTTGCTGACCTGAGAGCGCGGGGCTCAGAGGGAGATGTCGGTGACCTTGACCTGGGTGTACTTCTGGCGGTGACCCTGGCGCTTCTTGTAGCCGGTCTTGTTCTTGTACTTCTGGATGATGATCTTCGGGCCCTTGGTGGCACCGACGACCTCGGCGGTCACCGAGGCGCCGCCGAGCTTGGCGGAGTCGGAGGTGACGGTCTCGCCGTCGACCACGAGCACGACGGGGAGGGTGAGGGAGTCACCGGCGGCCGTCGCGACCTTGTCGATCTCGATGACGTCGCCCACGGCAACCTTCTGCTGCTTGGCGCCTGCGCGCACGATCGCGTACACCGCGGTCTCCTTCGTCGGTCTCTGCTCGATGTCTCTGGGCACTGCGTTCGGGTCTCCGGGCACGCACGCTGGCGCGCCGCACGGAGAGAGGGCGCACTGGGAAGCGCGCACCGAGGGTCAATAGTACGGACGTGGGGCGACGACCGCAAAACGCCGGTACGCCGCCCCACCCTCCGTGGCCTGCACGGTCAGCGCTTGCGCGGGCTCCGCTTCTTCACGGGCACGGCCTCGACCGAGGAGTCGTCCACGCCCTGGCCGGAGTCCTGGCCGGAGTCCTGGCCCGAGGCCTGGCCATCGGTGGCCGCGGCGCCGTCCACGGCGGCCCCACCGCCGGCCTGGGCCCCTGCGGGCGGACCGGCCGGACGGGTGGCGCTGCGACCGCGCGTGCGGGTCACCACACGCGGCGGGGGCGGCGTCTCCACCGGCGTCGCCGGGGTCGTCTCGAGCGGCTCGACGGCCTCGGCGGTGGCCGGGGCCTCCGGGGAGGCCGGCTCGCTGATCGAGACCGGCTCGCTCACCGTGACGGTGGCGGGCTGGCCGGCCGGACGGCTGGCCGAACGGCGACGGGTGCGGGTCACCACCCGGGGCGCCGCCGGCTCGGCCGGCGCCTGGTCGAGCGGCACGGCAGGTGCCTCCGCAGCGGGCTCGGGTGCCGACCCAGCAGCCTGCTCCGGGGCCTGCTCGGCGGCCGGCTGCTTCGCGGGGTCGGCCGTCGGCTCGACCCGCGCCGGGACGTCGGCCTGCTTCTGGTCGGCCTGCTTCTGGTCGGCCTGCTTCTGGTCGGCCTGCTTCTGGTCGGCCTGCTTCTGGTCGGCCTGCTTCTGGTCGGCCTGCTTCTCGTCGTGGCGCGCCATCGCGGCGAGCTCCGCCGGCGTCGGCACCTTCGCGCCGCCGTCCTGGCCACCGTGCTGGCCACCGTGCTGGCCGCCGTTCTGCTTGCCCGACCCCTGCTGCTGGTCGTCGTCGCCCCGGCCCTTGCCGCCGCGGCGACGGCCGCTGCGACCGCGACCCTCGTCCTCGGCACCCTTGCGGGCCTCGACGGGCGCGTCGTGGATGACCACGCCGCGTCCCTGGCAGTGCTCGCAGTTCTCCGAGAACGACTCGACCAGGCCGGTGCCGATGCGCTTGCGGGTCATCTGCACGAGCCCGAGCGAGGTCACCTCGGCGACCTGGTGGCGCGTGCGGTCGCGGCCCAGGCACTCGACGAGGCGGCGCAGCACCAGGTCGCGGTTGGACTCCAGGACCATGTCGATGAAGTCGACGACGATGATGCCGCCGATGTCGCGCAGCCGGAGCTGGCGCACGACCTCCTCGGCCGCCTCCAGGTTGTTCTTGGTGACCGTCTCCTCGAGGTTGCCCCCGGAGCCGGTGAACTTGCCGGTGTTGACGTCGATGACCGTCATCGCCTCGGTGCGGTCGATGATCAGCGACCCGCCGGAGGGCAACCAGACCTTGCGGTCGAGCGCCTTGGCGATCTGCTCCTCGACCCGGTGGGCGGCGAAGACGTCCTTGCCGTCGTGCTCGGAGGGCTCGTAGCGCTCCAGCCGCTCGGCGAGGTCCGGGGCGACGTGCTGGACGTAGCCCTGCACGGTGTCCCAGGCGTCCTGGCCCTCGATGACGAGCCGGGAGAAGTCCTCGGTGAACAGGTCGCGGACCACCTTGAGGGTCAGGTCCGGCTCGCCGTACAGCAGCTGCGGGGCGCTGCCCTTGGCCTTCTTCTCGATGTCCTCCCAGCGCGCCTTGAGCCGCTCGACGTCGCGGGTCAGCTCGTCCTCGCTGGCGCCCTCGGCGGCGGTCCGCACGATCACCCCGGCGGTGTCGGGGACGATCTCCTTGAGCAGCGCCTTGAGGCGGCCGCGCTCGGTGTCGGGCAGCTTGCGGGAGATGCCGCTGGTGGTGCCGTCGGGCACGTAGACCAGGAACCGGCCGGCGAGGCTGACCTGGCTGGTCAGCCGGGCGCCCTTGTGGCCGATCGGGTCCTTGGTGACCTGGACGAGCACCGACTGGCCCGAGGAGAGCACCGACTCGATCTTGCGGGGCTGGCCCTCGCGGTGGCCGAGCGCGGACCAGTTGACCTCGCCGGCGTAGAGCACCGCGTTGCGGCCCTTGCCGATGTCGATGAACGCCGCCTCCATCGAGGGCAGGACGTTCTGGACGCGACCGAGGTAGACGTTGCCGATCAGCGAGGTCTGCGACTCGCGGGCGACGTAGTGCTCGACGAGCACCTTGTCCTCGAGCACGCCGATCTGGGTGAGCTCGTCGCGCTGGCGGATGATCATGACCCGGTCGACGGCCTCGCGGCGGGCCAGGAACTCGGCCTCGCTCACGATCGGCGCACGGCGGCGGCCGGCCTCGCGGCCCTCGCGACGGCGCTGCTTCTTGGCCTCGAGGCGGGTGGAGCCGGAGACCGCGGTGATCTGGTCCTCGCCAGTGCGGCCCTGGCGGACCCGCGTGACGGTCTTCTCCGAGTCCTCGCCACCCTCGTTGGCGTCCCCGCCCTCGCCCGAGCGGCGGCGACGCCGGCGGCGCCGCGAGGAGGAGCCCTCGCCGGACTCCGGCTCGTCCTTGCCCTGCTCAGACGTCTCGTCCTCGGCCTGGCCGGAGGCATCGCCGGACTTGTCGCCCGACGTGTCGCCGGAGCCGTTCCCGGACTGCCCGCCCTGGCCCCTGCCGCGCTGGTTGCGGCCGGCCGCCGGGGCCTCGTCGTCCTCGGCGGTGGCCTCGGAGCCGCCCTCGCCGGACTCACCGTTGCCGCCCCCGCCGGACTTGCGACGGCGGCGACCGCCGCGACGGCGCCGACGACGGCCGTTGCCGCCACCCTCGCCGTCCTGGTCCTGGTCCTGGTCCTCGTCGGTGTCCGACTCGCTGTCCGACTCGGTGTCCGCGTCGTCGGTGTCGGTGCCCGACTCGGTGTCGTCCTCGCTGTCGTCGGCGTCCGCGGGCGGCTCGACCGTCGGCTCGCCGGGGGCGACCTCGGTCAGCTCGGCCTCGTCGGTCTCGCCGGCGGCCGCGCCGTCGACGGCCTCGTCCTCGACCTCGGCGACCGGCGCCGGGGCGGCGACGGCCTTCTTGCGGGTACGGCGTGCCGGCGCCTTGACGGGCTCGGGCGCCTGGAAGAGCGGTACGGCGGCGCTGCGGGCCGCCTCGGTCGCGGGCTCGGCGGTCGGCTCGGCCGGCGCCTGGTCGGCGGGCTGCTCGACGGGCGCCTGGTCGGCGGGCTGCTCGACGGGCGCGTCGGCGTCGGCGGCCTTGGCGGCGGCCGTCTTGCGCGTGCTGGCCTTCTTGCCCGTGGTCTTCTTCGCGGTGCGCTTGGCGGCCGCCTTCTTCGCCGGCGGCGCCTCGCCCGCCTCGGCAGCCACCTCGGTGCCGACCGCGTCGACCGCCTCGGGCGCGACGTCGACCGGAGCGTCGCCGGGCGCCTCGACCGGAGCGGCGTCCGCGATCGGGAGCTCGGCCTCGGCGGCGACCGCTGCCTTCTTGGCGGTCCGCTTGGCGGTGGTCTTCTTGGCGGCGGTGGTCTTGGCCGCCGTCGCCTTCTTCGCGGCGGGCGCCTTCTTCGCCGCGCTCTTGCGCGCGGCGGTCTTGCGCGCCGGCGCGGCGTCGCCCTCGGGGGTGTCCCCCGGGACGGCGCCGGGGGTGGTGCCCACGGTGGTGTCGGTGGGGGCGACCTGCAGGTCGTCGTCAGCCATGTGCTGCTCCTCGGCCCGGCTCCCCGCAGGGCGGCCGGGCGGTCAGACGCCGCGGACCCGCGTGCTCAAGGTCGACGGCGCAAAGCCTTCGGTGGCGGCGACACCCTCCGCGGTGTGCGTCACTGGGAGCGGGAAGTCACCTGCCGCGGTCGCTGGGCCCTGTCACGGCCGCGTCGCGGTCTGGCGACGACCTGCACCCACCGTGCCGGCCCGCAGGCTGCGGACCAGGCGAGAACGTCGTCGGGTCGACGGGGTCGACCGTTGCCGAGTATCGCACACCACACCTGCGATGCGGTCATGCCCGCGCGCGCAGCGGGTCGCCGATCTCCCCGGTGGTCTCGTCGAGCGGGCCCTGGGCGACCCGGGTGAGCAGTGGCGCCGGGCCGACCGCCAACGCCGAGACCTGGGCGAGTCCGCTCAGGACGTCGTCGGGACGGATCGACGGCACGGCGTGTCGCAGCACCAGGTCGAGCCGCGCGCCGGCCGGGGAACCCTCCGGCGCGGGCCCGGCGACGAGCGAGACCACGGGGACCCGGCAGTCCAGCTCCCGCAGTCCCTTCTTGGTCATCCGCTCGACGACCACCGACCCGGTGGCGAGGAACGCGTCGACCGCGGTCGCCGCCTCCATCGGCTGGGCGGCGATGTCTGCCCACCAGTGGCTGCCCTCGAGCAGGTCCGCGAGGGAGCCGCCGGGCGACTCCACGACCTCGAGGACGTCGAGCCCGGAGGGCAGGGCCTCCTCCAGGCTGACGTGGACGTCGGCGGGGTCGAGGACCGCCGCGAGCCCGATCTCGAGGTACTCGGCCTCGCTCGCCGACCCGGTCGGTGCCGCACCGGCGTACGAGATGCGCGGGTGCGGGTTGAAGCCGGAGGAGTACGCCATGGGGATGCGGGCGCGGAACACCGCGCGCTCGAAGGCGCGGCTGAAGTCGCGGTGGCTGGTGAACCGCAGCCGGCCGCGCTTGGCGTACCGGATCCGCAGCCGCTGGACCGGCGGGGCTTGCTGCTCGGGCTGCTGACGCACCCCCGGATCCTACGGCCGGCAGTCCTCGAGCAGGGGATCGGCGAACGGGGCCGACCCGGGGCTGCAGCTCGGCGTGGGCGTCCGCTCGATCTCCTCGAGGCGGTCCAGGTTCCGGTCGAAGGTCACGCCGAGCAGCACGAACATGCCCACCAGGGCCAGGAGGGCCAGCGCGGACAGCAGCGTGCCGACGAGGCCGGTGACGAAGCCGGCGGTGGCGATGCCGTCACCTCCGAGGCGGCCGCCGGACGCGGCGATCTCGCGGCCCGCCGAACGGCCCAGCACCATCGCGGGGATGCCGCTCAGGAAGCCCAGGCAGGTGAGCGAGAGGACACCGAGGACGAGCGCTGCCGTCGCGCGGCCGGGGACCGGCGGCGGGGGCTGCGGCGTCCAGGCGGGGTGCGGTGGCTGGTACGGCGGTGGCTGGGTCACAGCAGCTCCTCCAGGACCGGTCGCATGGCCGGCGAGGGGTAGACGGTGCCCACACGCTCCCCCGCCAGCCAGGCGGTCAACCGCTCCGCCTCGAGGTCGAGCCGCGCGCGGACGGCTGCGGGCACGTCCTCGACGAGCCGGACGTGCACCCACCCCGCGGGGTCCTGCACCCAGCAGCCGACGACGCGCCCGTCCCACCAGGCGGTGGTGCCGGCGTTGCCGTTGCGGTCGAAGAGCAGCGGGGCGTGCGGGCCCAGGTACCAGCCGCGCTCCTTCCAGCCCACCACCGTCGGGTCGAGCACCGGGAGCAGCGCCACCCAGTCCTCCGGGGTGGCGACCGGGTCGAGGTCCCCGGGCAGCAGCCAGCCCGTGCCGCCGCCGTCGAGGCGCACCTGGACCGCGGCCAGGTCCGCGAGGGCCGCACGCACCGCTGCCTTGGTCGAGCCGAGCCACCAGACCAGGTCCACCTCCGTGCCGGGCCCGAAGGTCCACAGCCAGCGCCGCACCAGCTCGGCGTACCCCTCCGCGGGCGGAAGCGGGGCCGGCGGCTCCCCGAGCCAGTGCTCCATGCGGGTCCAGCGCGGCCGCGACACCCGCCAGTGCTGCGTGTTGGTGCCGCGCACGACGTGGGCGGAGGCGCCGAGCCCGGCCAGCACGCGCGAGACGAGGGTGGAGCCACCGAGGGCCGGCAGCGCCGCGCGGAGCTCGGCCGCGGTCAGCCCGTCGGGCCGTGCAGCGAGCAGCGCGAGCAGGTCCGAGCGCGCCGAGCGCAGCCAGGAGCCGCCGTCGGTCGCGATCCCCTCGAGCACGACGTCCTTGGCGACGCGCGCCTGCTCGGTCGCCGCCACCCGTGCGGCCGCGCTCCCCCACGCCGCCGGCAGCAGGTCGCGCGGGAAGACGAACAGGGTGCGCCGCATCGCCAGCTGCTTGACCAGGCTGCGGTCCGCCGCGAGCGCCCGGTCCAGGTCGGCGCGGGCGAACCCGTCGACGCGCGCCCACATCGAGAGGTACGGCGTCGCCGGCTCAGTCGAGTGCAGGACGGTCATGGCGGCGGTGGCCGTCTCGACGTCCGCCGCCCGCGCGGACGGCACGAGGCCGTGGCGGAGCCCGAGGCGCGCCCGTCGTTCGTCGTCGGTCACGTGGCGCACGGCGCCTATCCTGCCCACGTGAGTCGCTGGGTGCACGGGCTGTTCGCCCTCGTCGCCCTCGCGACGATCGTGGCGCTCGTCGTCCTGTGGCCCTCCCCCGACCGCGTGCCCGACGGTCCCCCGGGCTCCCCGACCGGCGGACCGAGCGGCATCCCGGAGCCGACCGGACCCTCCGCCACGGGTCCCTCCGGTGGTCCCACCGTCGGGCCGTCCGGGCCGTCCGGCGGGCCCACGGGGCTGCCGACGCTGCCCACCGAGCCCACCCAGACCTGCACCGACCCGCGCCCGGACCGGCTGGTGGCGCTGACGTTCAACATCCACGGCGGGCTCGGCGGCGGTGGCCTCGACCTGGAGCGCGTCGCCCGCGAGATCGAGGCGTGGGACGCCGACGTCGTCTTGGTGCAGGAGGTCGACCGGTTCCGCGCGCGGTCGCGGTTCGTCGACGAGCCGACCTGGCTGGGCACCCGCCTGGGCATGAACGTCGTCTTCGGTCGCAACGTCGTCCGCGCGCCCGAGCGCCGCGGTGCCCCCCGCTCGGAGTACGGCACCGCGCTGCTGAGCCGGCTGCCGGTGCGCCGCTGGGAGAACCGGCTCCTCCCCCGCCGGCCCGGCCAGGAGCAGCGCGGGCTGCTGCGCGCGACCCTCGACCTCGACGGCCGCGGGATCGACGTCTACGGCACCCACCTGCAGCACACCCGCGGCACGATCCGCATCGCACAGCTGCGAGCGGTGCGCCGGATGGTCGCCGCGGCCTCGGGCGCCTCGACGCCGTTCCTCCTCGGCGGCGACCTCAACGCCACGCCGGACTCCCCGGCGATGGCCGTCGCGCGGTCCTTCGCCCTGGATCCGTGGCCGGTCGTGGGCAGCGGGGAGGGGCTGACGGTCCCGCCGCGGGTGCCGAGGCGCAGGATTGACTACGTGCTCCACTCCCCCCACCTCCTCCCGACCAGCGCCCAGGTGCTGCGCTCGGCGATCAGCGACCACCGCGCCGTGCGCGTCAGCTTCGACGTCCCTCGCCCCGGGTGCGGGCAGTGACCGCGCCGCAGACGACCCGCGGCACCACGAGCACCGGAGGCGCCGGCCCGCGACGTACCGCCGCGCTCGCCGCGCCCCTGCTGCTCGTCGGCGTCCTGCTGCTCTCGTTGAACCTGCGACCGGCCGCGGTGAGCGTCGGGCCGGTGCTCGACGAGGTGCGCGACGCGTTCGGCATGTCCGGCGCGACCGCGGGCCTGCTCACCTCGCTGCCCGTGCTGGCGTTCGCGGTCTTCGGCGCGTTCGCCCCCACCGCCGCCCGCGCGGTCGGCCTGCACCGGGTGACGCTGCTGGCGCTGCTCGCCGTGGGCGGGGGCCTGCTGGGTCGCGCGGTCACCGGCAGCGAGACGGTCTTCCTTGGCCTGTCCCTGCTGGCCGTGGCCGGCATGGCGATGGCCAACGTGCTGCTGCCGTCGCTGGTCAAGCTGCACTTCCCCGACCGGATCGGGGCGATGACCGCGGCGTACACGACCGCGCTCGCCGTCGGCCTGACCGCCTCCCTGGCACTGACGGTCCCGGTCGCCGAGGCCTTCGGCGGCTGGCGGACGGGACTGGGGCTCTGGGCGGTCCTCGCACTGGTCGCGGCGCTGCCCTGGCTCGGCCTGGTCGCGCACGACCGCCGGCCCGCCGGCGAGCCCGGCACGCGCGCGGTGCGGTACGCCGAGGTCGCGCGGACGCCCCTCGGCCTGGCGATGGCGCTCTTCTTCGGCCTCCAGTCGCTGCAGGCGTACGCCGTGTTCGGCTGGTTCGCCCAGCTGTGGCGCGACAGCGGCTGGTCCCCCACCGCGGCGGGCCTGCTGGTCGCCCTGGTGGCGGCGGTCAGCATCCCGCTGTCGCTGTGGCTGCCCCGGCTCCTGGCCGCTCGCGAGAACCCCCTGAGCGTCCTGCTCGCGGTCATCGCCTGCTACCCGGTCGGCTACGTCGGCCTGCTCGTCGCGCCGTACTCGCTGGCACCGCTGTGGGCCGTGCTCGTCGGCACCGGCTGCTGCACCTTCCCGCTGATCCTCACCCTGGTCGGCCTGCGGGCCCGGACCCCGGGCGGCACCGCCGCGCTCTCCGCGTTCACCCAGTCGGCCGGCTACCTGCTGGCCGCGGCCGGGCCCTTCGCCATCGGCGTGGTCCACGACGCGAGCGGCGGGTGGGACCTGCCGGTGGTGGTGCTGCTCGTGCTGAGCCTGCCGCTGGCGCTCGTAGCGACGTACGTCGCCAAGCCCCGGGCGATCGAGGACCAGCTGCACCGGTGACCCGGAGGGCGGGCGCCGCGTCCGCTGCGGCGTCCGGCTGCCTGAGGCGCCGGTCACGTCGTAGGGTGCGGTCAGGCCGTCGGGAGCCGCACGACGCCGTACCTCTCGGGAGACGTCCGTGACCGCTTCGCACCGACCACGCACGGGGGCGCTGCGCGCGCTCCTGACCGGCCTCGTCACCGGCCTGGCGGCGACCGTCGCGACCGTGGCGGTCGCCGCACCGGCCCCCGCGGCCGAGCCCGCGCCCGGCGCCTTCACCGGCTACGCCTTCGACGCGCGGTGCGCGCCCACGCAGTCGGAGATGGACGCCTGGCTGACGTCCTCGCCGTTCTGGGGCGTGGGCGTCTACCTCGGCGGCTCGACGATGTCGTGCCGGCCCGACCCGGCCGACCCGGCGTCGGGCCAGCCGCACCTCGACGCGACCTGGGTGAGCCGGCAGACGGCCGCGGGCTGGCGGCTGCTGCCCCTCTGGGTCGGGCCCCAGGCCTCGTGCAGCAGCTACCCGGACCGGATCGACCCCACGTCCACGGACGCCTACGCCGCCGCCGACGCCCAGGGCCGGGTGGAGGCCGCCGCCGCCGTGCAGCGCGCCCGCGCGCTCGGCATCGCCCGGGGCAGCACCCTCTGGTACGACCTCGAGGGCGGCTTCGACCTCGAGGACACCGACTGCCGGCGCTCCGCGCTGCGATTCCTGTCGGGCTGGACCTCCGGGCTGCACGCCCTGGGCCACCGCTCCGGCGTCTACTCCAACATCGCGGACGGCATCCACGCCCTCGACAACGCCGACAACCTCTCCGCCGGCTCCTACGAGATGCCCGACCAGGTGTGGTTCGCCTGGGCGAACGGCCGGGCCGACACGGTGTTCTCCGACAAGGTCCGCGCCGGCAGCTGGACCGGGGAGCGCGTGCACCAGTACGCCCTCGACCAGAGCGCGACCTACGGCGGCGTCACGCTGGCCATCGACCGCAACTTCCTGCACGTCGGCGGCGGCTCGGTGGCTCCCCGCGCGCCGCGGGCGTGCGGCGGCGTACGCCTCGACCGCGCCGACTACCCGTCCCTCGCCAAGGGCCGCCGGGGCGCGGTCGTCGAGGCCGCGCAGTGCCTGCTCAAGCAGCGCGGCAGCTACCGCGGCCGGGTCGACGGCCGCTTCGACCGCGACGTGGCGGCCGCCGTGCGCAAGCACCAGCGCGCCCGCGACCTGTCCGCCACCGGCCGGGTCGACCGCCGTACCTGGACCAGCCTGCTCGCCGCCGGCTCCGGCCCGCTGCTCAAGGTGGGCTCCGCCGAGGACGCCGTACGCCGCCTCCAGCGCGCGCTGAACGTCGCCACCACCGCCGACCTCCGGGTCACAGGTGTCCTCGACGACGCCACGAGCCGCTGGGTGGCGACCTACCAGCGCCGGGTCGGCCGGCCCGTCACCGGTGTCGTCGCCGCCGACACCTGGACCGCCCTGCGCGCCGGGCGGGTCTGACGCCTGCGGGCAGGTCGGTGCCCGGGCCGACCGACCTCAGACGACGCTGAGCGGGAGCAGCTGGCGCCCGGTGGGGCCGATCTGGATCTCGGTGCCCATCTCCGGGCACACGCCGCAGTCGTAGCAAGGCGTCCAGCGGCAGTCCTCGACCTCGACGTCGGAGGAGCCGTCGGCGACGGCGAGAGCGTCCTCCCAGTCGGCCCACAGCCAGTCCTTGTCCAGGCCGGAGTCGAGGTGGTCCCAGGGCAGGACCTCGTCGTAGCCGCGCTCACGGGTGGTGTACCAGCCCAGGTCGACGACGCCGCCGCCCTCGACGGGGGCCAGGGCGCCCAGCGCCTGCTCGGCGGCGGCGACCCAGCGGTCGTAGGAGAAGTGCTCGCTCCAGCCGTCGAACCGGCCGCCGTCGCGCCAGACCTGCTCGATGACCGCGCCGACGCGACGGTCGCCGCGCGAGAGCAGTCCCTCGATGATGCCGGGCTTGCCGTCGTGGTAGCGGAAGCCGATCGCGCGACCGTACTTCTTGTCCTCCCGCACGGTGTCGCGCAGCTTGCGCAGGCGCTCGTCGGTGGTCTCGTGGTCCAGCTGCGCGGCCCACTGGAACGGCGTGTGCGGCTTGGGCACGAACCCGCCGATCGACACCGTGCAGCGCACGTCGTTGCGGCCGGAGACCTCGCGGCCCTTGGCGATGACGCGCTTGGCGAGGTCGGCGATCTGCAGCACGTCCTCGTCGGTCTCGGTCGGGAGGCCGCACATGAAGTAGAGCTTCACCTGCCGCCAGCCGTGGGAGTACGCCGCGGCGACGGTGCGGATGAGGTCCTCCTCGGTGACCATCTTGTTGATCACCTTCCGCATCCGCTCCGACCCGCCCTCGGGGGCGAAGGTCAGCCCCGAGCGGCGACCGTTGCGGGAGAACTCGTTGGCCAGGTTGATGTTGAACGCGTCGACGCGGGTCGAGGGCAGCGACAGCGAGACGTTCTGGCCCTCGTACCGGTCCGCCAGGCCCCTGGCGACCTCGCCGATCTCGGTGTGGTCGGCGCTGGAGAGCGAGAGCAGGCCGACCTCCTCGAAGCCGGAGCTGCGGATGCCGTTCTCGACCATCGCGCCGATCGTCTCGATCGAGCGCTCGCGCACGGGGCGGGTGATCATGCCCGCCTGGCAGAACCGGCAGCCGCGGGTGCAGCCGCGGAAGATCTCCACGCTGAACCGCTCGTGCACGGTCTCGGCCAGCGGCACCAGCGGCTTGGCCGGGTACGGCCACGCGTCGAGGTCCATCAGCGTGTGCTTGGTGACCCGGTACGGGACGCCGGGGACGTTCGGCACGACCGCGGCGATGGCGCCGTCGGCGCCGTAGCCGACGTCGTAGAACTTCGGCACGTAGACGCCGCCGCTGACCGCGAGCCGGCGCAGCAGCTCGTCGCGCGGGCTGGGCATGTCGCCGGCGGGCCGGCCCTGGGCCTTCCACTCCCGGACGACCTCGGAGATCGCGAGCACGATCTCCTCGCCGTCGCCGAGGACGGCGGCGTCGAGGAAGTCCGCGATCGGCTCGGGGTTGAACGCCGCGTGGCCGCCGGCCAGCACGACCGGGTCCTCGCCGGTGCGGTCGGCCGCGTGCAGCGGGATGCCGGCGAGGTCGAGGGCGTTGAGCATGTTGGTGTAGCCGAGCTCGGTGGAGAAGCTCAGGCCGAGCACGTCGAAGGCGCGGACCGGTCGGTGCCCGTCGACGGTGAACTGCGGGATCGGGCCGTGCTCGTCGCCCTCGCGGAGGACCTTCTCCATGTCCGGCCACACGGCGTACGTGCGCTCCGCCACGATCCAGTCGCGCTCGTTGAGCACCTCGTAGAGGATCTGGACGCCCTGGTTGGGCAGCCCGACCTCGTAGGCGTCGGGGTACATCAGGGCCCAGCGGACGGTCTCGCCGACCTCGGTGCCCGCGCCGCAGTCCCAGTCCTTGACCGTGGAGTTGAGCTCGCCCCCGACGTACTGGATCGGCTTGGACACCGAGGGGAGGCGGGGCTCGAGCCGCGGGAAGACGGACTCAGGGGCGGACATGGGCGACCTCTCGCAGGGCGGATCGGGACTGGTCAAGCGTACGTGCGCCGACCGATAGGTTCGAAGTCGTGAGCTCCCCCGCCGTCCGTGGTCCCTTCCAGTGGTCGGTCGTCGTGCCGGTCGTCGCCCTGATCGTCCTCGCCGCCACGTGGGCCAGCCACTCGCACTGGGCGGTGCTGGCGCTCATCGCTGCGGCGCTCGTCGGTGCCGTGCTGGCCGCGGTGCACCACGCCGAGGTGGTCGCGCACAAGGTCGGCGAGCCGTTCGGGTCGCTGATCCTCGCGGTCGCCGTGACGGTGATCGAGGTCGGGCTGATCGTCATGCTGATGACCAGCGGTGGGGAGGGCACGAGCACCTACGCCCGCGACACCGTCTTCGCCGCGGTGATGATCACCCTCAACGGCATCGTCGGGATCGCCCTCCTCGTCGGCGCGGTCAAGCACCACCTGGTGAGCTTCAACCCCTCGGGCACCGGCACGGCGCTCACGACCGTGATCGCCCTGGCCAGCCTCACGATGGTGCTGCCGAGCTTCACGACGTCCGGCGACGGCCGGGAGTTCTCCGCCTCGCAGCTGGCGTTCGCCGCCGTCGCCTCGATCGTGCTGTACGCCGGCTTCGTCTTCACCCAGACCGTGCGGCACCGCGACTTCTTCGTGCCGGTCACCAGCGACGAGTACGGCCGGATCACCGGCCTGCTCGACGAGGACGGCGACGACCACGCCGATCCGCCCTCGGGCCGCGAGACCGCGCTGAGCCTGGTCATGCTCGTGGTCGCGCTGGTCTCGGTCGTCGGCCTGGCCAAGCTGCTCTCCCCCACCATCGAGGACGGCGTGACGAGCCTCGGCGCGCCGTACGCCGTCGTCGGTGTCGTGATCGCCCTGCTGGTGCTCGCCCCCGAGTCCATCGCGGCGGTCCGCAACGCCTCCCGCGACCGGGTCCAGGTCAGCCTGAACCTCGGCTACGGCTCGGCGATGGCCTCCATCGGCCTGACCGTCCCGACCATCGCGGTCGCCTCGATCTGGCTCGACGGTCCGCTCGTCCTGGGCCTGGAGACCACCCAGCTCGTCCTGCTCGCGATCACCGTCGTCGTCTCGGCGCTCACGGTCGCCCAGGGTCGCGCCAAGTCCCAGCAGGGACTGGTGCACCTCGTCCTGTTCGGAGCGTTCCTGTTCCTCTCCGTGGTCCCCTGATCGGGCCTGGGTGAGGGGCCTGCGGGCCCAGGCCGACGGACCCGGTCAGCGACCGGCGAGCCCGGCGAACCGGGTGGCGGCGGGGGCGGTGGCCCGCAGGTGGATGTTCTGCAGCAGCCCGATGGCGAGCATGCCGGCGAACATCGAGGAGCCGCCGTACGACACGAACGGCAGCGGGACGCCGGTGACCGGCATGATGCCCAGGCACATGCCGATGTTCTGGAACGCCTGGAACCCGAACCAGCAGGCGATGCCGGCGGCGGCCACCCGGCCGAAGACGTCGTCGGTGCGCGCGGCGATCACGAGCGCGCGCCACAGGACGACGACGAGCAGGCCGATGAGCAGGCCGGCGCCGAGCAGCCCGAGCTCCTCGCCGGCCACGGTGAAGATGAAGTCGGTGTGCTGCTCGGGGACGAAGCCCGAGCGGGTCTGGGAGCCGTCGAAGAGGCCCTGGCCGAAGAGCCCGCCGTTGCCGACGGCGATCCGCGCCTGCTCGACGTTGTAGCCGGCGCCGCGGGGGTCGAGGTCGGGGTTGGTGAAGGCGAGGAACCGGTCGACCTGGTACTGCTTGAGCGCTCCGGCGGCGACCGCCGCGACGGCCGCGGTGACGCCCCCGCCGACCAGGAGCAGCAGCCAGCGGCGCGGCGCGCCGGAGACCGCGAGCACGCCGAAGACGGTCGCGGAGAGCACGAGCATCGTGCCGAGGTCGGGCTGCAGCATGATCAGCGCCGCGGGCAGGCCGGCGATGGCCAGCATGCCGGCCACCTCCCCCGTCCCGACGCGGGCCCGCCAGCGCCCCTCGGCGCGCTCGGCGACGAGGAGCGCCATGCCGATCACGACCGCGAGCTTGGCGAACTCCGAGGGCTGGATCGACATCCCGCCCAGGTTGATCCACGACCGCGACCCGTTGATCGTGCTGCCCAGCGGGGAGAGCACCAGGCCGAGCCCGACGATCGAGGCGAGGTAGACCAGCGGCGCGACGATGCGCACCCACCGGTGGTCGGTGGCCATGACCAGGACCATCAGCACGACGCCGATGGCGACGTTCGTGACGTGCTTGGAGAGGTACGCCGTGGAGTCGCCGCCGGTGAGCGTGTCGCGGGCCGAGGTGGCTGACCACACCAGCAGCGTGCCGAGCACCACGAGGGCCAGCACGGCGCCGGTGAGCCACCAGTCGAGCCCGGGCGCCCGCACCGTGGTGCCGAGCCGGGTCCGGCCAGCGGTCCGCGACGCGGTCCCGCCGGCGGGCCGGACGGCGACGCGCGGGGTGAGTCGCGTGACGGTCATCGGCCCTCCTCCTGCTGCTCGGAGCGGCCCGGCGGCAGGATCGAGCCGTCGGCCATGAACGTCGGGAGCCCGGCCGGCGGCTCGGTGCCGGGGATGAACGCCTTGCGCGGGTCCACGGTGGCGCCCTCGACGCCGTACAGCGCCTCGTAGATGCGTCGGATGGAGTCGCCGTTGCGGCCCGAGCCGGTGCCGCCCTGGCTGACCATCATCACCACGACGTAGTCGTCGGTGTAGGAGGCGACCCACGAGGTCGACTGCTTGCCGTAGACCTCGGCCGAGCCGGTCTTGGACCGGATGTCGACCTCCTCGAGCGGGAAGCCGGGCAGCTTCCAGCTCATCGTGCCGCGGCTGCTGACGCCCTTCAAGGCGGTGTCGATGTAGTCGAGGACCGACGCGGGCAGGCCGACGGAGCCGACCTTCTTGGGCCTGATCTCGCGGATGGTCTTGCCGGTCGGGTCGACGATCGCCTTGCCGACCCGGGGCGCCCACAGGGTGCCGCCGTTCGCGAGCGCGGCGTACGCGCGCGCCAGCTGCAGGGGCGTGACGATCGTGTCGCCCTGGCCGATGGCGAAGTTGACCGCGTCACCGGCGCGGTAGGCGAAGCCCTCGATGCAGAACTCGCGGGCGAACCGGTAGACGAAGTCGGAGGTCTTCGCGTCCTGCGGCTCGTCGGCGATGCCGCAGTAGTAGTCCTTCATCGAGTCGTAGTAGGCGCGCTTCCACTTCCGGTCGGCGATCCGGCCGGAGGCCTCGCCGGGGAGGTCGATGCCGGTCTCGTCGCCGAAGCCGAAGGTCTTGGCCTCCTCGACCAGCGGGTCCTTGGCCTCGACGTCGTCGACGTCGGAGCCGAAGCGCTGCCAGTAGTCGTAGCCGATCCGGTAGAAGAAGGTGTTGCAGGAGACCTCGAGCGCCTTGTCGAAGCCGATCGAGCCGTAGGCGCCGGACTCGTAGTTCTTGAACACGCGGTTGCCGACCTGGAAGCCCGAGGAGCAGGCCAGCCGGGTGTCCTCGGTGTAGCCGTTGGTCAGCGCGCCGGCCGTCATGAACGGCTTCCACGTCGAGCCAGGGGCGAACTGGCCCTGGGTGGCGCGGCCGAGCAGCGGGGTGCCGGCGGCCTCGGAGTACAGGTGCGCGAGCTGCTTCTTGGTGATCCCGCCGACCCAGACGCCGGGGTCGTACGTCGGCTGGCTGGCCATGGCGACGACCCGGCCGGTGTCGGCCTCCATCACCACGACCGCGCCCGAGTCGGCCTCGTAGCGGCGGCCGGTGACGGTGTCGACCTCGGTGCGGGCCTGCTGCAGCGTGGCGGCGAGCTCCTTCTCGACCAGGCCCTGGACGCGGGCGTCGATCGAGGTGACCAGCGTCGCGCCCGGGGTGGCCTCGACCTCCCCGTCGTCGCCGAGCACGCGACCCATCGAGTCCACGGCGACGCTGCGGTAGCCGGGCATCCCGCGCAGCCAGCGGTCGTACTGCTTCTCCACCCCGGCCCGGCCCACCGACGAGGCGCCGTTGACCGACTCGTCTCCGTCCTCCTCGGCGGAGTCGAGCTCCTCCTCGGTGATCGGGCTGAGGTAGCCCAGCACGTGCGCGAGGTTCACGCCGTACGGCTCGGGGTAGTTGCGGACGGTCTGCTGCTCGGCCAGCACGGCCGGGAAGTCCTCGGGCTGCTCGAGGATGCGCAGGGCGACGGACTGCTCGACGTCGGAGGCGACCGGGACCGGCTGGTACGGCGAGCCGTTCCAGCACGCGCCCACGACGCTGCCCTTCGAGCCGCAGGTGACCAGCCGCTTGCGGATCATCCCCGCGCGCACCCCGCTGACCTGGGCGAGCCGCTCGACGAGCTTGTCCTGCTGGCCCTCGCCCATCTTGGCGAGCATGCCGCGGTCGACCGAGACCACCCAGGCGGTCCGGTTGGTGACCAGGGGGCGGCCCATGTCGTCGACGATGAGCCCGCGCTGGGGCTGGACGACGATGTCGCGCACCGACTGGTCGGCGGCCTGCGCGGTGTACCGCTCGCCGCTGACCACCTGCAGGTAGTACAGCCGCACGAAGAGGGTCGCGAACAGCGAGAAGACCAGCGCCTGCACGACGACGAGCCGGAGGCGGCTGCGGCGGCTGGCGGCCTCGGCGGCGCTCATGCGGAGGCCCGGGCCGGCTCGAGGCGGCGGAAGGCGCCCATCACCACCGGCAGCACGAGCGGGGTGAGCAGCACGTCCCAGAACACGCCGATCGCGATCACCTGCAGGACCTCGCCGACGCCCAGGGCGGGGTCCTGGAGGACGATCCCGGTGAGCGCGAAGACGGAGGTCCCGACGAACGACGACGCGGCGACGGTGGCGACGACCGACCCGGCGGTGGGCCGCACGTCCTGGCGCACCCGCCCGGCGACGTACCCCACCACGACGAGGGCCAGCGCCCAGCGCCCGGCGACGTGGTCGGCCGGGGGTGCGAGGTCGAGCACGACGCCGGCGACGAGGCCGAGGACCATGGCCGGCTCCGCGCCGCGGACGAGGCCGGTGGCGACGACGACCAGCAGGACGAGGTTCGGCACGACCCCCTCCCAGGCGAGGTGGGAGAAGACCGAGACCTGGAGGACGAGCGCGACGGCCACCGCCGCGACGGCCGCGGCCGTGCGGACCGGGCTCACCGGACGCTCCCGTCGGCCTCGATGACGGCACGGTCCGAGGCGGTGCCCGAGGGGACCACGACGCCGACGAGGTCGAGGGAGGAGAAGTCGACGTAGGGGTCGACGACGGCCCGCTGCGCGGTCTCCCGGAGGCTGGAGTAGACGGCCGTGACGCGGCCGATCGGGACGCCGGAGACGTACGGCGCGCCGCCCTCGCTCCCCCAGGTGACGACGGCGTCGTCCTTGCGGGGCACGTTGGCCTCGTCGATCAGCTCCAGGTCCAGGCGGCCGGTCGAGCCGAGCTGGCCGCGGCCCTTGACCGAGCCCAGCTCCATCGAGGAGCCGACGCGGCCGCCGACGACCGAGTCGGCGTCGACGATGAGCAGCACGGTGGCGGTGGTGCGCGTGACCCGGATGACGCGGCCGACCAGGCCGTCGTTGTTCATCACGGTCATGTCCGGGCGCAGGCCCGAGACGGAGCCGGCGTCGATGGTGACGGTGCTGGAGAACGACTGCGCCGGCGCGAGGCCGACCACGCGGGCCGGCACCAGCGAGTAGCCGAGGTCCTCGGCGGCCGCGGTCAGCCCGTCGTACTCGGTGAGCCGGTTGCGGTCGTAGTCGGCGGTGTTGACCTCGGTCCGGAGCCGGGCGTTCTCGGCCTCGAGGTCGCCGATCTCCTCGCGCAGGTCGCCGTGCGTGCGGAACCACGACGGCACCGCGGCGAACGGGCCGACCACCGCGGCCGCGCCCACCTCGACGGGGCCGAACACCTCGCCGAGCGCGCGGCGGACCGGCTCGACCGGCGAGCTGTCGCCGGCCTGGGAGTCCAGGGTGATCAGCGTGAGGCACGCCAGCAGGAGGGCGACGACCAGCGAGCGCCGGGGGCGGCCGCGGTCCTCGAGCCGCTCGGTGACGCGCCAACGCCGCTCGCGCGGGCCGCGCAGTCCGCGCTGCCGCTTGTCCTGGCCGGACTGCTGCCCGGCACCGCGCTGCACGCGCTCGAAGAGGTCGACCGCCATCAGAACCGCCTCGGCTCCGTGACGAGCACCTGCTGCAGCGCCTCGAACTCCTCCACGCACTTGCCGGCACCGAGCGCGACCGAGGTCAGCGGCTCCTCCGCGACGTGCACGGGCATGCCCGTCTCGTGGCGGATCCGCTCGTCGAGGCCGCGGAGCAGGGCGCCGCCGCCGGTGAGCACGATGCCGCGGTCCATGATGTCGCCGGCCAGCTCGGGCGGTGTCTGGTCGAGCGTCGCGCGCACCGCGTCGACGATGGCGTGCAGCGGCTCCTCGATCGCCTGGCGGATCTCCGAGCTCGAGACCACGACCGTGCGCGGGAGGCCCGAGACCATGTCGCGGCCGCGGATCTCGGCCTCCGGCTCCTCGGCCATCGGGAACGCCGAGCCCAGGGTCGTCTTGACCTCCTCGGCGGTGCGCTCCCCCAGCATCAGGGAGTACTCCTTCTTCATCCACGCCACGATCGCCGCGTCGAGGTCGTCCCCGGCCGTGCGCACGCTGAGGCTGGTCACGATCCCGCCCAGGGAGATGACCGCGACCTCGGTGGTGCCGCCGCCGACGTCGACGACCATGTTGCCGGTGGCCTGGTGCACCGGCAGCCCCGCGCCGATCGCCGCGGCCATCGGCTCCTCGACGATGTAGACGCGCCGGGCGCCGGCCTGGTAGCCGGCCTCCTTGACCGCGCGCTGCTCGACCGCGGTAATGCCGCTGGGCACGCAGATGACCATGCGCGGCTTGGCGAAGTACCGCCGCTTGTGGACCTGCTGGATGAAGAACCGCAGCATCTGCTCGGTGGCCTCGAAGTCGGCGATGACGCCGTCCTTGAGGGGCCGGATCGCGGTGATCCCGTCCGGGGTGCGCCCGATCATCCGCTTGGCCTCGTGCCCGACCGCGAGCACCTCGCCGGTGGAGACGTTCATCGCCACGACGCTCGGCTCGTCGAGCAGCACGCCCTTGCCGCGGACGTAGACGAGCGTGTTGGCGGTGCCGAGGTCCACGGCCATGTCGCGGCCGATGAAGCTGTTCGCCATGCCTGGTGCCTCGCAGGTCCGTCGCGTCCGGGGAAGTCGCGGGCGCACGACGTACCGCAGCGCCCACCGGGAGCGTAAGGACCGCGCGCCGTCCTCCCGTGGAGGCACGCCGCGCGTCGGTGTGTCAGGTGTGGCGGGTGTGGTCGGGCGCGTCGGCGAGGTTCAACATCCCAGGTTCACTTGGGATGTTGACGCTTCCCTGCTGTTGCAACACCAGAGAACCTTCAACATCCCACGTTCACTTGGGATGTTGCAGGTCCCAGGAGCCCCACGAGTCACAGGAGCCCCAGGCCCGAGCGGGGCGGGGCGCGGCTTCAGAGGGTGAGCTGCGGGAACCAGATCGCGATCTCGCGGGCGGCGGACTCGGGCGAGTCGGAGCCGTGGACGAGGTTCTCGCGGTTGGAGAGCGAGAGGTCGCCGCGGATGGTGCCGGGAGCGGCCTTGCGGCCGTCGGTGGCGCCGTTGAGGGCGCGCACGACCTCGATCGCGCTGTCGCCCTCGAGGACCAGGGCGACCAGCGGGCCGCTGGTGACGAAGTCGCGCAGCGGCGGGTAGAAGTCGCGCTCGACGTGCTCGGCGTAGTGCTCGTCGGCCTTGGCGGCGTCGATGTGCCGCAGCTCCATCGCGACGAGGGAGAGGCCCTTGGCCTCGAACCGGGACAGGACCTCGCCGACCAGGCCGCGGCGGACGGTGTCGGGCTTGAGGAGGACGAGGGTGCGCTCGGTCATGGCACGGACCCTATCGAGCCGCCAGGTCGCGCACACGGGCAGCCACGTCCTCGGGTACCGGTCCGTCCGCCTCTGGCGCCGGCACCACCGCCCCGGCCACGCGCCGCAGCGGCACGTGACCGGCCCAGGTGCCCGCCGCGACGTCCTCGGCGTCGTCATTGGGACCGCCCGCGCGCGCCTTCATCGACGCCTCGTGGAGGGGTACGGCGAGCACGGCGGTCGCCGCGAGCTCCTTGCGCGTGCTGGGGCGCAGGGTCGCCGCCCGACCGGGGACCATCTGGTCGACGACGAGGTCCAGGGCACGGGCGCGCTCGGCCTCGTCCTCCACCAGGCGGGCGGTGCCGATGACGACGGCCGAGCGGTAGTTCATCGAGTGGTGGAAGGCCGACCGGGCGGTGACCAGCCCGTCCAGCTCGGTGACGGTCACGCAGACCGTGGAGCCGACGGCGGCCCGCAGCCAGACCGAGGCCACCGAGCCGTGCACGTAGAGCGAGCCGCCCTCGTCCGGGCCGGCCGGGTCCACGGCGTACGCGCAGGGCAGCACGAGCGGGTGGTCCCCCACGACGACCCCGACGTGTGCCACCAGCCCGTCGGCGAAGAGGTCGTGCAGGCGCTCGCGGGCGTCCACGACGCGCTCCCTCCCGCGCCGGACGGTCGTGCGGGCGGTCGGGGACAGCGGGGCGGCGTTCGTCGTCACTGCTCCAGGATGCCCGCGAAGTGGCCTAGACTCAGCAGCCACTTCGGCACGAAAGAGGCAGGCCATTGGCACGGACGCTCGCCGTCGTCCTCGACCGCGCTGACCACCGCACCCTCGGCGCCCAGCTCGCCGACGAGGTACGTCGCCAGGTCGGTGACGGGCGGCTGCCGGTCGGGACGCGCCTGCCCAGCACGCGCGCGCTCGCGGCGGACCTCGGCGTCGCCCGCGCGGTGGCCGAGCGCGCCTACGCCCAGCTCGTCGCGGAGGGCTGGCTGGAGGGCCGTCACGGCGCCGGGACGTTCGTCGCCGGGGGCACCGGTCTCGCTCCCCCGCCGCGCCGCCGCCCGGCTCCCGCGTCCGCCGGCTCGCCGCTCGTCCGGCTGGGCACGGGCACGCCCTGGATCGACCCGCGGTACGCCGACGCGTGGCGGCGTGCGTGGCGCGACGTGGGTGCGGCCCGCCCGCCCGAGGGCTACGACGACCCGCGCGGCTTGCCGGCGCTGCGGGTCGAGCTCGCCGCCCGCCTCGCGCGCACCCGCGGCCTCGACGTCGAGCCCGACGACGTGCGCATCACGACGGGGACGGGTGACGGCCTGCGCCACGTCCTCGCCGCCCTGCCGCCGGGCGCCGTGGGCGTGGAGGACCCCGGCTACCGCTCCGCGGCCGCGGTCGCGGAGCTGCTCGGCCGGACCGTGGTGGACCTGCCGGCCGCCGACCCCGCCGGCTGGGACCTCACCGGGCTCGCGGCGGCGTACGTCACGCCCGCCCACCAGCACCCGCTCGGCCACACGATGCCGGGCCAGGCGCGGGTCGCCCTGCTCGCTGCGGCCCGGGACGCCGGCGCGCTCGTCGTCGAGGACGACTACGACTCCGAGTTCCGCTACGACGTGGCGCCCGTGCCCGCCCTCGCGAGCCTGGACCGGGAGCGGGTCGCCTACCTCGGGACGGCGAGCAAGACCGTCGCCCCGAGCATGCGGCTGGGGTGGCTGGTCGCACCGCCGGCGGTGCTCGACCGGGTCGACCGGACGCGGGAGGTGACCCACGACGCCGCGGCGTGGCCGGTGCAGCGGGCCTTCCTCTCCCTGCTGCGCGAGGGGTACGTCGAGCGGGTCGTCCGCTCCGCCCGGCGCCGCTACGCCCAGCGCGCGGAGCTCGTCGCCACCGCGCTCGAGCCGTACGGCGACCTGGCCGGGCCGGTCGCCGGGATGTACGCCACGCTCCGCCTCGACGAGGCCGACGCGCTGCGGGCGCACGCGGCCGCGCGGGCCGCCGGGTTCGACGTGCCGCTGCTGGCCGACCACTGCCGCAGCGCCGGCCTGCACGGGCTCGTCGTCGGGTTCGGCGGGTGCACCGACCAGCAGCTGGCGCAGGCGCTGCGTGCGCTGACGACCGCGCTGGCGTGAGCCGGGGCCTCAGGGCTCGGGGGTCGTCCCGGGTGCGGGCGTGCCCTGCTCGGCGGCGAAGGCGGCGTACGCCTCGGCGCGCTCCCGCTCGATCTTGCGGCCGAGGAGGTCGGCGGTCCCCCACAGCAGCGCGAAGATGCCGCCGAGGACGAACATGATCGGGACGACGAAGCCGAGCGCGACCGCGGCCAGCTGCACCGCCCACCCGGCGCCGTACGCCCAGGGCTTGCGGAGCATCCCCGAGAGCAGCAGGCACACGACCATCAGGCCGAGCCCGATCGAGAGCGCGACGCCGGTGTCGACGTCGGCCACCGAGATCATCACCGGCGTGGTCAGGCCCAGAGCGATCGCCTCGAGGCAGAGGATCGCCGCGCACATGCCGCGTCGCGGCGAGCGCTGCTCGGGGTTGCTCATCGGGCTCCTCCCAGCAGCGTGCGCGCCTCGCCGACGGTCACGACGGAGCCGGTGACCAGCACGGCGCCGGACCCCAGCGGGCTGCCGACCGCCTCGCCCGCCTCGGCCAGCGCGGCCGCGGCGTCGATGGCGTCCGCGAGGCGGGGCGAGACCGAGACCCGGTCCTCGCCGTAGATGCCGCGGGCGACCTCGGCCAGCTCCTCGGCGGGCATCGCCCGGTCGGTGCCGTTCTGGGTGCAGACGACGTGGGCCAGCGAGGGCTCGAAGGCCGCGAGCAGGCCCTCGGCGTCCTTGTCGGCCATCACCCCGAGGACCCCGATCAGCGGGGAGAAGGTGAAGGAGTCCTCGATCGCCGCGGCCGTGGCCTCGGCGCCGGCGGGGTTGTGCGCGGCGTCGAGCAGGACCGTGGGCGAGCGCCGCACGACCTCGAGCCGGCCGGGCGAGGTCACCTCGGCGAACGCCGCCCGGACGAGGTCCTCGTCGAGCGGCTGGCCCTCGTCGCCCCCGGCGAGGAACGCCTCGACCGCGGCCAGCGCGACCGCGGCGTTCTGCGCCTGGTGCGCGCCGTGGAGGGGCAGGAAGACGTCGTCGTAGCGGCCGCGCAGCCCCTGCAGCGAGACCAGCTGGCCCCCGACGCCGGGCACCCGGGAGACCACGCCGAACTCCAGGCCCTCGCGGGCCACCGTCGCGCCGACCTCGGCCGCGCGCTCGAGCAGCACCGCCGCTGCCTCCGGCGGCTGCTGGGCGAGGACCACCTGGGCGCCGGGCTTGATGATCCCGGCCTTCTCCTGGGCGATCGCGGCGACCGACCCCCCGAGGTAGCGGGTGTGGTCGATGGCGATCGGCGTCACCACGGCGACCGCGCCGTCGGCGACGTTGGTGGCGTCCCACGTGCCGCCCATGCCCACCTCGACGATCGCGACCTCGACCGGGGCGTCGGCGAACGCGGCGTACGCCATGCCGACGACGGTCTCGAAGAACGACAGCGGGTGCGGCTGGTCCTCGTCGACCAGGTGGGTGTACGGCGCGACGTCGTTGAACGCGGCCACGAACGCCTCGTCGTCCAGCGGCTCGCCGTCGATGCTGATCCGCTCGTTCATCCGCTCGACGTGCGGGCTGGTGAACCGACCGGTGCGCAGCTCGAGCCCGCGCAGCAGGGCGTCGACCATCCGCGAGGTCGAGGTCTTGCCGTTGGTGCCGGTCAGGTGGATGACCGGGTAGGCGGCCTGCGGGTCGCCGAGCAGCTCGGTGAAGGCGCGGATGCGGTCGAGGGACGGCTCGAGCCGGGTCTCGGGCCACCGGGACAGGAGCGCGTCCTCCACCTCGGCGAAGGTCTCGGCGAGGCGGGGGGCGTCGGGGGCGGTGGAGTCGGTCATCGTCCCCGAGTCTAGGGAGCCCGGAACCGGTGACAGGAACTGGAACGCGTTCTAGGTTGGCCGCATGCGCACCACGGTCGCCGTCGTGAACGGCCCAGGACAGGACTTCGCCCTCGAGGAGGTCGAGCTCGAGGGGCCGCGCGCCGACGAGGTGCTCGTCCGGGTCGTGGCGACCGGGCTCTGCCACACCGACGTCACGATGGCCTCCATGCTGCCGGCCGAGATGTACCCCCACGTGTTCGGGCACGAGGGAGCCGGCGTCGTCGAGGCGGTCGGCCCCGACGTCGCCGGGATCCAGGTGGGCGACCACGTGGTCCTCTCCTTCCGCTCCTGCCGGCAGTGCGACCGCTGCCGGGCCGGCGAGGTCGGCTACTGCGAGTCCTCGCTGCTGCTCAACTACATGGGCATGCGGATGGACGGCTCGACGGCGTACTCCCGCGACTCCGGCCCGGTCTTCTCCCACTTCTTCGGGCAGTCCTCCTTCTCCCGGCACGCCCTCGCGTACGCCGACAACTGCGTGGTGGTCGACCGGGAGCTCGACCTCACCCGGGTCGCGCCGTACGGCTGCGGCTTCCAGACCGGCGCCGGCACCGTGCTCAACGTCCTGCGGCCCGGGCCCGGGGACAGCCTGGTGGTGTGGGGCGCGGGCGCCGTCGGGCTGGCCGCGGTCGCCGCGGCGGCGACGACCGGCACCGGCACGGTCGTGGCCGTCGACCTGGTCGCCGACCGGCTCGAGCGGGCCGCCGCGCTCGGCGCGGTCACCGTCGACCCCTCGACGCCGGGCGAGCAGCCGGTCGTCGACCGGGTCAAGGAGCTCACCGGCGGCGGGGCGACGTACGGCATCGACACCACCGCGGTGCCGGCCGTGGTCAAGCAGGCCCAGCAGGCGCTCGGCGTCCGGGGTGAGCTCGTCGTGCTGGGCCTCGGCGCCGAGGAGTACCAGCTCGACGCGATCGACATGCTGCAGAACGGCAAGGTCGTCAAGGGCTCGATCGAGGGCGACTCGGACCCCCAGGAGATGGTGCCGCGGCTGATCGCGATGAACGCCGTGGGCAGCTTCCCCGTCGACGACTGGATCCGCACCTACTCCTTCGAGGACATCGGCACCGCGGTGGCCGACCTGCACGACGGCAGGGTCGTCAAGGCCGTCCTGGTCTGGTGAGTCAGCGCACCAGCAGGTTGACGGTCTCCGCGACCGGGCGGTAGCCGATCGCGGCGTAGACCCGGTTCGACGTCGGGTTGGCCTGGTCGGTGTAGAGGCAGGCGCGGTCCCCCGCCTCGAGCACCCGCCGGGTCACCTGCGCGACGGCGGCGCGCGCGTACCCGTGGCTGCGGTGCCCGCGCGGGGTGAAGACCGGGCCGACCCGGACCACGCCGTACGCCGGCTCGCTGTGCGCCGTCAGGTGCACCACCTCACCGTCCGCGGACTCCCACAACCACAGCAGTCCCCGCTCCACCCGGGCCGCCATCCCCTCCGCGGTCTCGCCGTCCATCGGGTGCGCACCCTCGCGACCGCCCTGCTCGGCCGCGTCGAGCGCGAACGCCTCGAACCACGCCAGGCACAGCGGTACGTCGCCGGGCGTCGCGGCCCGCAGGCGGCCCGCGGCCGCGTGGTCGACGAGACCGTCGAGGGCCGGCAGCTCCCACAGCCGCAGGTGCTCCTCGACGACGACCCGACCGCCGGTGAGCCCGGCCAGCTCGTCCGCGACGACCCGCGCCGCGGGCAGCGAGCCGTTGACCGCGGCGAGCCGCTCGCCGCGCTCGTGCAGCACGCGCGCGAGCGTCCGCGCCGCGGGCGCCGGCGTGGGCAGGACGTAGGCGGGGTGCGGCGCGAACGGCGCCGTGCGCATCGCGGCACCGACGACGGTCCCGTCGGCATCGCGGACCACCGCCCACCAGCGCGGGTGGCGCCCTGACGGCGGCACCCCGCGCGCGTCGTCGTCGGCCGCCCGCCGCGTCACCGTGGCCACCACGGTGGTCACGACGGGGTCGGCCGCCAGGTGCTCGCCGGCCTCGGCGAGGAAGGCGGCCGGGTCGGTCGTGATCGTGATGTGGTGGGGATCCGGCTCGGGCATGCCGGGGAGGGTATGCACCCGTGCCCGGCGAACGGCAACCGGTTTCCGCAGGTCGGAGCGGCCGAACTAGGCTTCGCCCATGACCGAGACCCCTCAGCAGCAGGCCCCCGACACGCCGAGCGCCCCTCGCGCGCTCGCCGTACCGGAGAAGCCCGCGTTGGAGGGGCTCGAGCAGAAGTGGGCCGAGCACTGGAAGACCGAGCAGACCTACGCCTTCGACCGCACCCAGCCGCGGGAGAACGTCTTCTCGATCGACACCCCGCCCCCGACCGTCAGCGGCAGCCTGCACGTCGGCCACGTCTTCTCCTACACCCACACCGACGTCGTCGCGCGCTTCCAGCGGATGCGCGGCAAGTCGGTCTTCTACCCGATGGGCTGGGACGACAACGGCCTGCCCACCGAGCGCCGGGTGCAGAACTACTTCGGCGTGCGCTGCGACCCCTCGCTGCCCTACGACCCCGACTTCACCCCACCGGAGAAGCCGGACCCGAAGAAGCAGGTGCCGATCAGCCGGCCCAACTTCGTCGCCCTGTGCGAGCGGCTGGTCGAGCAGGACGAGCAGGTCTTCGAGTCGCTGTGGCGCACCCTCGGCCTCTCGGTCGACTGGGACCAGCACTACACGACCATCGGCCCCAAGGCGCAGACCGCCAGCCAGCGCGCCTTCCTGCGCAACTTCGCCCGTGGGGAGGCCTACCTCCAGGAGGCGCCGACCCTCTGGGACGTCACCTTCCAGACCGCCGTCGCGCAGGCCGAGCTCGAGGCGCGCGAGTACGCCGGCGCCTACCACCGCGTGGCCTTCCACCAGGCCGACGGCACTGCCGTCCACATCGAGACGACCCGGCCCGAGCTGATCCCGGCCGTCGTCGCCCTGATCGCGCACCCCGACGACGAGCGCTACCAGCCGCTGTTCGGCACGACCGTCGCCTCGCCGGTCTTCGGCGTCCAGGTGCCGGTCCTCCCCCACCCGGCCGCGGAGATGGACAAGGGCGCGGGCATCGCCATGTGCTGCACCTTCGGCGACCTCACCGACGTGCAGTGGTGGCGCGAGCTGCAGCTGCCCGTCCGCACCGTCATCGGTCGCGACGGCCGCCTGCTCCGCGAGACCCCGGAATGGCTCGCGGCCGCGCCGGCCGCGGCGGCGTACGAGCGCCTCGCGGGGAAGACGACGTTCTCCGCCCGCGAGGAGATGGTCGGGCTGCTCCGCGAGAGCGGCGACCTCGACGGCGACCCGAAGCCCACCCAGCGGATGACGAACTTCTTCGAGAAGGGCGACAAGCCGCTCGAGATCGTCGCGACGCGGCAGTGGTACATCCGCAACGGCGGTCGCGACGCCGGCCTGCGCGACGAGCTGGTCGCCCGCGGGTCGGAGATCACCTGGGTCCCCACCCACATGAAGCACCGCTACGACAACTGGGTCGGCGGCCTGAACGGCGACTGGCTGATCTCGCGCCAGCGCTTCTTCGGCATCCCGTTCCCGGTCTGGTACCCGCTGGACGACCAGGGCGAGCCCGACTACGACCACCCGCTGCTGCCCAGCGAGGCCGAGCTCCCGGTCGACCCCTCGACCGACGCTCCGCGCGGGTACGGCGAGGACCAGCGCGGCCGCGCCGGCGGGTTCATCGGCGACCCCGACGTGATGGACACCTGGGCCACCTCCTCCCTCACCCCGCAGATCGCCGGCGGCTGGGAGGACGACCCCGACCTCTTCGAGCGGGTCTTCCCGATGGACCTGGCCACTCAGGCCCACGACATCATCCGCACCTGGCTGTTCTCCCGGGTCGTGCGCGCCCACTTCGAGCAGGGCGTCACACCGTGGACCCACGCGCTGATCTCCGGCTTCGTGGTCGACCCCGACCGCAAGAAGATGTCGAAGTCCAAGGGCAACGTCGTGGTCCCCACCGAGATCCTCGACAAGTTCGGCGCGGACGCCGTCCGCTGGCGGGCCGCCATGTCGCGGCCCGGGCTGGACTCGCCATTCGACGAGAGCCAGATGAAGGTCGGCCGCCGGCTGGCGATGAAGGTCCTCAACGCCTCGAAGTTCGTCCTCGGCGGCGTCGGCGCCACCGAGCTCAACGCCTTCGAGGTCTCCGAGCCGGTCGACTG
Organism: Nocardioides sp. Arc9.136; assembly: GCF_030506255.1. Lineage (NCBI taxonomy): Bacteria > Bacillati > Actinomycetota > Actinomycetes > Propionibacteriales > Nocardioidaceae > Nocardioides > Nocardioides sp. Arc9.136. The sequence goes on along the minus strand of NZ_CP113431.1, from coordinate 1,343,598 downwards.
CGCGCTGCTCGCCCGCCTGGCCAACGTGGTCACCCGTGCCACGGACGCGTTCGAGGCCTACGACTACACGACCGCCCTCGAGGCCGTGGAGAAGTTCTTCTGGGAGTTCTGCGACGACTACCTCGAGCTGGTCAAGGAGCGCGCGTACGACGAGGACGGCGGCCCCGCCACCGCCTCGGCGCGCGCGACCCTCGCGCTGGCCCTCGAGGTGCAGCTGCGCCTGCTCGCGCCGTTCCTCCCCTACGTCACCGAGGAGGTCTGGTCGTGGTGGCGCCCCCGCGGCGACGACCACGGCTCGATCCACCGTGCGCCGTGGCCGACCGAGCTGGACCTCGGCTCCGCCGCGGCCGCCGACCCGAGCACCGTCGACGCCGTCGCCTCCGCGCTCGCGGGCATCCGCGGCGCCAAGTCCCAGGCGAAGGTCTCCATGCGTGCCGAGCTCTCCCGCGTGGAGGTGACCGGGCCGGAGGCGCTGGTCCGCGCGGCCGAGGTCGCCGCGGACGACCTGCGCCGCAGCGGCAAGGTCGTCGGTGACCTGGTGTTCACCGTGGACGGCTCGACCACCGAGCTGTCCGTCGCCGCCGAACTCGCGCCGGTCGCCGAGGCCTGAGCGGGCCCGCAGCCGCTGGGCTGCCCGCCGGCCGGCCCCGTCAGGGGGTCGGCGACCCGGTGGGCTGCCCGGTGGGATGCCCGGTGGGCTGCTCGACCGGCCGTTCCGCGCCGCCGCTCGGACCGGGCGACCCGGTCGGTGACCCCGTGGGCGTGGGGTCGGGCGACGTGGTCGGTGACGGGCTCGGCTGACCGCTGGGCGAGGGCTCCGTCGGGCTGGGCTCCTCCGAGGGGCCGGCGGTGGGCGCGAGCTCGGTCGGCGGCGCCTGCTCCCCCGGGCCGGACGCCGGGGGCTGGGCAGCACCGCTGCCCAGGAACGCCGCGAGCCCCGGGATCACGTCGATGAGGCCGGGCGGCAGGCCGTCGGCGGCGATGGCCGGCACGTCGCCCTCCGAGGGGCGCTCGGACGGACCACCGGCGCCGCTGGTGGGGGTCGTCGGGGTCGGCGCGCCCGCGGGCGCGCCGGAGGACGGCGGGGGCGACGGGGCGACCGCGCGCGGCACCTGGACCGAGGGGGTGCTCGTGGCCGCGACCGTGTCGCTCGTGCGGCCGGCCCGGTCGCCGTACAGCGACTGGGCGGCGACGGCACCGGCGACCACCGTCACGATGACGAAGGCCGCGAGGGGCGCCTGGTGCTGGGTGGCCACGGCTCTTCCCTTCCTGCCCGATCAGGAGTACTGCGGTCGACGAGCACGAGTGTCCCCCACCTCGAGTGTGCGCGCCGCATCCGCGCAGCGGAATGGCCCGATCGGGCCACGCCGGGGGGCCATCGGACACCTGACCGGTGGCCGGTCAGCCGGTCGCCCAGCCGGTCGACGGACCGCGCCTGCCGGGCCGGGGTCGGACCCCGGCCCGGCGGCTCAGGCCGACTTCTTCTTCTTGGTCTCGACCTCGCGCGGGACGAGGGTGGGCGCCGCCACACCCTCGACGACGTCACCGGTCAGGACGACCTTGGCGATGTCGCCGCGGGAGGGCACGTCGTACATCACGTGGAGGAGGACCTCCTCGATGATCGCCCGCAGGCCACGCGCACCGGTGCCCCGCTCGAGCGCCTTGTCGGCGATCGCGGCGATGGCGTCCTCGGTGAACTCCAGGTCGACGCCGTCGAGCTCGAAGAGCTTCTGGTACTGCTTGACCAGCGCGTTGCGCGGCTCGGTCAGGATCTGCACCAGCGCCTCCTGGTCGAGCTTGTTGACGCTCGCGATCAGGGGCAGGCGGCCGATGAACTCGGGGATCAGGCCGAACTTGGTGAGGTCCTCGGGGCGGACCTGCTGGAGCAGGTCGTCGGCCTCGCGCTCGGCCTGGCCGCGGACGTCGGCGGTGAAGCCCAGGGTCTTCTTGCCCACCCGCTGCTCGATGATGTGCTCGAGCCCGGCGAAGGCGCCGCCGACCACGAACAGGATGTTCGTGGTGTCGATCTGGATGAACTCCTGGTGCGGGTGCTTGCGGCCGCCCTGCGGTGGGACCGAGGCGGTCGTGCCCTCGATGATCTTCAGCAGCGCCTGCTGGACGCCCTCGCCGGAGACGTCCCGGGTGATCGACGGGTTCTCGGCCTTGCGGGCCACCTTGTCGATCTCGTCGATGTAGATGATCCCCGTCTCGGCCTTCTTGACGTCGTAGTCGGCGGCCTGGATCAGCTTGAGCAGGATGTTCTCGACGTCCTCACCGACGTACCCGGCCTCGGTGAGCGCGGTGGCGTCGGCGATCGCGAAGGGGACGTTCAGCATCCGCGCGAGGGTCTGGGCGAGGTAGGTCTTGCCGCAGCCGGTGGGTCCGATCACGAGGATGTTGGACTTCGCGACCTCGACGACCTCCTCCTTGCTGTGCTTGCCCGCGACGGGCTGGAGGCCGGCCTGCACGCGCTTGTAGTGGTTGTACACCGCCACCGCGAGCGACTTCTTGGCCTGCTCCTGGCCGATCACGTAGGAGTTGAGGAACTCGAAGATCTCCTTGGGCTTGGGCAGCTCCTCGAGGCTGACCTCGGCGCCCTCGCTGAGCTCCTCCTCGATGATCTCGTTGCACAGGTCGATGCACTCGTCGCAGATGTAGACCCCGGGGCCCGCGATGAGCTTCTTGACCTGCTTCTGGCTCTTTCCGCAGAAGGAACACTTCAGCAGGTCGCCACCGTCACCGATACGCGCCACGGTCGGTCATCCTCCTCAACAGTGCTGAAACTCAGGAGACGGTACCCCGTGCCGGCCCCGCGAGGGGGCCGACACGGGGGACGCGTCAGGACGGCAGGAGCGCCGGGGTCGCCTTGCGGGACTCGACCACGGTGTCGATCAGGCCGTACTCGAGGGCCTGGTCGGCGGTGAGGATCTTGTCGCGCTCGATGTCGCGGCTGACCTGCTCCATGTCCTTGCCGGAGTGGGTGCTGATCATCCGCTCGAGCAGCTCGCGCATCCGCAGGATCTCGTTGGCCTGGATCTCGATGTCCGAGGTCTGGCCGAACGTGCCCTCGGTGTAGGGCTGGTGGATGAGGATCCGGCTGTTCGGGAGCGCGAGGCGCTTGCCCTTGGTGCCGGCGGCGAGCAGGATCGCGGCGGCCGAGGCGGCCTGCCCGATGCACACGGTCTGCACGTCGGGCTTGATGAAGTTCATCGTGTCGTAGATCGCCGTCAGCGCGGTGAACGAGCCACCGGGGCTGTTGATGTAGATCTGCACGTCCTGGTCGGGGTTCATCGACTCCAGGCACATCAGCTGCGCGATGACGGCGTTCGCGACGTCGTCGGAGATCGGCGTGCCGAGGTAGATGATCCGGTCCTCGAAGAGCTTCGCGTAGGGGTCGATGCGGCGGAACCCGTAGGAGGTCCGCTCTTCCCACTGCGGGATGTAGTAGTTCATGTTGTTCAGTCCTTCTGGTGGGCCGGGCGGCCGTCGTCGGCTGCCTCGCGGGCGGACTTGACGACCTGGTCGACGAGGCCGTACTCCTTGGCCTGGTCGGCGGTGAACCAGCGGTCGCGGTCGGCGTCGGCCTCGACCTGCTCGCGCGACTGGCCGGTGTGCTCGGCGATGAGGTCGAGCAGGACCTGCTTGATGTGCAGCGACTGCTGCGCCTGGATCTTGATGTCGGAGGCGGAGCCGCCCATGCCCGAGGAGGGCTGGTGCATCATGATCCGCGCGTGCGGCAGGGCGTAGCGCTTGCCCTTGGTGCCGGCGCAGAGCAGGAACTGGCCCATCGAGGCGGCCAGGCCCATGCCGACCGTCGCGACGTCGTTGGGGATGTAGTTCATGGTGTCGTAGATCGCCATGCCGGCGTCCACGGAACCACCCGGGCTGTTGATGTGCAGGAAGATGTCGGCCTCGGGGTCCTCGGCCGAGAGCAGCAGCAGCTGGGCGCAGATCGCGTTGGCGTTCTGGTCGCGGACCTCCGAGCCGAGGAACACGATCCGCTCGCGCAGCAGACGCTGGTAGATGTGGTCGTCGAGGACGTTCAGGCCTGCGCCGCCGTTCATCTCAGGGGCGCCGGAGAGGCTGGGGTTCTGGGTCACGTCGTCGACCCTAGCCCGCTGTCCCGACACTTCCACGGGTTCTCCCCCGCTGTTCGCCGACAGCGGATTTCGTCCCGCCGCGGGCGGGTTCGCGCCGCGGTCGGCGCGCGGGGCCGGTCACCCCTCGGCGGCCGTCCGGAGCCGCTCGACGGTGCGCGCCATGCCCTGTTCCAGCTCGTCGGCGTGCGCCGCGGAGCCGCCCAGGGCGAGCGGTGCGAAGACCGCGCTCACCCGCGTGAGGCGCCGCGGCACGGGGCGCCGGTGGACCACGCGCGTCGCGCGTCCCTGCGGCCCCTCCGGGGACAGCTCCCAGACCCAGCGCGCACCGCTGGACGTGGTCAGCCAGGCGAGCCGCAGGCCCGGGAGGAGCTCGTCGACGACGTTGCGGGTCGGCCACACGGCCAGGCCGCGACGGTTCACCCCGAGGTACCACTGCCCCACCCGCAGGCCGCCCGGCTTCAGCGGCACCATGCGCACCAGCTCCGGGCTCCACTCCCCCATCCGCGAGAGGTCGGTGAGCAGGGCCCACACGTGGGCGGGCGGTGCGTCGACGACGGCCTCGGCGCGCAGCTCGCGGTCCGGGGCGCCGGCGGGGGTTGCGGCAGGGGTTCCGGCGGCGGTCACGGCAGCCATCGTTCCATCGCGCGGTGGACCTCGGGGTGGTTGAGCAGCCCGAAGTGGTCGGTGCGTCCGACGTGCAGCACCTCGCCGCCCGGGAAGAGCGTGCGCCCCCGCCGGTCGCGGCCGTACGCCGACCGCGGCCGCACGAGCAGGTCGCCGACGACGTCACCCACCGGGTGCCGCTGGGACCGGGTCAGGGTCGCCGCGACGAGCCGGTAGCGGGCGTGCGGCAGCGGCGGCACGTCGTGGGCGAGGCCCGCCACCAGGTCGTGGACGCCGACGGAGCGCCAGTCCAGGACACGGCCGAAGGCAGCGGTCTCCGGCAGCACGCCGAGGCCCCGGCTGCCGTGGCCGATGCCGCGCGCGATGGGGGCGCCGAGGTGCGGGGTGCCCAGCGTGACCACGTCGCCGACCCGGTCGGTCCACGGCGCCGCGGCCTCCGTGGCCACCGCGCCGGCGGCGCGCACGACGAGCCCGCCCAGGGAGTGCCCGACCAGGGCCACCCGGTCGACCTCGACCGGCCACCCGTCCACCAGGCGCTGGAGCAGCGCGGACAGCGCCACGCCGTTCTCGCGCAGGCCCAGCCCGGTGTTGGCGCGCAGGAAGACCGGTGTCCACCCGCGGGCGGCCAGCGCCTCGCCGTACGTCGTCCCGGTGCGCTCGCGCCAGCGGTCCCAGTACGACTCGTTCTCGCACAGGCCGTGCAGGAACACGACGACCTTCCCGGTCGCCGCGGGGAACGCCGCGCCCAGGTCGTCGAGGGGCACGTCGGCCCCGTCCCGGCGCACCGCCATGGGGATCGCCATCTGCGGGCGCTCGCGCAGCAGCCGGTCGCCGATCAGCCCGTTGACCGCGGAGCTGACGAAGCGGCCCCGGGGGCCGTCCTCCAGCCGGGGTCCGACGCCGGTGGCCGCGGCGCGGTCCAGGCCGACCGAGGCGGCGCGCAGGCTCGCCGAGACGCCGGCGTACACCGCTCCGGCGATCCCGCGGTGGACCCGCTCCGGGACGCTCGAGGCGCCGCCCGTGACCCGCCGCGTGACGCCGTGGACACGGTCGGCCCACGCCTCGTGGGTGTCGCGCGCGCTGCGCACGACCAGCTCGTCGGCGACCTCGCTCAGCAGCGACAGCGCGTCGAGGTAGGTGGGACCGGAGGGCGGGGCGAGGGGCACGAGATCGACGATACCCACCCGAGTGCACACATGTGCACCGATACGGGTCCACGGCTCTCCCGCGGGGCGGGCCCCGCGCGTGTTGGATGTGTCCGGTGCGCACCCCTCCTGCCCCAGAGCCGCGCCCGGCCAGCCCTCGCCCCGCGGCGGTCGGCCGCCTGCTGCAGCCCGGTCGGGTGCGGCACGAGGACATCGAGGCCCGGGTCGGCCGCCCCGACGGCGCGACGGTCGGCAGGGATCACGTGCGGGTGGCTCCCCTGCTCCACGTGTCGGACCTCCGCGGGAGGCGGACCGTCGCAGTCGGCCACGTGACGCTGGTCGTCCCCGAGGACGGCGGGGTGGCGTTCGACGTGGCGGCGGACTCCCTCTGGGTCCACGACGACGAGACGGGCGCGTTCGACGAGCTCCCGTGGGAGCGTGCCGACCACCTCGTCGCGGAGATCGGCGCCCTGCTGGCCGACGTTCCCGCGACCGCGCCCGCCGACCAGCGGGTGGCGGCGTGCGCGAAGACGGTCTGCGAGTCCTCCCGCAACGCGGTCGCGGACCTGCGCGAGTTCCGGTACGAGCTCGAGCTGGCCCTCGCGCGCAACAGCCTGGACGCGACCGGCGCCGGTCGGCAGGTCAAGGTCGTCGCCGCCCTCCTCCAGCTCGACATCATCGCGGGTCGAGCGGCGGACCAGGCCCGGGAGGCGGTCCGCGAGGGCCTGTGGCTCTACGTCGACGACGACGACGCCTACCACGCCCACCGCTCGCTCCACGACCCCTCGCTCGCCTCGGTCCGGCCCTCGGAGCAGACTTCCCTCTCCCGGCCGTGGATGCGGGTCCACGACGCCGCGGTCCGGCAGTGCACCGAGATGGGACGTCAGCTCGAGCAGGAGCACCTGGCGGTGTCGTCGCTCCTCGCCGCCGCGTCCAGCATCTCCGGCGCCCGGGAGGCCGAGGCGCAGGGACGCTTCAACGTGATGGTCGGCGTCGTGTCGATCTGCCTCGGCGTGCCGGCCCTCGTGCTGGGGCTCTACGGGGCGGACAGCGTGGTCCCCTTCGAGTCCTGGCGCCAGGTGTGGGCCTTCCTCCCGATCGCAGTCGTGCTCCTGGGCTCCCTCGCCATCGCGACGTTCTCGCCCGCGGGCAGCCCGGTGCGCCAGGGTCGCTGGCTGGTGGGGTCGCTGGTGCTCCTCGTGCTCACGCTGCTCGTCTTCGCGGGACTGGTCGTCCCCGCGGCGGACGGCTGAGCCGCGCCCCTACGCGACGACGGCGCCCCTCCGCGGAGGAGGGGCGCCGTCGTCGGGTGTGCGTGGGGGTCAGTCCTCCTTGGAGGACTCCTCCTCGGCCGGGGCCTCGGCGGTCTCCTCGGTCGCGGCGTCGTCGCCGGTCTCCTCGGTGATCTCCATGATGGTGCCGTCGGGCTGCAGGTTCTTCAGCTCGACCACGTTGCCCGAGGCGTCCTTGACGACCGCGGTCTCCACGATCGTCGCGAGCGCCTTGCCGCGCAGGATCTCCTGCACGAGCTCGGGGATGTGGTTGTGCTCGAACATGTGGTTCGCGAACTCCTGCGGGTTCTGGCCCGACTGCTGGGCGCGCCGCACGAGGTGCTGGGAGAGCTCGTTCTGGTCGACGCCGAGCTCCTCCTTCTTCGCGATCTCGTCGAGGAGGAACTGCGCGGCGACCGCGTCGCGGACCCGGCGGTCGAGGTCGGCCTCGAACTCCTCCTGGGTCTGGCCCTCGTCCTCGAGGTACTTGTCCATCGTGATGCCGGCGAACGCGAGCTGCTGCTCGATGTTCTGGCGACGGGCGTTGAGCTCGTCGGCGACGATGCTCTCCGGCAGCGGCACCTCCACCTTCTCCAGCAGCGACTCGAGGACCGCGTCGCGGGCCTCGGCCGCCTGCTCCAGGCGCTTGCCACGGCCGAGCCGCTCGCGCACGTCGGCGGTGAGCTCGTCGATGGTGTCGAACTCCGAGGCGAGCTGGGCGAACTCGTCGTCGTACTCCGGCAGCTCCTGCTGCTGGACCTGGGTGACCTTGACCTGGACCTCGACCTCCTGGCCGACCAGGTCGCCGCCGACGAGGGCGGTGGTGAAGGTCTTCTCCTCGCCGGCGGCCATGCCGGTCAGGGCCTCGTCGAGCCCGTCGATCATGCCGCCACGGCCGACCTGGTAGCTCATGCCGCTGACCTCGGCGCCGTCGACGACCTCGCCGTCCTGGGTGGCGCGCAGGTCGAGCACGACGAAGTCGTCCTCGACCGCGGGGCGCTCGACGTCGACCAGGGTCGCGAAGCGCTCACGCAGGGCCTTGACCTGCTCCTCGACGTCCTCGTCGCTGATCTCGACGTCGTCCACGGAGGCCTCGAGGCCCTCGTAGGAGGGCAGCTCGATCTCGGGACGGATGTCGACCTCGGCGGTGAACTCGAGGGTCTCGTTGTCCTCGAACTTCGTGACCTCGATCTCCGGCTGCGCGAGCGGGCTCAGCGAGTTCTCCTCGAGCGCCGCGACGTACTTCTTGGGCAGCACGTCGTTGATCGCCTCGTCGAGGACGGCGCCGCGCCCGACCTGGCGGTCGATGACCATCGGGGGCACCTTGCCCCGGCGGAAGCCGGGGACGTTGATCTGCTGAGCGATCTTCTTGTACGCCGCGTCGAGGCTCGGCTTGAGCTCCTCGAAGGGCACCTCGACGGTCAGCTTGGCCCGGGTCGGGCTCAAGGTCTCGACGGCGCTCTTCACAGGTTGTCTCCTGTCAATCGTTGTCTCGGCTCACCGGTCGGTGAGGGTGGTGTGGTGCGTCGGGGCGACAGGACTCGAACCTGCGGTCTCCTGCTCCCAAAGCAGGCGCGCTAGCCACTACGCTACGCCCCGCCAAGAGGCCCGCCGGAGGTCCGGCCGGCTCCTGAGAGCGGATGACGGGAATCGAACCCGCGTAGCCAGTTTGGAAGACTGGGGCTCTACCATTGAGCTACATCCGCGCGCCGTCGTCAGGGCATGCGAGCACGCCTGAGTCCTGCTCGGGTCATCGTGCCACACCCCCGAGCGGCGCTCCCAAACGCCCTCCGCCCCCGCAGGGCCACGATCCGGCGCCGGAGGTCAGCGCCGGTTGACCACGACCATCGCCCGGTCGTCGTCGCGCGACCCGACCGCGGCCACGAGCCGGTCGGCCGCCCCGCGGAAGTCCCCGCGCAGCAGCCCCTCGGCCTCGCCGAGCATCCGGTCGATGCCGAGCTCGATGTCGCGGCGCGGCTCCTCGACCATGCCGTCGGTGTAGAGCAGGAGGGCGTCGCCGGCGCGGAGCACGCCCTCGGCGGCGAGGAAGTCGGCGTCGTCCATCAGGCCGAGGATCGGGCCCTCGCTGGTCAGCACCGACCAGCGCCCGCTGCCGGCGGCGCGGACGACGGCCGGGGGGTGGCCGGCGGTGCGGACGGCGTACGCGCCGGTGACCAGGTCGAGGGAGAGGTGCACGGCGGTGGCGAAGCCCTCCTCCCAGTCCTGCTGGAGCAGGTAGCCGTTGGCGGCGGGCAGGAACTGCTCGGGCGGCAGCGCGCCGAGCAGGCCGCCGAAGGCACCGGAGAGCATCAGCGCGCGCGTGCCGGCCTGCTCCCCCTTGCCCGAGACGTCGACGACGACGAGCTCGAGGCGGTCGGTGCCGTGCGGACGGATGGCGACGACGAAGTCCCCCGCGAACGGCGTCCCGCCCGCCGACCGCAGCGCGGTCTCGACCTGCCACTGCTCGGGCAGCCGCGGGACCCCGCCCTGGTTGAGGATCCGGTCGCGCAGGTCGACGAGCATCGACTCCCCCAGCAGGTTCGCGACACCGAGGCGCGAGCGGCGGAAGGAGGTGAGGAGCACGACGAACCCGAGCGCAAACTGCACGCCGACCGAGCCGACGATGCGCACCGTGATGTCCGGCTGGACCGCGAGCGAGAGGGTCAGCAGCAGCATCATCGTGATGACGAACCACGGCAGCGTGCGCGGGCCCAGCACCAGGCTGCCCAGCAGCAGCGGCAGCATCAGGGTGTTGAGCGGCATGTCGGCCGGGAACGCCGCCACCAGGCCGGTCAGGACGACCCCGAGCAGGACCAGCCCGAGGGCCCAGCGGTTCTCCAGCGGCACCCGCCGGCGGAGCACCGAGGCGTACCCGTGCCGGCGCACGCGGAGGCGCCGCGCGCCGTACGCAGCCGTCATGGTCGCCTCGCCGGGTGTCGTCGGGTGCCTGCCGGGCACCTGCGCGTCCAGCCGGTCCGGACCGTCTCCGCAGGTGGGAGCGGGTTCACTGTACGGCGCGGGAGCGGAACGTCGGCTGGCAACGCGGGCACCAGAACAGGTTGCGTCCCTGGAGCACCTCGGTGCGGACCTTCGCGCCGCACACGTGGCAGGGCTGGCCGTGGCGGCGGTAGACGTACACCTCGCCGCCGTGGTCGTCCTTGCGCGGCGGGCGGCCCATCGCCTCGGGTGTGTGCTCGGGCCGGACGGTGTCGATCCGGCCGGTGCGCACGCCCTCGGCCATCAGCACCACCAGGTCGTCCCACATCGCGCGCCACTGCGCCGGCCGCAGGGTGCTGCCCGGCCGCAGCGGGTGCATGCGGTGCCGGTAGAGCACCTCCGCGCGGTAGACGTTGCCGACGCCGGCGAGCACGGTCTGGTCCATCAGCAGGCCGCCGATGGGCGCCCGGCTGCGGCGGATGCGCTGCCAGGCCCGGTCGGGGTCGGCGTCGGGCCGGATCGGGTCGGGTCCGGACCGGTCGACGACCAGGTCCCGCTGGGCGAGGGTCACCAGCTCGCAGGTCGTGGCGCCGCGCAGGTCGGCGTACGCCCTGCCGTCGGTGCGCACGATGCGCATCCGGACCTGCCCGACCGGGTCGGGCACGTCCTCGACCCCGGTGTGCACGTCGAGCTTGCCGTAGAGGCCCAGGTGCACGTGGACGAAGCGGTCCCCGGGGAAGGCGACGAACAGGTGCTTGCCCCAGGCCTCGGCGCCCTCGAGCACCTGGCCGTCGACCAGCGCCGCGGACTCCGCGAACCGGCCCTGCGGGCTGCCGACGCGCACCGGGCTCCCGGCGTACGCGTCGGTGACCTCCAGCGCGAGCCGGTGGAGGGTGTGTCCCTCGGGCATCGCGGCCCGGTCAGCCCTGCTCGTGGCCGCGCGCCGACTCCGGCAGCGGCGGGAGCTCGCGGGTGGTCTCGTACGACGCCAGCTGGCCGATCCGGCGCACGTGGCGCTCGTCGCCGGTGAAGTCGGTGCCGAGGAAGACCTCGACGAAGCGGGTCATGTCCTCCAGGGAGTGCATCCGGCCGCCGACGGAGACGACGTTGGCGTCGTTGTGCTCCCGGGCCAGCACCGCGGTCTCCTCGGACCAGACCAGCGCGCAGCGGACGCCGATGACCTTGTTGGCCGCCATCTGCTCGCCGTTGCCCGAGCCGCCGACGACCACGCCGAGGGCCGGCGTACCGGCCGCCTGGTCCGCGGCGACGCCCTCGGCCGCCCGGAGGCAGAACACGGGGTAGTCGTCGAGGGCGTCGTGGACGAAGGGGCCGTGGTCGACCGGGTCGTGGCCGTGCTCGCGCAGCCAGGCCACCAGGTGGTCCTTGAGCTCGAGGCCGGCATGGTCGGAGCCGAGGTGCACGCGCATGGGCCCGATCCTCTCAGGGGACGTGCTGGCGCAGGAACCCGGCCACCTGGCCCATCAGGGCCTCGGCCGCCGGGAACACGGTGGGGTGGCGCCAGAAGCCGTGCAGCTGCCCCTGGTAGCGCGTGGCGACCACCTCGACCCCCTCCTCGGCCAGGCGGAGCGCGAGCTGCTCGCCCTCGTCGCGGAGCGGGTCGTGCTCGGCGGTCACCACCAGGGTCGGCGGCAGCGTGCCGAGCCGGTCCGAGCGCAGCGGCGCGAGGTCTGGGTGCTCGAGGTCGGCCGGCGCGGCGGCGTACTGCTCCCAGTACCAGGACGCCTCGCGGGGGTCGAAGCCGTCGGCGGCGGTCCGGTAGGAGTCCGCCCCGGCGGTGGGGTCGAGGAAGGGGTAGACCAGCACCGCTGCCGCGAAGACCCCGGGGTGGCGCAGCGCGGCGACCAGCGCGAGGTTGCCGCCGGCGCTGTCGCCGTGCGCGACGAACGGACCCGCCTCGTGCGCCTGCAGCCACCGCACCGCCGACGAGACGTCGTCCGGCGCGGCGGGGAAGCGGTGCTCGGGCGGGCGGCGGTAGTCGACGCTCAGCACCGACAGGCCGGTGCGGTTGGCCAGCCGCCGGGCCGAGGCGTCGTGGACCTCGACGTCGTGGAAGACGAAGCCGCCGCCGTGTGCGTGGAGGACGACGCCCGGGCGCGCGCCGGCCGGCCGGTAGAGCCGGCACGGGACGCCGTCGGCGTCGACGTCACGGACCTCCGCGACGTCCTCGCGGGGCTCGGCCATCGCCGTCGCCCGGGCCTGGGCCCGCTCGGCGTCGAGGTCGTGCTCGTCGGACCACACCGGCGGCCCCGACGGCTGCTCGAGCGCGCGACGGGACTCGGGGAACAGCACGGCGGCGCCCCGGTCAGCGCTGCATCAGCGCGTCGAGGCCGACGGCGATCGCCGCGGCGACGCGGAAGTCGACGCGCTGGTCGGGGACGTGCACGGTGTACTTGTCGCGCACCGAACCCTGCCGCTCGACGCCGAGCAGCGGCTGGCCGTCGGCGGAGACGAAGTCGAAGTGGATCGGCAGGAACGGGATGTCGGTGAACCGGCGGATCAGCGCGACCGCCTGGCTCCGCTCCTGCCCGGTCCCCTGGTAGCCGGGACCCTCCACGTGGAACGTCGAGCGCAGCAGGCTGGCGCCGAAGTCCTTGCGGAAGAACCCGATCTGCTGGCCCGCCTCGTCGGTGATGTCGTAGCCCGCGTTGAGGTCGATCTTCTTGCGCGCCTTGAACGCGAAGACCGGACGGCTCTTGGATGCGTCGCTGAAGAACGTCACCTGCTCCTTGAACGCCATCCGCTTCTGCTCCGCGAAGCCGTACATCTGGCCGAAGGACCCGTCGGGGTTCGCGGCGTACAGCTCGTAGCGGTTGGTCGTCATCGCGAACTTCTGCTTGACGAAGAAGGTCGGCAGGTACATCTCGGCGCTCATGCGCCGCAGCCTAGGGGCAGGCGACGCTCACGCGCCGCCGTTGTCGCCGCCCAGCGAGCCGGGCGAGGTCGGCTCCTCGTCGGCGGGAGCGCCGGTGGGTCCGGCGGCGCCCTCCTCGGCGAAGCTGACCGGGTGGCCCGAGCGCACGGCGTGGGCCACCTCCCGGACCCAGCGGTCGTCGTCGAGCGCCATGCCCGCCTGCGCCATCTCGCGGCGCAGGGTGTCCTCGACGTCGATCGAGGCGTCCTCGGTGTACGCCGTCGCGGTGGCGTCCACGGCGCGCTGGGTCGCCACGCGGAGCTGGGCCTCGTCGATGGGTTCGCTCGTCATGACCGACCCGTACCCACCTGGGGCCGGTCCGAGAGCCGCCTGGGAGCCGGCCTGGTTCTCACTCCCCCGTGAGGCGGGCGAGCTCCTCCTCGACGACCGAGGTGTCGAGCTTGGTGAAGACCGGGGTCGGCTTGGCCACGGGGGTCCCGACGACCACCGGGCGTCGCTCCCACCGGGGCGCGGTGGAGTAGTCGCCGGTGATGACGGGGTACGGCGCGCCGCCGTCGAGGTCCTCGACGTCCTCGAGCCGCGGCATCGGCGCCACGTCGCCGGCACCGCCGAGGGCGGCGTCGACCAGGTTGGCCGAGAACGGCAGGAACGGTGCGAGCACGAGGTTGAGGTCGGCGACGCACTGCGCCATGACGTGCAGGATGGTCGCGAGCCGCTCGCGCTGGTCCTCGCCCTTGAGCTTCCAGGGCTCGGAGTCCGAGACGTACTTGTTGACCTCGGCGACCGCGCGCATGGCCTCACCGATCGCCTGCTTCTGGCGGTGCCGGCCGATCAGGTCGCCGACCGTGCCGAACGCCGCCTCGACGACGGCCAGGACGGCCTCGTCCTCGGGCGCCAGCTCGCCGGCGGCGGGGATCTCCCCGAAGTTCTTGGCCACCAGGTTCGCCGTGCGGTTGACCAGGTTGCCCCAGCCGGCGACCAGCTCGTCGTTGGTGCGGCGCACGAACTCCGCCCAGGTGAAGTCGGCGTCCTGGTTCTCCGGGCCGGCGGCCGCCACGAAGTACCGGAACGCGTCGGGCTGGTAGCGGCTCAGCAGGTCGCGGACGTAGATGACGACCTTCTTGGAGGAGGAGAACTTCTTCCCCTCCATGGTCAGGAACTCCGAGGAGACGACCTCGGTGGGCAGGTTCAGCACGCCGTACTCGCGCGGCTCGCCGCCCTTGTCCCCCCGGCCGGCGTACGCGAGCAGCTCCGCGGGCCAGATCTGGGAGTGGAAGGTGATGTTGTCCTTGCCCATGAAGTAGTACGACAGGGCCTCGGGGTCGTTCCACCACTGGCGCCACGCCTCCGGGTCGCCGGTGCGCCGCGCCCACTCGATCGACGCCGAGAGGTAGCCGATGACGGCGTCGAACCACACGTAGAGCTTCTTGGTGGGGTTCTCCCGCCAGCCGTCCAGCGGCACTGCGATGCCCCAGTCGATGTCGCGCGTCATCGCGCGCGGCCGGATCTCCTTGAGGATGTTCTGGCTGAACCGGATGACGTTCGGCCGCCACAGGCCGGTCGCCGCGCGCTCGTCGAGCCAGGCGCCGAGGGCGTCGGCGAGCGCCGGGAGGTCCAGGAAGAAGTGCTGGGTCTCCACGAACTCCGGGGTCTCGCCGTTGATCCGCGAGACGGGGTTCTTCAGGTCGGCGGGGTCGAGCTGGTTGCCGCAGTTGTCGCACTGGTCGCCGCGCGCCCCGTCGTACCCGCAGATCGGGCAGGTGCCCTCGATGTAGCGGTCGGGCAGGGTGCGGCCGGTCGACGGGGAGATGGCGCCGTACGTCGTCTGCTCGACGAAGTAGCCGTTCTCGTAGACCCCGAGGAACAGCTCCTGGACCACCGCGTGGTGGTTGCGCGTCGTGGTGCGCGTGTAGAGGTCGTAGGAGACCCCGAGCGCGGTGAGGTCCTCGGCGATGATCCGGTGGTTGCGGTCGGCGAGCTCCTGCGGCGACACGCCGGCCTCGTCGGCTGCGATGAGGATCGGGGTGCCGTGCTCGTCGGTCCCGGAGACCATGAGGACGTCGTGCCCGGCCATCCGCATGTAGCGGCTGAAGACGTCGGAGGGCACACCGAAACCGGCGACGTGGCCGATGTGGCGCGGGCCGTTGGCGTACGGCCAGGCGACGGCGGACAGGACTCGACTCATGGGGCCGATCCTAGGGTCGCGGTCCGCTCGCGCCTGCGCCGGTGCGGGCCGCGGACGGCGCTAGCGTGATCCGCATGACGCTCATCGCCGAGGACCTCCTCCTCCTGCTGCTCGACGACGAGAAGGGCACCGTCGCCGCGAGCACCTACCTGCAGACCGCGCTCGGCGGCGCGCTGCTTGTGGAGCTGGCGCTCGCCGGGGCCGTCGAGGTCGAGGACAAGCGCGGCTTCTGGCACTCCGCGAAGGTGCGCCCGGCGCCGGCCGCCGCCCCGCAGGACCCGTTGCTCGCCGCGGCCCTGGCGACGGTCGCCGAGAAGGAGCGCGGCGCGCAGGACCTGGTCAACCGGCTCGGCAAGGGCGTCAAGGACGACCTCTTCGCGAGCCTGGAGCGCCGCGGGATGGTCGAGCAGCGCACCGACAAGGTGCTGGGGCTGTTCCCCCGCCGGACCTGGCCCGCGGTCGACTCCACCCACGAGGACGCCGTGCGGCGCGCGCTCACCGCCGCGCTGGTCTCCGGCGCCGAGCCCGACGAGCGCACCCGCGCGCTGGTGGCGCTGCTCGACGCCCTGGGCCGCGCCCACAAGACCGTCGACCACCAGGGCATGTCGGGCGGCGAGGTGCGCAAGCGCGCGAAGGCGCTGGCCGACGGCGACTGGGCGGCCAAGGCGGTCAAGGACGCGATCGCCGCCTCCACCGCGGCGATGACCGCGGCGGTCGCGGCCGGAGGGGCCGCGACCGCCGGGTCGAGCTAGCCGGGTCGAGCCAGCCGGGTCCGGCTAGCTGAAGTCGAGCTCGGCGTTGCGCGAGCGCTTGAGCTCGAAGAAGTAGGGGTAGCCCGCGAGCAGGACGGCGCCGTCCCAGACCTTGCCGGCCTCCTCGCCCTTGGGGATCGAGGACAGCACCGGCCCGAAGAACGCGGTGCCCTCGATGGCGATGGTCGGGGTGCCGACCTCGTCGCCGACCTGGTCCATGCCGAGGTGGTGGGACTTCTTGATCGCCTCGTCGTAGGAGGAGTCGTCCATCGCGTCGGCCAGCGAGGTCGGCAGGCCGGCCTCCTCGAGGGCGGACTCGATGACCTCGCGGGTGAGGTCCTGGCCCTCGTTGTGCCGGCGGGTGCCCAGCGCGGTGTACAGCGGCAGGAGCACCTCCTTGCCGTGGGCCTGCTCGGCGGCCATGACGACCCGCACGGGCTGCCAGGCGGTCTTGAGGAACTCGCGGTACTCCTCGGGGATGTCCTTGTCCTGGTTGAGGTAGGCCAGGGACATCAGGTGCCAGGTGACGGAGATGTCGCGGACCTTCTCGACCTCGAGGATCCAGCGCGAGGTGATCCAGGCGAACGGGCAGGCGGGGTCGAACCAGAAGTCGGCGTTGGTGGTCATGGCTGCAGTCAACACCGGCCGGCCGACGGGTGTTCCGCGGCTCACCCGGCCGCTGGGTCAGCGGGTGAGCAGGTGCAGCACCAGGCCGAGCAGGGCGCAGGCCCCGAGTGTGCGCAGCACCGACCAGCGCAGGCGCAGGACGAGGACCAGCGCCACCGCGGTCACGAGCACCGCCTGCCAGGACCACGACGACCACACGGGCAGCTCCAGCCCGAGGTGGTCCAGCCCGACGTGCCGGGTGTCGGCGAAGAGGGTGTGCACCGCGAAGAACAGCGCCAGGTTCGCGATCACCCCGACGACCGCCGCGGTCACCCCGGCCAGCGCCGCCGACAGGGACGCGCTGCCCCGCAGCCGCTCGACGTACGGCGCGCCGAGGTAGATGAAGAGGAAGCACGGCACGAAGGTGACCCACACCGTGAGCAGCGAGGCCAGGACGGCCGCCAGCCACGGGTCGAGACCGCCGGGGTCGCGGTAGGCGCCGAGGAACGCGACGAACTGCACGACCATGATCAACGGGCCCGGGGTCGCCTCCGCGAGCGCCAGCCCGCGCGCCATCTCCCCCGCGCCCAGCCAGCCGTAGGTCTCCACGGCCGCCTGCGCGACGTAGGACAGCACCGCGTAGGCGCCGCCGAAGGTCACCAGCGCCATGCCGCCGAAGAACAGGCCCTGGTCGGTGTAGACGCTCGACCGGCCACCGGCGAGCGCCCATGCCGCCACGACCGGGAGCACCCACAGCACGACGCCGACGACGAGCACGACCAGGTTGCGGCGCCACGAGGGCGGGGCGGTGTGGAGCGCGTCGTCGGGCACGAGCGGCGGCGGGCCGTCGGCCGCCTCGTCCTCCCGCGGCCGGGCGAACGCCGGCACCCGCCGCCCGACCAGCCAGCCGACCAGGCCCGCACCGAGCACCACCACGGGGAACGGCACGTCGAGCACCGCCAGGCACAGGAACGCCGCCACCGTCAGCGCGACCAGCGCCGGGTGCCGCAGCGAGCGGCCACCGATCCGCAGCACCGCCTGGAGCACGACGGCGACGACCGCGGGCGCGAGACCGAGGAACAGCCCCGTGACGACCACGCTGTCGCCCTGCGCGACGTAGAGCCACGACAGCGCCAGGAGCGCGACGACGCCGGGGAGGACGAACAGCACCCCGGCCACCAGTCCGCCGAGCCAGCCGTTGAGCAGCCACCCGGTGTAGATCGCGAGCTGCTGGGCCTCCGGCCCCGGCAGCAGCATGCAGTAGCTCAGCGCGTGGAGGAATCGCCGCTCGCCGAGCCAGCGACGCTCGTCGACCAGCTCGCGCTGCATCACCGCGATCTGGCCGGCCGGCCCCCCGAAGGTCTGCAGGGAGATGCGGAACCACGCGGCCGTCGCCTCCCGGAGGGGGACGACCTGCGACTCGCGCCGGCCCGGTGCTCGACTCACGGACGGATCGTGGCAGACGCCGGGGCCGGCGTCAGCGCACGACCACCGTGGTGGTCGCCCGGCTGCTGCGGACCAGCGAGGTGCCGGCGTACACGACGGTGACCTGGTGGCGACCCGCCCTGACCTTTGCGACCACGACCCGTGCCCGGCCACCCACGACCGTCGCGGTCACCGTCCGGCCGCCGACCTTGACCTTGACCGGACCACCGGGTCCGCTGAGGCCCGGGGCGCTGACGTCGACCACGACCACCGCCCTGCCGGCCCTGCCCGTCGCGCGGACCGCCAGCGAGGAGGTGGTCGCCACGCTGCCCTCGGTGCGGACGGTGCTCGTCGCGCTCCGGTAGTGCGGGGCGGCGAGGTCCACGCGCAGCGACATCCGGTGCCCGGCGTCCTCGGGGGTGAGCACGTAGGTCGGGCCGGTGCCGACCGGCGTGCCGTCGCGCAGCCAGGTCCGCGTGACCTCGGCGTCGGCCGGGGAGAACCGGCCGTCCACGGCCGTCAGCGTCCGCCCCACGCGCGGCACGCCGCGGACCCGGAACTGGTCGGTCACCTCGATGGTGCCGGCGATGACCTTCGGGGTGGGCGCCGCCTCGACGACGGCTTTGGTGTAGCCGGCCGACCTCGCCGTGACCCGCGCCGACACGGCCGCGCCGATCTGCTCCTGGCCGAGCTCCAGCGACCACCCGGTCGCGCCGGCGATCGGCCGGCCGTCGGCCAGCCACTGCACGGCCTGCTTCTCCGGGGCGGGGGTGAACGTCGGCTGCGAGACGGTGAGGGTCTGGTCGACCTCCGCGGTGCCGCTGATGGCCGGCGCGGGCCCGGGCTCCAGCGCGCCCGGCGCGACGGCGGGGGCGACCGGGGAGGTCGCCGACGCCGCGGCGTACCCCTTGCGCTGGGCGGTGACCCGAACGGCGAGCTGGGTGCCCTTGAGGGCGGGCGTGGGGGTGAACGTCGAGCTCGTGGCACCGGCGACCGGCTTGCCACCGGCCAGCCACTGGTAGGAGTACGTCGCCGTCGGCTGCCACGCCCCGGCGTCCGCGGTCACCGGCCGGCCCACGGTCGGGGTGCCGACGACGGCCGGCGGCGCGTCGTTGACGACCACGCGGTCGTTGAAGTGGATGAAGCCGCTGGGCCAGCTGCCGCCGGACTTGGTGATCCGCCGCCAGTGGAAGTCGCCGCGCCAGCTGTCCTCGGACACCACGATCTCGGAGGCGGAGACGACCTGCTCGACGTAGGCGACGTGGCCGACCGACCCGGCGCCGCCGGTGTTGGCCTTCCACCACGCGACGGCACCGACCATGGGGGTGGCGTCGGTGATCGACGCCATCGCCCGGCCCCAGTTCTCGGCGTTGCCGCCGCCGGACCACGGTCGGTCGTCCGGCATGCCGCTCTTGACCATCCGGTAGGCGACGTAGTTGGTGCAGTTGTGCCCCGCGTACATCCGCCAGTACATCTTCGAGCCGGCGGCCTCGTAGCCGGCGTTGGAGTAGCCCGCCTGGCGGCACCCCTGGTAGCCGGTGCAGAGGTACGTCGAGGCGGCCGCGGCCGGCGCGACCGGCACCACGACGAGCCCGGCGACCAGGCCGAGGAGGGTGCTGACGAGCAGCACGAGGGCCGCGGCGGGACGCCGGACCGGGGAGGTCTGCGGCGCACGGGACGGCTGTGACTGCTGGGGCACAGCGGCACTCTAGTGAAAGATGTCAAGCACCGACACGCGAGTCGGGAAACTTTTCTTCCGGCGCTGCTCGGGCGCCTGCACCGCCCCTGCGAGCCGGTGGCAGGATCCTCCCATGCCTGGAACCAACCTCACCCGGGACGAGGCCGCCACCCGCGCAGCCCTCCTGGACGTCACGTCGTACGCCATCGACCTCGACCTCACGGCCGCCACCGCGGCCGAGCACACCGGCACCTTCGGCTCGACCACCACGATCGCGTTCACCTGCCGCGAGCCCGGCGCGGAGACCTTCGCCGACCTCGTCGACGCCGAGGTCCACGAGATCACGCTGAACGGCGAGCCCCTGGACCCCGCCACCGCGTACGCCGACAGCCGGATCGCCCTGCCCGGGCTCCAGGCCGAGAACGTGCTGGTCGTCCGTGCCGACTGCACCTACTCCCACACCGGGGAGGGCCTGCACCGGTTCGTCGACCCGACCGACGACCGGGTCTACCTCTACTCCCAGTTCGAGGTCCCCGACGCGCGCCGGGTGTTCACCACCTTCGAGCAGCCCGACCTCAAGGCGCCCTTCACCTTCACCGTCACCGCGCCCTCCCACTGGGTCGTGGTGTCGAACTCCCCCACGCCCGAGCCGCGCGCCGTCGACGGCGACGCCGGCGCGGCCGTCTGGGCCTTCGCGCCGACCCAGCCGATGTCGACGTACATCACCGCGATCGTGGCCGGCGAGTACCACGCCGAGCACGACGTCTACGAGGGCAAGCACGGGTCGATCCCGCTCGGCCACTACTGCCGCCAGTCGCTGGTCGAGCACATGGACACCGCCGAGCTGGTCAAGATCACCAAGCAGAGCTTCGAGTTCTTCGAGGAGAAGTTCGACTTCCCCTACCCCTTCGGCAAGTACGACCAGCTCTACGTGCCGGAGTACAACATGGGCGCGATGGAGAACGCCGGCTGCGTGACGCTGCGCGACGAGTACCTCCCCCGCAGCCGCCAGCCGCGCTCGTTCTACGAGTTCCGCACCTCGGTCATCACCCACGAGATGGCGCACATGTGGTTCGGCGACCTGGTGACGATGAAGTGGTGGGACGACCTCTGGCTCAACGAGTCCTTCGCCGAGTGGGCCTGCTACTGGTGCGAGGCCGAGGCGACCGAGTTCACCGACGCCTGGACCGGCTTCGCCAACGCGCGAAAGCAGACCGGCTACCGCGCCGACCAGCTGCCCTCGACCCACCCGATCGCGGCCGACAACGTCGACCTGCACGCGGTCGAGGTCAACTTCGACATGATCACCTACGCCAAGGGCGCGTCGGTGCTCAAGCAGCTCGTCGCCTGGGTCGGCCTCGACCCGTTCGTCGCGGGCCTGCGGCAGTACTTCAAGGACCACGCCTTCGGGAACGCCACCTTCGCCGACCTGCTCGCCGCGCTCGAGAGGTCCTCGGGCCGTGAGCTCGGCGGCTGGGCGCAGGAGTGGCTGCAGACCGCCGGCGTCAACACCCTCGCGCCGCGCTTCGAGCTCGACGGCCAGGGCCGCTACACGTCGTTCTCCGTCGAGCAGAGCGCCCACCCCGACCAGCCCACCCTGCGCCGGCACCGCCTCGGCATCGGCCTCTACGACGAGGTCGGCGGCCGGCTCGTGCGCCGCGAGTACGTCGAGGTCGACGTCGAGGGCGCCTCGACCGCCGTCGAGGAGCTGGTGGGCCGCGAGCAGCCGGCACTGCTGCTGCTCAACGACGAGGACCACGCCTACGCCAAGATCCGCCTCGACGAGCGGTCGCTGGCCACCGTCGTCTCCGGGCTCTCCAGGCTCGAGGACTCCCTCCCCCGCGCGCTCGCGTGGGGCGCCGCCTGGGACATGACCCGCGACGGCGAGATGCGCACGACGGACTGGGTGCGCCTGGTGCTGGCCAACATCGGCCAGGAGACCGACGCGTGGGGCGTCACGCGGATCCCCGCCTCGACCGCGCTGGCCGTGGAGTTCTACTCCGACCCGGCGGGCCGCCCGGCTCTGAAGGCCGAGTGGGAGTCGGGCCTGCGCGAGCTGCTGCTCGCCGCGGAGCCCGGCAGCGACCACCAGCTCACCTTCGTCCGCTCCTACGCGCTCGCCGCGCACGGCGAGCAGGCCGTCGCCGACCTGCGAGGGCTGCTCGACGGCTCCTTCACCGTCGAGGGCCTCAGCGTGGACCAGGACCTGCGCTGGGAGCTGGTGAAGAACCTGGCCCGCACGGGCGCGATCGGCGAGGCGGAGATCGACGCCGAGCTCGACCGCGACCCGACCAACGCCGGCAAGGAGAAGGCCGCCGCCGCCCGCGTCGCGCAGCCGACGGCCGCGGCCAAGGAGGCCGGCTGGGCGGCGGTCATGGACCCGGCCACGCCCAACGAGACGTCGCGGGAGATGGTCTTCTCGATCTTCCGGTTCGGCCAGGAGGACGTCCTCGCGCCGTACCTCGAGAAGTACCTGGAGGCCGCGGACACCGCGATCGACCTCCTCGGCTTCCACAAGGGCTCGGTCGTCCTGGAGTACGGCTTCCCGAAGGCGCTCGCCTCCGCGGAGACCGTCGCCCGGCTCGACGCCTGGCTCGCCGACAACGACGCCCCCACGGGCGCCCAGCGCTACGTCGGCGAGGCCCGCGCCGAGGTCGTCCGCGCCCTGGCCGCCCAGGAGCGCGACGCCCGCGCCTGACGGTCCGGCCCGGTACGCGACGACGGCCGGTCTCCCCTCGGGGAGGCCGGCCGTCGTCGTACGTCGGGGCGTCGGGCGCTGCCCGGGTCAGGCCTCGGGCGCGTGCAGGGTCTGGGGCGAGCGGGCGTGGTCGGCGAGCATCTGGATGCCCCGGACCAGGCCGCCGACGAGGTCGTCCTCGGCGAAGGCCTGCTGCATGTGCAGCGCGACCAGCTCGACCTCCTTGTCGGTCAGCGAGCGGCGCACCCAGCCGCCGGTGACGATCTCCAGCGTGCGTGCGCCGGGGTCGACCATCACCAGGATGCTCCGGGCCGGCGCGACGAGCGAGTTGTGCAGCTGCGTGGCGAACGGCCTGGCCGGCCCCTCGGCATGGCCGATGAAGACGGAGAACTCGACCCTCGAGTGACGCTCGGCCGCGCGGATCGCCTCGTCGAGGCGGGTCCGCTGGGCCGGGGTCAGGGGTTCACCAGCGGGCACTGGCGCCACCGGCCTGCGAGTCGTCGCCGTCAGGACCGGCGAGCTCGGCGGTGGACTTGCGCGGGCCGCCGATCCACTGGTCCTCGGCGGTGGCCGTGCCGGGGGCGACGCGCTCGCCGCGCACCATGGCGGGGACGTAGACGAGCAGCCAGATGAGGACGAAGAGCAGCAGCGGGACGCCGCCCAGCAGGAGCAGCGCGTGCAGCGTGTTGACCGGGTCCGGGTCCGACCAGCCCTCGGGCACGTCGGCGCTCGCGGGGGCGGCCAGCGCGACACCGGCGGTCAGGACGACGAGGAGGCCGGTGAGGAGCGCGGCGGCCCGACGGAGGGAGGAGAACGTGGCGGTCACGGAGGCAGGATATCGGCACCCCTCGGCGACCTCGGAGGCCCGTCCGGTCGGATGGCTCACACCGGTCGTCCGAGGCTTCGGCGGGCCCGTGCGGACCTGTTAGACATGGTCCCCATGTTCTCCGCCACCGCCGCCCCCTGCGAGGAGGGCGAGCAGACCTGCGAGGTCGCGCTGGACCTCTTCGGCAACGACACCGTGGCCCAGGTCGCCGACGTCATCATCGGCAAGCCGCTGGCCGTCACCGTGCTCCTGGTGCTCGGCCTCCTCGTGCGCTGGGCGCTGCACAAGGTCGTCGACCGGCTGGTCGCCAGTGCCGAGGACGGCGTGCTCCCCGACCGGGTGACCCGCCTCCCGAAGCGCGGCAAGGCCGTCCATGCCGTCGCGGCCCGCGACGCCGCCACCCAGACCCGCCGGGTGCAGCGCGCCAAGACCATGGGCGACCTGCTCAAGAGCGTGATCACCGGCATCCTGGTGGCGATCGTCGGCACCATGGTCCTCAGCGAGCTGGGCGTCAACATCGCCCCGATCATCGCCAGCGCCGGCATCGTCGGCGTCGCGCTCGGCTTCGGCGCCCAGTCGCTGGTCAAGGACTTCCTGTCCGGCATCTTCATGATCTTCGAGGACCAGTACGGCGTCGGCGACGTCGTGGACGTGGGCGAGGCCACCGGCACCATCGAGGCGGTCAGCCTCCGGGTGACGCGGCTGCGCGACCTCAACGGCACCGTCTGGTACGTCCCCAACGGGGAGATCCTCCGCGTCGGCAACATGAGCCAGAACTGGTCCCGCGCCGTCGTGGACGTCAACGTCGCCTACGGCGAGGACCTGGTCCGGGTCCAGGAGGTGCTGCGCGACGTCAGCCACGGCATGTGGGAGGACGACGACTTCCGCAACGTGGTCATCGAGGAGCCCGAGGTGACCGGCGTGGAGGTGCTCGCGGCCGACTCGGTCACCCTGCGGGTGATGGTCAAGACCGCGCCGATGGAGCAGTGGGGCGTGGCCCGCGAGCTGCGCCAGCGGATCAAGGCCCGCTTCGACCACGAGGGCATCGAGATCCCGTTCGCCCAGCGCGTGGTGTGGCACCGCGACGACGAGAAGGCCCAGCCGCCGGTCGCCGCGGACGCCGACGCCGCGGGCGCGGACGCCACCGAGAAGGTCTGACCCCGCACCCGACACCGAGCACGACAGCGGCCCGCCCGGATCACCGGGCGGGCCGCTGTGCGTCGTACGGCGTGGAGCCGGTCAGCCCTTGAGCGAGGCGTCCAGCGTGATCGTCGTGCCGGCCAGCGCCTGGCTGACCGGGCAGCCCTCCTTGGCGCCGTTCGCGGCCTCGACGAACTGCTCCTCGGTGACGCCCTCGACGGTGCCGACCACGGTGAGCTTGATGCCCGTGATGCCGGTGCCGGGGGTCAGCTCGACCTCGGCGCTGGTCTCGAGCGTGGTCGGCGGGGTGCCGGCCTTGGAGAGGGCGGCGGAGAGCGCCATGGAGAAGCACGAGGAGTGCGCCGCGGCGATGAGCTCCTCGGGGCTGGTCTTCCCGTTCGCCGACTCGGCCCGGGAGGGCCAGGAGACGTCGAAGGTCCCCACGCCGGAGGACTGGAGCTCCACGGAGCCGGAGCCCTCCTGGAGCGAGCCCTGCCAGGTGGTCTGCGCGGTGCGCGTCGTTGCCATGCGTCGATCACTCCTGTGACTTGTCGTCGGTGGGCGGGCCGGGAGGCCCGTTCGTCGCGAGTCTCGCACGCGGATTCAACGGGCTGGACGGCCGTCGGCAGAATGGACGTGTGACCACGTTCTACGAGGAGATCGGCGGCTTCGAGACGTTCCGGAGGATCGTCGCGAAGTTCTACGAGGGCGTGGCGACCGACGAGGTGCTGCGCCCGATGTACCCCGAGGAGGACCTCGGCCCGGCCGAGGAGCGCTTCCTGCTGTTCCTCGTGCAGTACTGGGGCGGTCCCACGACGTACTCCGAGACCCGCGGCCACCCCCGCCTGCGGATGCGGCACGCGCCGTTCCAGGTGACGCCGGAGTCGCGCGACCACTGGCTTCGGCACTTCCGCGCCGGGCTCGACTCGGTCGACCTCACCCCGGAGCAGGACGCGCAGTTCTGGGAGTACGTCACCCATGCCGCCCAGTTCATGGTCAACACCCTCGACGAGCCGCCTGCGGCGTCCTGAGGCTCAGCCGGTCGCGGCCCGGGTGAGGCCGTCCAGGTCGTCGGCCAGCACCGGTCGCACGTCGCCGTTGGACCCGACCCAGCCGACCCCCGGCTCGTAGCGGCGCACCACCCGCGCCGGGTTGCCCGCCACCACGGCGTGGTCCTCGACCACCCCGCGGACGATCGACCCGGCCGCCACGACCACGTTGCGCCCCAGCCGCGTCCCGGGGAGCAGCACGGCGTGGTGCCCGATCCACGAGCCCGCCCCGACCACGACCGGGTCGGAGGCCCCGAACTGCGCCCCCACCGGCCGGTCCGGCACCTGGTAGCCGTGGCTCGCGTCCGTGACGAACACCCCCTGCCCGCAGAACACGTCGTCGCCGATCTCGATCGACTCGTGGGCCGTGATGCTCGTGCGGGCGCCGAGGATGCACCGGTCGCCGATCACCAGACCGCGCGGGGGCAGCACCTGCTCGCCGGTCCCCCACCCGACCGACAGCGTCACCTGCCGCCCGACCAGCGTCCCCGACCCCAGGTGGATCGAGCCGGCGCCGAGGATCGTCGCCGGCGGGAAGTCGATGCACGACCCGGCCCCGAAGCTCCCGAACTCGCGCGCCGCCCGGGTCCCCGGCACGATCTCCCCGGCCCGGTCCACCCACCTCCACCCGGCGTGGACGGCACGGTTGACCAGGCGGGCGATCGGGCTCACGCCCGGACCCTAGCGTCGGGCGCCCGCCGGGAGCGGCCGTACGCAGCCGCGGGCCTGGCGCAGTGTCGCCGAGACCCCCGCCGCACTGCTGGTCGAGCAGCGAGCGCCAGCGAGCGTCGTCGAGACCCCACAACCCGCCGGAGCAACCAACCGGCGGGGCACAGGCACGCCCGCTGTAACGCCCGACGTGCCTGGCGACAAGTAGCGACGACCGGGCACTCCGCCCGGCTGGACCAGTGGTGCGCAGGCGC
The DNA here is from genome assembly GCF_030506255.1 of Nocardioides sp. Arc9.136. Classification (NCBI taxonomy): domain Bacteria; kingdom Bacillati; phylum Actinomycetota; class Actinomycetes; order Propionibacteriales; family Nocardioidaceae; genus Nocardioides; species Nocardioides sp. Arc9.136. Next base: position 1,317,346 of record NZ_CP113431.1, on the reverse strand, counting down.
CGCGGTGGCGCTCCAGGCGTTACCGTTCTGCACGCGGACGGAGGCAGCGAGAGATGGCACGACCGAGCACGGAACGGTTGCGGGTGGATCCCCCCGACCTGCGACCCGACGACGCTCTGGTCGCGCGCCTGGCCTCGCTGGCCGCAGCGTCCGCACCGTCTCCCCGCACCCGGCGACCGGCGCGCATCCGCGCCGCGCTCGCCGTCGCCTCGGTCGCCGCCCTCGCGGGCAGCGGCGCTGCCATCGCCGCCGTCGTCGACCACGAGCGCTCGGCTCCCCCGGAGCCGCGGCCGACGCAGGAACCGGTCCAGCCGGACGTACCCAGCGCCCCGCCGGGCAGCTCCACGCCGACCGACGGGTCGGCGCCTTCCGGCGGGCCGTCGCGGAACCCCTCGCGGTCGCCGGGTGCGCCCGGCGCCTCGGGGCCCGCGACGCCCGGCTCGCCCGTCAGCACCTCCCCCGTGGGGCCGGGCGGGCCGGGCACCTCAACGGTCCCCTCCGCCGGATCGAGCACACCCGCCGGCGACACCGGTCCTGGGAACGCGAACGGTCCCGGCAACGGCAACGGGCCGGGCTACGGCCCCGGGAACAACCCCGGGCTCGGCCAGGGCCAGGGCGGCGGCCAGTCCAACGGCCAGGGCCCCGGTTCGGGCAACCCCGCCAACAACGGCAACGGCGGCAGCGGCAACCCGAGCGGCGGCAACGCCCAGGGTCCGGCGAACGGGCCTGGAACCGAGGTCGGGAACGGCGGCGGCGAGCCGGGCGGTGGCCAAGGCAACGGCCAGGGCGACACCAACGGCCAAGGCAACGCCAACGGGAACGGGCAGGGCAACGCCAACGGGCAGGGCAACGGCGGCAAGGGTGCCGGCAGCGGGGACCGCGGGTGGACTCAGACGACGAGCTGATCACCCGCGCCAAGGAAGGCGACCAGGACGCCTGGCGGAGGTTGTACGTCGACCACGCCGGGCGTCTCGTCGTGTGGTTGCAGACGCGTCCCTCCGGCGACTCGGCCATGGCCGCGGAGGACGTCGCCTCCGAGGCGTGGCTGACCGCGGCGGGCAAGATCCACGAGTTCACCGGCACCGGCGAGCAGTTCGCGGGGTGGCTGTTCGGCATCGCCCGCAACGTCGGCATGAACGCGCGCCGCAAGAGCGACCGGCGGCGCACCGACCCGACCGCCGACGAGCAGGTGCGGGAGGTCGCCGAGGCGCCGGAGACCTACCTGGTGGGCAAGGACTGGGTCCGCCAGGTGCTCGCCCAGCTCCCGCCGCGCGAGCGGGACGTCATCGGGTGCCTGGAGGTGGTCGGCCTCGACACCGAGGCGACGGCCCGGGCCCTCGACATCAGCGCGGTCGCCGTCCGGGTCGCCCGGCACCGGGGCCTGCGCCGACTGCGGGGCCTGGGCCTGCTCGACGGCCCTCCGCACCAGCCGGACGGGCCGGACCCGGCCGCCGGCGCGGCTCAGGCCAGCGCGGCGACCAACGCCTCACGGAACGGCGGCGGGGGCGGCGTCGGGCGCTGAGCCTCCCGGTCGACCACCACGATGGTCGTGTGCGCGCGGGCGAGCAGCGTGTCGCCGTCGGCCAGCTCGGACCGGACGTCGAACGACGTCGTGCCCACGCGCGAGATCCACGACCACGCGTCGTACGGCGCGGGCCGGTGCAGCACCGGCACGCGGTAGTCGACCTCCTTGCGGGCGACGACCAGCAGCGGCTGCTCCAGCGTCCGTCGCAGCTCGCCCCACAGCTGCTCGAAGTAGTGGATGCGCGCCTCCTGGAAGTACTCGAAGTACGTCACGTTGTTGACGTGGCGGTAGACGTCCACGTCGGAGAAGCGGACCTGCACGGGGTAGTGGCCGGCGCCCGCCGGCCGGGCGGCGACGGCCACCCGCGGGGACGCCTCGGCCGGCTCGAGGTAGACCGCCAGGCCGGCACGCTCCTCGGCGGTGAGCCGCCGCGGGCGCTCCTCGGCGAAGACGTACGGCGTCAGGACGGTCGCGGCCTGGAGGTAGACCGTGCGCGAGCCGTCCTCGTGCTCGTGGAAGACCTCGTAGGCGAGCGTGAACGTGGCGGCCCGCAGCTCGGTGACCCAGCACTCGACGAGCACCGGCCGGAAGTCGAAGAACAGCGGCGCCCGGTAGGTCACCTCGTTGCGCACGACGACCGCACCCTCGGCGAGCTCCTCGGCGTCGCGGGAGCGCCCGTGGGTGCGCAGCATGTCGACGCGCGCCTCCTGCAGGTAGTCGACGTAGACGACGTTGTTGACGTGGCCCAGCAGGTCCATGTCGCCCCAGCGGGTCGGGCACTCGTAGACGTGTCTCACACCGCAGATCCTTCCAGCCGGCGCTGATCTAGTCTGAGGCGGCACATCCCCCGAGATCGGAGTTCTGCATGCCCGAAGCCGTCATCGTCTCTGCCACCCGTTCGCCCATCGGCCGAGCGAACAAGGGCTCGCTGAAGGACATCCGCCCCGACGACCTGGCCGCCCAGGTCGTCAAGGCCGCCCTGGACAAGATCCCGGAGCTCGACCCCAGCACCGTCGACGACCTGTACCTCGGCTGTGGCCTGCCGGGCGGCGAGTCCGGCAACAACATGGCCAAGATCGTCAACGTCCTCAACGACATGGACGCCGTCCCGGGCGCGACCGTGACGCGCTACTGCGCCTCCTCGGTGCAGACCTCGCGGATGGCCTTCCACGCGATCAAGGCCGGCGAGGGCGACGTGTTCATCTCCGCCGGCGTCGAGACCGTGTCGCGCTTCGCGAAGGGCACCTCGGACCACTGGCCCGACACCCACAACCCGAAGTTCGAGGACGCGAAGGCCCGCACCAAGCAGATGGCCGAGGGCGGCGTCGACTGGCACGACCCGCGCGAGGACGGCGTCCTGCCCGACGTCTACATCGCCATGGGCCAGACCGCTGAGAACGTCGCGCGCCTGCGCGGCGTGACCCGCGAGGAGTCCGACCGGTACGCCGCGCGCTCGCAGAACCTCGCCGAGAAGGCCATCAAGGACGGCTTCTGGGCACGTGAGATCACGCCGATCACCACGCCCGACGGCACCGTGGTCTCGACCGACGACGGCCCCCGGGCCGGTGTCACCTTCGAGGCGCTCTCCGAGCTCAAGCCGGTCTTCCGCCCCGACGGCGTCGTGACCGCGGGCAACTGCTGCCCGCTCAACGACGGCGCCGCCGCCGTCGTGATGATGTCGGACACCAAGGCCGCCGAGCTCGGGATCACGCCGCTCGCGCGGATCGTCTCCACCGGCGTCTCGGGCCTCTCCCCGGAGATCATGGGCCTCGGCCCGGTCGAGGCGACCAAGCGGGCGCTGAAGCTCGCCGGGATGAGCATCAACGACATCGACCTGGTCGAGATCAACGAGGCGTTCGCCGCCCAGGTGATCCCGTCCTACCAGGAGCTCGGCATCGACCTGGACCGGCTCAGCGTGAACGGCGGCGCGATCGCCGTCGGCCACCCGTTCGGCATGACCGGTGCCCGGCTCCAGAACACCATGCTCAACAGCCTGGACTGGCACGACAAGACCACCGGCCTCATCACGCTCTGCGTCGGTGGCGGCCAGGGCATGGCCATGGTCCTCGAGCGGATCTGAGCACCCGCTCGTCGCTGGACCCCGCGAACGCCTGGCCACGGAATGTGGCCAGGCGTTCTGCTTGCCCGGCCACGCCGCTGGGCGCGGTCGTGCGCCACACCGATCCTGCAGCGGGTCCCGACGGGCGCGCCGGGATGCGGCCGACCGGCGTCCCGCCCGCCTAGAGTGACCCCGTGGCAGAGGCGACCGGACCGCAGTGGCTCGACGACCGGCAGCAGTGGGCGTGGCGGTCCCTGGTCATGGGGACGACCCTCCTCTTCGACCGGCTCGACGACGACCTGCGCGCCGGCTTCGACATCTCGCTGGTGGAGTACGAGATCCTGGTGCGGCTCTCCGAGCGGGACGGGCAGATGCGGATGGCGCAGCTCGCGGACGCGCTCGCGCACAGCCGCAGCCGGGTCACCCACACCGTCGCCCGGATGGAGAAGGCCGGCCTCGTGCGCCGCTCCAGCTCCCCCGAGGACGGTCGCGGCATCGTCTGCACCCTCACCGAGAAGGGCCTGGACCTGCTGCGCCGGGCCGCGCCCGTGCACGTGCAGGGCGTCCGCGACCACCTCGTCGACCTCGCGAGCGAGGACGACTTCGCCGCCCTCGGCCGGGTCATGGGCGCCGCGGCCGACCACCTCGTGACGGCCCACCCGGAGATGGAGATCCGCCAGCGCTGAGCCGCGGCCGGACCGGGCCGGACCCTCCCGGAGCGGGTCAGGCGCGGGTCAGGCGCCCTTGCCGACGCACGAGCTCGCGTACGACACCAGGTCGGCCGCGTCCCAGTGCGAGGGGTCCGCGTGGCCGCCCTTGACGTCCAGCACGCTGACGGCGACGTCGCGCGACTCCAGCTGCTGCACGAGCGGCTGGGTGTTCTCCTGCCACGGCACCCACTCGTCCTGCCGGGAGGACACCACGCGGTAGCGGGTCTCGCCCGGGAGCCGCTCGACGTTCTGGATCGGGTTGCGGTCGGCCGGGACCGACCCGCCGCCGTAGGCGCGCCGGATGTAGCCCGGACCGCCGGGGACCTGGTCCATCTGGGTCAGGTCGAGCGCCGGCTTCACGCCGTACCAGCAGGCCGGCGCCTTGACGCCGTGGGTGAGGGCGTTGAGCGCGATCGAGGCGCCCATCGAGCCCGAGACCCAGACGCGGGCCTTCGTGCCGACCTGCTTCTCGGCCCACTCCACGAGCAGCCGGGTGTCCTTGGTGGAGGCCTCGTTGCCCCACGACTGGGAGTGGAACTCCGAGGACGCGACCGCCCAGCCGTCGCGCCTCAGCGCGTCGAGCCACGGCCCGTCGACGCGGTCGTTGACGCCGCCCCCCTGGCCGTGGAACCAGATGACCAGGCCCTTCGGGTCGTCCCCGGGGACCGAGAGCCGCACCGACTGGCCGGCCAGGGTGCTGCGGATGGTGGTCGCCTGCTCCTCGGTGCCGCCGTCGGCACCCGAGCTGAGCAGGGGTGCGACGACGACGGCGGCCGCGACCCCCAGCGCGACCACCAGTGAGCTGACGACGGCAGAGCGCCGGATCCTCATGGGTCCTCCCCCCAGGACGGCCGCCGGACGACGGCCTGTCGTGGGTGCCAACGACCACGGGACCCGGTGGTTATGAGTCCCGTGGTGTGGTCTGGGCGACCCGCCGGACGCGCCGGGCCCGCAGGCCCGGCGGTCGCCGTCAGTCGCGGGTGAGGCGGCGGTGCGTCACGCGGTGCGGGCGGGCGGCCTCGACACCGAGGCGCTCGACCTTGTTCTCCTCGTACGCCGCGAAGTTGCCCTCGAACCAGAACCACTTGGCCTGGTCCTCGTTGTCGCCCTCCCACGCGAGGATGTGCGTGGCGACCCGGTCGAGGAACCACCGGTCGTGGGAGGTGACCACGGCGCAGCCGGGGAAGTCGAGCAGCGCGTCCTCGAGGGAGGACAGCGTCTCGACGTCCAGGTCGTTGGTCGGCTCGTCGAGCAGCAGCAGGTTGCCGCCCATCTTCAGGGTGAGCGCGAGGTTCAGGCGGTTGCGCTCGCCACCGGACAGCACGCCGGACTTCTTCTGCTGGTCGGGGCCCTTGAAGCCGAACGAGGCGACGTAGGCCCGGGAGTTCATCTCGAAGTTCGCGACCTTGATGAAGTCCAGGCCGTCCGAGACGACCTCCCAGACGTTCTTCTGCGGGTCCAGGCCGCCGCGGCTCTGGTCGACGTAGGAGATCTTCACGGTCTGGCCCACGTTGAGCTCGCCGCCGTCGGGCTCCTCGTTGCCGGTGATCATCCGGAACAGCGTGGTCTTGCCGACGCCGTTGGGGCCGATGACGCCGACGATGCCGGCGCGCGGGAGCGAGAACGACAGGTCGTTGATCAGCGTGCGGCCCTCGAAGCCCTTGGTGAGCCCCTTGGCCTCGAGCACCACGTCACCGAGCCGCGGTCCGGCCGGGATGTTGATCTCGGAGGTGTCGATCTTCCGCATCCGGTCGGCCTCGGCCGCCATCTCCTCGTAGCGGGCCAGGCGCGACTTGCTCTTCGCCTGCCGGGCCTTGGGGTTGGAGCGGACCCACTCCAGCTCCTTCTCCAGCATCTTCGCGCGCTTGGCGTCCTTCTGGCCCTCGATCTTGAGGCGGTCCTTCTTGGTCTCCAGGTAGGTGGAGTAGTTGCCCTCGTAGCCGTGGATCGAGCCGCGGTCGACCTCGGCGATCCACTCCGCGACGTTGTCGAGGAAGTACCGGTCGTGGGTCACCGCCAGGACGGCGCCGGGGTAGCTCTTCAGGTGACCCTCGAGCCACTGCACCGACTCGGCGTCGAGGTGGTTGGTGGGCTCGTCGAGGAGGAGGAGGTCGGGCTGCTGGAGCAGCAGCTTGCACAGCGCCACGCGGCGGCGCTCACCACCGGAGAGGTGGTCCACGAGCGCGTCGGCCGGCGGGCAGCGCAGCGCGTCCATCGCCTGGTCCAGGCGCGAGTCGAGGTCCCACGCGTTGGCGTGGTCGAGGTCGGTCTGGAGGTCGCCCATCTCGGCCAGCAGCGTGTCGAAGTCGGCGTCGGGGTTCGCCATCTCCTCGCTGATCGCGTTGTAGCGGTCCAGCTTGGCCTTGATGTCGCCGACGGCCTCCTGGACGTTCTCCAGGACCGTCTTCCCCTCGGTCAGCGGCGGCTCCTGCTGGAGCATGCCCACCGTCGCCTCGGGGTCGAGGATCGCGTCGCCGTTGTTGGGCTGGTCGAGCCCGGCCATGATCTTGAGCAGTGAGGACTTGCCCGCGCCGTTGGGCCCGACCACGCCGATCTTCGCCCCGTGCAGGAACGAGAGGGTCACGTTGTCGAGGACGACCTTGTCGCCGTGGGCCTTGCGCACGTTGCGCAGGGTGAAGACATATTCCGCCATGGTCAGCGAGCGTAGTTGGGATCGCCGCCGAACGCCCGTCCGGGGTGAACGGGGCGGCCCCGCCGGAGGCCGCCCCGCGTCCCGGCGCTCAGGCGGCCACCGTCTCGGCCGTCGGCGTGGCACCCTCCGCAGCGGCGCCCTCGGTCGAGACCGCGGGCGCGGGTCCCTGCCCCTCGGGCCTCTGGGGACGCTGTGTCCTGGTGAAGGCGCTGGTGCCGCGGGCCAGGTCGTGGCCCACGAAGGTCGCCTCGACCTCGAAGGAGGTGACCTCCACGCCCGCCGTGCTGACCCAGGTGCTGACGTTGAGGCGGCCGTGCACGACGACCGGGTCACCGCGGCGCACCGACGCGGCCACGTTCTCCCCCAGCGCCCGCCAGGCGTTGACGGTGTACCACTGCGTCTCGCCGTCGCCCCACTCCCCCGTCCTGCGGGAGAACCGGCGCGGGGTCGCGCCCACGCGGAAGCTGGCCACCTGGGCGTCGCCGGCCTGGCGGAGGGCCACGTCCCCGCCGACCCATCCCTGCAGCGTCACGGTCGTCTCGTTGCTCACGATGTCTCTCCTCGTCTCGCACCGGGCGGGCCGCGTCTCGGCCCTCCTCGGTCACACGGACGAGGCTGCGGGCGGGCGCCGACCACGCCGGGCCGGTCGACGCCGCCCTGGGGAGCACGAGGCCCCAGGGCACCGTGTGGAGAGCAGGTGGGCACCGCGGCCCGGCGGCGCTACTTCAGGGCGGCGACGAGGCCGTTGCGCACGACGGTGTAGGCCTGCAGCTCCGCCTCGACTGGCCGGACGACCAGCTCCTCGGCCACGTCGTGCACGGCCGTGCGCAGCCGCCGGTCGGCCACCGCCGCCCGGCGGCGGGCCGTCGCGGCGACGAGGAACCGGCAGACGAGCGCCAGCAGGAGCCCCAGCGCCACCCCGCCCAGGAGCAGCACGAGCGGCAGCGCGATCCCGGCCAGCTTCGGCGTGGAGTCGTCGCCGAGGGTGCCCGAGACGACGAGGAGCACCGTCCACACCAGCCCGGCCGCGGCGGCCAGGACGAGGAGCCACTGGAGCACGCGGACCAGCCCGGCCCACACCGGCATCTTCGCGACGCCCAGGTCGGTCTGCGAGAGGGCCAGGTCCAGGCGGTCGTGCAGGTCCCCGAGGCGGCCGGTCGACGCACGGCGGACGGACTCCACCCACGGCCGGCCGAGGCCGTCGGAGACGTCGTCGGCCAGCCGGCGCACCTCGGTGTCGACCCGCGCCTGCTGGACCGGCGTGGCCACCGGCATCGAGGACCGGGCCTGCCCGGTGAGCTCCTTGCCCGCCGAGCCGAGGTCGAGGTGCAGCCGCTTGAGCGGGTCGGGCTTGAGGCCCGAGAGCCAGGAGACGACCGGCCACCCGGTCGCCCGCCCGGCGCGCAGGCGGGTGGAGCGCTCCACGGCGGCGACGACGGTGGGCACCCCGGCGGCCTCGGCGAGCGCGGACTCCAGGTCCGCCACCCGGGACTCGGGGAGGGCACGGGTCTTCGCGGTGCCGCTGGCCTCCTGCACCCGCTCGGCCGCGCCGCGCAGGTCCGCCTCGAGCCGGGTCCGGGTCATCTTCTTGGCCTTGACCCGCTCCCCGATCTCGGCGCGCAGCTCGTCGAGCCCGATGCCGTGGCGCGCGCTGACCGGGATGACCGGCACGCCGGGCAGCCCGTCGGCGTCGAGCAGGCGGCGCACGTCGTCGACCATCGCCTGGCGCCGCTCCTCGGGCACCGTGTCGATGTGGTTGAGGACCACGACCATGACGTCCGCGTGGGTCTGCAGCGGCACGAGGTACCGGTCGTGGATCGCCGCGTCGGCGTACTTCTGCGGGTCCAGGACCCACACGAGGAGGTCGGCGAGCTGGACGAGCCGGTCGACCTCGAGGTGGTGGGAGACCTCGGTGGAGTCGTGGTCGGGCAGGTCGAGCAGGACCACGCCCTCCATCGCCGCGTCCTCGCGGCGGGTGTCGAGCAGGGAGTCGCGCATGGTCTGGTGGCGCGGCGGGATCCCCAGCCACTCCAGCAGCTCGGCCGCACCGTCCGCACCCCACACGCAGGCGGTCGCCCAGGAGGTCGTCGGGCGGCGCACGCCGACGGCGGAGAGCTCGAGGCCCGTGAGCGCGTTGAACGTCGAGGACTTGCCCGAGCCCGTGGCGCCGGCGATGCCGACCACCGTGTGGTCGGCGGAGAGGCGCAGGCGACCCGCGGCACGCTCGGCGACGGCGTGCGCGTCGTCGAGCAGCTGGTCGTCGAGACGTCCCCGGCCGGCCTGCACGGCCGCGTCGAGGCCCTCGATCCGGGCACCGATGTCGGTACCCCGGGTGACCAGCTTCTTGGCACCCTCGAGCAAGGACGTCATGGTCTCCCTACAAGCAGCTCGGTCGATCGGTCCTGACACACCCTAGGCGTCCCGCGCTCAGGAGCCCGAGCCGGCGCCGTCGTCCGCACCGTCCCCGGCCCCACCCCGCGACGCGGCGAAGCGCAGGTCGTCGACCCGGCGGGACGCCGCCCGCAGCCGCTCGGGCGCACCGGCGGAGAGCTCGAGGCCGTCGAGGACGGAGGTGTACCGCGCTCGCTCGGCCTCCAGCAGCTCGGAGATGCGTACGTCGAGCGCGCGGCGGGCCCGCTCGGCGAGCGACCGCACGGCCTGGTCGCCGAAGACCGCCTCGAGCAGCTTCTGGCCCAGGACCGCGCTGCCGCCGGCGATGCCGACCTCGGCCCCGACGAGCGCGCCGCCGGTGCTGGCGAAGACCACGACCATGAGTGCGACCGAGAGCCCGTTGACGCCGTAGGCGAGGAAGCGGGCCGTGGTGCGCTTGTCGGCGCCTTCCTCCCGGACCATCTCGAGCACGTCCTGCTGCCACTCGCGCACGGCCCGCTCGACCTGCCGGCGCAGCTCGCGCGAGGCGCGGCCGAGGTCCTGGTCGGCGCCCGCGAGCAGGGCCTGGCCCGCGGCGTACTGCTGCCAGGCCGCCTCGGCCCGCTCGGCGGCGGACTCGGCGTGCTCGAGGACGAGGGTCTCCAGCCCGGACTCGACGGCCACCGTCACCCGCTCGGCCTGCTGCGGCTTGCCCTTGACGGCGCTGACCACCCGGTCGCGCAGCCAGCCGACCCGGTTCTCCAACGACTTGAGCAGCTCACCGGTGCCGACGAACTCCTGCCACCGCGCCAGCACCTCGCCCCGCAGCAGCGTGCCGTCCGCGCAGGCGGCGCGGATCTGCTCGGCCGCGGCGTCGTACGCGTGATCGGCGTCCTCACGCAGGCGGCGGGCGGCCTCCACCTGCTCGTCGGCGGCGGCGGCGACGCCGAACGAGCGGTTCGTCAGCGTGCGGATCGCGCCCTCGAGCGTCTGCTTGACCACGGCACCGCGTGCGTCGGCGTCCGCGGCCAGCGACTCCAGCCAGCCCCGGATGTCGGCCACGTGGTGCGGGGGCAGCAGCCCGTCGGCGTCGACCTGGCCCTCGGTGACGGTGAACAGGGGCGAGTCCTTGAGGCCGCGGCTCGCGAGCATGCGGGCCAGGTGCGTCGCGACGGTCTGGATCGCCTCGTCGGGCGTCCGGTCGAGCACGATCGCGACGGCGGTGGACCGCTCGGCCGCCTGCTTGAGGAACCCCCACGGGACCTGGTCGGCGTAGCGCGCGGCCGAGGTGACGAACAGCCACAGGTCCGCGGCGGCCAGCAGCTGGGCGGCGAGGAGGCGGTTGCGCTCCTCGACGGAGTCCACGTCGGGCGCGTCGAGGATCGCCAGGCCCTGCGGGACGGCCGGCGAGGCGACGAGCTGGAGGGCGTCGGGGTCGTTGGTGGAGTGCTGCACCCGCTCGAGGTCCGGGAGCAGCCGGTCCTGGCCGAACCACTCCGCGTCGTCGGGGTGGTGCACGAGGACGGGCGACCGGGTGGTCGGCCGGAGCACGCCGGGGGTGGTGACGCGGGTCCCGACGAGGCTGTTGACCAGCGTCGACTTGCCGGCCCCGGTGGAGCCGCCGACGACGGTGAGCAGCGGCGCGTCGATGGTCATCAGCCGTGGGATGACGTAGTCCTCGAGCTGGTCGACCATCTCCTGGCGAGCGGTGCGCTGCTCCTCCGCGCCGGGCAGCTCGAGCGGCAGCGCGGCCGCCTGGAGGGCGCTGCGCAGCTGCACCAGCGCCGTCAGCATCCGGCTGTCCCCGCCGGTCGGTCCGGGGTTCTCCTGCGGCTGGGTCGGGCTCATCGGGTGGGTACCACCTGTCCGGGGAAGGCGATGAACGGGCGCACGGCACCTATCCTCGCGACGTACTCGTGACCGCGCGCGGCGAAGTCCGGCGGCGCCGTACCACGCAGGTAGCGGTGGTGGAGGAACCCGAGCTCGACGGCTGCCTGCTGGTAGTCGCGCATCGCCCGCTCGGCGGGGACGCCGCCGAGCGCCCGGGCGTGGACGCGGGCGCGGCGGCGGGCACCGAGGTCGGTGACCCACCCGATGTCCGTGGCGGGGACCAGGCCGCGGCGGGCCGCGTCGGTGAGGGCGGCGGTGAGCATCCGGCGCTCACTGCGCCGAGCCCACACCGCCAGGCAGGCGACGCCGACGAGGGCGGGCGCCATCAGCACGACGTAGACGAGGGCGAAGCTGCCCAGGCCGTAGACGGTCGAGCCGTTCCAGAGACCGTGGGCGAGCACGGCCAGGACGTACCCGCCCAGCGGCGCGAGGACACGCACGGCTCGGGAGCGCGAGGCCACCGCGATGCCCACCCCGATGCCGGTGAAGGTCGTGAAGAGCGGGTGGGCGAAGGGGCTGAAGAGGCAGCGGACGACGAACGTCGTCGTGACCGCGTCGGTGCCGCCCGGACCCATCCCGTCGGTGCCGTCGTAGGCGGCCGCCAGGTAGAGGATGTTCTCGGTGAAGGCGAACCCGACGCCGACCATGCCGGCGTACACCAGCCCGTCCAGGATCCCGTCGAGCTCGGCGCGGCGCCACCACAGCAGGAGCAGGAGGAACAGTCCCTTGCTGGCCTCCTCGGTCACCGGCGCGACGACGGCGAGGCTGGCCTCCTCCGAGACGCCCACCGCGTAGCCACCGACGCCCTGGACGACGATGGCCGCGGCCGTCGCCACGAAGGCGCCCCACAGCAGCCCGCTGGCAAGCAGCCGCTTCGGCTCCGGCTCGTACCGGTCCAGCCACAGGTAGCACGCGACGACCGGGCCGACCGGCAGCGCGGCCAGGACGGTCGCGGTCAGCAGGGTCCGCGGCGCTCCCGAGAGCGCTATCACCAGCAGCATGAGCGCGGCGCAGATCGCCACCAGCACGGTCACCACGACCGTGAAGGCGAGGCTGTCCCTCCGCGGTGCCGACACGGGGCGAAGCCTATCGGTGGCGCCACCTGCGGGGTGCCACGCCGTCGGCGGCCCGATCTACAGTGGACGGATGAGCGAGCAAGCCACCCCGGAAGTCCCCGCGCAGCCGAAGAACGACCCGGCGGCCACGCCGCGGACCGAGTCCCACGACCCCGCCGTCCCGGCGGCGTACTCCTCCTTCATGCGCACCGGGTGGGGCGACCGCGAGCTCGACCTGCCTGCGCACCCCGTCGCCCCGTGGGCGGCCAAGCGGCGCGAGCGGCTCGCGGCTGCCTTCGCCGGCGACCGCCTGGTGCTGCCGGCCGGCGGCTACAAGGTGCGGGCCAACGACACCGACTACCGGTTCCGCGCGGACACCGCCCACGCCTACTTCTCCGGCAACCAGACCAGCGACGCGGTGCTGGTCGTCGAGGCCGACGGCAGCTCGGTGCTCTACGCGCGCCCGCGCTCCTCGCGGGAGACCGACGAGTTCTTCCGCGACCGGCAGTACGGCGAGCTGTGGGCCGGGCGCCGGCCGTCCATGCGGGAGATCTCCGACTCCCTCGGCATCGAGGTGCGCCACGTCGACCGGCTGCAGGACGACCTCGCGGCGGCCGCCCCGACCAAGACCCGCGTCCTGCGCGGGGCCTCCCCCGCCGTCGACCAGATGCTGCCGGGCGACGCCTCGCTGGACGAGGACCTGGCGCGCGTGGCCTCCGAGCTGCGCCTGGTCAAGGACGAGTGGGAGGTGGGCGAGCTGCAGGCCGCCTGCGACGCCACCACGCTGGGCTTCGAGGACTCGGTGCGGGAGTGGGACAACGTCCTGCGGTACGGCGAGCGCTGGATCGAGGGCACGTTCTTCCGGCGGGCCCGGGCGATGGGCAACGACATCGGCTACGACTCGATCGTCGCCGGCGGCAAGCACGCCACCACGCTGCACTGGATCGAGAACTCCGGGGCGATCACCCCGGGCGAGCTGGTGCTGCTCGACATGGGCGTCGAGGGACACAACCTCTACACCGCCGACGTCACCCGGACCCTGCCGGTCGACGGCACCTGGACCGCTCGGCAGCGCGAGCTGTACGAGGTCGTGCTGGCCGCCCAGCAGGCCGGCATCGACGCCGTCCGTCCCGGCGTGCCCTTCACCGCCGCCCACGACGCCGCGATGACGGTCCTCGCCCACGCGCTGGACGACATGGGGCTGCTGCCGGTCCCGGCCGAGCAGGCGCTCGACCCCGACAACAAGGTCTACGCCCGCTGGACCCTCCACGGCACGAGCCACATGCTCGGCATGGACGTCCACGACTGCGGGCTGGCGGCGCCGGAGGCGTACGCCAAGGGGACCCTCGCCGAGGGCATGGTCCTCACCGTCGAGCCCGGGCTGTACTTCCAGGAGGACGACCTCCTGGTCCCGGAGGAGCTGCGCGGCGTCGGGATCCGGATCGAGGACGACATCCTCGTGACCGCCGACGGCCAGCAGAACCTCTCCGGGTCGCTGCCGCGCTCGGCCGATGAGATCGAGGGCTGGATGGCCGCGCGGGTGCCTTCGCGGGGCTGACCCGGCGCCTGCACGACGAACGGCCCGGCCCCGTGCGGATCACCGCACGGGGCCGGGCCGTCGCTCGTCAGGGCCGCTGCCCGGCCCGACGAGCTGGGCTCAGTCGAGGACCTCGGGCGCGACCTGGTCCTCGCCCAGCCAGTCCCAGCCGTCCTCGTAGTGCTCGTGGTCGACGGCGTTCTCCTCGTCCCGGCCACGTCCCTTGGAGCCGGCCGCACCTGCGGCGGCCGCGCCGCGGGCCCCGCCCGCACCGGCTCCGCGGCCGGCTGCTCCGCGAGTGCCGGCACCGGCAGCGGCGCCACGGCCACCGGCCGCACCGCGCCCGCCCGGTGCTCCGCGACCGCCCGCGGACCCGGCGACACCGGCGCCGGCTCGGGCCCCGGTACCTCCGGCGCCACGCCCGGCAGTGCCACGCCCGGCTGCGCCTCGGCCAGCGGCTCCGGGCCGGGTGGTCGGGCTGCCGGCGCTGCCGACCGTCCCGCTCCGGCCCAGGGCACCGGCCGAGCCGGCCCGGCTCGAGCTGCCGATGGGCCGCGTCGCGCCGGCCCCCGCACTGCTCGCGCCCGGCACGACGCCGCCACGGATGCCACCGAGGGCGCCCTGCGACAGGCCGCCGGCCAGCAGGCCTCCTGCGGCCGCTCCGCCGGCGATCCCGCCGATCGCTCCACCCGCGCCGACCCCGATCGACCCCGCCGGGGACGCGCCCGCGCCCGGCACGGGGCCGAGCGGGCTCGTGCCGACGGCGCCGGGGCCCTGCGGAGTTCCCAGGCCGGGGCCGGGGTCGAGCGGCGTACCGGGGACCCCGACCGGCGGCGTGCCGATCGGAGGCGTCAGGCCGGGCTCCTCGATCACGACCGGCGGGTCGACCGGGGGGTCGATCGGCGGGGTGACCGGCGAGTCGTCGTCGTTGTCGCCGTTGTTGCCGTCGTTGCCCTTGTCGTCGTCCTGGTCGCCGTTCGGATGGTCGTCGTCGGTCGGCGTCTGGCCGGTCGGCATCTTGCCCGGAGGGGTGCCCCCGCCGGGACCGCCCTGGTAGCCCTTCGGCTCCGGGACCGGGTCCGGGATGCCGTGGATCTGCTTCATGGTCGCGGTCGAGCCGGTGAAGGTGGTGTCCATGTCGGCGATCGCGGCCGTCGCGACGGCCTCGTTCCAGGCGTAGTCGTCCCAGAACTTCGCGACCGCGGTGTGGTAGCTCTTCTGCGCCTGGACGTCGGCGTCGGTCGTCGCTCCGGGCGAGCTGGTCGGCGGGAGCGGCATGACCAGTCCGCGCATCTTGCCCAGCGCCGTCTCGCCGCGCCGGATGGCGTCGGCCGACGTGCGCAGGGCCTCGCTCGCCTTGTTCAGCTGCTCGTACTTGCGCCTCAGCGACTGGGCCGAGGCGTTGAAGGCCTCCACGACCTTGGGCCCGGTCTGGCCCTCGATCCCCTGTCGGGCCTGGTCCACGCCCTGCGTCTCCAGACGGCTGGCCACCTGGTCGAGCACCGTCGCCGCCTGGAGCCAGGCGGACTGACCGGTGTCGATGTTCTCGACGGCGGAGGCGAGCATGGTCGCCTCGAGCCGGAGCTGCTGGGGACCCTTCATCACGTGTCACTCCCGCCGGGGACGGTGCACTGGGGCGCCGTCGGCCTGTTCTGGTCGGCGAAGTCGCCGCCGGCGCAGTCGGTGCCCGCCTGCAGCGGCGTGAAGGAGGCGCCGACGACCTCGTCGGTGGCGAAGGCGTCCTTGCGGTACGCGTCGACGTTCTCGGCGTACACCTGCAGGCCCGTCACCACGTCCTCCAGGGCCTCCACGACGGTGTCCCGGGCCAGCGTCGTGTGCTGACCGAGCATCGCGGCGGTGCCGAGGTTGCCGAACGCCGCCGGCGACACCGGCTCGACGGGCCTGGCCTTGATGTCGTCGATCGAGGCGTTGAGGAGCGAGATCACCTCGTCCACCCTCTGCGAGTCCACTGCCATGTCGATCTGCTCGAGCAGGCCGGACAGATCGATGCCGAAGACGCTCACCCAGGACTCCTTCCCATGACTCCTCCGCCCGCTCCGGGCGGTCGCGTCGGACATACCCGGGTCCGCAGGACCCGAAACCACGGTCGTCGGATCGGGCCGCCCGGCCCCCTCACTAGGGTGGGCGCGACCGCGTCCTCGACCCCCGGGAGCCGATGTGCCCAGCCGCCACCGTCCGCGCCGCGTCGCCCTCGCCGCCGCCCTCTCCGCGGTGGTCCTGGTGACCGGCTGCAGCGACGACGAGGAGCCCGGCGGGACGGCACCGGAGTCGGCCAGCGCCTCTCCGAGCGCGGGCGGCTCCTCCCCGGCGTCGAGCACGGACCCGGAGGCGAGCCCGACGAGCAGCTCGGACGCGACCATCGACACCCCGCCCGCGACCGGCCCGGTCATCGAGTCCGCAGCGTTCCGCATGCGGGTCCCGGAGCGCTGGACCGTCGCCGACCCGATCAGCGACTTCGTCCGGGTCGCCACCAGGCCCGAGATCTCCGGCGACATCAGCATCGGCTTCATCGAGGCGACCGAGGGCGCGACGGTGGACGACTACCAGCGCGCCTCGACGAAGAACTGGGGCTACCCCGTCGGCCCGCGCAACGGACCGCACCGTGACGTGAACGGCGTGGAGATGTACCACCAGACCGGCAAGGCCGGCGAGACCCGGGTGGTGGAGGTGTACGGCGCCCCGCACGCCGGCCTGGCCGTCGAGATCACGTTCCTCCTCCCGACCGACATGCCTGCGGCCGAGCGCACCTCGCTCGTCGACTCGGTGCTGGCCAGCATCGAGTGGGCGTGACCCCGCCGGACCGGTCGCTCAGCGGACCTCGTTGATCCGCAGCAGGTTGCCGGTGGGGTCGCGGAACGCGCAGTCGCGGACGCCGTAGGGCTGGTCCATCGGCTCCTGCAGGACGTCCGCGCCACCGTCGACGAGCCGCTTGAACAGTCCGTCGAGGTCGTCGGTCGCCAGCGTGAGCGCCGCGCCGTAGCTTCCCTTGGCGATCAGCTCGAGGACGGTGCGGCGCTCGTCGTCGCTCAGGCCGGGGTCGACCGCCGGCGGGTGGAGCACCAGGGTCGTGCCGGTGCCGCCGGCCGGCCCGAGCGTGAGCCACCGCATGCCGTCGTACCCGACGTCGTTGCGGAGCTCGAGGCCGAGCAGGTCGCGGTAGAACCCGAGCGCGGCCTCGGCGTCGGTGTGCGGGAGGAAGGCGTGGTGGAGGGTGACGTCCATGCCGGCGACGCTAGTCAGGACGACCGGGTCGCCGCTTCTCGATTCCTGACCGGTCGGGTCACCTGGCGGGCCAGGCAGGACGGGATCCCGTCCGTCGCGCCCGCCGACTGCGCCCGGTAGACCGACGGCGGCACCCCGACGAGCTCGGTGAACCGCGTGCTGAACGTCCCGAGGGAGGAGCAGCCCACGGCGAAGCAGACCTCGGTCACGCTGAGGTCGCCGCGGCGCAGCAACGTCATCGCGCGCTCCACGCGCCGGGTCATCAGGTAGGAGTACGGCGACTCGCCGTACACCTGCTTGAACTGCCGGCTCAGGTGCCCGGCCGACATGTGCACGCCGCGGGCGAGCTCCTCGACGTCGAGCGGCTGCGCGTGGTCGCGGTCGATCCGGTCGCGCACGCGCCGCAGCTGCTCGAGCCGCCGGAGCCGCTCGGAGTCGGGGGACGGGACCGCCATGCCCGGATCCTGGCACGCCGGGCCCGCCGCAGGACAGGCCCGCCGCAGGACAGGCCCGCGGCAGGTGGGCGGGCGGCGCGGTGCGGCATACTGGCCGCCGGCCGGTCGCCCGGCCTCCCGCCTCCGTAGCTCAGCTGGATAGAGCAGCGGCCTTCTAATCCGCCGGTCGCAGGTTCGAGTCCTGCCGGGGGCGCCACCACTCCCCGACCCGGGACCGCCGGGTCAGCGCAGGCCCGCCTCCTGCGAGCAGGCCGGCCACGCTCCCCAGCCCTGGGCGTCCTGGATCCGCTCGGCGACGCGGATCTGCTCGGCCTTGGTCGCGCCGTGCGGGTACGGCGCGAGCCGGCGTCCGCCGAAGCCGTCCCAGGTCTGCTTGCTGATCTGGAGACCGCCGTAGTAGCCGTTGCCGGTGTCGATGTGCCAGCGCCCGCCGGACTCGCACTGGGCGAGCCGGTCCCAGGTGCGCTCGGGGGCGGCCTGTGCGGGCGCCTGCGCGGCCACGACGGGGACGAGGGTGGCTGCGGCGAGGGCGGCGGACGAGACGAGCGTGCGGATGCGCATGTGCGGACCTCCGTGACGCCTGCGGGCCGGTCGCGCTCGGCGCGTGGCGCTCGCCCCGCTCCGGGCATCGCGTTCGACCCCTGCGCGGAGCGGGTGCGGCGGGCGCAGGTGGACGCCCCGGTCGACCGGGACCCCACGAACCTAGGACGAGCCCCCCGGGGCGGATCAAGTCGGACCGGATCAGGCCGGGCCGGATCAGGCCGGGCCGGATCAGGCCGGGCCGGATCAGGCCGGGCCGGATCAGGCCGGGCCCGGATCGGGTCGAGGGCGGGACCGCTGGCAGGATGCACGCGTCCGGCGGGGCCTCACCCGTCAGGGCCGATCGGGACGAAATGCGACCGTCGTGGTTGCGGGTACCTGAGACTGTCCCCGTCCCCGCCAGCGCCGCCAGCGCTCCTGAACCGGAGAGCAGAACGAACACGATGACGTCCCCCGACCCTGCCCCTGACGAGCAGCTGGTCCTGCACGTCGAGCACGAGGGCGGCTTCGCCGTCGTGCAGGCCCGCGGGGAGATCGACCTCGCGACCGTCGGCGGCTTCCGGATGGTGCTCAACGACCTGATGGTCGACGGGCACGTCGACGTGGTCGTCGACCTCACGCAGGTGCCGTTCGTCGACTCCTCCGCACTGGGCGCGCTCGTGGCCGCCCACCGCCGCGCGCGAGGCCTCGGTGGCTCGCTCGCGGTCGCCGGCATCCAGCAGCCGGTCGCGCGCATCCTGGAGCTCACGGGGCTGGACCGGGTGCTGGCCACCTACCCCACGGCCCGGGACGCCGTCGCCGGGTGAGCGCCGACGTGTCGATGAGCGACTTCCTGCGCCGGAGCGGGACGGTCGGCCAGGACCTCCTCGACGTCGACTGGTCCCTGACGTCGGTCGGCGAGCCGGACACCTGGCCGCTGAGCCTGCGCAACGCCGTGCGCATCCTGCTCACCTCGAAGTTCTCGATGTGGATGGCGTGGGGCGAGGACCTGACGTTCTTCTGCAACGACGCCTACCGGCGCGACACGCTCGGCAGCAAGTACCCCTGGGCGCTCGCGCGACCGGCCTCCGAGGTGTGGCGCGAGATCTGGCCGGACATCGGCCCCCGGATCGAGCGGGTCATGGCCACGGGCGAGGCGACGTGGGACGAGAAGCTCCTCCTCTTCCTCGAGCGGAGCGGCTACGTCGAGGAGAGCTACCACACCTTCTCCTACAGCCCGCTGGCCGACGACGACGGCGTGGTCGCCGGCATGCTCTGCGTGGTCACCGAGGACACCGAGGAGGTCGTCTCGACCCGGCGGATGACCACCCTGCGCGACCTCGGCATCCGGTCCGGCGCGGCCGGCAACGAGGCAGCGGCCGTCGCCGCGGCGTGCGAGCACCTGGCCGAGAACGGCCACTCCCTCCCGTTCGTGCTGGTCTACCTCTTCGGCTCCGAGGGCACGGTCGCGCACCGTCGAGGACTGGCCGGCATCGCGTCCGAGCACGCCGCGGCGCCCCGGACCGTGCAGGTCGGCGCTCCGGACGCCGTCTGGCCCCTCGACGCCGCGTGGCGCGGCGAGGACGTCGTGGTCTCGGCCATCGACGACCTCTTCCCCGACCTGCCGACCGGCGCCTGGGCCGAGCCGCCGACCCGCGCCTACGTCACCCCGCTCGCCCAGCCCGGCCAGGCCGCGCCGTACGGCGCGCTCGTGGTCGGCCTCAACCGGTACCGGCCCTTCGACGCCGGCTACCGCGACTTCCTCGAGCTGCTCGCCGGCCACCTCTCGGCCGCCATCGGCGACGCGCGCGCGATCGAGCAGGAGAAGCAGCGGGCCGAGGAGCTGGCCCGCATCGACCAGGCGAAGACCGACTTCTTCGCCAACGTCAGCCACGAGCTGCGCACGCCGTTGACGCTGCTGCTGGCGCCCGCCGAGGACGCCCTGGCCGACCAGGAGCGACCGCTGCCGCCGGGCCAGCGCGACCGGCTGCAGGTGATCGCCCGCAACGGCCAGCGGATGCTGCAGCTGGTCAACACGCTCCTCGACTTCTCGCGCCTGGAGGCCGGCCGGGACGGCAGCGAGTTCGTCGCCACCGACCTGTGCGCGTACACCTCCGAGCTCGCCGCGATGTTCGAGTCGGCGGCGGAGAGCGCCGGCCTGCGCCTGGAGATCGACTGCGACGCTGAGGTCCCGGCGTACGTCGACCGCGAGGCCTGGGCCAAGATCGTGCTGAACCTGGTCTCCAACGCCCTGAAGTTCACCTTCGAGGGCGGGGTCACGGTGCGGCTGCGCGAGGAGGACGGCCGGGCGGTGCTCCGCGTCAGCGACACCGGCAGCGGCATCCCGGCCGGAGAGCTGCCCCGGCTCTTCGAGCGGTTCCACCGGGTCGCGGGGTCCCGCTCGCGGACCCACGAGGGCACCGGCATCGGGCTCGCCCTGGTCCGCGAGCTGGTCGAGCAGCACGACGGCCGGGTGGGCGCGACCAGCAGCACCGAGGACGCCGACCACGGCACGACGTTCACGGTCTCGCTCCCGCTGGGATGGGGCCACCTGCCGGCCGACCGGGTCCGGCACGCCTCCGACGCCGCTCCCGACCCCGGGGCCGAACGACGGGCCCAGGCGTTCGTGGAGCAGAGCTCCAGGTGGCTGCTCGGCGAGCAGGCGGGAGAGGTGGCCGCACCGCCCGACGCGGCCGGCTCCTCGAGCGACGACCCGGCCGACGACCGGTGGCGGGTGCTGGTGGTCGACGACAACGACGACATGCGTCGCTACATCCGCGACCTGCTCGCGCCGGCGTACGACGTCCGGACGGCCGTCGACGGGCTCGACGCGCTCGACGCGATGGCGCAGGACGTGCCCGACCTCGTGCTGACCGATGTGATGATGCCCGAGCTCGACGGGTTCGGGCTGCTGCGGCGGATGCAGGCCGACCCCACCCTGACCTCGGTGCCGGTGATCATGCTCTCCGCACGCGCCGGCGAGGAGGGCACGCTCGAGGGCCTGGAGGCCGGCGCCGACGACTACCTCGTCAAGCCGTTCTCCGCGCGGGAGCTCCTGGCCCGGGTCCGGGTGAACCTCGAGCTGGACCGGGCGCACCGGGTCCGCGACGCGCTGGAGCGCAGCCGGGAGCTGCTCGACCAGGCGCAGCGGCTGGCGCGGCTCGGCAGCTGGGAGGTCGACCTCGCGCGGGACACCATCACCGGCTCGCGGACCTTCTTCGACATGCTCGGCCTCAACCGGGAGGACGCCGAGGAGCGGGGTGCCCGGAGGGTCATCACCCAGCTCGTTCACCCCGAGGACCTGCCCCGCGTCGAGGAGCGGCTGGCCGCGGCGACCGCCGGCGAGACGATCGTCTACGAGGTCCGCGTGGTCACCCCGGCCGGGGAGGTGCGCCTCTTCCAGGCCTACGGCGAGCCGGCGACCGGCCCCGACGGGAGCCGCCTGGTGCGCGGCTCCTTCCAGGACATCACCGACCAGCGGGCGCTCCAGCAGCGGCTCGTCGCGGCGGAGTCCGAGCGCGAGGTCGTCGAGCGCGAGCGGCAGATCGCCCGGGAGCTGCAGGCGAGCCTGCTCCCCCGCACCGACCCCGACGTGGCCGGGCTGGAGGTCGCGACCTACTACCGGGCCGGCGTCGTCGGCACCCAGGTCGGCGGCGACTGGTACGACGTCATCGACCTCGGCGCCGGCCGGACCGCGGTGGTCATCGGCGACGTGATGGGTCGCGGCGTCCGCGCCGCCGCGGTCATGGGGCAGCTGCGCGCGGCGACCCGGGCGTTCGCGAAGCTCGACCTGTCCCCCACCGACGTCCTGGAGCACCTCGACCCGCTGGTGCAGGACCTCGCCGGGGACCAGATCGTCACGTGCGTGTACGCCGTGTTCGACGCCGCGGACCACACGCTGGCCTACGCGAACGCCGGTCACCTCCCGCCGCTGCTGGCCCACGCCGACGGCCGGGTCTCGCTGCTGCGCGAGGTGGGGCCGCCCCTCGGCGCCGGCCACTACGGGTTGGCGACCACCACCGTCACCCTCGACCCGACCGACGTGCTGCTGCTCTACACCGACGGGCTCGTCGAGCGCCGCGGCGAGGACCTCCAGCTCGGCCTGGAACGGCTCGGCACGACCGTGGCACCGCGGACGACGCTCCCCGCGGGCGCCCTCCTCGCCGAGGTCGTGTCCGCACTGACCGGCGACGGCGTCGACGACGACGTGGCGATGGTCGTCGCCCGGGCCCGGGCGGAACCCGCGGGCGCCGTGGCCCGGTTCGAGGTCGGCACGCCCGAGGTCCTCGGCACGCTGCGCCGCCAGGTCGCCGACCAGCTCTCCCGCTGGGAGGTGCCCGAGGGGCGGGCCGGCGACGTGGTCCAGGTGGTCACCGAGCTCGCGACCAACGCGCTGCGGCACGCCGAGCCGCCGGTGGTCCAGCTCCGACGCCTCGACGAGGCGGTCCTGGTGGAGGTGCGCGACGCCGCCATGGTGCGGCCGCGCCGCCGGCGCACGACCGGGACCGACGAGGCCGGCCGCGGGCTGAACATGGTCGCCGTGCTGGCCGACGACTGGGGGACGCGACCCACGGAGGACGGCAAGACCGTGTGGGCGCTGGTCGGGTGGGCACCCCGGGACTGAGGCCTTATCACACCCCTATGGGTGGTGGTGGACCAGACCGGTTCCGGGCAACGTCGAGTGCGCGCCCGACCCGGGTGCGTGGAACGCACCCGACCTCGGAAGGAGCGGACCGCCTCATGCAGAGCCCGACGCACGGCGCTGGAGCCGACCACCGCACGATGTCCCGCGAGGAGCGCTCGACGCGCACCTCGGAGCTGCTGGCCCGAGCCCGCGCCAGCCAGGGCGCCGAGCGCGAGGAGGTCCTCGCCGAGGTGGTCCTCGTCAACCGTCGCGTCGCCGACGCCGTGGCCAACCGCTACCGCCGTCGGGGGATCCCGCTCGAGGACCTGCAGCAGGTGGCCTACGAGGGCCTGGTCAAGGCGGTCCACCGCTTCGACCCCACCGTCCGCGAGGACCTCCTGACCTACGCGGTGCCCACGATCCGCGGCGAGATCCAGCGCCACTTCCGTGACCAGGGCTGGATGGTCCGGCCGCCGCGCCGCGTGCAGGAGCTGCAGCGCGACCTGACGATGGCCACCGACCGGCTCGAGCAGGAGCTCGGCCGCGAGCCCACCGACGAGGAGGTCGAGCGCGAGCTCGGCATCACCCCCGAGGAGCACCGCGAGGCGCTGCAGGGGCTCGGCTGCTTCCAGCCGACGTCGCTGGACCAACCGGTCGGCAGCGAGTCCGGCACCAGCCTCGGCGAGGTGCTCCCGCAGGACCCCGACGAGGGCCCGGCCGAGGCGCGCGCCGTGCTCGCCCCGGTCATGCGCGGGCTCTCCGAGCGCGACCGCCGGGTGCTCTACCTGCGGTTCTACGAGGACCAGACCCAGCGCGAGATCGGCGACGAGCTCGGCGTGAGCCAGGTGCAGGTCTCCCGCGTCCTCACGCGGATCCTGGAGACGATGCGGGAGCAGATCGGGTCCGAGCACCCGTCGGCACCCTGACCAGCAGCCCGTCCCGGGGCGTGGTGGGCATCCGCGTGCGGTCGACCACGTCGTCCACCACCGAGTACGGCACGGGCGCGAGCACCCGCAGCGTCGCCCCGAGCACCCGCAGCGTGAGCGACTCGCCCGGGCAGCGGTGCCCCGAGGGGTGGCCACCCCCCTGGGGGACCAGGTCGAACGCGCCGGGGGCGTGGTCGAGGAACCGCTCGGGGCGGAACGCGTGCGGGTCGGGCCAGCGCGCGGGGTCGTGGTCGATGCCCATGATGTCGAGCACCAGCCGGTCACCGCGCCGCACCCGCACGCCGTCGATCCGCGCGGGGCGCGTCGCCCGGGCGGCGAGCACCGGCGCGAACGGCGTGGTGCGCCGCACCTCCTGCGCGAACGCCAGCCGGGCCAGCTCCTCCCCCGGGTCCGCCAGCCGCTCCCGCCACTCGGGGTGCTCGGCGAGCCGCAGCGCGGCGAAGGTGCCGAGGTAGGCGACCGCGATCGTGGGACGCAGGATGTTGCCGAGCTCCACCCCCGCGGTCCGGTCGTCCACGTCGAGGCCGCCGACGAGCCGGGCGGCCGGTGAGTCCTCGGGCACGCCGGCGCGGCCGGAGCGGATGTCGGCCGCGAGCCGGGTCGCCCAGCGGTTCCACCACAGTCGGGAGGCCCAGCCGCGCAGGTAGGCCGCCCCGGCGAAGCCGAAGCCGTCGACCTGCTGCCCCAGGCGGTGCGCCAGCTGGTCGGCCCGCCGGTCGGGCAGGTCGAGGCCCGCCCACTGCAGCACCGCCCGGCCGTACGCCGAGACCAGCGCCGGGTGGACGCTCACCTGGCGGCCCGGCCAGCGCTCCGTCGCAGCGGTGAGCTCGGCGGCGACCCGGTCGACCACCGGGCCCAGCCCGTCGGCGGACAGCACGTCGACCATGACCTGCTTGCGCTCGCGGTGCGCCACGCCGTCCATCCCGTGCAGCGCGCCGCGCCCGAACAGCAACCAGGCGAGCGGCGGCGGCACGACGCCCTTGCGCTCGGCCGCGGACTCGTCGTAGAAGAACCGCACGCCGGGCTCGCTGCGCACGACGACCGCCCGGCGACCGGCGAGACGGCTGGCGTGGGTCCCGGCATCGGCACCGACGCCACGCGCCTCCCGGTCGGCGGCGACGCCGTCGTACCCGTGTCGGAGCAGGCGGAGGGTGAGGTCCATGGCGGCCCGGTGTCCCGTCCCGGCGCTCCCAGTCGGGTGCCCCGTCAGGAATCGAGCGGCTGGACCTGGCGCGACCGGTCCGGGAGGAGGCCGTGCTGGAGCCCCCAGGCCACGGCCTGCGAGCGCCGCGTGACGCCGATCTTGCGGTACGCCGTGCGGATGTAGGTCTTCACGGAGTTGATCGAGAGGTAGGTGCGCTCGGCGATCTCCTGGTTGGACAGCCCCCGGCTGATCAGCGAGACCACCTCGGCCTCCCGCGCGCTGAGCCCGTGCGCCTTCCCGGGCCAGGACCCCGACGACTCCCCGTCCGCGAGCTCCGCCGCCAGGTCGGCGTCCACCCCGCCCTGGGGACGGACCGCCTCCCCCGCGTGCACCTTCAGGACGGTGGCCACGATCTCCTCGGCGCGTGCCGACTTGGGCAGGTAGCCCGCCGCGCCCCGGGCCATCGTCCGCTCGACCACGTCGGGCCGGGTGTTCCAGCTGTAGACCACGACCCGCGGCTTGCCGTCGTCGAGGAGGTCGTCGACGCTGAGGTGCTCGCCCTCGCCCTGGCCGAAGGTGTCGACGAGCACGACGTCGACGTCGCAGACGGGCGGCACGCCGCTGTCCAGCTCCACGACCACGACCTGGTCGGAGAACGGCGCGAGCATCGCGGCGACCCCGGCCACGACGAGCTCGAAGTCGTTGACCACGGCGACGCGGACAGGGTGGACGGACATGGACGCATCCTATTTGGTCCGTCCAGCCCGCGGGCCCGTCCGCGCGGACGGGCACGGACAAGTCCTGCCCGTCGACCTCAGGCGGGACGGGTCCCGTGCGCGACGTACGCGTCGATCTCGGCGAGCAGCCTCGCCCGGAGGGACTCCTCGGCGAAGGAGGCCCGCACGGCCGTCCGCGCGAGGTCGGCGACCCCGTCGTCGTCGAGGCCGAGCAGCTCGGCCGCGACCTCGTACTCCCGGTTGAGGGAGGTGCCGAACATCGGCGGGTCGTCGGAGGCCACCGTGACCGTGACCCCCGCGTCGCGGAACGCGACGATCGGGTGCTCGGCCAGGTCGGCCACGGCCCGGGTGGCGACGTTCGAGGAGGGGCAGACCTCGAGCGGGACGCCGGTCTCGGCGAGGTGGGCCAGCAGCGCGGGGTCCTGGGCGGCCGAGGTGCCGTGGCCGATCCGGTCGGCGCCGAGCAGGTGCAGGGCGTCCCACACCGTCCGCGGACCGGTCGTCTCGCCGGCGTGCGGGACAGAGCGCAGCCCCGCGGCACGGGCGGCGTCGAAGTGCGGCTGGAACTGCGCGCGCGGCACGCCGATCTCGGGGCCGCCGAGGCCGAAGCCGACCAGGCCCTCGGGCCGGTGCCGGAGCGCGAAGTCGAGGGTCGCGTCCGCGCTGGGGACGCCCGCCTCGCCCGGGATGTCGTAGACCCACCGGAGCACGAGGCCGAAGTCCCGCTCGGCGGCCACCCGGGCGTCCTCGATGGCCTCGGTGTAGGCCTCGATCGGCATCCCGGGCTCCGGGTCGTGCGGCCGCACCGAGGTGTACGGCGTGCAGGTCAGCTCGGCGTACCGCAGCGACTGGCCCTGTGCCATCTCCCGCGCGACCTCGTAGGTCAGGTAGCGGACGTCCTCGGGGGTGCGCACCAGGTCGACCACAGCGAGGTAGACCTCGATGAAGTGCGCGAAGTCGCGGAACTCGTAGAACCTGCGCAGCTCGTCGAGGTCGCTCGGGACCGTGCCCGGGTGGCGCGCGGCCAGCTCGGCGACCATCCGCGGCGACGCGGACCCGACGTGGTGGACGTGCAGCTCGGCCTTCGGCAGGCCCGCGACGAACCCGGGGGTGAGGGACACCCCCGGATCATCGGCTCACTCGACCGCGGCAACCAAGTTGTCGGCGAGCTCCTCGACGGTGTCGCCGTCGGTGAAGACCTCGCCGTCGACCAGCACCGTCGGCGTCCCGTTCACGCCGGCCCGCGAGGCGGCGTCGGTGGCGTTCTGCACCCACTGGTCGAACTCGCGGTCCTCGATCGCCCCGCGCACCTGCGCCTCCTCCGCACCCGCCTCGACGGCGAGGTCGACCAGGTCGTCGTCGCTCGGGAACGGCCCGGACTCCCCCGGCTGGTTCTCGAAGAGCAGGTCGTGGAACTCCTTGGCCACCTGCGGACCGGCCGCGTCGAGGACGGCCGCGAAGGCGTTCGTCGCGCGAGCGGAGTAGTCGCCGTACCTGCTGAGCAGGTCGAAGGGGCGGTACTCGACGTAGACCTGGCCGTCCGCGGCGAGCCGCTCGAGGTCCGCGCGGGTCTCGCCCTCCAGGGCGCCGCAGAAGGGGCAGAGGAAGTCCTCGTAGACGACCACCTGGTGCGGCGCGTCCGCGTCACCGATCGCGAGCGAGTACTGGCCGGTCGCGCCGGCCGGCGGGGCGGCGACCTCCCCGGTGTCGTCGCGCCCGCGCTGCACGAGCACGCCGACCGCGACGACGACCAGCAGGAGCAGGACCACCCCGCCGACGATCAGCGCCCGGCGGCGCCGCTCCTGGCGCTCCTGCTCGAGGATGGCGGCGGCGGCGCGTTCGGCGCGCGACTGCTGGCGGTTCTTGGTGGACACCTCAGGCCTCTCGGGTGGTGGACGTGCTCGTCGTACGACGGAACAGGGCGCTGTCCAGCGCGAGCCGCGTCGAGCGGCTCCACACCAGGAGCAGCGACAGGGCGAGGAGACCGACGTCGCGGGCGATCTCCCAGGGGTACTGGCTGGCGGCGCCCTCCTCGAAGCCGCCGCCGCCGAAGCAGCCGCAGTCGATCTGCAGCCCGCGCGCCCAGGCGGACGCGATGCCGATGATGAAGGCGAGGAAGAGCAGCGCGGACACGGCGGCGGCGCCGCGCGTGAGCAGGCCCAGGACGAGCGCCAGACCGACCACCACCTCCAGCACCGGGAGCAGGTGGCCGACGGTGGGGACGATCGACTCCGGGAGCAGGTCGTAGGCGCGGACCGCTCGCACGCTCTCGTAGGGGTCGGGCAGCTTCAGCGCACCGGCGACGATCCACACGCCGCCGGTCACGAGCCGGGCGACCAGGCCGAACCACTCCCTCACGTCGGGCACGCTAGGCAGCCCACCTGAGCCGACCCTGAGGTCCCGGCCAGCGGCGGCTGAGAAGCGCCTGGACCACTGCGGGACCACTGCGGGGACTCTGACCGGGGCTGCCCGTAGGGTGCCCTCCGTGAACGACAGACTCGTCTGGATCGACTGCGAGATGACCGGCCTCGACCTGCGCGCGGACGCGCTGATCGAGGTGGCGGCCCTCGTCACCGACTTCGACCTCAACGTCCTCGGCGACGGCGTCGACATCGTCATCCGGCCGCCCGAGGAGGCGCTGGAGCAGATGGGCGACTTCGTGCGCAGCATGCACGAGAGCTCCGGGCTGCTCGAGGAGCTCGCGAAGGGCGTGAGCCTCGCCGAGGCCGAGGAGCGGACGCTGGCCTACCTGCGTCAGCACTGCCCCGAGGGCAGCCGCCCGCCCCTGGCCGGCAACACGGTCGGCACCGACCGCGCGTTCATCGCCCGGGACATGACCGGGCTCGAGTCGTTCCTGCACTACCGGATCGTCGACGTCAGCTCGATCAAGGAGCTGTCCCGCCGGTGGTACCCGCGCGCCTACCACCAGGCGCCCGCCAAGCGGGGGAACCACCGCGCGCTCGCCGACATCCGCGAGAGCATCGAGGAGCTGCGCTACTACCGGGAGGCCGTGTTCGTCCCCGCCCCGGGGCCCGACTCGGCGACCGCCAAGGCGATCGCCGCGCGCCACGGCGGCGCCCTCACCGGGACCGCACCCCAGGATTCCACCCCCGCGGACTGAGTCGCCTATACTTCCCAGCGGCCCCGGCCCAGGTCGGACCGCCATGGTGGGTATAGCTCAGCTGGTAGAGCGCTGCGTTGTGGTCGCAGATGTCGCGGGTTCAAGTCCCGTTACTCACCCCACTGCCGAACGGCACGATGCGAGCCCCCGACCGGGACACCGGTCAGGGGCTCGCCCCGTCTCCGGGGGCCTCAGCCGCTCGCGTCAGCGCCCGGGTGCCGGCTCCGGCTCCGGCTCCTCGAAGTCGGCCGGGCTGAACTCACCGTCGGCGAGGTGGCTCTCGATGTTCTCCAGGCTGCGGCCGGTCAGCTCGGGCATGAGCCGCCACACGAAGACGAACGCCGCCACGTTGAAGGCCGCGTAGAGCCAGAAGGTCTGCCCCACCCCGAGCAGCTCGATGGTCGAGAGCAGCGTCAGGGTGATCAGCAGGTTGGTCGACCACAGCACCGCCGACTGGGCGGCCGTGCCGGCGCTCCGGACGGCGAGCGGGTAGATCTCGGACCCGGTGAGCCACCCCATCAGCTGCAGGCCACCGGCGGTGAAGAGCATGAAGACCACCAGGCAGGCGATGATGAACGGCGTGCTGCCGCGGCCGGAGTGGCCGGTGGCGAAGACCGTCCCGAGGGTGCCCAGCGCCAGCGCGGCGCCTGGGATCGTCACGAGGGCGAGCCGCCGCCGACCCACCCGGTCGACCAGCGCCAGTCCCACGAGCTGCGCCACCAGGTAGGCGAAGCCGAGCGCGACGCTGACCTGCAGGGCGGTGCTGGTGCTGAAGCCGTTGTCGGTCAGGATCGTCGGCGAGTAGTAGATGATCATCTCGATGCCGCTGAGCTGGGTGAAGACCGCGATCCCGCAGCCGACCACCAGCGCCGGGCGCACCCAGCGCTGACGCAGCCCCCGCCACCCGCGGCGGTCGTCCCGGACGCCCCGCTCCTGCTCGTCGAGGTCGGCGATCTCCGCCAGCTCCCCGTCAACGTCGTACGACGCCGGCCGCAGGCGCTCGAGGACGGCCCGGGCGTCGTCGGACCGGTCCTGCCTGACCAGCCAGCGCGGGCTCTCGGGCAGCAGAAGCATGAGCACGCCCATGACGAGGGCCGGCACCGCCGCGGCGCCGATCGCGATCCGCCAGTCGAGGGCCTCGGTCGCCCCGACGATGGTGGCGACCACGATGCCGACGCCGATGGCCAGCTGGAAGCAGAGGACGAGCCGGCCGCGCCGGGCCGCCGGCGCCAGCTCCGCGACGTACATGGGGACGGTCTGGGTGGCGCCGCCGACCGCGACGCCGAGCAGGACGCGGCCGCCGGCGAGTGCCCAGGGCGACGGCGCGAGGGCCGCCGCGAGGGTGCCGAGGACGAAGACCACGGCGATCACCAGGATCGTGCGGTGCCGGCCGGCGCGCTCGGAGAGCACGCTGCCGCTCAAGGCCCCGATCACCGCGCCCAGCAGGATGCTGGCCGCGATGACCTGCTCGAGCCCGTGCCCGATGTCGAACTCGTCGCTGATCTGCAGCAGCGCGCCGGAGATGATGCCGGTGTCGTAGCCGTAGAGGAACCCGCTCACCGCCGACACGAGCGCCACCACGAGCATCCGTCCGGTCATCGTCGGACCGCTGGTCCCCTGGTCCTCGGCCGTCGTCGTCATGCCGCTCCTCCCCCGGGGCCCGGTCGGCCCGCCGCCGGGGGTGGTACCCGCGGGCGGCACCGCCAACGCCGCCCGTCGACCCGCCGGTCGCTCAGCCGGCGTCCAGCACCCGCTGGAGGAAGCGGCGGGTCCGCTCCTCCCGCGGCTCGACGAGCACCTCCGGGCCGCCGCGCTCCGCGACGACACCGCCGTCGAGGAAGAGCACCTGGTCGGCGACGTCCCGGGCGAAGCGCACCTCGTGGGTCACGATCACCAGCGTCCAGCCCTCGCGCGCCAGGTCCCGGATCACCGCGAGCACCTCGCCGACGAGCTCGGGGTCGAGCGCGGAGGTCGGCTCGTCGAGGAGCAGCACCTCCGGGCGCAGGGCGAGCGCGCGGGCGATGCCGACGCGTTGCTGCTGCCCGCCGGAGAGCTGCGCGGGGTAGGCGTCCTCCCGCCCCTCCAGCCCGACCTGGGCCAGCAGCGCGCGGGCGTCCTCGGCGGCCTCGTCGCGGTCGCGGCCCTGGACCTGCACGGGTCCCTCGAGGAGGTTGCCGAGCACGGTCATGTGCGGGAAGAGGTTGTGGGACTGGAAGACCATCCCGCTGCGCGCGCGGAGCGCCTTGACCGCGCGGCGGTGATCCGCCTTGCCGGCCGGCGGGTGGGTGAAGTCGAGCTCGGCGTCGCCGATCCGCACGGTCCCCGCGTCGGGCGTCTCGAGCACGTTCATCGAGCGCAGGACCGTCGTCTTGCCCGACCCGGAGGGGCCCAGCAGCACGCTCACGGTGCCCGCCGCGGCGGTGAAGTCCACGCCCTGGAGGACCCGGTTGTCGCCGAAGGACTTCTCCAGCCCCCGGACCTCGATCAGCTCGCTCATGCCACGTACCTGCTCAGTCGTCGTTCCAGGGGGCCTTGGGCCAGGCTCACCAGGTAGCAGACCACCCAGAAGTAGAGCGCGGCCATCACGTAGAGCGGGAGGTACTCGAAGGTGGCGCCCGCCGTCACCTGCGCCTCGCGGAAGAGCTCGGGGACCAGCACCAGCGAGGCGAGCGCGGTGTCCTTGATGAGCGAGAGCAGCGTGTTGGACAGCGGCGGCACCGCGATCCGGGCGGCCTGCGGGAGGATCACCCGCCGCATCGACTGCCGGTAGTCCATGCCGATGACGGTCGCCGCCTCGTACTGCCCGCGGGGCACCGAGAGGATCGCCGCACGCACCACCTCGGCGGCGTACCCACCGACGTTGAGGCTCAGGGCCAGGATCGCGGCGGGGTAGGGGTCGAGGTCCACGCCGAGCTGCGGCAGGCCGAAGAAGACGATGAACAGCTGCACGACCAGCGGCGTGCCGCGGATGAGCGAGATGTAGGCCCGCGCGATCCAGTCGAGGACCCGGATCGAGGAGAGCCGGGCGAGGGCCGCCGCGACGGCCAGGACCAGCCCGATCGCGAAGCTCGCCACGGTGAGCGGGATGTTGCCCTTCACCAGCCCGACGAGCATGGGCCAGGCGGTGTCCTGGACGACCTCCCACCGGGAGCGGGCGTCGGAGGCGTCGACCTCCACGTCGGTCGTGCCGCCCTCGACGGTCACGTCCGCGCCGAAGTACTCCTCGGAGATCTCCTCCAGGGTGCCGTCCGCGGTCAGCGCCTCGATCGCCGCGTCGGCCTCCTCCTGGAGCGCCGCGTCGTCCTGGGTGAACGCCAGGGCCTGCTCGAGGACCTCGTCGCCCGCCGGCCCGG
This sequence comes from Nocardioides sp. Arc9.136, assembly GCF_030506255.1. Lineage (NCBI taxonomy): Bacteria > Bacillati > Actinomycetota > Actinomycetes > Propionibacteriales > Nocardioidaceae > Nocardioides > Nocardioides sp. Arc9.136. The sequence goes on along the minus strand of NZ_CP113431.1, from coordinate 1,285,404 downwards.
CGATCTTCACCTCGTCGGTCCCGGACGTCGCGAGGTAGTCGAGGACCGCGATGTTGTCGTTGACGATCGCGTCGACCCGGCCCTGCAGGAGGAGCTCGACGCCCGGCCCGAAGTCCTGGACGAAGTCGACCTCCGCCCCGGCGTCCTCGGCGACCTGCGCCCAGTTGCTGCTCGCGGTCTGGGCGGTCGTGCGTCCCTCGAGGTCCTCGAGCGAGGTGATGTCGTCGGTGTCCGCCCCGGTGACGATGACGCCTCGGGAGTAGGTGTAGGGCGTGCTGAACAGGTAGCGCGCCTCCCGCTCGGGGGTGACCGTCACCTGGTTGGCGATGACGTCGAGGCGGCCGGTGTCGAGCGCCGGGAACAGCGCGTCGAACGGCGCCTCGACGAAGCGCACGTCCCACCCGGCCTCCTCACCGATCGCTCGCACCACGTCGACGTCGAAGCCGGTCAGCTCGTTGCTCTCGGAGTCGCGGTAGCTGAAGGGCGGGTAGACCCCCTCCGTGCCCACCCGCACGACCCGCGGCGCGTCGTCGTCCGCGGCGTCCGCGGCGGTCGCGGGGGCGGCGACGCCGAGCAGCGCGCCCAGGACGAGGCTCCAGCCGACGGCGAGCAGCGCGAGAGGACGGGTCAACGGCACCCGCACTCCGTACCCCGCTGCGGGGTCGAGCACTCGACGTCGTACGCGGCGGCGGCTGTCACCCGTGCGGGCGAGCCTCGCGGCCACACACAGGGGAACCCATGAGTCAACCGACCGAAGGGGTCGCCGAGACGAATGTTTGGTGACGTAGCAGAACGGGTAGGTGACCAGTTCTGTTCGCACCCCTGGTGCCCCACGAACGACAGGAGGTGTGAGTGCTTCGTCCCAACCAGGACCACGTCCTCCCCGCACCGGCCACCGCGCTCCGTCTGGGCCTCGGCACCCTCGGTGCCCTCCCGCCCCGGGTCAGCCGCCCCACCTACGACGTCGCAGCGCTCGGCACGGGTGTCGTGCACCTCGGGGTCGGCGCGTTCCACCGTGCCCACCAGGCCGTCTACCTCGACCGCCTCGCCGCCCTCGGCGCCCGTGACTGGGGCGTCCGCGGTGTCGGGCTGCGCACGAACAGCCACCGCGCCGAGCTCGCCGCCCAGGACTTCCTCTACACCACCCTGGAGCTCTCCTTCGGCCAGCCGCGCGCCCACGTCGTCGGCGTGCTGCGCGACTACCTCGCCGCCGGCGGCCGCGACGGCGCCGCGAACGCCATCGCAGCACTGGTCGACCCCCGCACGCTGCTCGTGACGCTGACCGTCACGGCGCCGTCGTACGCCGTGTCGGCCGCCACCGGTCCCGCCGTGCCGCCCACCGCCTTCGACCTGCTGGCCCGCGCGCTCGGCGCGCGGCGCCGCGCCGGCCAGGCGCCGTTCACGGTGCTGTCGTGCGACAACCTGCCCGGCAACGGCGACGCCACGCGTCGGTGCGTCGTGGCGGCCGCCGAGGCGCTCGAGCCGGGGCTCGCCCGGTGGATCGCACGCCACGTCGCCTTCCCGAACAGCATGGCCGACCGGATCACGCCGCCCACGACGGCCGAGCACCGGGGACTCCTGCGCCACGAGCTGGGCGTCCACGACCGCGCACCCGTCGTCACCGAGCCGTTCAGCCAGTGGGTCGTCGAGGACTCCTTCGGCGGCCCGCGCCCCCCGCTCGAGGACGTCGGCGTAGAGGTCGTCTCCGACGCCCGGCCGTACGTCGAGGCCAAGATGCGCCTGCTGAACGCCGGCCACGTGGCCCTCGGCTTCCTCGGCGAGGCGACCGCGCACTCGACCACCGATGCCGCGATGGCCGACCCCGCCGTCGGTCCCCTCGTCGAGCGGATGCTCGCCGAGGAGGTCTGCCCGCTGCTGGACCCGGTCCCCGGGCTCGACCTGCCGTCGTACCTGCGGGGCGTGCTCGACCGGTTCCGCAACCCGGCCATCGCCGACCCGCTGACCCGGCTGCGGCGCCGCGGCTCGGTGCGGATGCGCAACTACGTCCTGCCCTCGCTCGAGCGCGCCGTGCTCGCGGGCCGGCCGCACGCCCTGCTGACCAGCGTCGTCGCGGCCTGGATCGACGGCCTGCGCCGCTCCGCGCAGGCGGTCGCGGACGGGCTGGTCACCTCCGGCGACCTCGCCGACACCCTCGCCGACCCCGCGCTCGCCGACCTGCTGGGGCCGGCTTCGCGGGCAGGGCACGACGTGCGACCCTTCCTGGCGGCCGCCGAGGGGTTCGAGCGGCTCGCCCGCTGCCCGGAGTTCGTCACGGCGCTGCAGCAGGCGCTCGTCGGACGAGAGGTGGAGGACCGTGCAGCAGCCGCAGCATCCTGAGCTGGACCTGGGACCGGTGCGTGCCCTGCTCCTGGACGCGGACGGCAACCTGTTCGCCTCCGAGGAGCCGGCCTTCGCCGCGTCCACCGGGGTGACCAACGACTTCCTCGCCTGGCTCGGCTCCGACCACCACTGGGAGCCGGCGGACCTCCAGGCCGCGGCGCTCGGCCGCAACTTCCGCAGCCTGGCCGGCGACCTGGCCGCCGAGCAGGGCGTGACGGTCCCCGACGACGAGATGGAGACCTGGGTCGCCCGCGAGCAGGACGTCGTCACCCGGCACCTGGCCGCCACCCTCGTGCCCGACCCGGCCGTGAGCGACGCGCTGCGCCTCCTCGCGGACCGTTGGCAGCTCGCCGTCGTCAGCTCGAGCGCCCTCGGCCGCCTGGCTGCCTGCTTCACGGCCGCGGACCTCGACGAGGTGCTGCCGGTCGCGGACCGCTTCAGCGCGCAGGACTCCCTGCCGGCGCCGACCAGCAAGCCCGACCCGGCCGTCTACCTGCTCGCGCTCGAGCGGCTGGGGCTCGCCCCGCACGAGGCGGTCGCAGTGGAGGACGCCGTCTCCGGCGCCCGCTCCGCCGTCGGCGCGGGCATCCCCACCGTCGGGAACCTGGTCTTCGTGCCCGAGCCGGAGCGGGCGGAGCGCCGACGTGCGCTGCTGGACGCCGGCGTGGTCGCGGTCGTCGAGGACTGGGACGAGCTGGTCGACCTGCTCGGGCTGCAGGAGGAACGACGTACGGAGGTGTCGGCATGAAGATCGTCTGGAACAGCTTCCACGGACGGTTCTCCGACAACCCGCGGGCCCTGTGGGAGCGGGTCGCGGACCGGCCCGGGCTCGAGCACGTGTGGCTCGCCGACCAGGAGCACCTGGCGGCGTTCCCGGACGGCGTGACGACCGTCGACATCGACTCCCCCGCGGCGACCGAGGCGCTGGAGTCGGCCGACCTGCTGGTCGCCAACACCCACACCGAGGTCGAGTGGACCAAGCCGGCCGGCACGACGTACGTCCAGACCTGGCACGGCACCCCGCTCAAGCGGATCCACCGGGACGTGCTGTGGGCGCCCGAGGGTCGGCTGGACCGGCTCGACCACGACATCGCCAAGTGGGACCTGCTGCTCTCGCCGAACGCCGCGAGCACGCCGCGGCTGCGGGGCGCCTTCGGCTTCACCGGCGAGGTGCTCGAGTCCGGCTACCCGCGCAACGACCTGCTGAGCCTGCCGGAGTCCCGGGAGGCCGGTGCGCGCGTGCGGGCCTCCCTCGGCGTCCCCGACGGCGCGAAGGTCGTCCTCTACACGCCGACCTGGCGCGACGACGAGGCCTTCGCCGAGGGCCGCCCCGAGGTCCCGCTCGCCCTGGACGTCGACCGGTTCGCCGCTGCTCTCGGCCCCGAGCACGTGCTGCTCGTGCGCGCCCACAACATGGTGACCGGTCGCTCCCGGATCGCTGCGGTCCCGCACGTCCACGACGTCTCGTACCACCCGGACGTCCGCGACCTCTACTGCGCGGCCGACGTCATGGTGACCGACTACTCCTCGACGATGTTCGACTACGCGATCACCGGTCGGCCGATCGTGCACTTCGCCTACGACCTCGAGCGGTTCCAGGACTCGGTGCGGGGGTTCTACTTCGACCTCGTCCCCGAGGCGCCCGGCCCCATCGTCCGCACCACCGGTGAGCTGGTCGACGTCATCGGCGGCCTCGAGCGGGTCGAGAAGGAGCACGCCGCGCAGTACGCCGCGTTCCGCGAGCGCTACACGTCCCTCGAGGACGGCCGGGCGACCGACCGGGTGCTGGAGCGGCTCGGGCTGTCCTGATCGCCGTGTCGTCGGTGTGAGCCCGCCCGGACGGGGCACCGGTCGGCCATGGCTAGCAAGCCGCTGAGCGTCGGCGTGATCAGTCCGCACGAGCTGGTGCTCACCGGGCTCTCCACGATGCTGCGGCGTCACCCGGCGCGCGTGTGGCTGTGCGACGCGGCCTCCTCCGACGGGCACCTGGCCGGGCTCGACGTCGTGCTGTACGACGCGGCCGGCCTCGACCCGGTGGACGGCACGGCCGGCAGCGACCTCGCGCACCTGGTCCGCAGCAACGCCCGGGTCGTCGCGCTCGCCCGCCCGCAGGAGCCGGCGCTGACCACGGCCGCCCTCGAGCGCGGGGTCGCGGGCGTCGTGCGCATGGACGCGACCGCGATCGAGATGATCGACGTCTTCGACCGGGTCGCCCGCGCCGGGCCCGGCGGCAACCCCTCCACCCGCCACGTCGACGCCAAGCTGCTCCTGCTCCCCCACGGGCTCACCGTCCGGGAGTTCGAGGTGCTGGGCCTGGTCGCCGCGGGCCTGTCGAACGCCGAGATCGCCGAGCGCCTCTACGTCAGCGTCAACACCGTCAAGACCTACGTCCGCGCCGCCTACCGCAAGATCGGCGTCGACCGCCGCTCGCAGGCCGTCATCTGGTGCGCCCACCACGGCGTCTCCGCCAACTGACCCCGCTGGTCGAGCGGCCGAGCGCTGGCGAGGCGGCGTCGAGACCCGGTGAGGTGTGCAGAGCACCGGGTGCTCGCCTCCGGCCGACGGACCATGGGTGGTTGCGGTGGGGGCAGCTACGGGAGGGACAGCGGGTGGTCGCGACTGTCTCCCGGCTGCCAGGTCGCCCTGCTGGTCGAGCAGCCGAGCCCCGGCGAGGCGTCGTCGAGACCCGGTGAGGTGCGCAGGGCCTCGGGCACTCGAGTGGCCAGCGAAGGTCCTTAGATTGTGGTCCACGATGCGGTCTGGACTGGGAAAACAGCCCCGGGACTGTCGGTGGTCGGTGCTTGAGTAGACCCATGGCCAAGGACTCCCGACGCAGCACACACGTGGTGTCACGCGCCGTCGCGAAGTCCCACACCCGCCTCGACCGGGCGCACGAGTCCCACCTGTGGTCGATGTCCAACGACGACGTCGCGGCGACATTGATCGAGGCAGCGCGGCTCCGCGCCCGCGTGGAGGCGCTCGAGCTCCGCCTGGCCGCTGAGGCCGACCGTCGTCACGCCGGCGAACGCGTCGGCGCGACCGACACCGCCTCGTGGTGGGCGGTCGAGACCCGTCAGACCCGTCCTGCTGCGAAGCACCGCATGCGGCTTGCGGAGTCGCTCGATCGCCACGACCTCACCGCGGCCGTGCTGGCGGAGGGTGATGTGTCGGTGGAGCACGCTCGGGTCATCACCGAGTGCCTCGACCGGCTGCCCGCCGACCTGGACGACCCGACCATCCCGCTCCGTGCCGAGCAGCACCTGCTCGCCGAGGCGCAGCACCGTGACCCCAAGTCGCTGCGGGTCCTGGCCAAGCACGTGCTCACCGTCGTGGCCCCGGAGATCGGCGAGGCCCGCGACGCCCGCGCCCTGGAGGCCGAGGAGCGCCTGGCCCGGGAGACCGCGTGGCTGACCATGAGCCCCGACGGGCGCGGGTCGGTGGTCGGGAAGTTCAAGATCCCCGAGCTCTACGGCGCGATGCTGAAGAAGACGCTCCTTGCCTTCGCCGCCCCGAAGCACCAGACGGCTGAGAACGGCGCCGAGACCTACGAACGACGCCCCGCTTCAGAACGGATGGGCGACGCGTTCTGCGAGCTCCTCGAACGCCTCCCCACCGCCTCGGTCCCGAAGCTCGGCGGGCTCAACGCCACCGTCGTCGTCACCATGGACATCGCGTCCCTCATGGGTGGCCTCGCACCGGGTGTGCTCGGCGACGGCAGCACCATCTCCGCAGCCACCGCACGGAGACTGGCCTGTGAGGCGGGCCTGGTCCCCGCTGTCCTCGGCACTCGCTCAGAGCTGCTGGACCTCGGCCGCACCACCCGGCTCTTCACCGGCGCACAACGCCGGGCCCTGAACCTCACCCAACCGACCTGCACCGCAGAAGGCTGCGACTGGCCCGCCCACCTCTGCCACGCCCACCACGACCAGCCCTGGTCCGCAGGCGGAGCGACTGACCTGACGAACGCCCGCAACCTCTGCCCCCGGCACCACGCCCGCATCCACGACCCTGCCTACGAGACCACCCACCTGCCCGGAGGAAAGGTCGCCTTCCACCGCAGGACATAAGCCGACCGAAGACGAATCTCCGTTCCGACCGCAACCACAGCGGTCGACCCCCGCCGGCCGTAAGGCGACACGCAGCCGCGCCCAGGACCTCGACCACAGCGGCGCGCAACCACACGACTCGAAAAAGAGACCTCGAGCCGAGCCCACCCGGCGGCCCGGCGACCACCCCTAGGCCCTGCGCACCTCACGGGGTCTCGACGACGCTCGCTGGCGCTCGCTGCTCGACCAGCAGGAGGCCGGCCCGACGACCACCCCGACGCCCTGCGCACCTCACCGGGTCTCGACGACGCTCGCTCGCGCTCGCTGCTCGACCAGCGGCGGCGGCCCGGCGACCACCCCCAGGCCCTGCGTACCTCACGGGGTCTCGACGACGCTCGCCAGCGCTCGCTGCTCGACCGGCAGGAGGCCGGCCCGCCGACCACCCCGGCGCCCTGCGCACCTCGCCGGGTCTCGACGACGCTCGCTCGCGCTCGCTGCTCGACCAGCAGGGCCGGGTCTCGACGACGCTCGCTCGCGCTCGCAGCTCGACCGGCGGAGCACGCCTCAGCGGCCGGCGGCCTGGCGGGTGAGGAAGGCGAGCTGGGCGGGCTTGGTGGAGAGCTGGACGACGGGGCCGAGCTGGAAGCCGAGGCGGCGGACGAGCCCGACGGCCTTGTCGTTGCGGGCGTCCGGCTCGGCGACGAGCCGGTGGACGGCCGGGTCGGCGAACGCGTGGTCGAGGAGCAGCTCCACGACCTCGGCGGTGAAGCCGTGCCGCACGGTGTCGGCGGGGGCGAGCATGAAGTGGATGCCCAGGTCGCCGGGAAGGACGTCGTACGTCGAGCCGACCTCCTCGGCGGTGGGCTCGTAGTCCTGGAAGAGGGCGACGGGCTCGCCGGACTCCTCGCGCACCAGCCACACGTGGTGGGTGGGCTGCTCGTCGAGCCAGGTGTAGATCTCGCGGACCTCCTCGAGGGTGTGGTCCTGCATCATCCAGAAGCGCGCACGCTCCTCGACCACCCACGAGTGGAGGGTCGCGCTGTCGCGGTCGGGGACGAACGGGTCGAGGTGCAGGGTCATCGGGGCGTCTCCTCGGTCAGGCGGTCCCAGTCGGTCACGACCGGGGCGAGTCGGCCGGCCGCCCAGAGCGGCAGCTGGTCGCGGTGGTGGGGGCTGCGGGGGTCGCCGGCCGTGCCGAGCGGGACGACCCAGGCGCTGGCCTGGCGGTCGGACAGGTCCCAGACGTAGCGGGCGACCGAGCCGCGGTAGCACTCGTCGGTCCAGCCCGGCACCGATCCGGTGCACCGGACGCAGTCGCTGTCGCCGGAGACCGGCAGCGCGGGGACGTACGGCGGCTCGAGGTCGGCGTCGGCGACCTCGAAGGCGTGCACGGGCGTCGCGACGTGCGTCGTGCCCCAGGTCGCCGGGTGCCCGGCGGCGTCGTCGAGCGCGTCCCGGGCGAGCGCGCGCAGGTCGATGCCGAACGGGTCGCCCGCGGCGGCGAGGGTCTCCAGCGCGTGCCCGACCCGGCCGACGAGGTCCATCCAGGGCAGGAAGACCAGGTCGTGGCGAGGGTCGGCGAACGGCGCGAACACCGGCTCGGCAGCGATCCGCCGTACCAGCGCCGCGCGCCAGGCGGCGTACGCCGCGGCTCCCACCGACGTCGCCGCCATCCGGCCGTCCCACTCGAGGACGGCGTCGCGGACGGCCTCGCCCGCGGCCGACGGCTGCTGCCCCTCGACCAGGGCGTCACGCAGGACGAGCGCCTGCGCGGACAGGTCGTCGTCGTGGATCGCCGCGAAGTCCTCCCCCGTGAGCCCGTCCCGGCCGTCCAGGAGGGCCGCGATCCGGCGGGCACGGTGCGGCGAGGCGAACGTCGCGCCGACCGGGTCGCTCTCCGGGCCGCGCCGCTCGTTGGCGGTGACCACCTGCCCGTCGGGAGGTACGTCGTGCCGCGGCAGCGGGTCCAGCCAGCCGGCCCAGGCGGTCGCCGGGTCGGCGGCGTCGACGACCCCGTGCCGGTTGGCCTCGTCCCGCAGCGGGATCCGCCCGGCGAGGCGGTAGCGCACGGCGCCGCTGGTGTCGGCGACGACGACGTTGTTGACCGGCTCCACCCACCGGTCGAGCGCCGCGTCCACGTCGTCGACGGTCCTCGAGCGCAGGAGCGGCAGCAGGGCGTCGAAGCCGAGGTCGCCGAGGACGTCGGAGGCGAAGCGGACCGAGAGCCCGGCGCCGGCGTCGACACCGCCCTCGAACACCGGTCCGCGCGGCGTGACGACCACCTCGACCGTCTCCGGGGCAGCGCCGCGCACGGCGATCGTCTCGGCCCGGGCGGCCACGGGCTCCCAGCCGTCCGGCCCCAGCGCCTCCACCGCCGCCCCGTCGCCGGCCCGCCGCAGCCGCTCGTCGTACACGTCCTGGTAGTCGGCCATGCCGTTCGTGATCGCCCACGCCACCTCGCCGGCGTGCGCGAAGTGCTGGACGCCCGGGACGCCGGGGAACGCCAGCCCCACCACGTCGACGGGGTCGGCGGGGTCCTCGCAGGCCAGCCGCACCTGCTGGTAGACACCCGGCGCCTCGACCACCCGGTGCGGGTCGCCGCCGATGAGCGGCGCGCCGGTCGCGGTGCGGTCGCCGCCGACGGCCCAGGCGTTGGAGCCGCTCGCCGAGGGCCCCTCGTGCGACAGCAGGCGGGCGTCGGCGCCGAGCACCTCCCGGGCGCGGTGCGCCCAGAGCTTGCCCGGCAGGCTCGCGAACAGCAGGTGCTGGGCGAGGAACACCGCCAGCGGCGTCCACTCCTCCCAGGGCCGGGCGTCGATGCCGAGCCGGTCGAGCTCGGGGACGCCGCCGCGACCGGCGGTCTCGAGGCCCTCGTTCACGCCCCGGACGTACGCCGCGACGAAGGCCCGCGTCTCGCCGGCGAGGCCCGCGTGGGCCCGGCGGGCGACGTCGACGAGGCACGTGCGCCGGGCCAGCCGGTCCCACGGCAGCGCCGGCGCGCCCAGCACCTCCGCGGTGGTGCCGGTGGCGCGACGGTGCAGGTGCTCGAGCTGCCAGGTGCGGTCGCGCGCGGTGACCTCGCCCTGTCCGTGGGCGAGATCGGCGAGGGAGGTCGCCCGCACGTGCGGGACGCCCCACGCGTCGCGGTAGGTCCGGGCCATGGGCCCGCAACCTAGTGGGTCACGGGGTCAGGCGGCCGTGGGCATCCGGACGCGGAACAGGGTGCCGCGGCCGACCGCGGACTCGACGTCGATCGCGCCGCCGTGCTTCTCCACGATCGCCCGGGTGATCGACAGCCCCAGGCCGGAGCCGGGGATGGCCTTCTCGAGCGCGATCGAGCTGCGGAAGAAGCGCGAGAACAGCTGCTCGATCTCCTGGTGCGGGATGCCCACCCCGGTGTCGCGCACGTCGAGGTGGACCTCGGAGCCGTGGCCGCCCAGGACCACCGAGACGGCGCCGCCCTCGGGGGTGAACTTCACGGCGTTGCCCACCAGGTTGACCACGACCCGCTCGAGCATGTCCCGGTCGCCGACGAACTCGACGGGCTCGTCGGGGAGATCGAGGGAGACCTCGAGCCGCCGGTGCGCCCAGGCCGGCGCCACGACGGCGTACCCCTCGCGGACGACCTCCCGCAGGTCGAAGGCGCGGGTGCTGAGCGCGAGCCCGTCCTCGCTGAGCCGGGAGAGCGTGAGCAGCTCGTCGATCAGGCCGAGCAGCCGGCCGCTGTTGTCGGAGACCCGCTTCAGCGCCTTCCCCTGGTCCGGGGTCAGCGGGCCGTACGAGCCGTCGCCGAGCAGCTCGAGGTAGCCCATGATGCTGGTGATCGGGGTGCGCAGCTCGTGGCTGACCGAGGAGACGAACGCGTCCTTGGCCCGGTCGACCTCGCGCAGGCGGTCGACGGCCTGCCGCTCGGTGTCGAGGGCGTCCTGGAGCCGCTGCTGCGCGTCGACGGAGTCGGTCACGTCCTCGGAGGTGCTGACGTACCCGACGGTCGCGCCGCGCTCGTCCACCATCCGGGTCAGGGTCATCGAGTGGATCCGCTCGACGCCGTCCTTGCGGCGGAACCGCATCAGCGTGCCCGCGTGCTCGCCGGTCACGATCCGCTGCACGACGGAGCCGAAGTCGGGGGCGGTGCCCAGCTCCCTGGCCTTGTCGACCACGGACCGCATGGAGTGCAGGATCCGCGTCGACCGGCCCATCATCTCCGCTGCGGAGTAGCCGAGCAGCCGCTCCGCCCCCGGGTTGAAGAGGGTGACCCGGCCCTCGGCATCGGCGCCGATGATCGCGATGCCGGTCGCGCCGTCGACGATGCTCTGCACCTTGTCGCGCTCGGAGCGCGCCTCGCGGGAGATCACGATGTGGGCGCCGACCCGGATCAGGAGCGGCACCACGATGAGCGCGCACGTGGTGGCGAACGCCGCGAGGAACACGCCCCGGGCGTCCGCGGGCAGGTCGTAGGCCTGCGGGGCGGCGGCGAACGGCCCGCGCCCGGCGGTCGTCATCAGGATGGCGAAGAAGACCAGCGCCGCCATCTGGGCGAGCGCCTCGAAGGGCCGGATCCGCTGGGCGCCCCACGCGAGCAACGGCACCACCATGAACGCCATCGACGGCACGTCGTCGAAGGAGAAGACCAGCGGGGTGATGACGATGATCGCCGCCCACTGCAGCACCCGCTCGGTCACGCTCGCGATGGAGCCGTGCGGAGGCAGCCGCATGAAGAACGGCAGCAGCGTGATCTGGGAGGCCAGGTGGGCGGTGCCCAGCGCGAGCGCCACCGTGCCGGGGTTCCCGAACCCGGTCAGCACCGAGGTGAGCCCGCCCGAGGCCGCCGCGACCAGCCCTGCCCCGGCGACGGCCAGGTAGTAGCGCCGGAGGTCGGCGTCCGTGCGCAGGGGCGGCCGACCCTCGACCCCACGGGTGAGCACGGCGACCACCAGCGCGGTCTCGACGGTGATGCCGAGGCCGTACCCGATCGCGACGTCCGCTGGCCGGCCGCCCAGCCAGATCGTGAGGACCGCGACGACCAGCACCACGGGGAGCACGTACGGCGCACGCCGGCGGCCGACCTCGAGGGCGAGCGCGGACGCGACGCCCACCGGCCAGATCCCGATGACGGTCCCGCCGTCCGGTGCTGCGTGCAGGGCGAGGAACCCGCTGACGACGAGCGCAGCGAGCAGCCCTCCGACCCGGACCGACGGGTCCAGCCTCACGACCCACCCCTCCCCGAGCGGAACCTCCGGGATGGATGCAACCATCAACCACCCGCCGCCGCAGGCAGTCGTCCATTTCGTGACCTGGCCGTGCCCCGACCACCCGAAGGGGCGATGGCCTAGCGTGACCCGCGTGATCTCGGGAGACGCTGCTCAGGACCGCACCCGCTACGACGTCGTGGTGGTCGGCGGCGGCCACAACGGCCTGGTCTCGGCCGCCTACCTCGCCCGCGCGGGCCTCTCGGTCCTCGTGCTCGAGCGGCTCGACCACACCGGCGGGGCCGCCGTCTCCTCCGCCGCGTTCGCGGGCCACGGCACGCGGCTGTCGCGCTACTCCTACCTCGTCTCCCTCATGCCCGAGGCGCTGATGGCCGACCTCGGCCTGGACCTGACCCTGGTGTCGCGCCCGACCGCGTCGTACACCCCGGTCCTCCGCGACGGCCGCGCGGGCGGGCTGCTCGTCGAGCGCACGGAGGGTCCCGCGACGGCGGAGTCCTTCCGCGCCCTCACCGGCTCCGACGAGGAGTACGACGCGTGGCGGGAGTTCTACGCCGACGTCGCCGACCTCGCCCGCGTCGTCGCCCCGACGCTGCTCCAGCCGCTGCCGACCGAGCGGGCGGTCCGCGACCGCGTCGACCCGGGCACGTGGCGCGACGTCGTCGCGCGGCCCCTCGGCGAGGCGGTCGAGCGCCGGTTCCGCGACGACACGGTCCGGGGCGTGGTCGCGACCGACGCGCTCATCGGCACGTTCGCCTCGCTCCACGACCCCTCGCTGGTGCAGAACCGGTGCTTCCTCTACCACCTCGTCGGCAACGGCACGGGCGAGTGGCGGGTGCCCGTCGGCGGCATGGGCGCGGTGACCGACGCGCTCGCCCGGGCCGCGACAGGAGCCGGGGCGACCCTGCGCACCGGAGCCGGGGTGAGCGCCGTCCGGGCCCACGCCGACGGCGCGGAGGTCGACTGGCACGACGGCGAGCGGCTGCGGACGGTCGAGGCGGGGACCGTGCTGGCGAACGTCGCGCCGTGGGTGCTGCGCATCCTGCTCGGCGGTCCCGAGGACCCCGCCACCAAGCCGGTCGGCGCCCAGCTGAAGATCAACTTCCTGCTCGACCGGCTCCCGCGGCTGCGCTCCGGCGTCGACCCGGCCGTGGCGTTCGCGGGCACCCTCCACCTCGCCGAGGACTACAGCCAGCTGGCCCGCGCGCACGCCGACGCCGCGGCCGGGCGGGTCCCCTCGGTCCTGCCGGGCGAGGTCTACTGCCACTCGCTGACCGACCCCTCGGTCCTCGGCGGGGAGCCGGAGGGCACCCACACGCTGACGTACTTCGGCCTGCACACCCCGGCCACGCTCTTCGAGGCCGACCCTGCCGCCGCGAAGGCGACCGCGGTGGCCCGGGCGATCGCCTCCCTCGACGAGCACCTGGTCGACCCGATCGAGTCGTGCGTCGCCCGTGACGCCGCCGGCCGGCCGTGCATCGAGGCGAAGATCCCGCAGGACGTCGAGCGCGACCTCGCCATGCCGGGCGGGCACATCTTCCACGGCGACCTGGACTGGCCCTGGGCGGCCAACCGGGCCCGGCTCGACACCCCCGCACAGCAGTGGGGCGTGCAGACCGGTGTCGACTCGGTGCTGCTCTGCGGCTCCGGCGCGCGTCGTGGCGGCGCGGTGTCGGGCATCGCCGGGCACAACGCGGCCCAGGCCGTGCTGGCCGCCCGCTGACCCCGGCGCACGCCACCCGGCGATTTCTCCCGGTGGCCGCCCACTGGTAACGTAGTCCTCGCTTCACCGGGCGCCATTAGCTCAATTGGCAGAGCAGCTGACTCTTAATCAGCGGGTTCGGGGTTCGAGTCCCTGATGGCGTACCACCACCGGCTCCGACCAGCAGAGATGCAGGTCGGAGCCGGTCCTCGTTTCGGGCCGACCGGCGCGGGACAACGGGACGCCATGACGGTGCACTGGGCGGTCGACGGTCGCGCACCGACGCCGTGGACGCGCCTCTACGTCCTCGGCATGCGGGCCCGTCGCGACAAGCAGGCCTTCGAGGGCGAGCAGCACACGCGCGTCACGGCGGAGCGGCTCCAGGAGCAGGGGGACGCGCCGCCGACCCGCCTCACCCGGTGGGTACGGCGCGTGGCGACCGACCGGCCCGAGGGGCTGACCGTATGGACGGTCCGACCGCGGCGCGGCCGCCCGCGGGCGCGGGTGCTCTACGTGCACGGGGGCGGCTACGTCCACCCGCTGACACCGGACTACTGGCGGCTGGTCCGGGCGCTCTCGGGCCGCTCGGCCGCCGCAGAGGTGGTCGTGCCCGCCTACCCGCTGGCCCCGGTGGCGACTGTCGACGACGCGCTCCCCCGGCTCCTCGACCTCGCACGGGAGGCCGCCGCGGACGACCTGCCGCTGGTGCTGATGGGCGACTCGGCGGGCGGGGCGCTCGTCCTCGTCCTCGCCCGGTGCCTGCGCGACGAGGGCGGTCCGCAGGCGGCCCGCGTGGTCGCGCTCAGTCCCTGGCTGGACCCGACCCTCGACGAGGAGGCCGTGCGCGACCTCGAGCCCACCGACCCCATGCTCGCCGAGTCCGGCCTGCGGGCGGCGGCCCGGTGGTGGGCCGGCGACCGCCCGACGACCGACCCCCTCGTCGACCCGCTGGCCGACGACCTCCGCGGCCTCCCGCCGGTCGACGTGCACATCGGCGACCGCGACATCCTCCGCCCGGCGGTCGACGCCCTCGCCGCCCGCCTGCGCGACGGCTCGACCGACCTGCGGGTCCTCGAGGTGCCCGCGATGTTCCACGTCTGGATGACCCGCGCGGTCCCCGAGGCCCGCCGTACCCGCCGCCGACTGGCCCGGGCGGTCCGCGACGCCGCCCGGACGGGAGCGGCCCCGCGGGCGTGACGGGAGCCACGGCGGGGTACCGGCGCACCGCAGACGGACCGCAGGAGGGCCACCGGTGACGCAGCAGGACCAGCACGACCCCGTGACGACCGCACCCAGGGCCGCGCCCATCGTGCTGACGGCGGCCGAGCTCGCCGAGGTCGCGGCCGTCGATCGGCAGACCGTCGAGCACTGGCGACGCGCCGGGATCGGACCGGCGCCCGTGACCGCCCACCCCGAGACGGCCTACGACCTCGCCGAGGTGCAGCGCTTCCTCGCGGCCAGGCAACCGCAGGAGAAGCCCGCCTGATGGCCCTGGTCTCGCCCTGGCAGGCACGGCACCCGCGTCCGGACGCGGGTGCGCCGACCCTCGGCGGGACCCACGACGTGGTCGTCGTCGGCGGCGGGATCACCGGCCTCACCACCGCGGGGCTCCTCGCCCGGGGCGGCCTCTCAGTGGCCGTGGTCGAGGCCCGCAGGATCGGCGCGGGCACCACCGGCGGCAGCACGGCCAAGGTCAGCCTCCTGCAGGGCACGACGTTCTCCCGGATCGCGCGTCGGCACCCGCCGTCGGTGCTGGCGTCGTACGCCGCCGGGAACCGCGAGGGACAGGCCTGGCTGGCCCGGTTCGTCGCCGAGCACGGCGTGGAGGCGCAGCGCCGTCCGGCGTACACCTACGCCACCTCGCTCGTCGGCCGCCGCCGGCTCCGCGCCGAGCAGCGTGCGCTCGACGGCGTCGACCTCGGCCCGGGCCCCGAGGTCGAGTGGGTCGAGGACCCGCCGCTGCCCTACGACACGTTCGGCGCGCTGCGCCTGGCCGACCAGCTGCAGGTCGACCCGGTGGCGCTGCTCGAGGCGCTCGCCGACGACGCACGCGCGCACGGGGTGCGGATCGTCGAGGGCGCCCGCGTGCGCCGGGTCACCGGGCACGTCCCGGCGCGCGTCGTCACCGAGCACGGCACCGTGAGCGCCCGGTCGGTGGTGCTGGCGACCGGTGTGCCGGTGCTCGACCGCGGCGGGTTCTTCGCCCGGGTCGAGCCGTCGCGCTCCTACGGCCTGGCCTTCCGCACCCCCACCCCGGCCGTCGACGGGATGTACCTCTCCGCGGACTCCCCCACCCGCTCGCTGCGCGACGCACCTGTCAGCCCGGGCAGCCCCGCCGGTCCCGACGGTCACCTGCTGCTGGTGGGCGGGGCCGGCCACCGCGTCGGCGCCGCCGTCTCCGAGCGGGAGCGCCTCGACGAGCTGAGGGCCTGGACCTCCGAGCACTGGCCGGGCGCCGAGGAGACCCACGCCTGGTCCGCGCAGGACTACGGGCCGCACCACGGCCTGCCCTACGCCGGCCCGCTCCTCCCGGGACGGGACGACCTCCTCGTCGCGGGCGGGTACGCCAAGTGGGGCCTGACGAACGGCGTGGCCGCCGCCCACCTGCTCGCGGCCCGTGTGCTCGGCGGCCGGGTCCCGTGGGCCGGCGCGTACGCCACCTGGGACCCGCGCGAGCTCCGTGGGCTCCCCCGGTCCACCCGGCTCAACACGCAGGTCGCCGTCGAGCTGGGCTGGGGCTGGCTCCGTCCCACGCTCCGCTCGCACCCGCTGGTCGGCACGCCCGGCGAGGGCGAGGGCGTGGTGCGGTACGACCGGGTCGGCACGCCGACCGCGGTCTCGGTCGTCGACGGCGTCGAGCGGCGGGTCTCCGCCGTCTGCAGCCACCTGCGCGGCGTGCTGCGGTGGAACGACGCCGAGCAGAGCTGGGACTGCCCCTTGCACGGCTCCCGGTTCGCCCCCGACGGCGCGGTCCTCGAGGGACCGGCGACCTGCCCGCTCGCCGGTCGCTGACCGGGGCGTCCGTCGCGAGAACCTTCACCTGCGCGACCGCGTGACCAGCGTCACCCTGGGATACCGGTCAAGGTATGCACCAGGGAGAGAGCACCGGGACCGTCCAGCGGGAGACCGACCACCAGACCGACAGGGAGACCGTCACCGCCGGCGGCTGCCTGCGGTGCGGCGAGCCGATGCTGCCGCGCCTGACCGGCGCCGCGACGCCCGTCGCCGAGGGCGCACCGCTGTGCGCGGACCTCCCGGTCCGCCTGGCCTGCCCGACCTGCACCTGAGCGGGAGCGGGCCGGGACGGGCGGCGTGGTCAGCGGCCCTTGCCGCCCTTGCCGCCCTTGCCGCCCTTGCCGCCCTTGCCGTGGCCCTTCGCCTTGCCGTGACCCCCGGCCTTGCCGGCTCCCTTGCCGGCTCCCTTGCCGGCTCCCTTGCCGTGACCCTTCGCCTTGCCGTGGCCGTGGCCCCGGCCGTCGCCCTTCGCACCGTCCCCGCCGCCGCCGCCCTGGCCCGCGGTCGGGCCGCCGCCGGCGGCCCGGGAACCGTTCCGCCCACCGTCCGGCGCCGCCGTGGCCGACCGGGTCGCGGTGGAGACCGGGCGGCCGGCCGCCGTGCCCTCGGTGGACGCTGCCGCCGATGGGGACAGCACCGAGGCCGGCTGCAGGGCCTGCGCGGCGGCGGCCCTGCTCCCCGGGTCCGCGTCGCTCGCCGCCGGGTCGGGCAGCAGGGTGGCGGCGCCGGCGACGATCCCGGCGACGACCGCCGCGGCAGCAGCCGCCAGACCCGCCGTACGGCGTCGTGTGCGCCGGCGCGGGACCCACTCGGTCCGCGGCCCGGCGGCGGTGGTGACGGTCGGCGGCAGGTCGGCGACCGGCACGACGACGGGGCGGCCCTCGGCCAGCGCACGGAGGGCCGCCGCGGCGACCGACGCGGCGGGCCGCTCGGCGGGGTCGGAGGCCGTCATGGCGGCGAGCAGCCGAGGCCACCCGGTCGGCAGCGACAGGGGGATCGTCGGGCTGTGGTGCAGCCGCGCGAAGGCCGACTCGGTCGACGTGCCCGGGTAGGCGCGCACGCCGGTGACGGCCTCGAGGAGCAGCAGGCCCAGGGCATAGACGTCGACCGCCGCCCCGACCCCCTCGCCGCGGACCTGCTCGGGCGCGAGGTAGGCGATGGTGCCGACGGTGTTCCCCGTCCGCGTCACCCCTGCGGTCTCGCCGAGGAGCCGCGCGATGCCGAAGTCGGCCAGCTTGACGCGCCGGTCACGGGTCAGCAGGACGTTTCCCGGCTTGACGTCGCGGTGCACGATCCCGTGCGCGTGGGCGTGGGCCAGCGCGTCGGCGAGCTGGGCGCCCACGCCGGCAACCAGCACGGGGTCCAGCGGGGCGTCGGCCAGGAGGGACGCGAACGTGCCCCCGTCGACGAGCTCCATCACGAAGTGGGGCCGACCGGTCGACGTGCCCACGTCCAGCAGCGTCACCAGGCCGGGGTGGTCCAGGCGGGCCAGCAGCTTGGCCTCGGCGGCGAACCGCAGCCGCGCCGTCTCGGCCTCCTCGAGCCCCGTCGGGGCGAGGAGCACCTTGACCGCGACGTCCCGCTGCAGCACCCGGTCCCAGGCCCGGTGGACCTCGGCCATGCCACCGCGACCGATGACCTCTCGCAGCTCGTAGCGCTCGTCGAGCAGCTCCATCCGAACGCCTCCGGGCAGGGTCGGGCACGGTCAGGTCAGGGGCAGACGCGTCGCACGGCGGGGGATCCGTGCTCCTCGACCGGTGCCCCCGGTGCCGTCGGTGCAATCACCACCCGTCGGGGTGGTCTGGCCCGCGGTGCGGGCCCGGCCTGCGGGGTACCTCCCGGACGCCGCACACCGACCCGGGAGGAGCCCCATGCGCTTCGGATACTTCCTGTCCTGCGAGGAGTACACCCCGCAGCAGCTGATCGAGCAGGCCGTCGCCGCCGAGGAGGCGGGGTTCGAGGCCCTCTGGATCAGCGACCACTTCCACCCATGGAACGACGAGCAGGGCGAGAGCGCCTTCGTCTGGTCGGTCATCGGCGCCCTGTCGCAGGCCTGCTCGCTGCCCGTGACCACCGCCGTGACCTGCCCGACCGTGCGGGTGCACCCGGCGGTCGTCGCCCAGGCGGCCGCGACCGCGTCGGTGATGCTCGACGGCCGGTTCACCCTCGGCGTGGGCACGGGCGAGGCCCTCAACGAGCACGTGCTCGGCGGGCCGTGGCCCTCGCTCGACGTCCGGCTCGAGATGCTCGAGGAGGCCGTCGACGTGATGCGCGAGCTGTGGACGGGGCAGACCGTCACCCGCCAGGGCAAGCACTACCAGGTCGACACCGCACGGCTCTACACGCTCCCCGAGCAGCCGGTCCCCGTCTACGTCTCGGCGTTCGGCCCCAAGGCGCTGCAGACGGCCATCGCGATCGGCGACGGCTTCGTCAGCACCGCTCCGGACGCCGACTCCGTCGCGCAGTTCAAGGAGGCCACCGGCGGCAAGCCCACCCAGGGCGGCGTCAAGGTCGCCTGGGCCGCCACCGAGGACGAGGGAGTCGACCACGCCCACCGGCTGTGGGCCAACGCGGGCCTGCCCGGCGAGCTCGCCCAGGTGCTCCCCTCGCCCAAGCACTTCGAGCAGGCCTCCCAGCTCGTCACCCGGGAGTCGACGGCCGGCAGCATCGTCGCCGGCCCGGACGTCGCCCGCCACGTCGACCAGCTGCAGCAGTACGTCGACGCCGGCTACGACGAGGTCTACGTCGCCAACATGGGCCCGCACTACCTCGACATGATCCGCGCCTACGGCAGCGAGGTGCTCCCCCAGCTGCGCTCCTGAGCCGGGGTGTGCCGCAGCAGGGGTCCCCGGTCCACCGGGGACCCCCTCGCTTCCCGGGGCAGATCTACCCCGGGAAGCGAGGGACTGCCCCGGGAAGCGGGGCCCGGCGGGGCTCAGATGGGCCTCAGGCGGGGGCTCAGATGGGCCTCAGGCGGGGCTCAGGCGGGGTACGGCGCGGCCTTGAGCAGCCGGGCCAGGTGGACCGTGTTCCTCGCGGCCGTGTCGTTGGTGCCGGCGGTCTTCTCCGGCGTCTCGTCGTGGTCGGCGTAGTCGACCGCCTGCATCGCCTCGCCCACCCAGTAGGTGCTGCCGTTCGCCGCGACGGAGAAGCCGGTGTCGTTGAGGGCCTGGAGGCACTCGGCCACCACGTGGTGGGCGCCGTCCTCGTTGCCGACCACGGCGACCGCCGCGACCTTGCCGTAGGTGAGCATCCGGCCCTCCTCGTCGGTCTCGCCGAGCTCGGCGTCGAGCCGCTCGAGCACCATCTTGGTCACCGAGGAGGGTTGGCCCAGCCAGATCGGGGTCGCGACGACGAGCACGTCCGCAGCGAGCATCCTGCTCCGGATGGCCGGCCACTCGTCGCCGTCGCCCTCGTCGGTGGTGACGCCGAAGCGCACGTCGTGGTCGACCACGCGGACGACCTCGCCCGGCGCGCCGTACGACGCCAGCCGGTCGAGGACCTGGCGGCCGATGAGGTCCGAGCTGGAGTCCTGGTCGCCGGACTTCAGGGTGCACACGAGCACGAGGGAGCGGAGGTCGTCGAGGTTGTCGTCCATGACCGGCCGGTACCCACCGGACCTCAGGCGCGCTCCCAGCCGTCCGCGGTACGCCGCACCAGCCCCTGCTCCTCGAACGCCATCAGCCAGCCGCGCATCGGCCACTCCCCCCACCGCCGGTGGAAGAGCGCGCCGTTGCGCAGGATGTCGTCGAGGTGGCGCACCGGCGGGCTCTCCACCGGGTGGTGCTGGTGGTAGGCCCGGGCACCGCCCACCCAGCCGATCCGCAGGCCGGCGGCGACCGCCGAGCGGCCGTAGTCGGTGTCCTCGCCGCCGTAGCCGACGTACTCCTCGCAGAACCCCCCGACGCGCGCCCACCCGGTCGCCGACACCGCGAAGGACAGGGACCAGAACAGGTCCGGGTCGCCCTCGCCGACCAGCTCGCCCCGAGCAGGGGCCGGCCGGGCCGGGTGCGGGTCGTCGAGCTCGTCGAGGCGGTCGAGGTCGCCCCCGCCCCGCCCCGGAGGGAGGTAGGTCACCGGTCCGGACCACAGCACGTCCGGCTCGCGCTGGGCCGCGTCGGCGTAGGCACCGACCAGCTCGCGGCCGGCCAGGCAGTCGACGTCGAGGAAGACCACCACGTCCGCGCCGGCGTCCAGCACCGCCCGCGCGCCGCGGTTGCGGGCGGTGGCCAGCGGCAGGCGTCCGTCCGCCGGCAGCGCGAGGGGCACGACGCGCCGGGCCAGGCCGTCGACGGAGCCGGGCGTGATGCCCGGGTCCCCCATGGCCACCACGACGTAGTCGTCGGGCAGCCGGTCGGACCTGGCGAGCGCACGGTGCTGGTGGTGCAGGTGCTCGTGGCGGCCGTGGGCGACGGTGACGACGCCGACCCGCACGCGCGGGGCGCTCTCGGAGGCGGGCCCCGGGGCGGCCGCCGGGCTGCTGGACATGCTCACCCGGTTCCCCCGTCGGCCACGCGACGTACCACCGCGGCGGCGCGGGCGGCGGCGCCGCCGTCGCACCACGCCGACCACCCCTCGCCGTCGAGCGCGCGGGCCTCCTCGAGCAACCCGGCCCACCCCTCGGCGGGGAAGGCGTCGCGCACGAGCGCCGGCCACCCGCCCGCGCCGAGCACCCGGGCGGTCGAGCGTTGCTCGTCGTGGGGCCGGTCCTGCGGGACGACGACCGCCGGCCGGCGCAGGGCGGCGACCTCGGCGAGGGCGTTCTGGCCGGCGTGGGTGACGACGACGTCGGCCTCGGCGATGGCGCTGCGCGGGTCCTCGACCCACGGCGCGGAGCCGCCGAGCACGGTCCACTCCCAGTCCGGCGTCCCCTGCCGGGCACGCTCCAGCAGGGCCGGGTCCAGCTCGTGGCCACCCGAACCGGCCAGGTAGGTCACCCGCAGCGGCCCGGGCCGGCGCGGGCCGGGCGGTGCGACGGCGTACCGCGCCAGGCCACCGACCGCGGTGACCCGTCGGGCGAGGCCGTCCGGCCGCACCATCCCGGTGGCCGCCGGGGGCCAGAAGGCCAGCAGGGCGTCGGCGACGTCCGCGCCGAGCCCGTGCGGGCCGTCGTCGCGGACCCCGGGGAGGACCGCCGAGACGACCGGCACGCCGTGCAGCCGGGCGAGCAGGCACACCTCGACCGACACGTCGACGACCACCGCCGCCGGGTCGGCCGACCCGATCCAGGCCGAGACCGCGGCCGACCGGTCCCGCAGCCCGGCGTGGCGGCGCGGCACCCAGTGCAGGCGGCCGCCGGCGGTCACCGCGTCGCGCTCGACCTCGACGCCCCCGTCGTCCGGCGCCAGCTCGACCCACGGGCCGGTCCAGCCCCGCGGCCGCGGCAGCGTGGAGAGGCCGGTGACCTCCGCCCCGCCGCGGGTCAGCTCCGCCGCGATCGAGGTGGCCCGGTGCAGGTGGCCGCGCCCGACGTGGTGGACGTAGTACCCGACCTTCACGCGGCGAGCTCGTCGTCGACGAGGTCGGCGTAGATCCGCTCGTACTCGTCGGTCATCCGCGTCAGCGAGCAGTGCTCCACGGCATGGCGGCGCACCTCCCCGCGGTCGCAGCCGCGCGCCTCGAGGACCGCTCGGGCCAGGTCGTCGACGTCCCCGGGCCGGGCCAGGACGCCGGCACCCGGGGCCACGACCTCGGGCAGCGCCCCGCGGGAGTACGACGCCACCGGCGTGCCGCACGCCATCGCCTCGGCCGCGACCAGCCCGTACGGCTCGTCCCAGGCCGGCGTGGTCACCGCGACCGAGGCCCGGCCGAGCAGCCCGGCCAGGGCGGCGTGGTCGAGGTGCCCGACGTACCTCACGTCCCCGCCGAGGCGCGGCGCGATGTGCGACTCGTGGTACCCGAGGTCCGCCAGCGGCCCGGCGAGCACCAGCGGCACGCCGGCCCGGCGGCACGCGTCGATCGCCTCGTGCGGGGCCTTCTCGGGCACCAGGCGGCCCGTCCACACCGCCGGGCCGCCGCCCGGACCGGGCAGCCACGTGTCGACGTCCACCCCGTTGTGCACGGCAGCGGCGTCCGTCACGTGCGACCACGCGCGCGCCGTGGCACGGCTGACCGCGACGAACGACGACTCCCCCGGCGCCAGCGCGATGGCCGACTCCAGCCAGGGCAGCGGCGGGGTGTGCAGGGTGGTCACCACCGGCACCGAGATGCTCCCGGCCATCGCGACCGGCAGGTGGTGGAGGCTGTTGTTGTGGACCACGTCGAAGCGCTGGTCCTCCCCGCCGGCCAGGCGCAGCATCAGGGACAGGTAGGCGTGGTGCTCGGCCATCCAGTGCCGCGAGGGGGCGTTGACGTCGCTCATGGCGACGTCGCTGGGCTCGAACTCCGGCAGGTCGAGCAGCTCGACCGGCAGCGCCCGGTCGGAGCCGGGGCCGGCGAAGAGCGACACCTCGTGGCCCCGGTCCACCAGCTCCCGGGCCAGGGCGTGCGTCATCGCCTCCAGGCCGCCGGCGAAGGGCTCGGCGACCGGGAACCGGGAGGACGCGATCAGGCAGATGCGCACCGGCGGCCGACCTTCTCCAGGGCCGCCGCGTAGACGCGGTCGTGCGCGGCGGCCACCTCGGCCCGCTGGCCCCGGCGCTCGTCGATCGACGCCCCGAACCGGGGCCGGGTCTCGAAGGCGGTGCGCACGGCCTCGGCCAGGGTCGAGGCGTCGTACTCCTGCTCGGCGTGGACGTAGGACAGCACCGGCCCCTGGTCGGCGTAGTAGCCGCAGCTCGGCGCCACGACGGTGGTCCCGAGGTCGCGGCAGGCCTCCAGCCAGCCCGAGTGGGTGCCGAACCGGTACGGCAGCACCGAGACGTCCAGCGAGGCGAGGTAGGCCCACAGCTCGTCGTCGGTGAAGTAGTCGTGGACGCGGAGGTCGACCAGGCCGTCGGCCTCGAGCCCGCGCAGATACGTCGCGAGCCGGTCGTCCCGGCGCGCGCCGTCGTCGTCCAGGACGTCGCGGTGGGCGTCGACCTGCAGGACCGCCCCGGGCAGCGAGGCGACCGTGTCGACGAGCGCCGGGAGGATCGTCATCGGCGCCATGCCGGCGCGCAGGCTCTTGACGTGCAGTCCGACGCGGAACCCGTCGCCGCGACCGGCGCCCCGGCGCGCGCGGACGTCCTGCGCCACCGCCATGGTGCGCAGGTCGACGACGTGCGGGTGCGGGACGACGGTGGCGGTGCGGCCCCAGCGCCGCCGGATCTCCTCGGCGGCGCCGGCGGTGAGTGTGACCAGCTCGTCGGCCGCCGGCACGAGGACGTCGAGCTGGGCGTCGTGGAGCGTGCGGTCCTCGTGGTGGGGGTTGCGCAGGTCGTGGACGGTGTAGACGAGCGGCCGCCCGGTGTCGTGCAGCGCGTCGGCGAAGGCCTTCAGGTCCTCCGGGCTGCGCGCGTCGAAGCCGAAGTGCAGGTGAAGCAGGTCGAACTCGTGCCCCCGCACCCAGGAGGGGTCGAGCATGGCCGGCGGCCACCACACCTGGGAGTCCGCGGGACGGCCGGCGGGCCGGGGGTCGGTCAACCGCCGCGGACCGCCACCGGCCTCGGGCGCGAGGTGGCGGACGTACACGTGCCCGGCCGGCACCGAGGCGACGGTCACCGCCGACCCGGACCGGGGAGCACGCGGGGCGCGCGCGGGCGCGGGTTCGTCGAGGAGCGTCACGTGCCGACCGATACCCGCCCGCCGACACGCCCGACCTAGCCCATCGGGGTGAAAGCGCTTCTCCTCCAGGGACGGGTCCCACGACGTGACCGCCGCGACCCTCCTCGTGTGTGGCGCGGTGCGGCCGGGTACCCGACGGGCACCGAACGCCGACGACGCACAGCCGGCCGACCACGGCCGACGAGGAGGAGCACCGGATGAAGGCAGTGACCTGGCAGGGAACCCGTGACATGCAGGTGGTCGAGGTCCCGGACCCGACGATCGTCGACCCGACCGACGCGATCATCAAGGTGACCTCGACCGGTCTGTGCGGCTCCGACCTGCACCTCTACGAGCCGCTCTCGCCGTTCATGACCAAGGGCGACGTCGTGGGCCACGAGCCGATGGGCGTGGTGCAGGAGGTCGGTCCCGCCGTGAAGGACCTCAAGGTCGGCGACCGCGTGGTGGTCCCCTTCAACGTCAGCTGCGGCACCTGCTGGACGTGCTCGCAGGGCCTGCACAGCCAGTGCGAGACCACGCAGAACCGCGAGCACGGCACCGGCGCGAGCCTGCTGGGCTACAGCAAGCTCTACGGCCAGGTGCCCGGCGGCCAGGCGGAGTACCTCCGCGTGCAGTTCGCCGACACCCTCCCGATCAAGATCCCCGAGGGCCCCTCGGACGACCGGTTCGTCTACCTCTCCGACGTGCTGCCGACCGCCTACCAGGCCGTGCGGTACGCCGAGCTCCCGCCCGAGGGCGTCCTGCTGGTCATGGGCGCCGGCCCGATCGGCGACATGGCCACCCGGATCGCGATCCACGAGGGCCACCGCGTGATCGTCGTCGACCGGGTCCCCGAGCGCCTCGACCGCGTGCGCGCCCGCGGCGCCGAGACCATCGACCTCGACGCCGTCGACGACCTCGCCGAGGAGGTGCGCAGCCGCACCGGCGGTCGCGGCGCCGACTCCGTCATCGACGCGGTCGGCATGGAGGCCCACGGCAACCCCGCGGCCGAGAAGGCGATCAAGGCCGTCGGCCTGCTGCCGGACGCCGTCGCCGAGCCGCTGATGCTCAAGGCCGGCTTCGACCGCCTCGCCGCGCTGCACGCCTCGATCGACTGCGTCCGCCGCGGCGGCACGGTGTCGCTGTCCGGCGTGTACGGCGGCGCCACCGACCCGATGCCGATGTTCCAGATGTTCGACAAGCAGATCCAGCTCCGCATGGGCCAGGCCAACGTCCGCCGCTGGAGCGACGACATCCTGCCGCTGCTCACCGACGGTGACCCGCTGGGCACCGAGGACTTCGCGACCCACCACCTCCCGCTGGACGCGGCCCCCGAGGCCTACGCCAAGTTCCGCGCCAAGGAGGACGGCATGGTCAAGGTGGTGTTCCGGCCGTGAGCACCACCACCCGCCTCCTGCACGCCACGCCCGAGCAGGTCTGGGAGGTGCTCTGCGACGGCTGGCTCTACCCGCTGTGGGTGGTCGGCGCCTCGCGGATGCGCGACGTCGACGAGACCTGGCCCGAGGTCGGGTCCAGGCTGCACCACTCCGTCGGCACGTGGCCCCTCCTCATCGACGACAACACCGAGGTGCTGCGCGCGCAGCCGCCCTCGCTCCTGGAGCTGAAGGCGCGCGGGTGGCCCGCCGGCACCGCGCGGGTGCGGCTGCACCTCGAGGCGGTCGGCACCGAGACCCAGGTGACGATCGAGGAGGACGTCGAGGACGGCCCCGGACGACTGGTCCCCAAGCCGATCCGCGACGCCCAGCTCGGCTGGCGCAACGTGGAGTCCCTCCGCCGCCTGGCGTACGTCGTCGAGGGGCGCGTCACGACCTGACCGCCCCACCCGTCCAGCCGTCGGCCGGGCTCAACCCTCGCGCTGGGTCCGGCCGTCGACGTGGCGGACCCGGTCGGGCTGGAAGCCGTGCTCGATGCCGAAGGCCACGGCCTGCGCCCGGCGCGTCACGCCGATCTTGCGGTAGAGCGTGCGGATGTAGGTCTTGACCGTGTTGATCCCGATGTAGGCCCGCTCGCCGATCTCCTGGTTCGACAGCCCCTGGGTGATCAGGGCCAGCACCTCGGACTCGCGCTGGCTCAGCCCCAGGTCGGCGCCGGGCCACCGGCCGAACTCGCCCGACCGTGCCGGCTGGTCCTCGTCCGGGGTGATCGTCTCCCCGTCGTGCACCCGCTCGATGAGGCCGACCAGCTCCTCGGCGCTGATGCCCTTCGACACGTACGCCGACGCGCCGTTGTCGAGCGAGCGCTGCACGAGGTCGGGCTGGACGTTCCAGCTGAACACCACGACCTTCGCATCGATCCCCTGGAGCTGGTTCTCGATGTCGATCCGGTCGCCCTGGACCTGGCCGTAGGAGTCGTAGAGCACGACGTCCACGTCGCTCACGACCGGCATCCGGCTGTCGAGCTCCACGACCTCCACGCGGTCGTCGTACCGGGACAGCAGCGCGGCGACGCCGGCGACCACGAGCTCGTAGTCGTTCACGATCGCGAGGCGCACGGGGCGCGTCTGCTGGGCCATGGATGCATCCCACCACATCCCGGCCGCCCCGGGTCCCCTCGACTGCATGCCGCCCTCGGGATCGGGACACAGGGCGCTCATGCGAGATGACCGTGAACGCAGGAACGGACAGCCGTCATGAGCGCCAAGAAGCCGGTCGACGACCGCCGGGCCCGGTACCTCATCGCGGGAGCGGTCCTCGTCCTGCTGATCGTCGTGGGAGGGACCTTCCTCCTCATCGGCGTCATCCGGGGCGACGACACCGACGACGGCAACCAGGCGCCCACCAGCGACATCGTGACGTGGGGCCTCGCGGCTCCCGCCGACGCCTCGAGCAGCGGCCGGTGACGGCCCAGCACGGCACCGCCGTCGGCGAGCAGATGGCCTTCGGGCCGCTGACGATCACCTTCGACGAGCACGTCCTGCGGCCGCGACCCTGGACCGTGGCCCAGTCGGAGTGGGCCGCCGAGCTGCTGCCTGACGCACCCCCGGGACCGGTCCTCGAGCTGTGCTCCGGTGCTGGCCAGATCGGCCTGCTCGCGGTGCGCGACAGCGACCGGCGGCTGGTGTGCGTCGACGCCAACCAGGTGGCCTGCGCCTACACCCTCCAGAACGCCGCCGCCGCCGGCCTCGGCGACCGGGTCGAGGTCCGCAACGGCGACCTCGCGACGATGGTGCCCGCCGACGAGCGGTACGGGCTCGTGGTGGCCGACCCGCCGTGGGTGCCGGCCGCCGACACGTCCCGCTTCCCCGAGGACCCCCTGCTCGCCATCGACGGGGGCGTCGATGGCCTGGTCGTGGCGATCGCCTGCGTCGAGGTCGCCGCGGCCCACCTGCTGCCCGGCGCCTCGCTCCTGCTGCAGCTGGGCACCCTCGAGCAGGTCGAGGCCCTCGCCGACCCGGTCGCCTCCGCGCACGGGCTCCGGCTGGAGTCCTCGCGCTCCTTCGAGCGCGGGGTCGTCGCGCGCTTCGTCCGGGCCTGAGCCGCTGCTCGACCCGCGGCACGCCTGACCCGCTGCTCGGCCCGGCACGCGCCGGGGTCCGAGCAGCGGGCTGCGTCCGGGGCTAGGGCCGCAGCTTCTTCGGCAGCAGCTTGTGCGTGCCGTCGCACCACGGCTTGGTGGCCGACTTGTTGCACCGGCAGACCGCGCTCACCGGCCGCGTGGTGCGGTGCCGGGTGCCCTCCGTGTCCTCGATGACCAGGTCGCCGCGGACCAGCATCGGCCCCTCCGGACACATGACGATCGTGGGCCGCTCCTCGACCACCGGCCGCGACGGAGCGGCTGCCACCTGCTCCTCTACCTCCTCGGTCTGCTCGGCCGGATCGCTCGGCGCGCGGTCCACGGGCTGGGCGCTCACGCGTCCACCCCCCACTTCGCCAGCAGGTCGAGGGCCTGGCGGTCCTCGGTGTCGAGGCAGGCGAAGGCACCGAGGAAGACGTCGTCGGCGAGCGCCGGCTCGGTCTCGACGAGGGGGACGCAGATGTCGCGGACGGCCAGCTGCTCGTGGACGGCGTCGGCCTCCACGTGCTCGCGGTAGTAGTCGACGATCTCGTCGGGGAAGCCCAGCCGCTCGAGGCCCTGGGCCATCCGCCGCGAGGGGATCGAGCTGGTGGCCTCGAACGCCGCGAGGTGGCCCAGCGACGCGGCGCGCAGCCGCCGGTGCAGCCCGAGGAAGGACTGCACGTTGTTGGCCTCCAGCAC
The DNA here is from genome assembly GCF_030506255.1 of Nocardioides sp. Arc9.136. Taxonomy (NCBI): domain Bacteria; kingdom Bacillati; phylum Actinomycetota; class Actinomycetes; order Propionibacteriales; family Nocardioidaceae; genus Nocardioides; species Nocardioides sp. Arc9.136. The sequence goes on along the minus strand of NZ_CP113431.1, from coordinate 1,257,196 downwards.
CGCCAGGGTGGCCTCGTCGACGTACGCGCCGTACTCGGAGCGCAGCCCGGCGGCCTCGAGCCCGCGCTCGAAGAGGTGCTGGTGGAGGCGGGCGGGGTTGCCGTCGCCGTACTCGTCGAACTGCAGCTCCATGAGCGCGGCCTTGGGGCCGGTGGGGAGCCGTGGGACGACCCAGGCGCTCGGGTCGGCCTCCTTGAGGTGGTACACGGACTTCTGCCGCAGCAGCTCCAGCACCTGCGCCTCGGTCGCGTCGGTCTGGACGTAGCGCGCCATCGACGGCCCGTCGTGGCCGGCGACGTAGTCGAAGAGGTCCTTGGCCAGGTCGTCGGTGCGCCCGGGCTGGTGGACGGCGTACCGCTCGCGCAGCTCGAGCTCGAGCAGCTCCTCCAGTCCGGCGCGCACGCGCAGCACGTCCGGGCTCCACTCCCAGCGGTCGTCGACGTCCTCGAAGCCGCGGTAGTGCAGCTCGTAGGACGCCCACAGCGCGATCGCCCGGTCCTCGGCGTCGTCGGCGACCGCGGCGTCCAGCGGGACCGGGGTGCCCGGCTCCTCGCGCAGCGCGGCGAACAGCTGCTCGCTCAGCGTCCCGCGGGCCTTCGGGAGCAGCATCAGCCCTGTCCCCCGTCGTCGTCGACATCGAGCCGGTGCCACGTGCCCCTGCAGTCACGGAAGCCCGTGCCGGGCCCGTCGGGAGCATCGGTCGGGGAGCCCCCCGGGGAGGCAGGCGGCAGCGGGCGCCGGTCGGTCAGCAGCGTCATGCCGCTCCGGTGACCTGCGGCCGAGGGCCGGAAACCTCGCTGCCGACCGTGCCGTCGGCCACTCCAGGCGCGGCGGGCGGGCCCACGACAGAATGACCCTTAGGGGTGAGGAACTCGGTTCGGCCGCTCTCCACGAGGGCCGATAGGGTCGACGCATGTTGGAACGGCCTTTCTCGTCCTCGTACGCCGACGGGGTGCTCACCCTCGGCGGGTCCATCGACGAGTACGCCGTCGCCGCGCTGCGCACCGCGGTCCAGGAGCACTCGGCCGGGGGCACGCGGGCGCTGGCCGTCGAGCTGAGCGACGTCGACTTCCTGCCCAGCGTGGCCGTCGGCGTCCTCGCGACCGGCCTGCGCCAGGCCGACCAGAACGGCGTGGACTTCGCGCTGGTCGCCGCTCCCGGCACCATCGCCCACCGGGTCCTGTTCATCACCGGCATGCCGTACCACGAGGCGGTCCCCCAGCCCTGGTCCGCCGGCCCTGCGGCCACCGAGTCCGTCTGAACCTCCGCCGACCCGGTCCTACCGGGCGCAGCCCTCACCCGTTCGGGTGGAAACCACATCGGATGTGATTGCCACCCGCGGCCCCGGGTACCTCCCCGGTGCCGACGGATCCGAGGGCATGGGACTTACGCAGACCCGAAGACTGCAGCACGACCCGCCGGCACATCTTTCCCCGGACGGCACGAGGCCCGGCGCCTTCCAGGCGCCGGGCCTCGTCATGCGTGGGGACGCCTCAGAGGTCGACCTTGCCGGTGTCGGCGTCGTAGGTGTCGCCGGTCAGCTTGGCCTTGGCGAAGCTGATCAGCGAGGCCACCTTGCCGCCGGGGCTGTCCCAGTACTCCCCGTGGTCCACGGTCACGTGGATGAGCACCGCGTTCGGGTCCTCGGGGCCGCCGGGCAGCCAGGCCTCGGCGAAGGTGTTCCACAGCTCGCGCAGCTTGGTCTCGTCGTCCACCACCTCGGCCCGGCCCCGCAGCGAGACCCAGGAGTCCCGCGCGGAGAACGTCAGCCCCACCTGGGGACGGGCCCGGATGTCGTCGACGTGCTGGGTGTCCCGAGCGGTGATGAACCACAGGTCCGCGGTCGGCTCGACCTCCTGGCGGGCCATCGGCAGCGCCCGCAGGTCGCCGCGGGCGTCGACGGTGGTCATCATCGCGATCGGCATGTCGTCGAGAAGCTCGACGAGCTTGCGCTCCTCGGCGTGCGGGGCGTCGGTCTGGTCGCTCACGCGGGTTCCTCCCGGTCGGTGTTGGGTACGTCGTCGGTCGATCGGCCCGGTACCCGCCCGGCTACCGTCGACCCCGCCCGTCCCCCACCTGCGAGGAACCGATGAGCGACCAGACGCCCGACCGACGCCCCGACACCGTCGTGCTCGACCTCGACGGCACCCTCGTCGACTCCGTCTACGTCCACGTCTGCTGCTGGCGCGCCGCGTTCCGCGACGTCGGCGTCGACGTGGCGTCCTGGCGGCTGCACCGCGCGATCGGCATGGGGGGCGACCGGCTGGTCGCCGCGGTCACCAACGACAGCGTGGAGAGCTCCGTCGGCGACGACATCCGCGCCCGGCACGCCCACCACCTCGACGCGCGGTTCGGGGACGTGGGTGTCCTCGAGGGCGCCGAGGAGCTGCTCACGGCCCTGCGCGACGCCCGCGTGGAGATCGTGCTGGCCAGCTCCGGGGAGCGGCAGCTCACCGACCGGCTGCTCGACCTCGTCCCGGGCGCCGGCCTGGTCCGGTCGACGCTCTCGGGTGACGAGGCAGAGTCGAGCAAGCCGGCGCCCGACCTGCTCTCGGCCAGCCTGGAGCGGGTCGAGGCCCACCGGTCCTTCGCGGTGGGCGACACGGTGTGGGACGCCGAGGCGGCGCACGCCGCCGGGATCGCCTTCGTCGGCGTCCTCACCGGCGGGACCACCGAGGCCGAGCTGCGCGAGGCGGGCGCCGTCGCCGTCCACGACGGGCCGGCCTCGCTGGCCGAGCACCTCGACGAGGTGCTCGCCGCGGTCGCGCGTGCGGGAGAAGGTGCCGACCCGCCCGGATGACCCCGTGCCGGTCCCCGGCCGGTAAAGTCGGCGCGACCCGCCGCGACTGCCGAGGAGCCCGCGTGACCGAGACGGTGTCGCCGCACACCCCGGCGTACGGTCGCGTCGACCTCAACAACTGCGACCGCGAGCCGATCCACGTCCCCGGGGCCATCCAGCCGCACGGCGTGCTGCTGTCGATCGACCCCGGCACGACCGCGACCGTCATGGTCTCCTCGAACGTCGAGCAGATGCTCGGGGTCGCGCTCGAGGACGCGGTCGGTCGACCGCTGGCCGACCTCATCGGTGAGGGCGCCACCGAGGCGGTCCTGCGGCACGCCGAGCTGGCCACGGCCCGCGAGCCGCTGACCCTCCTGCTGCCCGCGGACCGCCCGGGGACCCTCGCGGGCGCCACGGTCGACGTGGGCGTGCACCGCTCCGGCGAGCGGCTGGTGGTCGAGGTCGAGCCCGTCGAGCGCGGCCGGGCACTCCCGATGTCCTACCGCTCGGCACGCAGCGCGATGGGGCGCCTCGCCGCCGCGACCACCGTCGACGACCTCACCGCGCAGCTGGCCCGCGAGGTCAGCGAGATCACCGGCTTCGACCGCGTCATGGTCTACCGCTTCGACCAGCACTGGAACGGCGAGGTCGTCGCCGAGGAGCGCCGCGAGGACCTCAACCCGTTCCTCGGGCTGCACTACCCCGCGACCGACATCCCGGCCCAGGCACGCCGCCTCTACACGGTGAATTGGACCCGGCTGATCGCCGACATCGGCTACACCCCGGTCCCGCTGCACCCCGTGCTCGACCCCGGCACGGGCGCCCCGCTGGACCTGTCCCACTCCACGCTGCGCAGCGTCTCCCCCATCCACGTCGAGTACCTCACGAACATGGGCGTCACCGCCTCGATGTCGGTCTCGCTGATCGTCGACGACGAGCTGTGGGGCCTCGTCGCCTGCCACCACTACTCCGGCCCGCACCGGCCCAGCCAGGACGCACGCGCCGCGGCGGAGTTCCTGGGCCAGGTGACCTCCCAGATGGTCGCCGAGCGGGAGCGCTCCGACCAGCGCGAGGCCGCCCTGGCCGCGCAGTCGACCCTCGCGCAGATGACGGCGCGGCTCTCCGCCTCGAGCACCGCTCCCCTGGACGGCCTGGTCTGCGACCCCGACCTGCTGAGCCTCATGGAGGCCGGCGGCGTCGCGCTGTGCCACGACGAGCAGCTGCACACCGCCGGCGACGTCCCTCCCGACGACGTCGTACGGCGCATCGCGCAGCTGCTGCTGCGCCCGACCGGCGACGTCGTGGCCAGCGACCACCTCGCCGTGCTCGACCCCGCCCTGGCGGCGCACTCCTCGGTGGCGGCGGGCGCCCTGTGCATCGCCGCGGGGCCGGACAGCTGGCTGCTGTGGCTGCGTCCCGAGCTCGAGCAGGTCGTCGACTGGGGCGGCGACCCGACGAACAAGCTGATCGCCGCGCAGGAGGGCCCCGAGGTCCGGCTGTCCCCGCGCAAGTCCTTCGAGAAGTGGCAGCAGGTCGTGCGCGGGCACAGCGCGCCGTGGGAGCCCTGGCAGGCCGACGCGGCCACGGCGCTGCAGACCCACGTCAACGGCCTCATGCTGCAGCGCTCGCGCGAGCAGATCGCCGTCGCGGAGTCGCTGCAGCGCTCGATCCTGCGCGAGCACCTCCCCGAGGTCGACGGCGTCGACGTCGTGGCCCGCTACCTGCCCGCGTCCACCTTCCAGCTCGGCGGCGACTGGTGGGACGCGGTCGAGGTCGGCGGCGGCCGGGTCGCCTACGTGGTCGGCGACGTCGCCGGCCACGGCGTCTCCGCGGTCGGGGCGATGACCCAGATCCGCAGCGCCATGCGCGCCTACCTCTTCGCCGGCGACGACCCCGGCACCTGCCTGGACCGCCTCGACCGGCTGATGTCCTCGATGATCGACGAGCGGGTGGCCACGGCGCTCGTGGCCGTGGTCGACCCCGCGACCCGCCGGGTGGAGCTGGTCAGCGCCGGGCACCCGCTGCCGCTGCTCTTCGACGGCGTCGCGGCACGCGACGTACCCGTCACCGCCCGGCCGCTCCTCGGCTTCGGGGAGGGGCACGCGCGGGCCGCCGAGGTGGTCGTGCCCGAGGGGTCGACGCTGCTCATGTTCAGCGACGGCCTGGTCGAGCGTCGGGAGGTCGACCTGCTGGCCGCGCTGGGCCTGCTGCGGGCCGCCGGTGGCACCGGCCCGGGCACGGAGGGGCTCGAGGCCTGGGTGGACGCCCTCGTGGAGGCCGTGCCGGGCGAGAAGGACGACGACACCACCGTCGTCGCCATCCGTTTCGGGTAGGCGCCGGGGGCCGACCCGGCCTCGGTTACGATGGCTCCCGTGTTGGATCGACCCTTCAGTGCGGACTACGACGAGCAGACCCGCACCGTGCGCGTGAGCGGCACGATCGACGAGCTCGCCGGCCCGCGGTTCCGCGACGTCCTGCAGAAGTACAGCCAGGACTTCGCCCAGTCCCTCGTGGTCGACCTCAGCGACGTCGACTTCATGCCCAGCCTCGCCGTCGGTGTGCTGGCCACGGCCCACAAGAACATGAGGAGCGCCGGCGCCGAGCTCGACCTCCTCGCCGAGGACGGGACCGTCGCGCAGCGCGTGCTGCACGTGTGCGCGATGCCGTACCGCACCGCATGAGCACCGGCGACGTCCGGTCCTACCGGCTCCCGTTCGAGCTGGCCGCCGCCACGGCCGCCCGCCACCAGCTGCACGACTTCCTGACCCAGGCCGGCGTCCCGGCGCGGATCGTCAACGACGCCGCGCTGGTCGTCAGCGAGCTGGTCACCAACGGGGTCGAGCACGGCCGGTCCGACGACGACGCCATCCACGTGTCGTGGTGGGTCGAGGACCGCGTGCTGACCCTGTGCGTGCGCGACGACGGCAGCGAGGCGGAGCCGACGGTCACCAAGGTCGACATGTACGCCCCGCGGGGACGTGGCCTCGCCCTGGTCGAGTCGATCTGCCAGAGCCTGTCGATCGACCGCAGCGACGGCACCCGGATCACCGCCAAGCTCGAGCTCGGCTGAGACTCCTCCTCCCGCGACGCCGTCGGCCCTCCGGCCGGCGGCGTCCTTGCTCGTCCGGCTCATCCAGCCTCCTCCCGGGGCCCGCCGGAACCGGAGTTTTCTCAAGACCTGCTGAAGGTTCGGCCCGCGCGGCGCAAGGTTCGATCAACTCCGACAGAACCGCGCGATCGGCCTGCAAGAGTCCTCTTCAACGCCCCTCCCGTGGAAGAAGAAGGAACTCGTGCGCACCCGTCTCGCCTCCCTCGCGGCTCTCGCCGCGGCCGCCGTCACCCTCCCCGTGGTGACCCTCGCCGGCACCGCCGCCCCGGCGGCCGCCACCAACACCGGTCAGGTCTGCGTGCCGCTCAGCAGCACCAAGATCGACACCAAGGGCGAGCCGCAGACGGTCACGATCACCGCGCCGGAGGGCTACGTCGTGATCGCCACCTGCGTGAAGGCGGGCAGCGTCAAGCAGAACTACGGCCCGGAGTACGCCTACTACTCGGCGAACCCGACCCGGACGGTCGTGATCAAGCACAGCTCGGGCAAGGCGATCTCGCACTACAGCTACGCCGTCTGGAAGGTCGCCAACGCGGCGGCTCCCACGCCGACCCCCACCCCGACGCCGACGCCGACCCCGACGCCCACGCCCACGCCCACGCCGACCCCCACGCCCACGCCCACGCCGACGCCCACGCCGACCCCCACGCCGACCCCCACGCCGACCCCCACGCCCACGCCCACGCCGACCCCCACGCCGACGCCCACGCCGACCCCCACGCCGACGCCGACCGCGCCGCCCGTGCTGGTCCCGGACCCGACCGAGCCGGTGCTGCCGGTCCCCGCGACCCCTGAGGAGGCCGGCCTGCCGTCCTTCCCGGTCAACGAGCCGGCGGTCGACAGCAGCGGGAACTTCGACTGGAACTGGCGCTACACCGACCCGTCCTGCGACGCGCTCGTGGTCGACTACCCCTCGAACATCCCGGACGGCCAGTCCAACGACATCAACGTCCGCGTCTGGACCGACACCGCCGGCGAGGTCACGCTCAACTTCCACAACAACGAGACCACCTGGTCCGGCACCCGCGCGTTCAGCTACGCCCAGCACCCCAGGTGGCCGGCCGGCGTCCGTGACTACGCGGTCGTCTGGACCCAGGTCGCCGGCAGCAACTACCACTACGGCGAGAAGTTCCACCAGGAGCCGGCCAAGGCCCCGCTGACCTGCCGGATCGACGACGACGGCGATGCCTCGACGTACGACGTCCCGCTCGCCGTCTCCGACATCGACGGCTGGCGCAGCGCCGCCACCGTCCGCAAGGGCTCGGCGGCCCCCTCGGCCCGGGTCAACGTCGAGCAGCCCGGCCTCGAGACCCTCGCCCTGCAGCGCTACCGCACCGGCGGCACCTGGAGCACGCTGAAGACCCTCACCCCGGCCAGCCGCACGACGACCGTCACCTTCCCGCGCGAGCGGAAGAAGGGCACCTACCGCTACCGCCTGGTCCTCCCCGGCTCGGAGTCGACCACCGGAGCCACGACGGGGACCTACACCGTCCGCGTCCGCTGAGACCAGCCACCGCGAGGTGGCGCGCAGGCCACGAGGGCCGGTTCCCCGGGGGGAGGACCGGCCCTCGTGCCGTCCCCGCCGCCGGTCCGCACCGCGGACGGCACGGCGGGCACCCGTAACCCGCCTGCACCACCGGCGTTGGACGAAGGACAACCGTCGACATCGGAGCCGCGCCCCGGCAGGCAGCGGCGACAGGGAGCCTCCTTCGTGACCACACGCCGCACCGCCGCCCGGATCGCCGCCGCAGCCACCGCCGGCTCGCTCGTCCTGCTCACCGGCACGCCGGCGGTCGCCGCCGAGCCGGTCGCGCGGGCCAGCGCGACGGCGCTGCGGCTGACCATCGGGGGCACGCCGGCCGACTCGGGCACCTACTCGGTGACCAACGACGGGTCCGGCGAGAAGCGCGAGGGCAGCGACAGCCCGGCGATCTCGGTGCTCGGCGGCCAGGACTTCCTCCAGGCCGGCACGCTCGCCCAGAAGGCGCGCACCCAGGTCGAGGGCCGCAAGGGCGCGTCGGCCGCCTGCTCCGGCCTCGCCGGCGACGGCGCGGTGCTGGTGGAGGTCGACGAGGGCAGCTGCCTGCGGCCCGGCGACAACCTCGAGCTGGACGCCGCGAACCTCGACCTCTCGAACCTGCAGCTGGTCCGCTCCGACTTCCTCGCCGGCTTCGACCAGCAGCTCCAGGACGCGCTGCGCCCGGTGCTCGACCCGCTGCTCGCCGGTCTCCAGACCGCGCTCGAGCAGGTGCTCACCTCCGCCGACGCCGCGGTCGTGCTGGACCTCGGTGCCGTCCAGGCCTTCTGCGTGGCCCGCCCCGGCGAGATCAGCGGCGGCACGACGCTCGCCGGCGCCGGCGCCTCCCTCCGGCTGGCGGGGCAGGAGGTCGACCTCCTCGACCTGCCCGCCGACCCCGCACCGAACACGAAGCTCGTCACCGACCTCGGCGCGGTGCTCGACCTCCTCCTCCGGGCCCTGCGCACCCAGTTCAGGCAGGCCATCGACGGCGTGCTCGGCCCGCTGGGCCAGGTCGTCGACCAGGCCGAGGTCCTCACGTCCGCGCTCGGCACCGTCGGGGAGCAGCTCGCGCCGCTGGAGGAGAACGTCCTGGACGTCACGCTGAACAAGCAGGAGCGCGGCCGCGACCGGATCGACGTCACGGCCCTGGACCTCCGGCTGCTGCCCGCGGCCGCCAGCTTCGGCGTCGAGCTGCTGAACGTCGAGATCGGCCACAGCAGCTGCGGCCCCAACGGACGCATCCAGCCCGACGCCCCCGAGGAGCCCACGACGCCGACCCCCGACCCGCAGCCGGAGGAGCCGCAGGTGCCCACCTCGGTGCCCGCCGGGTCCGGCGGCGCCGGTCTCGGCACCGGTGGCCTGCTCGTGATCCTGCTGACGGCGCTCGGCGCGGGCGTCGTCACCACCCGTCGCAGCCTGCGCGGCTGAGCGGCCGGGCCGACCCGTGAGCGCCGAGGACGACACGCCCCGCCGGGGCGCCGCGGTACGGCGACGGGCCGCTGCGGTCGCGCGCGGCGTCTGGGTCGGCCTGCTCGTGCTGGGGCTCGGGATGACCGTGACGGGCGCGGTCCTCCCGGCCGGCGACGACGCCGCTCGATCGTACGTCGCACCGGCGCCTGCCCAGCCGGTCCGCCTGAAGATCCCCTCGCAGGGCGTCACCGCACCCGTCCTGGCGATCGGCATGTCACCGGGGCGGGTGCTGCAACCACCCGCCGACGAGCAGGAGGTCGGCTGGTGGGACGCGAGTGCCCGCGCCGGCGCGGCCCGCGGCCAGACCGTGTTCACCGGGCACACCGTCCACACCGGGGGCGGGGCGCTCAACCGCATCCCCACCCTCGAGAAGCGCGACCGGGTTCTGGTGGTCACCCGGAAGGGCACGGTGCGCTACCGGGTGACCGGGGTCCAGGTGATCAGCCGCGCCGAGCTCGCCGAGCGCGCCGAGGCGCTCTTCGGCCAGGACCACGGCCGGGGACGGCTGGTGCTGGCCTCGTGCACCGACTGGGACGGCACCGTCTTCGAGAACAACGTGGTCGTGCTCGCCCGGCGCGTCTGACTGGCCGGCGTCGTGCTGCTTCGTCCCTTGGCCCCGGGCTGGCGCGTCCGGTGTCCAGCGACAACAGGGTCGCTGAAGAGGCGGCGATCAGCTCAGACCACGATCGCTCCGTGCCACCGCCGACCGGCAGTCAGCCGGGGTCGGGGTCAGAGGTAGAGCCCGGTCGCCTCGTCGGCCAGCCGGTCGGCAGCGACGGCGTGCACGTCGCGCTCGCGCATCACGACGTACAGCTCACCGTGGACCTCGACCTCGGCCTTGTCCTCGGCCTCGAACAGGACCCGGTCGCCGACCTCGACGGCGCGCGCCTGCGGCCCGACGGCGACGACCTTGGACCAGGAGAGCCGGGTGGCGCCCATGGCCGCGGTAGCGGGGATGACGATGCCACCGGTGGAGCGGCGCTCACCGGCGTCCTTGTCGACCTCGCACAGGATGCGGTCGTGCAGCATCTTGATCGGCGTGCCGTCGTTCATGGCGCGCCCCACGGTCAGGAGGTCACCTTGCGCAGGACCACCAGGACGGCGACCGCGCCGACGACCGCGCCGACGGTCTTGAGGATGTTGTCGGTGCGCGGGTTGCCCGCGGCGTCGACGTAGTGCGCCTTGATCGAGTCGACCTCGCGGCCGACGATCGTCTTGGGGCTGGAGCGGTGCAGGAGCTGGTCGATGGTGGTCGCCAGGCGCTCGCGGGTCTCCTCGATCTCGCGCTCGAGGGAGGAGGTGTCGTTGCCCTTGCTCACGTGAGGTCTCCTGGGTTCGTGTGCGTGCCGGGAGACGCTACCAATCCCCCGGCCTCACCCGCGCGGTGCGGTGCGGTCCCGGTGCCCACTCCGCGCCCGATCGAGCGCGGGTCGAAGCCGAACGGCAGCTCCAGGCGGTGCGCGCGCATGAGCGCGTCGTCGGTCAGGACGTCGTACGTCGACCCGTCGGCGACCAAGCTCCCGTCGGAGAGCACGACCGCGCGGGGGCAGAGCTCGAGGGCGTAGGGCAGGTCGTGGGTGACCATCAGCACGGTGACGTCGAGCGAGCGCAGGATGTCGGCGAGCTCGCGGCGCGAGGCGGGATCGAGGTTCGAGGACGGCTCGTCGAGCACGAGCACCTCGGGCTGCATGGCCAGCACGGTGGCCACCGCGACCCGGCGGCGCTGGCCGAAGGAGAGGTGGTGCGGCGGCCGGTCGACGTGCTCGGCCATCCCGACCTGCTCGAGCGCCGTCATCACGCGGCGGTCGAGGTCGGCGCCGCGGACGCCGAGGTTGGCCGGGCCGAAGGCGACGTCCTCCCGGACGCTGCCCATGAAGAGCTGGTCGTCGGGGTCCTGGAAGACGATGCCGACGCGGCGACGGACCTCCTGCAGGTTCTTCCTGGCGACGCGGAGCCCGCTGACCTCGACGGTGCCGGCGCCCGCGGTGAGGATGCCGTTGAGGTGGAGCACCAGCGTCGTCTTGCCGGCCCCGTTGGGACCCAGGAGCGCGACGCGCTCACCGCGGTGGACGTGCAGGTCGACGCCGAAGAGGGCCTGGTGGCCGTCGGGGTAGGCGTAGGCCAGGCCGCGGACGTCGAGCACCGGCGCGGTCACCGCTCGCCCCCGCCGGCCGGGGCGGTGCGGGCGGCCGCGGGCATGGTGCCGGTGTAGCCGCGGGAGAGCATCGCGAGGTGCACCCGCTCGCCGCGCTCGTAGCTGCGGATGAACAGCGCACCCAGCGAGCGCGCGAGCGCCGGCCAGTGCCGCGGCGAGCGGGGGTCGCAGCCGCGGGAGCGCATCGCGGTCAGCATCCGGCCGAGGTCGCCGGTCACGACGTCGAGGTAGCGCAGCATGAAGGACATGATCTCGACCATCAGGGCCGGGACGCGCAGGCGGCGCAGACCGCGCAGCACGTCGGTGGGCTCGGTCGTGGCGGCCAGCGTCAGCGACGCCATCACGCCGAGGGTGCCCTTGACCGCGAGCCCCCACGCGGCGACCAGGCCCGGCTCGGACACGCTGAGCCCGAGGACCTCCGTGCGGGGGCCGTGGGCCACGAAGGGCACGAGCGCCGCGAAGACGAGGAACGGCACCTCGACGACCATCCGCCGCACGACCCACAGCAGCGGCACGTGGGCGGAGACGACGACGCCGACCACCACCGCGAGGTAGGCCGGGAACGCGGCGTACCACTCGTGGGGGGTCGCCACGACGAGCAGCACGAAGCCGACGAGGGCGAGGATCTTCAGGTGCGCCGGCGCGCGGTGGACGGCGCTGTGGCCGTGGTGGTGCAGGCGGTGGCCGTGGGCGGCGCCCACTCAGACCTGCTCGGCTTCGTGGCCCCGACGGGGGTCACGCTCGTCGTCGGCCGCCTCGGGCCGGGGCCCGCGCCGGCGCAGGAGCAGCGCGAGGCCGCCCGCCAGGACCAGCACGGCGAGCGTCCCGAGCACGCCGGCGATGCCCACGCTGAGCCGCTCGTCGTCGACGCCCTTGGTCGAGTAGTCGGCGAACGGGCTGTCCGAGGTCGGCGAGTCCTCGGCGGAGTCCAGGAAGCCCGTCTCGCCGGCGACGTGCTCGAGGCCGTCGGGGTGCGCGCTGGCGTAGTAGCTGGCGACGCCGGCGACGAGCAGGGCGACGACGAGCCCGGCGACCACGAGGGCGCGGGTGCTCACCCGGGGGCGGCTGCCGGCCGGCCCGCTCACGCGGCCACCGTCCGGATCTCGAGCTCGCGGGCCGCGACGACCGGTCGGGCACCGCGGACCAGGTCCGGCCGGGCCGCGACGACCGCACCGACCACCAGGCCCGTGACGACCGCCTCGCCGATGCCGATGAGGACGTGCCAGCCCACCATCGCGGTCAGCACCTTGCCGGTGTCGACCGGGGCGGTGCCGCCGACCGCGAAGAGCAGGCTGAAGACGACGGCTGCGACCGGGACCGAGACGAACGCCGCGACGGCGGCGACCGGCGCGACCGTGCCCACCCGTCGCGGCAGGACGGCCTGCAGCGCGCGGAACACGACGTACCCGACCAGCGCGGTGACCACGGCGATCAGCACGACGTTCGTGCCGAGCGCGGTGATGCCGCCGTCGGCCATGAAGAGGGCCTGGACCACGAGCACCACCGAGACGCACAGCAACCCCGTCCACGGCCCCACGAGCACCGCGGCGAGCGTCCCGCCCATCAGGTGGCCGCTCGTGCCGGCACCGACCGGGAAGTTGATCATCTGGGCCGCGAACACGAACGCCGCGACCAGGCCGGCCATCGGCGCGGTCCGGTCGTCGAGCTCGGTGCGGGCCTTGTAGAGGGCGACGCCGATGGCGCCCGCGGCGACCACCCCGGTGGCGACGGACGTCGGTGCGTCCAGGAACCCGTCGGGCACGTGCATGGAGCGGCTCCTCCCGGTGCGGCGGCCTCGACCGTCGGTGCTGGTCGGTACCGTCGGGTCCCCGGCGGTACGTCGTACCCGCCCAGCCTAGGTTGTTGCACATCACTTGCAAGAAGGAGCCCCTCGTGGCCGAGACGCCCCGCCTCTCCCCCGGCGACACCGCACCGGACTTCACGCTCACCGACGACGCCGGTGAGCAGGTGACGCTGAGCGACCTGCGGGGCCGCAAGGTGATCGTCTACTTCTACCCCTCGGCGATGACCCCGGGCTGCACCAAGCAGGCCTGCGACTTCAGTGACTCCCTCGACTCGCTGCAGGCGCAGGGCTACGAGGTCCTCGGCATCTCACCGGACGGGCCCGAGAAGCTCGCGCGGTTCCGCGAGAAGGAGGGCCTCACCATCCGGCTGCTGTCCGACCCCGACCGGTCGGTGATGACCGCCTGGGGCGCCTTCGGGGAGAAGAAGCTCTACGGCAAGGTCGTCCAGGGCGTCATCCGCTCCACCGTGGTGGTCGGCGAGGACGGCGCCGTCGAGGTCGCGCAGTACAACGTCAAGGCCACCGGCCACGTCGCGAAGCTGCGCAAGGACCTTGCGCTGGCCTGAGCACGCCTGCTCCCTAGACTCGGCGCCGCGCGCCCGTAGCCCAATTGGCAGAGGCACCAGGTTTAGGTCCTGGCCAGTGAGAGTTCGAGTCTCTCCGGGCGCACCCGTGGGTACTCGTGCGGCATGGACGACACGAAGCAGACCGGCCTGGCCCTGGTGACCGGCGCGTCGACGGGCATCGGCCTCTCGATCGCCCGCGAGCTCGGCCGCCGGGGGTACGACGTGGTGGTGACCGCCGAGGAGCCGGGGATCCACGTCGCCGCGGCCGACCTGGGGACCGAGCTGGGCGTCGACGTGCGCGCGGTGCAGGTGGACCTGACCCGCCCCGAGGAGGTGGCGCACCTCTGGCAGGAGGCGGCCGGCACCGGACGCCCCGTCGACGTGGTCGCGCTGAACGCCGGCGTGGGTGTCGGCGGGACGTTCGCCGACACCGACCTGGAGCGCCACCTCGGCCTGGTCGACCTCAACGTCCGCTCCACCGTCCACCTCGCCAAGCTGGCGGTCGACGACATGGTGGCCCGCGGCAGCGGCCGGATCCTGATGACCGCCTCGATCGCCGCCGTCGCGCCCAGCCCGTTCCAGGCGACGTACGCCGCGTCCAAGGCGTTCGTGCACTCCTTCGCCGAGGGCATCCGCCACGAGCTGCAGGACACCGGCGTCGTCGTCACCTCGCTGATGCCCGGACCGACCGACACCGAGTTCTTCCGGCGCGCCGGACTGCTCGACACCCCGCTCGGCCAGGGCCCGAAGGACGACCCGGACGACGTCGCCCGGGACGGGCTCGACGCACTCTTCGCCGGCAAGCCGCACGTCGTGGCCGGGTCGTTGAAGAACCGCGCGATGGCCGAGCTGGCCACCCACCTGCCGGACCGGGTGACGACCAAGGCCTTCGCCACGCAGACGAAGAAGAAGGACGACTGACCTCGGCCCGTTCCCGGGCGGCCTGTGACGCCGGTCACTAGAGTCCGGCCATGGACTCCGCGCTCACGACCGTCGGCCTGCCGATCGCGCTCGCGATCATCATGTTCGGCCTCGGCCTGTCCCTCGTGCCCGACGACTTCCGTCGCGTCGCCCGCGCCCCGCGGGCCGTGGCGGTCGCCCTGGCCTGCCAGCTCCTCCTGCTGCCCCTGCTCTGCTTCGGCCTCGTGGAGCTGCTGGACCTCCCGCCGCTGCTCGCGGTCGGCATGATGCTGCTGGCCGCGAGCCCCGGCGGGACCAGCGCGAACCTGTTCAGCCACCTGTTCCGCGGCGACGTGGCGCTGAACGTGTCGCTGACCGCGATCAACTCGGTGGTGGCCATCGCGTCCCTGCCGGTGATCACCAACCTCGCGATCGACCACTACGGCCTCGGCGACGAGGTCTCCCTGCAGTTCTCCAAGGTGGTCGAGGTCTTCGCGGTCGTCCTCGTGCCGGTCGTGCTCGGCATGCTGGTGCGTGCCCGCGCGGAGGCGTTCGCGCTGCGCATGGACCGACCGGTGCGCACCGGCTCGGCGGTCATCCTGGCCGTCCTGGTGCTCGGCATCCTGGTCGACCAGCGCTCGAGCGTCGGCGAGTACCTCGCCGACGTCGGCCTCGCCGCCGCGGTCTTCTGCGCCCTCTCCCTCGTCGTGGGGTACGTCGTGCCGCGTGCGGCCGGCGTCCGCGAGGCCCAGGCGGTCGCGTCGTCGATGGAGATCGGCGTGCACAACGCCACGCTGGCCATCTTCGTCGCCGTCGAGGTGCTCGACAACACCGAGATCTCGGTGCCCGCGGCGGTCTACTCGGTCTCCATGTTCGTCTTCGCGGCCCTGTGGGGGCTGCTGCTCACCAAGGTCCTCGTCCGCCGCGGCACCGCTCCCGCCGGGTCGACGCCCGTCGCCTGAGCGGTCAGCCGAGCGCGTCGGCGACGAGCGGGGCGATCTCGCGCAGCGCGCGGCCGCGGTGGGAGATGGCGTCCTTGTCCTCGCGGGTCAGCTCCGCCGTGGAGCGCCCCGGGTGGTCGTCGGCCTCGAACAGCACGTCGTACCCGAAGCCGCCGGTCCCCCGGACCCCGTGCAGCACCCGGCCGTCCATCCGCCCGTGCACGACCAGCTCGCCACCGGGGTGGCAGAAGGCCACGGCGCAGGTGAAGTGGGCGCCCCGCCGCTCGTCGGGCACGTCGGACAGCTGGGCGAGCAGCAGCTCGTTGTTGCGCTCGTCGGACTTCGGCGGTCCCGACCAGCGGGCGGACAGGACGCCCGGCATGCCGTTGAGCGCGTCGACGCAGATGCCCGAGTCGTCGGCCAGGGAGGGCAGCCCGGTGGCGGCCAGGCCGGCCCGGGCCTTGAGCAGGGCGTTGCCCTCGAAGGTCGGCTGGTCCTCGACCGGCTCGTCGTACGCCGGCACGTCGTCGAGGCCGACGACCTCGATGGCGGGTGCGTGCTCGCGCATGATGCGCTCCATCTCCGCGAGCTTCTTCGCGTTGCGCGAGGCCAGGAAGACCTTCACCGGGCGAGCGCCTCCTGCTGCAGGCGGGTGAGGTCCGCGCAGCCCTTCTCGGCGAGCCCGAGCAGCGCGTCGAGCTCGCTGCGGTCGAACGCGGCGCCCTCCGCGGTGCCCTGGACCTCCACGAACTTGCCGGCCCCGGTCATCACGACGTTCATGTCGGTCTCGGCGCGGACGTCCTCGACGTAGGGCAGGTCGAGGCGGGGGACGCCGTCGATGATGCCCACGCTGATCGCGGCGACCGAGCCGGTCAGCGGCTCGCCCTTCAGCGCGCCGGCGGCGCGCAGCGAGGCGACGGCGTCGGCCAGCGCGACGTAGGCCCCGGTGATCGCCGCGGTGCGGGTGCCGCCGTCGGCCTGGAGCACGTCGCAGTCCAGGACGATGGTGTTCTCCCCCAGCGCCTGGTAGTCGATCACCGCGCGCAGCGAGCGGCCGATGAGCCGGCTGATCTCGTGGGTGCGGCCGCCGATGCGGCCCTTGACCGACTCCCGGTCCGAGCGGGTGTTCGTGGCGGCCGGGAGCATGGCGTACTCCGCTGTGACCCAGCCCAGGCCGGAGCCCTTGCGCCAGCGCGGGACGCCCTCGGAGGCGGAGGCGGCGCAGAGGACGCGGGTCTTCCCGAACTCCACCAGCACCGAGCCCGCGGCGTGGTCCAGCCAGCCGCGGGTGATCTTCACGGGGCGCAGCTCGTCGTCGGCCCGGCCGTCTTCGCGTGTCATGGGGACCACGCTAGAGGGCCGGGCCGACGACGGTGAGCCGGGGACGGGACCGGGCTACTTGACCTCGGCCCGCAGCACGCGGATCAACCCGAGGACGAACGGCAGCACGATCCAGATCAGCGAGGTCGTGGCCAGCTGGGCGTACTCCTCACCGGACAGCCCGGACCCGCCGAAGCTGTTGAACAGCGGTGCCTGCGCGGTGCTCAGGTCCAGCCAGGGCGCGAGGTCCTCCAGCGCCGAGACCAGGCTGAACACGATGCTCGAGGCGATCGGCAGCACGAAGAACGTCACGATCGCCGCGGGGGTGTTGAGCAGGATCAGGCCGTAGGCCAGGCCCTGCAGGATCGTGAGCAGCTGCAGCGCGAGGAACAGCACGAAGAGCTTCGTCTCGACGTCGTCGAAGCCGCCGTCGGCCCCGCCCAGCATCGTGCACACGGCAGCCACCACGAGGGCGGCGGCGAAGGCCGCGACGCCGAAGATGAGCGCGGCGACGGTCTTGGCGGCGATGACCTTCGTCCGCGACGGCTCGAGGGCGAAGGTGACCATCGCGGTCCGCTGGGACCACTCGCTGGTCACCAGCAGGATGCCGAGGACCGGGAGCAGGAAGCCCTGCGGGGTGGCGGAGATGCCGATGAAGTTGCCGAACGTGCGCTCGGGCTGGTCGGCGGCGAAGAAGAAGATCGTCATGATCGCCGCGGTGATCAAGACGATCGCGCCCAGCAGCCAGCGGCCGGCGCGGGTGTCGTAGATCTTGCGCAGCTCGACCGACACCAGCCGGGCGAACGGCACCTTCGGCGTGCCCGAGACGTCGAGGGTCATGGGAGCGGTGGGTGCGGTGCTCATGCCTGGGCTCCTTGCTGGTGCTGCTGCTGCGGCTGGTTCGGGTCCTGGAGCTGGGTCGCGGCGGCGGGGTGGCCCTCGCGCTGGGTGCCGGCGGTGAGCTCGAGGAAGAGGTCCTCCAGCCCGCGGCGGCCGTTGCGCAGGTCGGTCAGGACGACCCCCGCCTGGAGGGCGGCGCGGCCGACGTCGACGGGCTCGGCGTCGACCCGCAGGCCCTCGCCGGCCGGGGTGACCGTGTGGCCCTGGGCCCGCAGCGCGCCGGCCAGGGCGTCGTTGTCGAGCGCGGTGACGTACGCCGCGGCCGGGCCCGACTGGGCCAGCAGGGTCTTCTTGTCGCCCTGGGCGACGATCCGGCCGCGACCGATGAGGATCATCTCGTCGGCGACCAGCTCGACCTCGTTGAGCAGGTGGCTGGAGAGCAGCACGGTGCCGCCGCGGTTGGCGTAGCCCTTGAGCAGGTCGCGCATCCACCGGATGCCGGCCGGGTCCAGGCCGTTGGCGGGCTCGTCGAGGATCAGCACCGACGGGTCGCCGAGCAGGGCGTGGGCGATGCCGAGCCGCTGCTTCATGCCGAGGGAGTAGTTGCGCATCCGCCGCGTGGCCTCGGCGTCGGTCAGCGAGACCAGCGCCAGCATCTCGTCGACCCGCGACATGGGCAGGCCCATCGTCTTCGCGCCGAGGGTGAGGATCTCGCGGCCGGTGCGCCCGGCGTGCTGGGCGCCGGCGTCGAGGAGCACCCCGACGTGGCGGCCGGGGTTGGGGATGTCGTGGTAGTCCAGCCCGCCGATCGTCACCTGCCCCTTCGTGGCCGGGGTCAGACCCACCATGATCCGCATCGTGGTCGTCTTCCCGGCCCCGTTGGGGCCGAGGAAGCCGGTCACGCGGCCGGGTTGGCAGGTGAAGCTCACGTCGTCGACGGCGGTGAAGCCGCCGTACGTCCTGGTCAGTCGGTCGACCTTGATCATGGTGACCACCCTGCCCGAAGGGGTGGGCGCCGCGCACCGGACGCGCGGCGGTGGCGGGGGTGACGAAAGTAGGGGGCCGGTGCCGACCGGCGCAGGCTGACGGTACGCCGCCGGGCGGCCCTAGCCTGGCCCCGTGGACCGGCCGGGCCCCGAGGACTTCCAGCCGCCGCTGACGCCCTGGGGGCGGACGTGGCGGCTGCTCGCCATGCTCGCGCTGACCGCGATCGTGTGGCTGCCGGTGGCCGGGGCGCAGCTGCGGGAGGCCCGCTGGCTGTTCTGGCTCGACCTCGGCCTGGGGCTGGTGTCCTACCTCCTGGTGACCCGGCGGCGGCAGTGGCCGCTCGCGGTCGCCCTGCTGACCAGCGCGTTCGCCGGGATCTCCGGCGTGGCGGCCGGGCCGGCGACGCTGGCGGCGGTCTCCGTCGCCACCCGCCGGCGGTGGCAGCAGCTCGCCGTGGTCTTCGTCGTGGGGCTGGCCGGCGCCCAGCTGTTCACGATCACCCAGGACGACGGCGGCGACCCGCTGTGGCTGCTGACCACCCTCAACGTCATCGTGCTGGCGGCGTGCATCGGCTGGGGCATGTACCTCGGCTCCCGCCGCGAGCTGCTGTGGACGCTGCGGCACCGCGCCGAGCGCGCGGAGGCCGAGCAGGAGCTGCGGGTCGCACGCGCCCGCAGCACCGAGCGGGCTCGCATCGCGCGGGAGATGCACGACGTGCTGGCCCACCGGATCTCCCAGATCTCGCTCCACGCGGGGGCGCTGAGCTTCCGCGAGGACCTCTCGGCCGAGCAGATGCGGGCCAGCGCGGCGGTCATCCAGGACAAGGCGCACGAGGCGCTGACCGACCTGCGCGGCGTGCTCGGCGTCCTTCGCGACGAGGACACCGGCGAGGTCGTCCACACCCCGCAGCCGACGTACGACGACGTCCCCCGGCTCGTGGCCGAGGCGACCGAGGCGGGGCTGCACGTCGAGCACCTCGACCGGGTCGACCGCACGGCGGGCCCGGTGCCCGACGGCGTCGGCCGCACGGTCTACCGGATCGTCCAGGAGGGGATCACCAACGCCCGCAAGCACGCTCCGGGGGCACTGCTGACCATCGAGGTGAGCGGCTCCCCCGAGCACGGCGTGGACGTCTGCCTGCGCAACCCGCTCGGCTTCGGGACGGGCGTCACCCCGGGTGCCGGGCTCGGCCTGGTCGGGCTGTCGGAGCGCGCCGACCTGCGCGGCGGGCGCCTGGAGCACCGCCGCGACAGCGGGGCGTTCGTGCTGCACGGGTGGCTGCCGTGGGCGGCGTGACCGGCCCGGCGGCCGGTGCCGTGGCCGGCCCCGCGGCGCGGCCGGTCCGGGTGCTGGTCGTCGACGACGACCCGCTGGTGCGGTCGGCGCTGTCGCTGATGCTCGGCGGACAGGCCGACCTGGAGGTCGTGGGCGAGGCCGGGAACGGCCGCGAGGGCGTGCTGCTCGGCGACTCGCTGCGGCCCGACGTGGTGCTGATGGACATCCGGATGCCGGTGCTCGACGGGCTGGAGGCCACCCGGCGGCTGCACCGGCTGCCCGACCCGCCGCGGGTGATCGTGCTGACGACGTTCGACGCCGACGAGCACGTGGTCGAGGCGCTGGCCGCGGGTGCCGACGGGTTCCTGCTCAAGGACACCCCGCCGGCCCGGATCGTCGAGGCGCTGCGCAAGGTCGCCGACGGGGAACCGATGCTCTCCCCCTCGGTGACGCGGACCCTCATCGACCGGCTGCGCGCGGCGCACGCCGAGCCCGCCGACGACCGCGCGCTCCGCGCCGAGCGGCGGCTGGCGCTGCTCACCGAGCGGGAGCGCGAGGTGGCCCTGGCGGTCGGGCGCGGACTGAGCAACGCCGAGATCGCCCGGGAGCTCCACCTCTCGGTGCCGACCGTGAAGGCGCACGTGTCCCGGCTCTTCGACAAGCTGGTCGTCACCAACCGGGTGCAGATCGCGATCTGCGTGCACGACGCCGGGCTCGTCTGAGGCGGACCGGCGCGGGGCGTCAGGAGCCGAGCTCGTAGACCGCGCCGGGACGGGCGAGCTCGACGGGACCGTCGTACGTCGCGGTCGCCTCGGCCAGCACGACGGCCGGGTCGTGCCACGGCGGCACGTGGGTCAGCACCAGCCGGCGCGCGGCCGCGCGGGTGGCGGTGTCGCCGCACTCGGCGCCGGTGAGGTGCAGGTTCGGCGGGTTGTCGACGCCCTCCTCGAACGACGCCTCGGCGAGGAAGAGGTCGGCGTCGGTCGCGACGCGGTCCAGGCCGGTGCACGGGCCGGTGTCGCCGCTGTAGGCCAGCACCGCGCCGTCCGCCTCGATCCGCAGCCCGAACGCCGGGACCGGGTGGTCGACCGGCACCGGGTCGACCGCGAACGGCCCCACCCGGACCGGGCCGTCCCACACCCGGAAGTCGAACTCCTCGTGCATGCCCGTCTCGAGCGGCAGGTCGTAGGCCCGGGCCATCCGGTCCGCGGTCCCCTCGGGGCCGTAGACGGGGATCCGCGGCTGCGCACCGTCGGGGTGGTAGCGCCGCAGCACGTGGTAGCCGCACAGGTCGAGGCAGTGGTCGGCGTGCAGGTGGCTGAGCAGCACCGCGTCGATGCTCAGCGGGTCCACGACCGCCTGCAACGGTCCGAGCGCCCCGCTGCCGAGGTCGACCAGCACGCGCCAGGTGCGCGGACCGGTGCCGTCGTCGTGCTCGGCCTCGAGCAGGTAGCAGCTGGCGGGGGACGTCGGGCCGGGGTAGGACCCCGAGCACCCGACGACCGTGAGCCTCACCGCAGGCCCCCGGCGAACTGGCCGGCCGCGACCATCTCGGGGCCGAGGAACCGCCGGCCGATCGTCTCGAACTCGGCGGGCGAGCCCGTGGTGACGAAGGAGTACGCCGGCTCCCCGGAGCCGCGCATCAGGCCGGTGGCGGTCAGCATCTTGTACACGTCCTTCGCACACTCCTCGGCGCTGCTGACCAGGGTGACGGCGTCGCCCATCACGTAGGAGATGACACCGGTCAGCAGGGGGTAGTGCGTGCAGCCGAGGATCAGCGTGTCGACGCGCGCCTCGATCAGCGGGTCGAGGTACTCGTGCGCGGCCTCGATCAGCTCCGGGCCTCCGGTCACGCCGGCCTCGACGAAGTCGACGAAGCGGGGGCAGGCCCGGGTGAGGAGCTCGACCTGGGGCGCCGCGGCGAAGGCGTCGTCGTACGCCATCGACTCGGCGGTCGCACGGGTGCAGATCACGCCGATCCGCCCGGTGCGGCTGGCGGCCACCGCACGCCGCGTGGCGGGGTAGATCACCTCGACGACCGGCACGTCGTACCGCTCGCGGGCGTCGCGCAGCATCGCGGCGCTGGCGGAGTTGCACGCGATCACCAGCGCCTTGACCCCCTGCTCGACGAGGTGGTCGAGGCACTCCAGGGCGTACTCCCGGACCTCGCCGATCGGCTTGGGGCCGTACGGCTGGCGAGCGGTGTCGCCGACGTAGGCGATGGACTCGTGGGGCAGCTGGTCGATGACCGACCGTGCCACCGTCAGCCCGCCGAAGCCGGAGTCGAAGATGCCGATGGGGGCGTCGAGGTCCCCGACGGCTGCGGGACTGGACACGAGCGGCACGAGACGCAACGTTAGGCGCAACCACCCCCGAAGGCACGGACTCTTGAGCAGCGTCACGCCGGAACCCGGCGCACGTCACACCGGGGCCGGAGGCGGGGTTAGCGTGGTCCGGTGCGCCGGACCTCCCTCGTAGCCGCCCTCGTCACGGGCCTGCTGTCCCTCTCCTGCACCTCCGCGCCCCCGGCTCCGGCCGAGCGCGCGGAGCCGGCCGAGCGCGCCGTCGCCCCGGACGGCCGCGTGCTGGCGGTCTCCGTCGACGGGTTGAACCCCGCCGCTCTGGGCCGGCTCGGCACGGCCCGCACCCCGGTGCTGCACCGCCTGCTCGCCGAGGGCGCGGCGACGACGGCGGCCCGGACCGAGCGGGAGCTGACGCTGACGCTGCCCAACCACACCGGCATGGTCACCGGGCGGCGCGTCGACCGGGTGCGCGGCGGCCACGGCGTCACCTGGAACACCCACCGCCCCGGCACGACCGTCCAGCGCGCCGCCGGCCACGCCGTCGCCTCGGTCTTCAGCGTCGTGCACGCCGGCGGCGGGGAGTCGGCGGTCTTCACCGGGAAGGAGAAGTTCACGCTCTTCGAGCGCTCCTGGCCGCAGGGCGTGGACGCGCTGACCTACGACGAGGACCCGCTCGCGCTGGTCAAGGCGGCCCGGCGCGACCTGCTGCACCAGGACCGCGCACTGACCTTCCTCCACCTCGCCACGCCCGACGTGGCCGGTCACGCGAACGGCTTCATGTCCCAGCCCTACCTCGACGCCGTCGCCCGCACCGACCGGCTGCTCGGCAAGCTCCTGCGGGCCGTCGAGGCCGACGAGGAGCTGCGGAGGGAGCTGACCGTCGTCCTCACCGCCGACCACGGCGGCAAGGGCCGCGACCACTTCGACGCGACGCGGTACGCCAACTACCGGGTGCCGTTCCTGGTCTGGGGGCCCGGCATCGAGCCGGCCGACCTGTACGCGCTCAACGCCGACCGCAGGGCACCCGGCCGCACGCGCACGTCGTACGCAGGAAAGCAGCCGGTCCGCAACGGCGACCTGGCCAACGTGGTGACCGGCCTGCTCGGGCTCGACCCGGTGCCGGGCAGCGCGTTCGGCCGGACCGACCCGCTCGACGTCACCGCCGACTGAGCCGACTCGGACGGCCGGGCCGACCGGGCGGGGTCGGTCAGCGCAGCTCCCCGAGGGTGGGCCACGGGTTGAACCGGCACCCGCCGAGCCCCTTGGACTGCTGCTGCATGACCGGGGCGAGCTGGCCCGGGCCGCCGCACGAGGCGTGGCCGCGGCCCAGCCAGTGGCCGGTCTCGTGGTTCACGACCATGTGGCGGTAGTCGCGCCGGGCTCCGCGGGCGGCGTTCCAGGCCGGTGAGGCGTGCTTCCACCGCTCCTGGTTGATCACCACGTAGCGACCCACCCGGCAGCTCCACGTGGCGCTGCAGACCGGGCTGAACCGCGGCACCTCCGCGGCCGCCGCGAGCACGAGCGTGAACGAGCCACCGCGCCGGACCGGCACGAAGCGGACTCCCCCGCCGCGCCAGCCGCGGGCGTCGAGGTAGGTCTCCTGCGCCTGGCGGCGAAACGTCGCGAGGCTGGTGGTGATCCGGCCGCGGGTCTGCACCGAGTAGGTGACCGTGCGGCGCACGTCGACGCGGTGCTCGACCCGCCGCGCGGCGGTGCGCAGGACCGTCGTGCGGTGGCCCGGCGCGCGGAGGGTCACCACTCCCCGCAGCCGCCGGCCGACGTCACCGGGCCGGACGCGGTAGGTCCGGCCGCGCTCGCCGGCGACGGGCTCGCCGGCGACGGTCCACCGGGTGCGCGTGCGCGTCGGCGCGGGTCGGACGTCGCCGGCGCGCAGCGCGACGCTGCGCCCGAAGCGGGCGACGCCCGCTACCCGCGGCCGCGACCGCACGTCGAAGTCGGCCCGCTCGACCCGGGCGGTGGGCGCGGAGACCGCGGTGGCGCTCTCCCCGGCCGGGTCCGTGGCGGTGACGGCGACGCTGATGCGGCGGCCGAGGTCGTCGAGCCCCAGCCGGAGCGTGCGGCCGGTGGCGCCCGGGACGGCCTCGCCGGCACGCAGCCACTGGTAGGTGAGGGTCAGCTGCTCGGAGCCTGAGCCGGAGCCGGTGTCCCAGGTGCCCGCCCCGGCGACGAGCCGCTCGCCGTACACCGGCTCGCCCTTGACCAGCGGCGGCTGCGTCGGCACCGGCTGCGCTCCGGCGGCCCCGGGCGTCGCGACCAGCAGCGCGGCGCCGAGGAGCACCGCGAGCAGGAGCCGGGTCAGGCCCACAGCTGGCCCTCGAGGCGGTCCTCGGCCTCGTCGACGGTGCCCTCGTAGGCGCCGGTGGAGAGGTACTTCCAGCCGCCGTCGCACACGACGAAGGCGATGTCGGCGCTCTCGCCGGCCTTGACCGCCTTGGCGGCCTGGCCGAGCGCGGCGTGCAGGATCGCACCGGTCGAGATGCCGGCGAAGATGCCCTCGAGCTCGAGCAGCTCCCGCACGCGGCGCACCGCGTCGCGCGGGCCGACGGAGAACCGGGAGTCGATCAGGTCGGCGTCGTACAGCTCGGGCACGAACCCCTCGTCGAGGTTGCGCAGCCCGTAGACGAGCTCGCCGTACCGTGGCTCGGCCGCCACGATCCGCACGTCGGGCTTGGCCCGGCGGAAGAACCGGCTGACCCCCATCAGCGTGCCCGTGGTGCCGAGGCCGGCCACGAAGTGGGTGATGCCGGGGAGGTCGGCCAGCAGCTCGGGGCCGGTCCCCTCCTCGTGGGCGAGCGCGTTGGCGGCGTTGCCGTACTGGTAGAGCATCACCCAGTCCGGGTGCTCGTCGGCGACCCGCTTGGCGACGCGGACGGCCTCGTTGGACCCGCCGGCGGCCGGCGAGGAGATGATCTCCGCGCCCCACATCCGCAGCAGCTGGCGGCGCTCCTCGGAGGTGTTCTCCGGCATCACGCAGACGATCCGGTAGCCCTTGAGCTTGGCCGCCATCGCCAGCGAGATGCCGGTGTTGCCCGACGTCGGCTCGAGGATGGTGCAGCCCGGGCGGAGCAGTCCGTCGGCCTCGGCCTGCTCGATCATCCGCAGTGCCGGGCGGTCCTTGATCGAGCCGGTCGGGTTGCGGTCCTCCAGCTTCGCCCACAGCCGCACCTCCGGGGAGGGCGAGAGGCGGGGCAGCCCGACCAGCGGGGTGCCGCCGACCGAGGCGAGGAGGTTGTCGTAGCGCATGGGTGCAGCATGCCTTTCCGGTCGTCGGGTCGCTCCCCCGCGGCGCGGGCGTCAGCGCAGGAAGCGCTCGGGGTCGAACTCGTCCAGGGGGATGATCCGCACGCGGGGCAGCGGGACGTTGAACGCCCGCACGTCGTCCTCGAGGTCGTGGACGCGGATGCCGAGGGTGTCGAACTGGGCGCTGGCGTACTCGCGCAGGGCGACGAGGCCGACGCGGCGCTTGTAGGCGCTCTCGTCGAGCAGCCGGTTGAGGTGCTCGGCGAAGTCGGCGTCGTGGCTGACCAGCAGCACGTCGTCGGCGCGCTGCAGCAGCGCGTCCAGCGTGCGCTGGATGCCGATGTCGACGACCTTCTCGTCGGTGCGGCCGGCCAGCGGGACCGGCCGGTAGTCCATCGCCAGGAGCGCCTGCACGAAGCTGCTGGGCAGCTGGCCGTTGGAGGCGTTGAGGAAGAACAGGCCGGTGACCGGCTGGCCCCACAGCTGCTCGGCGTACGCCGTCACCCGCTCCCAGCGGGGCCGCTCCTCGGGGAGCGGCCGTCGGCCGAGCAGGGAGTTGCCGAGCGTCGCGTCGATGTTCTCGCCGTCGACGAGGACGAACGTGCGGCGGTCTCCCTGCGCGGCCATGTCGTCCGCGCTCAGCAGCCGCCGGCGACGGCGGGCAGCACGACGACCTGGTCGCCGTCGCTGAGCGGGGCCTCGAGGCCGCCGATGAAGCGGACGTCCTCGTCGTTGATGTAGACGTTGACGAACCGGCGCAGGTCGCCGTTGTCGATGAGGCGGTCCTTGAGGCCGGGGTGGTTCGCCTCCAGGTCGTCGATCAGCGCGCTCAGGCTGGCGCCGTCACCGGTCACGGCCTTCTCGCCGTCGGTGTAGGTGCGCAGGATGGTCGGGATTCGGACCTCGATGGCCATGGTTCGTCGGACTCCTCGTGACGGGGTTGTCGATAGGTGCGATCAGGGCGGGACCGGTGCGTCGGTCAGGGCAGCGCGGCGACCACGGTGACCTCTTCCTCGGTCACCGCGCCGTCGACGATCCTGTAGGACCTGAACTCCACCGGGCCCTCGTTATTCCCGTGCTCGCGGGTGCTGACGAGCACGTAGTGGGCGCCGGGCTCGCTGGCCAGGCCGATGTCGGTGCGGCTGGGGTAGGCCTCGGTCGCGGTGTGGGAGTGGTAGATCACGACCGGCTCCTCGTCGTTGTCCCACATCTGCTTGTACAGCTCGAGCAGCTCGGTGGAGTCGAACTCGTAGAAGGTCGGGCTCCCCGCCGCGTTGACCATCTCGACGAGCCGCTCGGGGCGGTCGCTGCCCTCGGGGCCGGCCACGATGCCGCACGCCTCGTCGGGGTGGTCGCGCTTCGCGTGCCGGACGATGGCGTCGTACGTCGCCTGGTCGATGGTGAGCACGTCACGAGCCTAGGCGAGGCGTCCCGCATGACGGACACCCCGCCCGGTCTCCGGACCAGACCGAGCCGCTGCCTAGGCTCGGTCCATGGACACCCTGGACCCGCTGCTGCAGCCGCACTACGAGACGGTGCTCGCCCGCAACCCCGGCGAGCGCGAGTTCCACCAGGCGGTGCTCGAGGTGCTCGAGTCGCTCGGACCGGTCGTGCGCAAGCACCAGCACTACGTCGACGAGGCCGTCATCGAGCGGCTCTGCGAGCCCGAGCGCCAGCTGATCTTCCGGGTGCCGTGGACCGACGACCGGGGCCGCGTGCAGATCAACCGCGCCTTCCGCGTCGAGTTCAACTCCGCGCTCGGCCCCTACAAGGGCGGCCTGCGGTTCCACCCGTCGGTCTACCTCGGGATCGTGAAGTTCCTCGGCTTCGAGCAGATCTTCAAGAACGCGCTGACCGGCATGCCCATCGGCGGCGGCAAGGGCGGGTCGGACTTCGACCCCAAGGGCCGCGGCGACGCCGAGGTCATGCGCTTCTGCCAGTCCCTGATGACCGAGCTCTACCGACACCTCGGGGAGTACACCGACGTCCCCGCCGGCGACATCGGCGTCGGCGGCCGCGAGATCGGCTACCTGTTCGGGCAGTACAAGCGGATCACCAACCGCTACGAGTCCGGCGTGCTCACCGGCAAGGGACTGGCGTACGGCGGCTCGCAGGTCCGCACCGAGGCCACCGGCTACGGCACGGTGTTCTTCACCGAGGAGATGCTGCGCACCTCCGACCGGTCGCTCTCGGGCCGGCGGGTCGTGGTCTCGGGGTCGGGCAACGTCGCGATCTACGCCGCGCAGAAGGCCGCCGAGCTCGGTGCGCAGGTCGTCGCCTGCTCGGACTCCTCGGGGTACGTCGTCGACGAGGCCGGCCTCGACATCGCCCTGCTGCGGCAGGTCAAGGAGGTCGACCGGGCCCGGCTCTCGGCGTACGCCGACCAGCGCCCCGGCGCGACGTTCGTCGCCGACGGCCGCGTGTGGGACGTGCCGTGCGAGGTCGCCCTCCCCTGCGCCACGCAGAACGAGCTCGACGCCGACGCCGCCCAGGTGCTGGTCGACAACGGCGTGCTCGTCGTCGCCGAGGGCGCCAACATGCCGTGCACGCCCGAGGCGACCCGCGTGTTCCAGGAGCGCGGCGTGCTCTTCGCGCCGGGCAAGGCCGCCAACGCCGGCGGTGTCGCCACCAGCGCCCTGGAGATGCAGCAGAACGCCTCGCGCGACTCCTGGTCCTTCGCCCACACCGAGGAGCGGCTGCGCGACATCATGGTCGGCGTCCACGAGCGCTGCGCGACCGCGGCCGACGAGTACGGCACCCCCGGCAACTACGTCGCCGGCGCCAACATCTCCTCGTTCCTCCAGGTCGCCGACGCGATGCTGTCGCTCGGGGTCGTCTGAGTCGTCTGGCGGGTGCGCGCCGCCCGGCGCCGGGTCAGGCGATGAACCGGGCGGCGACCTCGTCGGACAGCCCGGCCTCGATCCGGGCGAGCATCCAGTCCTGCATGGGCGGCAGGTCCGCGACCGGCCACCAGCGCACGTCGGTGTTCTCGTCGTCGGCCGCGTGCGGCTCCCCCGCGACCCAGGAGCAGGCGAAGGTCAGGTCGAGGTAGACGCCCCGGTCGCCGTTGGGGTGGATGATCCGCGGGCTGGCGCTGACGGCCGCGAGCCGGTCGACCGAGATCTCGACACCGGCCTCCTCGAGCGCCTCGCGGCGGGCGGCGACGGCCGGCTCCTCGCCGGGGTCGACGATGCCGGTCACGGGAGCCCAGCGGCCGTTGTCGACCCGCTCGGTCAGCAGGATCTCGTCCCCACGACGCACGACGGCGGTCACGCCGGGCAGCCACAGCTCCCGGGTGCCGATGAGCTCGCGGAGCTCGGCGACGAAGGGCGGGATCGGCACGCCGCCGAGTGTCCCACCCGCCGCGCGGCCGGTCCTCAGCGACGCGCGGTCAGCGACTCGACGAGCGTCTCCTGCAGGTAGCCGACCCACTCGTAGATGTCGTGGGCCTGGCCGCGGGGGTCGTCGTCGGGGAGGGCGTACCAGTACTCCTCGTCGCCGTCCTCCACGCCGAGACGGGTCGCCAGCGCGAGCCGGATGTCGGTGAAGGACCGCATCCAGGTCTCGGCGGTCGGCTCGTCGAGCTCGACGTCGATCATCAGGCCGTCCTCGGTCAGCTCCGCGGGCAGCCCGGCCTCCTCGAGGCCGTCGATGATCGTGGCGGCCGCGCGGGCCTTCCCGTCGCGCAGCGCCCCCTCGGTGTAGCGCCGGAACTCCGAGGCGGCCTCGGCGTCGTCGCGGTACGCCGTTGGGAAGAGCCGCGCGAGCACCGGGTCGTCCGGCTCGGTGGTGGGGCCGGTGAAGTCCATCAGGGCCTCGAAGGGGTCCTGGGTCTCGCTCGGCACCGCCGCCTCGTTGCGGAGCAGCTCGACGACCTGGGAGGCCAGCGAGCGCAGCAGGTCGGCCTCGAAGCCGGTGAAGTTGGCGATGACCCGCCCGCTGCGTCGGTGGCGTGCGAAGCCGCTCACTCGGCGCGGTCCATCGTCGCCCAGAGGCCGTACTCGTGCATCGCCTGCACGTCGCGCTCCATCTCCTCGCGGGTCCCGTGGCTGACGACGGACTTGCCGTCCTCGTGGACCTCCATCATCAGCTTCTCGGCCTTCTTCTTGTCGTACCCGAAGTACTTCTGGAACACGTAGGTGACGTACGACATCAGGTTGACCGGGTCGTTCCAGACGATGGTCACCCAGGGCTTGGAGAGGAAGGTGAGCTCGTCGGGAGTGGTGGTCGGCTCGACCTCGACGGGACTGGCGGCGGACACCCCGCCATGGTGTCACAGCGGGAAGTGGGCACTCTTCTCCCGTGACCACCTCACCCTCGACCGCGCCGTCGGCGTCCACGGTGCTGTCCACGGCGCCGTCCACGGCGCTGCTCACCGACCACTACGAGCTCACCATGCTGCAGGCCGCGCTGGCCGCCGGGACCGCCGAGCGCCGCTCGGTCTTCGAGCTGTTCCCGCGACGCCTGCCCGACGGCCGCAGGTACGGCGTGGTGGCCGGCGTGGGCCGGGCGCTCGACGCCATCGAGTCCTTCCGCTTCGACGAGCAGGCGCTGGCCGTGCTCGAGGACGTCGTCGACGAGCCGACGCGGGAGTGGCTGGCGTCGTACCGCTTCTCCGGGGACGTCTGGGGCTACCCCGAGGGCGAGGTGTACTTCCCGCACTCGCCGCTGGTGGTGGTGGAGTCGACCTTCGCCGAGGCGGTGCTGCTGGAGACGGTGCTGCTCTCGATCTACAACCACGACTCCGCGATCGCGTCGGCGGCCTCGCGGATGACGATGGTCTCCTGCGAGCGCCCCTGCCTGGAGATGGGCTCCCGGCGCACCCACGAGGAGGCGGCAGTCGCGGCCGCGCGGGCGGCGTACGTCGCGGGCTTCTCGGGGACCTCGAACCTCGGCGCCCGGCAGCGGTACGGCGTGCCCACCTCGGGCACCTCGGCGCACAGCTTCACCCTGCTCCACGACACCGAGGCCGATGCGTTCCGCGCGCAGGTCGCCTCGCTCGGCACCGGCACCACGCTGCTGGTCGACACCTACGACATCGCCGAGGCCGTGCGGGTGGGCGTCGAGGTCGCCGGCACCGACCTCGGCGCGGTGCGCCTGGACTCCGGCGACCTCGGCTCGCTGGCCCAGCAGGTCCGCGACCAGCTGGACTCCCTCGGTGCGACCGGCACGCGGATCATCGTGACCAGCGACCTCGACGAGTACGCCATCGCGGCGCTCGCCGCGGCGCCGGTCGACGGGTACGGCGTCGGCACGCAGCTGGTGACCGGCTCGGGCCACCCGACCAGCGGCTTCGTCTACAAGCTCGTCGCCCGCGAGGCCGACGACGGGTCCATGGTGCCGGTGGCGAAGCGGAGCGCCGACAAGGTGTCCTACGGCGGCCGCAAGTACGCCCTGCGCCGCCGTCGCGCCGACGGCACCGCCGAGGCCGAGGTCGTCGGGACCGGCCGGGTGCCCGACGACGACGGCGACGACCGCGAGCTGCTCGTGCCGCTGGTGCGCGCCGGCGAGGTGGTCGGTCGCGAGCCGCTCGAGGCCGCCCGCGACCGCCACCTGCGCTCGCGCGCCGAGCTGCCCCTCGCCGCGCAGCAGATGTCGCGCGGCGAGCCGGTCATCCCGACGGTCCGGCTGGACTGAGCGAGCGCGCCCCCGCGCCTGCACTAGCCTCGCCGCATGACTCGAGCGCTAGTCGTCGTCGACGTCCAGAACGACTTCTGCGAGGGCGGATCGCTGCCCGTGACCGGCGGGGCCCAGGTCGCCCGCGACGTGACCGCGGTGCTCCGGAGCCGGGCCGACGGGGGGCCGAGCGGCTCGGACTGGGCGCACGTGGTGGCGACCAAGGACCACCACCGCGACCCCGGCGACCACTGGTCGAGCGACCCGGACTTCGTGCACTCCTGGCCGCGGCACTGCGAGGTCGGGACGACCGGCGAGGACTTCCACCCCGAGCTCGACCCCGCTCCGTTCGAGGCGGTCTTCCGCAAGGGCGAGCACGCGGCGGCGTACTCCGGCTTCGAGGGGCTCGCCGAGGACGGCTCGACCCTGACCGATTGGCTCCGCGCGCGCGGGATCACCGAGGTCGACGTCTGCGGGATCGCGACCGACCACTGCGTGCGCGCGACCGCCCTGGACGCGGCGGCCGCCGGCTTCGCCACGCGGGTGCTGCTCGACCTGTGCGCCGGCGTCGCGCCCGCCACGACCGAGGCCGCGCTGGCCGAGCTGCGCGAGGCCGGTGTCGACGTTGCCTGAGCCGGCTCCGGAGGTCCGCGTCGAGCTCACCGACGGGGTGCTGCGGCTGACCATGGACCGGCCGCAGGCGCTCAACGCGCTGACCCCGGACATGCCGGTGCTGATGGCCGCCGAGCTCGAGCGGGCCACCGCCCGCGACGACGTCCGGGTCGTGGTCCTCACCGGCACCGGCCGGGCGTTCAGCACCGGGGCGGACATCTCCGGGCGCTACACGATCGACGACAGCTCGATGGACACCGCGAACCGCTGGATCCGGGCCATCACCACCTGCGACAAGCCGGTCGTCGCGGCGGTCAACGGCGTCGCCGCGGGCGTCAGCTGCTCCGCGGCCCTGGCGTGCGACCTGGTCGTCGCGGCCGAGTCCGCGTCGTTCCTGCTGCCCTTCGCCAAGGTCGGGCTGATGGTCGACGGCGGGGCGTCCGCCACCGTCGCGGCGGCCGTGGGCCGGGCCCGCGCGATGCGGATGGCCCTGCTCGCCGAGCCGCTCGGCGCCCGGGAGGCGTACGACGCCGGGCTGGTCAGCCACCTGGCGCCCGACGAGTCGTTCGCCGACGTGGTGGCCGACCTGGCCGCGCGGCTCGCCGCCGGCCCGCCCCTGGCGCTGGCCGCCAGCAAGCGGGCCGTCAACGCGGCCACCCTCACCCAGCTCGACCCGGCCCTCGAGCGGGAGCGGTCCGGGCAGTCGCTGCTCCTGCGCACCGCCGACGTCGTCGAGGGCGTCATGGCCTTCGCCGAGCGCCGGCCGCCGGTGTTCCGCGGCGAGTGAGCCGGCTGCCGGGCATGTCACGCGCTGTTCGCTGCTGCAACGCGCTGTTCCCCGCTCCGTAGGCACGCTGCAGCGTGCCTACAGAGCGGCGAACGTCGCGTCACATGGCCGATTCCGGGCAGCCCGACCCCGCCGGGCCGCCCGGAGCAGCCGCCGTCAGCTGATCGTGATCGGCTTGCCGCCGGCGACCAGCTGCCAGTCGACCGAGGCGAACTCCTCGGGGTCGATCGTGCCGTGCTCGACGACCCAGTCGATGAGCAGCTGACGGATCTCGTTCTGCTGGTTGTAGATCACCGGCGCGGTCGAGACGTGCGGGAAGCCGCCGCCGCCGGACTGGCGGTAGTTGTTCACCGCCAGCGCGAACTGCTGGTCGTCGGTCACCGGCTTCCCGTTGTAGGCGAGGTCGGTGATCCGCGACCCGGCCGGCTTGGAGACGTCGATGGCGTAGGTCAGCGGCGCGTCGAGGCCGGCGACGGCGTCGTAGTTGTAGTCCGGCGTGCCGTTCGGGGCGGACGCGGTGACCGCGTTGGTCAGGTCGGCGATCGTGAAGGGGCCGCTGCCGGTGACCTGCTTGAAGTAGCGGGCCGAGAACTCGAGGTACTCGCGCAGCTGCTTGCCGGTGATCCGCACGCCGAGCAGCGTGTTGTCGAAGACGTAGAGCCCGGCCACGTCGCGGATCGTGATCTCGCCCTCCGGGAAGCGGGCGGTGCGGCTGAACGGCGCGGCGATCGAGAGCACCGGCAGCGCCGCGTCGGCGCCGGACAGGCCGGCCTTCACGGCCTCGCCCTGGACGTGCTGGACGAAGTCGATGATCGGGACGTCCTCGACGACGCCGCGGGCGCCGAGGAGCTCGACGGCCGAGGTGCCGACGACGGAGTTGACGTAGTCGACGACCGTGTCGTGCTGCCGGCGCACGGCCGCGGCGACCTTCGGGTCCTCGGCGACGGTGTTGGAGTTGAGCACCTGGGAGCCGGAGGAGACCAGCACCCACTTCTGCTTGCCGTTCTTGCCGTAGACCTCCTGGAGGGTGAAGTCCATGACGGCCACGCGCATGCCCCAGTAGAGCGGCTCGCACAGCACGACCTGGTGGCCGGTCCTCTTGTTGCGCACGAACCGCTGCGCGATCTCCTTGTGCGCGTGGCCGACCAGGATCGCGTCGATGCCCGGGACCTCCTCGGCCACCAGGGACGCGGCGTTCTCCGGGAACGGCAGCGCGTCGCCGTACGACGAGGACGTGTCGGCGCCGGAGTGCGCCGCGACGACGACGAGGTCGCAGCCCTTGCGCTTCATCTCCGGCACGAACTTCCGCGCCTGCTCCACCAGGCCGGGGAACTCCATCCGGCCCTCGACGTTGGTCTTGTCCCAGATCGCGATGCCGGGGTTGGTCAGGCCCAGCACGCCGACCTTCACCTTGCGGCCGCGGCCGACCTTGTAGGTCTTGATGACGTAGGGCTCGAAGACCGGCCGCTTGGTCGCGGGGTCGACCGCGTTGGCGGCGAGCAGCGGGAAGTTCACCTGCTCCTCGAAGGTGCGCAGCAGGTCGATGCCGTAGTTGAACTCGTGGTTGCCGAGCGCGGCCGCGTCGTAGCCGACGAGGTTCATCGCGCGCGCCATCGGGTGCACGACGGCCCCGCCGATCGGCTCGACCCGCGCGTAGTAGTAGGCCAGGGGCGTGCCCTGCAGGGTGTCGCCGGCATCAAGGGTGAGCACCGGGCCCTTCGACCGCAGCTCCTTGCGGGCCGCCTTGATCACCGTGGCGACCTTGGCGACGCCGATGTCGTCCTTGGTGGCGTTGTCGAACTCGGCGTCCTTGAAGTAGTCCCAGTTGAAGACGTTGCCGTGCAGGTCGGTGGTGCCGAGGACCGAGACGGTGACGCGCTTGCCCTTGCGGGCGGCACCGGCCGGGAGGCGGTCGTCCGCGGCGACGGCGGGCGCGGCGTACCCCGCGGCGGCCAAGGCGGCGGTCCCGGTGAGGACGGCGCGGCGCGAGGGGACGGGCTGGCTCATGTGTGCTCCGAGTGTGGTTCGTGTGGGGGGCTCGGGATTCCGGGCGAGCAGTGTTCTATCCCACTGCGCCGACGTTCTCGACACCGGACGCATCACGATCCGGTGAACCTCAGGAGCACCACTTCGCCACGAGCGCGTCCACCACGGTGCGGTTGCGGTTGGTGGCGACGCCGAGGTGGCGCTCCACGGTCGCGTTGGTCAGCCGGGCCTCGTGGTAGTTCTCACCCAGCATCAGGTGCACCCCCCGGCCACCCACCCTCACCACCTCCTCCGCGGTGCTGGCGGCCTCCAGCAGCCGCACCGTCTCGGGTGTCGGCTCCTCCTTGAGCAGCGACACGTAGTGGCGGCCGTCGTGGTCGAACGACGCCGCGTGCTCGGCTACCGCCCGCAGCTCCGCGGGCGTGAGCACGATGGTCGGCACCTCGAACCCGGCCCGCTCGTGGAACGCCTCCTCGAGCGCCGCCTCCACCTTCGCCCGCGACCGCAGCGGGCAGTCGAACCGCACGTTCCCGGTGTTGATGTGGGTCCGCACGTCGGTCCAGCCGAGCCCCTCGACGGCCGCGACGATCTCGCCCTTCGGGAACTTGCGCCTGGCCCCGAGGTTGATGGCACGCAGGAAGGCGAGGTACGTCGGCACGTGCCCATCGTGGCGCACCCCGTGCCGCAGATCACCCCCGCCGCGCATCGCGATACATAGGAAGCCTATGTAAGATGGAGCGAGTGGACAGGATCACCGACGCCGACCTGGAGCTGGCGAGCGACCTCGTCGTCCATGCCGCCCGCCTCGTCCGCGCCGTACGCCGCATGGTCGACCTGCCCGCAGCGGTGCGGCTGCTCTCGATCCTCGACGAGCACGGGCCGCTGGGCGTGAGCCGGCTGGCCGCCCTGGACCGGTGCTCGCAGCCCACGATGTCGGCCGCCGTCGCCGCGGCCGCCGAGCGCGGGTGGGTCGACAAGCAGCCGAACCCCGACGACGCCCGCGGGAGCGTCGTCACCCTCACCGCCGCCGGGCGCGACGAGCTGGCCCGGATCCGCCGTACCCACGGGGAGGCCGTGGCCGCCCGGCTCGCCGCCCTCCCCCACCGCACCCCCGAGGACGTCGCCACGGCCGTCGCCGTGCTCCGCGACCTCCTCGAGTCCCCCCTCGAACCACCGTCCTCGGAAGGAGCTGCTCGTTGAGCACCTCACCCTCGATCCTCAAGCAGCCACGCGCGGTGTGGGCCGTCGCGTTCGCCTGCGTCATCGCGTTCATGGGCATCGGGCTCGTCGACCCGATCCTCAAGGAGATCGCCGCCCAGCTCGAGGCGACGCCCAGCCAGGTCTCCTTGCTGTTCACCAGCTACATGGCGGTGATGGGCATCGCGATGCTCGTCACCGGCGTGGTCTCCAGCCGGATCGGCCCCAAGCGCACGCTGCTGGCCGGGCTCGTCCTGATCATCGTCTTCGCCGGGCTCGCCGGCACCTCCGACAGCGTCGGCGCGGTCATCGGCTTCCGTGCCGGCTGGGGCCTGGGCAACGCGCTCTTCGTGGCCACGGCGCTGGCCACCATCGTGAGCTCCTCCAAGGGCTCGGTCGCGCAGGCGATCATCCTCTTCGAGGCCGCCCTCGGCCTCGGCATCGCCTCCGGACCGCTCGTGGGCGGCCTGCTCGGCGAGCAGTCCTGGCGCGGCCCGTTCTTCGGCGTCTCGGTGCTCATGACGATCGCGCTGGTCGCCACCGCGGTCTTCCTGCCCACCACGCCCCCGCAGGGCCGGCGCACCTCGCTGCTGGACCCGTTCCGCGCGCTCAAGCACCCGGCGCTGCTGCTCATCGGGCTCGTCGCGATCTGCTACAACCTCGGGTTCTTCACGCTGATGGCCGCCGGCCCGTTCGCCCTGCCGACGTTCGACATCATGGCCATCGGGTGGACGTTCTTCGGCTGGGGCCTGCTGCTGGCCTTCACCTCCGTGGTGGCGGCCCCGTGGCTGCAGCGGCTGTTCGGGACGATGCCGACGCTGGTCGCCGTGCTCGCGCTGTTCGCCGCCGACCTCGCCGCCATGGCGGTGCTGGCCGAGCACGAGCCGGTCGTCGCGACCGGCATCGTCGTCGCCGGCGCGTTCCTCGGCGTGACCAACACGCTGGTCACCGAGGCCGTCATGGGCGCCGCCCCGGTCGAGCGCCCGATCGCCTCCGCGGCGTACTCCTTCCTGCGGTTCACCGGTGGCGCCGTCGGTCCCTACGTCGCGCTGAAGCTCGGCGAGCACGTCGACGTGCACGCGCCGTTCTGGTTCGGGTCGGCCGCCGTGGCCGTCGGCGTGGTCATCGCGCTCGCCGGCACGCCGACCGTGCGCCGCGCCCTGGCCAGGCACGCCCCGGCCCCGCACACGCCGGCGGAGGCCGAGGCCGAGCTGGTCGGCGACCTGGGCTGACCTCGCAGGCACTCGCCGGGTGGGGGTGAGCGGGTCAGAGGTTCCCGCGGGCCTCCTGCTCGCGCTCGATGGCCTCGAAGAGCGCCTTGAAGTTGCCCTTGCCGAAGCCCAGCGAGCCGTGCCGCTCGATGAGCTCGTAGAAAACCGTCGGGCGGTCGCCGACCGGCTTGGTGAAGATCTGCAGCAGGTAGCCGTCCTCGTCGCGGTCGACCAGGATCCGCCGCGCCTTGAGCTCCTCGATGGGCACCCGCACCTCACCGATCCGGGTCCGCAGCGCGGGGTCGTCGTAGTAGGAGTCGGGGGTGTCGAGGAACTCGACGCCCTGGGCGCGCATGACGTCGACGGTGCGCAGGATGTCGTTGGTCGCGAGCGCGATGTGCTGGCAGCCGGCGCCCTCGTAGAACTCGAGGTACTCGTCGATCTGCGACTTCTTGCGCGCGACGGCAGGCTCGTTGAGCGGGAACTTGACCCGGTGGTTGCCGCTGGCGACGACCTTCGACATCAGCGCCGAGTAGTCGGTGGCGATGTCGTCGCCGATGAACTCGGCCATGTTCGCGAAGCCCATCACCCGGTGGTAGAAGTCCACCCACTCGTCCATCCGCCCGAGCTCGACGTTGCCGACGCAGTGGTCGACGGCCTGGAACAGCCGCTTCGGGTGCCCCTCGGGCCGCACCAGGGTCGAGGTGCGCGCGACGTACCCGGGGAGGTAGGGACCGGAGTAGCGGGAGCGGTCGACCAGCGTGTGGCGGGTCTCGCCGTACGTCGCGATCGCGGCCAGCCGGACGGTGCCGTGCTCGTCGGTCTCGTCGTGCGGCTCGACCAGCACCGTGGCGCCCACGGACCGGGCGTGCTCGATGCAGGCGTCGACGTCGGGGACCTCGAGCGCGAGGTCGACGACGCCGTCGCCGTGGCGCCGGTGGTGGTCGAGCACAGCGCTGTCGGGCGTGACGCCGCCGGTGAGCACGAAGCGCGCGCTGCCGGAGCGCAGCACGTAGGACTTGCTGTCCCGGCACCCGGTCTCCGGACCCCGGTACGCCTCGAGGTCCATCCCGAGCGCGAGCTGGTACCAGGCCGCCGCCTGGGTGGCGTTGCCGACGACGAACCCGACCGCGTCCATCGCGGTCACCGGGAACGGGTCGCGGCTGGCGTCGTACTCCACCAGGCCGACCAGCTCGCGGAGCTGCTCGAGGGTGAGGTCGGCCTTGAGCTCGTCAGCGGTGAGCGCACCGCCCGTGGTCGGGGTGTCCTGCGTGGTCGTCATGGGTCGCAGCGTGGGCCAGGTCACGCACAGTGTGCAATCCTTGCCCGACAGGGTGGACAACCTGCTCAACCGGGAGGACCGCGATGGACGAGCTGGACGGCAGGTTGCTCGCCCTGCTGCACGACGAGCCGCGGGTCGGCGTCCTGGAGGCGTCGCGGCGGCTCGGCGTCGCGCGCGGGACCGTCCAGGCCCGGCTCGACCGGTTGGAGGCGCGCGGGGTCGTCACGGGATGGGGGCCCGAGCTGGACCCGGCGGCCCTGGGGCACCCGGTGACGGCGTTCCTGAGCCTGGAGATCCGCCAGGCGGCGTCGGGCTCCGGGGCCGAGCACGGTGGCCACGACGCCGTCGCCGCGCACCTCGCGACGATCCCGGAGGTGCTCGAGGCGCACACCACCACCGGCGCGGGCGACCTGCTGGTCCGGGTCGTCGCCCGCTCCAACACCGACCTGCAACGGGTCATCGACGCCGTGGTCGCCTCCGACGCGGTCGTCCGCTGCTCGACCACCATCGCGCTGGCCACCCAGGTGCCGTACCGCACGATGCCGCTCGCGATGGCGGCCGGGCGGTCGT
Source organism: Nocardioides sp. Arc9.136 (assembly GCF_030506255.1). Taxonomy (NCBI): domain Bacteria; kingdom Bacillati; phylum Actinomycetota; class Actinomycetes; order Propionibacteriales; family Nocardioidaceae; genus Nocardioides; species Nocardioides sp. Arc9.136. The sequence goes on along the minus strand of NZ_CP113431.1, from coordinate 1,218,706 downwards.
CAGGTCCAGCGGCCGGCCGCTGAAGCTTCCGCCTCACTCCAGCCGCAGCCGCTCCGCCACCTCACCGGCCGCGGCGACGACCCGCGGGCCGACCCGGTCGGCGTCGAGGTCACCGAGGGTCACGATGCCGATGCTGGCGGCGAGGCCGTCGACGCCGAGCACCGGCGCAGCGAGCCCGCGGGCGCCCGCCTGCAGCTCGCCCGACGTCGCGCACCACGAGGGCCGCTCGGGGTCGCGGTCGCGCCCGAGCAGGATCGCCCGGCCGGCGGCGCCCTGGCCGAGGGGGTGGCGGGAGCCGACGCGGTACCCCACGTGGAAGTCGGTCCAGGACGGCTCGACCACGGCCAGGGCCAGCGCCTCCTCGCCCTCGGCGACGGTCAGGTGGGCGGTGCAGCCGACGGCCTCGGCGAGCGAGCGCAGCACCGGGGCGGCCAGGTCGCGCACCACCGGCTGCACCGCCGAGGCCAGGTGCAGGACGCCGAGACCGACGTGCAGCCGGCCCCGCCCGTCCCGGCGGACCAGGGCGTGCTGCTCGAGCGTGCTGACCAGCCGGTACGCCACGGTGCGCGGCACCTCCAGCCGGCCGGCGACCTCGGTGACGGTCAGCCCGTCGGGCGCACCGGCGAGCAGGCCGAGCAGGCGCAGCCCGCGGTCGAGCGTCTGGGAGGTCTCGGCCGGCACAGGGCCAGCCTAGGGACCCTCGGCCGGGTCGGCGCCTCTCCTGGGCCCGCGGCGGGGTAGTCCGGCACGCACGAGCCCTTGGTGGGCTCGGCGGGGTAGTCCGCCACGTGCGCGCCCTTGGAGGTCGGCCGAAGGGCGCACCCGTGCCGGACTACCCGGCGAAGGACGCAGACGTGCCGGACTACCCCGGCGAAGGGCGCACCCGTGCCGGACTACCCCGGCAGACGCGAGCCTCAGGAAGACTTCCGCGTCGCCGCCCACTCGCGGAGCCGGTCGATCCGGGCGTGGAGCTGCTCGGCGTTCGCGACGGCGGCCGCCGGGCCGCCGCACTCCTTGCGCAGGGCCGCGTGGGTGATGCCGTGGGCCTGGCCGGTGCGGTGGTGCCAGGCGGCGACCAGGCCGTTGAGCTCGCGGCGGAGCACGGCGAGCTGCTCGTGCGTGCTCAGCTGCGCGACGGAGTCGCCGGCGGCCTCGGCCGGGGTGGCGACCGCCTTCTGCTTGCGCGCGCGGTCGCTCTGCCGCTGGCGCAGCAGCTCGCGCATCTGGTCGGGCTCGAGCAGGCCCGGGATGCCGAGGAAGTCCATCTCCTCCTCCGAGCCGACCTGCACCTCGCCGGCGTGACCCCACTCGCCGCCGTCGAAGAGGACGCGGTCGAAGCGTGCCTCCGAGCCGAGCGCCTCGAAGGACATCTCCAGCTCCGCGGACGCCGACTCGCTCTCGTTGGCCCGGGCCAGCAGCTCGTCCTCGGCGGCGAAGATGTCGCCCTCGTCGGTGACCTTGCGCCCGAGCACGTGGTCGCGCTCGACCTCCATCTCGGAGGCGAAGCCGAGCAGCGACGGCGCCGAGGGCAGGAAGACCGAGGCCGTCTCGCCCCGGGCCCGGGCCCGCACGAAGCGGCCCACGGCCTGGGCGAAGAACAGCGGCGTCGACGTCGTGGTCGCGTAGACGCCGACCGCCAGGCGGGGGACGTCGACGCCCTCGGAGACCATGCGGACCGCGACCATCCAGCGGTCGTCGCTGTCGGTGAACGCCGAGATCTTCTTCGAGGCCAGCTTCTCGTCGGAGAGCACGACGACCGGCGACTCGCCGGTGATCTGCTTGAGCAGCTTGGCGTAGGCGCGGGCGCTGTCCTGGTCGGTGGCGATCACCAGGCCGCCGGCGTCGGGCACGTGGCGACGTACCTCCGAGAGCCGCTTGTCCGCCGCGGCCAGCACCGACGGCATCCACGACCCGTTCGGGTCCAGCGCCGTGCGCAGCGCCTGGTTGGTGAGGTCCTTGGTCAGCGGCTCCCCGAGCCGGGCGGAGATCTCGTCGCCGGCGCGCGTGCGCCACTGCATCTCGCCGGAGTACGCCATGAACAGCACCGGCCGCACGACGTGGTCGGCCAGCGCGTGGGCGTAGCCGTAGGTGTAGTCGGCGACCGAGCGCGGGACGCCGTCGGCCCCGGGCGCGTAGGTGACGAACGGGATCGGGTTGATGTCGGAGCGGAACGGCGTGCCGGTCAGCGCCAGGCGCCTCGCGGCGGGCTCGAAGGCCTCGCGCACGCCTTCGCCCCACGACAGCGCGTCGCCGGCGTGGTGGACCTCGTCGAGGATGACCAGCGTCTTGAACCGCTCGGCGCGGATCCGCATCGCCAGCGGGTTGACCGCGACACCGGCGTAGGTGACCGCGACGCCGACGAAGTCACCGGAGGTCTTGCCCTTGCCCGCGGCGTACGTCGGGTCGATCGGGATGCCGGCACGGGCGGCGGCCTCGGCCCACTGCAGCTTCAGGTGCTCGGTGGGCGCGACGACGATGATCCGGTCCACGATGCGCCGGCCGAGGAGCTCGGAGGCCACCGACAGCGCGAACGTCGTCTTGCCCGCGCCCGGCGTCGCGACCGCGAGGAAGTCGCGCGGCTGCTCGGCGAAGTACTTCGTCATCGCCGCCTGCTGCCAGGCGCGCAGCGACGGCGCAGTGCCCCAGGCGGCGCGCTCGGGCCACGCCGGGCTCAGGGCCGGCGTGAGGGTGAGGTCCTCGGTCTGCTGGGTGCTGGAGCGGTCGGTCGGGCGGTCGTGCCGTCCGGTCACTCGTCGTCCGAGTCGTCGCGCATGCTCTCCCAGGCTTCCTTGCAGTCGGGGCAGACCGGGAACTTCTCCGGGGCGCGGCTGGGCACCCACACCTTCCCGCAGAGTGCGACGACGGGGGTGCCCATGACCATCGCCTCGGTGAGCTTGTCCTTCTCCACGTAGTGGGAGAACCGCTCGTGGTCACCGTCGTCGGTGGGGACGGTGCGCTGGTCCTCCCGGACCCGCTCGTCGACGGCGGTGCCGGTCCCGAATCCGATCTGGCTCACGGGGCCAGCCTACGTCAGGAACGACGTGGACGAGGCAGCCGCGGGGATGCCCGGAGCATGGGAGGGGCCTAGTTGAGGTCGGGGTCGACCGGTCGCGTGGAGTGCCACGCCATCTCGCCGGGCTGGCGGCGCAGCACGTCGCGCCAGAGCCCGGTGGGGTCGAGCCGGAACGCGTCCCGGGGCTCCCCCGGCACGACGTACCAGCTGCCCTCATCGATCTCGGCCTCGAGCTGGCCGGATCCCCAGCCGGCGTACCCGGCGAAGATGCGCAGGCCGACGAGCGTGCCGTCGATGAGCTCCATCGGCGTGTCCAGGTCGAGCAGGCCGAGCCGCCCCTCGACCTCGCGGAAGCCGACTGGGGCGTCCTCGGCGTCGCGCAGGAGCGCGACCGCCAGCGCCCCCTCGGGGCCGACCGGACCGCCCTGGAAGAGGACCTCGGGCTCGGCCACCACCTCGCCCCAGCTCCCCAGCACCTCCGAGACCGGGACGGGCGAGGGGCGGTTGACCACGACGCCGAGCGCCCCACCGGCGTCGACGTCGAGCAGCAGGACGACGGACTCCGCGAAGTTCGGGTCGAGCAGGGCAGGGGTGGCCACCAGCAGGTTCCCCGCGCGCAGCTCGCTCACCACTCCACTATGGCGCACCGCGGGCGAGCCAGCGATGCCCCGGGCGCACCGGGCCTCAGGCCGCCAGCGCGGCCTTGAGCCGGCCCAGGCGGTGCCGCAGCGAGGGACGGGCGCCGAAGCGACCGGCGCCGTCCGCGCCCCGGGCGGCGGCGATGGCGGCGCTGAGGGTGCGGGCCCGCTGCTCGATCCGCGCGCCGGCCGCGGCCGCACGGGCGGCGCTGCGGCCGTCGTGCGCGCTCCCCCGGCCGGCCATGACCGCGAGCAGGACGTGCTCCTTGTGGGTCGCCTTGGCGATGGCCGCAGCCATCGCCTCGTCGACGGGGTGCTCGCGGTAGTGGTCGAGGATCGCGCGGACCCCGGGCATCTCGTCGGCGAGCGTGCGCCAGGCGCTGATGACCGCACCCTCGAGGTCCATCGGCTGGTCCAGCAGCTCGCGCTCGATGCGCCCGGCGAGCCGGGTGTGCCACCGCAGCGACAGGGCGCCGTACAGCGACAGCTCGTCGCCGATGGTCTCGCGGACGCCGGTGACGCCCATCGGGAGGAGGCCGTCGCGGCGCTGGTCGGCGGTGCGGATGACGGAGCGCAGGATCTCTCCGCGGTGGTGAAAGGAAGTCCAGGTCATGGTCTGCTCCTTCGAAGGGCCTCACATACCGTGAGTACGTACCCACAGTACGGAGCCATACTCGCGGTATGCAACGACGCAGCGGGTGATCCCGGCCACCCGCGGCGCCGCCGGGTGCCTAAACTGCCGGGATGCCACCGAAGCCGAGCGTCTCCAAGCTGGTGCCGAAGGTGCCGAAGGTCCCGGCCGTGCCGGGCGTCACCGGCGGCAGCCGCCGCCAGCAGTACTCCGCCTCCACCAAGCGGGCGCTGGTCGACGTGGCCGAGGAGCTCTTCACCGACCACGGGTACGCCGCGGCGTCGCTCGACACGATCGTGGCCGGCGCGCAGGTGACCAAAGGCGCGCTCTACCACCACTTCAGCGGCAAGCAGGCGCTGTTCGAGGCCGTCTTCGAGCGGGTGGAGGCCGACGCCTCCCGGGCGATCCAGAAGGCGCTGCGCGGGCAGAAGGACCCGTGGGACAAGGCGCTGGCCGGCCTGCAGGCGTTCCTCGCGGTGGTGCAGGAGCCGCGCTACCGCCGGATCGTCATCCAGGAGGGCCCGTCGGTCCTCGGCTACGAGCGCTTCCGCGAGCAGGAGGAGCGCTCGACGTTCGCCAACGTCCTCGAGATCGTCCGGTCGGTGCTCAGCGCCGGTACCTGGGAGCTCGAGGAGGACATGCTCCAGACGTTCGCGCGGATCTTCTTCGGCGCGATGTCCTCGGCCGGGGAGTCGGTCTCCAGCGCCGACGACCCGATCGCCGCCGCCGAGCGCGTGGAGACCGCGATCGCCTTCATCCTCCAGGGCTTCCAGGCCCTCGCGACCGCGGGCGTCCCGCTGCCGGGCGCCACGGACGCGGCCGGCGGGGACGCCGCCGGCCGCCCGGTCAGCGGCTGAAGCTGACGTTCCCCGCCTCGCGCGGGACCAGCTCGACCCAGGTGTGGCCCGCCGGGACCTTGAGCTCGCCCTGCTTGGTGGAGAGCTCGATCGGGGCGTCGAGGGCGTCCTTGGACCAGGTGCCCCGCACGACGCGGCCGTCGTGGAAGAGCAGCGCCTCGCCCTTGCCCTCGAGCTTGGTCTCGGGGACCGGGTTGCCCGCGGGGTCGCGGTAGCCGGCGTCGCCGACCTCCACCCGGAGCACCAGCACGGTGTCGGCGGGGAACTCGTCGCCCTCGGCGGCGTAGGTCCCCTCGTTGACGTAGCCCCCGTCGCGGAAGGACCAGGTCGTGGTGTGGCTGCCGCCGAAGCTGGCCGCCAGCGAGGTCGCCGGCTTGCCCTTCGGCAGGTCCTTCGCCTCGCCCCAGGAGAGGTAGTCCGCGGGACGGTCCCCGCCCTTGGTCAGGGTCGCGGTCTCGGCCATGTCGGTGAACAGGTTGTACGGCGCGCTGCGGCCGCTCGCGCGGTAGAAGCCCTTCGCGCCCTCACCGAAGAACTTGATGCCGGCGCCGTTGATCCGCTTGATCGTGATCGGCGCCGCGCCGCTGGTCACCATCGCGGCGTCGACCGGGCTGACGATGCCGATGTCGCTGGCCCGCATCGACCGGACCGGGCCGGCGTCGCTCGGGATGCGGGAGTAGAAGAAGGCCGCGAGCCGGGTCATCCCGCCCTCGACGAGCTCCTCGACGACCAGGTCCGCGGAGCCGAGGCCGACCTGGGGTGCGCTGGAGGAGGTGTTGTCCATCTTCAGCACCAGCACGGGGTGGTCCTGGCTCGCGGAGTCGTCGCCCTTGACCGGCAGGCCGGTGAGGGGCCAGGTCGAGGCGAGCGTCGAGCCGGCGCTCGTGCTCTGCGGGTCGGCGCCGCCCTCGCCGGAGCCCTCGTCGCCCCCGCCGCAGGCGGTCAGGAAGAGGGCGGAGGTGGCGAGGGTGGCGACGAGGGCGCGGGTCCGGGTGCGGCGCACGGCGGGCTCCAATGCAGGTGGTGACGGGTGAATGACTACAGGTTCGATCGACTTCGAGGCGTCGCGTCCAGTGTGCGACGGCACGCAGTCGCTGGCGCGCAGGCGCGCCACGGGGAGGGGCCGACGGAGCCGGCCCCTCCCCGGAGGTCTCAGCCGAGCTTGGCGCCGCCGTCGACGTACAGCGTCTGGCCGGTGATGTAGGAGGCCTCGTCGCTGGCCAGGAACGCGACCGCGGCCGCGATGTCCTCGGGGTAGCCCACCCGGCGCACCGGGTTGGCCTCCGCGTTGAGCTTGCGGAACTCCTCCACGTCGATCCCCAACCGCGCAGCGGTGGCGTCGGTCATCTCGGTGGCGATGAAGCCCGGCGCGACCGCGTTGGCGTTGATCCCGAACGGGCCCAGCTCGATGCCCAGCGTGCGGGTGAAGCCCTGCACGCCCATCTTCGCCGCCGAGTAGTTCGCCTGCCCCCGGTTGCCCAGCGCCGAGACGCTGGAGAGGTTCACGATCTTCCCGTACTTCTGCTCCACGAAGTGCTTCTGGGCCGCCTTGGTCATCAGGAACGCACCCTTCAGGTGCACCCCCAGGACCAGGTCCCAGTCGGTCTCGGTCATCTTGAACAGCAGGTTGTCGCGCGTGATCCCGGCATTGTTGACCAGCACGTGGATCCCGCCGAGCTCGGAGACGACCCGCTCGACCGCGGCGTCGACCGAGGCCGCGTCGGCCACGTCCGCGCCGATCCCGACCGCCTTCGCGCCACCGGTGACCGGCAGCCGCCCGGCCGCCTCCGCGGCAGCGGACTCGTCGAGGTCGAGGATCGCGACCGACGCGCCCTCCTCGGCGAACCGGGTGGCGGTGCCGAACCCGATCCCGCGCGCGGCTCCGGTGACGACGGCGACCCGCCCGTCGAATCGACCCATGATCTGCACTCCTGCTCCTCGGTGGCGTGGACGGCCCACACGGTAGACCAGCCTCAGTCGAGGACCGCACGCAGTCTCGCGGCGTACGCCGCCCGCTCGTCGAGGTGCTCGTAGCGGTGCCGCGGCCAGAAGAACCCCCGCAGCCCGTCGCCCTTGGTGCGCGGCACGACGTGCAGGTGCAGGTGCGGCACCGACTGGCTGACCACGTTGTTCATCGCGACGAAGGAGCCCTGCGCGCCCAGCCCCTCGACGACGGCGGTCGCCAGCCGCTGGGCGTGGGCGAGGAAGGGGTCGCGCAGCGGCGCGGGCAGGTCGGGCAGGGTCACGACGTGCTGGCGCGGCACGAGCAGCACGTGCCCCTTGAACACCGGCCGCTGGTCGAGGAACGCCACGAAGTCGTCGTCCTCCAGCACCCGGTCGGCCTCGGACTCCCCCGCGACGATCCCGCAGAACACGCACGCCCCGCCCGGCGCGGCGGCGGCCATCAGTGGCACACCGCTGCCCCGCAGGCGCGCTCGACCGGAGCCGGCACGGCCCGCCCGCTGCCCCCGACGGCGTCGAAGTGGTGGTTGTCGGAGCGGCCGTAGGTCCACCGCAGGCCGTGCGCCGCCATCAGCCGCACCACCGGGTGGCTCGAGGACCGCCAGGCGACGAGGGGGTGGGTGCGGGACACCCACCAGCCGTTCGGCGTCCAGCCGTGGGAGGCGCGGTAGGGGTTCTCCCACGGGTTGACGTCCAGCGAGCGGCCGTAGGAGTGCGGCGAGCGGACGCCGGGGCGTCCGACGACCCAGCGGCAGTTGAAGGCCGAGGTGTTGCCCGCGGCCATCGAGCGGTAGTCGTCGGCGCCCTGCAGCCGGGCGGACCAGCCGAACCGGTCGACGCGGTACATCGAGCGGATCGGGAGGCGGCGGTCGTGCATCGCGGCGAGGGCGGCGCCCATCCGGCCGGCCGCGGACGCGGCGGCGACGACCTCCCCGCGGTGGCGGTAGCCGTCGTAGCCCCAGTAGTTGACCCGCACGAGCCGCAGGCCGGCGCGGCCCACCGGGCAGCCGGGGTGCCAGCTGCGGCCGACCATCGAGCGCCAGACGCCGTCGGGGATGCGGCTGACCGTGACGTTCGCGCCGGGGCGGGTCGCCCGCGGCTGGGCGGGCAGCCCGACGCGCGGCCGGGGAGCGCCGGCCGGCAGCCGGACCGGGTCGCCGGGCGGCACGTTGTCGATGCGGTGCACGCCGCTGGTCGCCCGGGCGGCCCACGCCGTCCCGGTCGCCCTCGCCCGCCAGGCGGTGTCCACCCGGGGCCGCACGACGACCTCGGCGCGGCCCTGCTCGTCGGTGCGTAGCGTCCGCGCGAGGCGCCACGGCCCGCCGCGGTCCTTGCGGAACAGCTCGACCACGCCCGCGACGGCCTCCCCGTTGCCGGTGCGCCACAGCACGCCGACCGGAACCCGGCGCTCGTCGACGACCCGCCGGGGCCCGGTGACGCGGACCTGGCTGGTGCGCTCGACCAGCGGCGCGGTCACCGGACCGGATCCCGAGGCGGCGTACGTCGCGTCGCCGGCGAAGACCGCGCGGAACGCGTTGTCGGCCGGCTGCCGCGAGAGCACCGCCCGGGAGGCGGCCCGGCCGGCGGCGTCGGTGACGACCGTCGCGACGGCGGTCCACGAGCCGCCGGACCGGCGCTCGAGGGTGACCGGCGCGCCGGCCACCGGGGTCCCGTCGGCCGCGGAGGTCAACGTCGCGACCACCTCGGTCGGCCGGTCGGCGTACCCGCCGGGCACCGCGAGCGCCAGCGTGGTCGGCACGGGTTCCGCGGCCGCCGCCGGCGGGGCGAGCCCCGCGAGCAGGGCCAGACCGGCCACGACCGTGATGAGCAGGGTGGAGCAACGCCCGAGCATGCACGCGATCATGCCGTGCCCCGCCGACGGATCAGGACAGCCAGTCCTCCCGCGCGTCCACGGCGGAGTCCGGGTGGTCGGCGAAGACGCCGTCCACCCCGGCCTCGAAGAGGGCCAGCAGCTCGGCGCGGACGTCGCCCTTGGCGGTCGGGCTGGTGCCGCGGCGGAAGTTGGTCGCCATGAACTGGTTCTCGTCGCGGACCGTGAAGACCACGACCTCCAGCCCGGCGCGGTGCGCGTCGGCGACCAGGCTGCTCGGGGCGGTGGCGGCGCCGGCGGCGTCGCGCGGCAGCACCAGGTCCTTGTTCGGGCCGAGCCAGTCGGCGTACCGCGCGATCCGCCGCAGGCCGGCCGGCGTGACCAGCTGCTGGTACGTCGTGCCCGAGCCGGCCAGGTCGAACGGGCCGCCCGCGGCGTCGACCAGCTGCTCGATCGGGGCGTCGACCATCCGGTCGAGCTCCCGGAGGTTGCTGGTCTCGAACGACTGGATGAGCACCTTGGCCCGGCGACCGTCCAGGTCGTGCTTGCGCAGCAGCCGCACCATCGGCTCCTCGAGGGAGAGCCCGATGGAGTCGAAGTAGGTGGGGTGCTTGGTCTCCGGCGCGACGCCGATGGTGCGACCGGTCTCCTTGCGCAGCCTCTTCACCAGCTCGAGGACCTCGGCGAAGGTCGGCACCTCGAAGCGGCCGTCGTAGCGGGTGTTGTCGGGGCGGACCTGCGGCAGGCGCTCCTTCGCGCGGAGCGTCTTGAGCTCGGCGAGGGTGAAGTCCTCGGTGAACCAGCCGGTGACGGGGCGTCCGTCGATCGTCTTGGTGGTGCGCCGGTCGGCGAACTCGGGGTGGTCGGCGACGTCGGTGGTCCCGGAGATCTCGTTCTCGTGGCGGGCCACCAGCACGCCGTCCTTGGTCGGGACCAGGTCCGGCTCGATGTAGTCGGCGCCCAGCTGCACGGCCAGGCGGTACGCCGCCAGCGTGTGCTCGGGGCGGTAGCCCGACGCGCCGCG